>NZ_JAJCIC010000003.1 GCF_020554865.1 Lacrimispora sp. 210928-DFI.3.58
GCAGCATCTCTGCTTTTTAATTATTCAGTTGTAACACATGTATTGTAATCCTACAGAAAAAGGATTCTTGACAATAGACATTTTTTCTTATATAATACACTGAATGTGTGAGAAATTGAGAATGATACGTAAGATGTCAATAAATATTTATAATGAAAGAAAAAGGAAGGAAGCGGGTAGACATGGCAGATAAGAAACATATTTTGACCTATGCCGGATTAAAGCAGTATGAAGACGAGCTGCAGAATCTGAAGGTAGTCAAGAGAAAAGAAGTTGCCCAGAAGATCAAGGAAGCAAGAGAGCAGGGAGACCTGTCCGAGAATGCGGAGTACGATGCAGCGAAGGATGAGCAGAGAGACATTGAGCTGCGTATTGATGAGCTGGAGAAGCTTCTGAAAAATGCAGAGGTTGTAGTTGAGGACGAGATCGACCTTGACAAGATCAATATCGGATGTAAGGTAAAGCTTCTGGATGTGGAATTTGACGAGGAGATGGAGTTCTTTATCGTGGGATCCACAGAGGCAAACAGCCTTCAGAATAAGATTTCCAATGAATCGCCTGTTGGACGCGCCCTCATCGGCAAGGTGGTAGGCGATGTGGTAGACGTAGAGACACAGGCAGGTATCATCCAGTATAAGGTGCTGGAAATCCAGAGAGTACAGTAAACCTTCATGCGCCCGGCTGGCGGACGTACCACTACGCCATAAAAGCCTGGCGGGCGCAATTGGCATACCTGAACTTATGCCGCCTGGACGGCGGCGGGATTTTTATAGAACAAAGGAGTGTAGACCGTGGGAGAGCAGCAGAAGGCCAATCAGGCAGAACAGGACTTAAACCATGTACTGAAGGCACGCCGGGATAAACTGGCAGAGCTTCAGGCAGCTGGAAAGGATCCTTTCCAGATCACAAAATATGAAGTGACTGCCCACAGCGTGGAGTTGAAAGACAATTATGAGCAGTGGGAGGGAAAGGAAGCAAGCGTTGCAGGCCGCTTGATGTTCAAGCGTGTGATGGGCAAGGCTTCTTTCTGCAATATTCAGGATTTACAGGGCAGCATCCAGATCTATGTGGCCCGTGACAGCATTGGTGAGGAACCCTATAAGGAATTCAAAAAGATGGATATCGGCGATATCGTGGGTATCAAGGGAACTGCCTTTACCACAAAGACAGGGGAAAAATCCATCCATGCCACGGAGGTCATCCTTCTCTCCAAGAGCCTCCAGGTGCTTCCGGAGAAGTTCCACGGCCTGACAGACACAGACCTGCGTTACCGTCAGCGCTATGTGGACCTGATCATGAACGCGGAGGTAAAAGACACCTTCATCAAGCGTTCCCAGATCATCGCAGCTATCCGCAAATACTTAGGCGGCCAGGGCTTCATGGAGGTGGAGACCCCCATGCTGGTATCCAATGCAGGCGGCGCTGCAGCAAGGCCCTTTGAAACTCATTTTAACGCCCTTGACGAGGATCTGAAGCTCCGAATTTCCCTGGAGCTCTATTTAAAGCGCCTGATCGTAGGAGGTCTTGAGCGCGTATATGAGATCGGCCGCGTATTCCGCAACGAGGGCCTGGACACAAGACACAACCCGGAGTTTACCCTGATGGAGCTGTACCAGGCTTACACGGATTATCACGGCATGATGGACCTGACAGAGAACCTGTACCGCTTTGTAGCCCAGGAGGTGTTAGGCACCACAACGATCACCTACAATGGCATCGAGATGGATCTGGGAAAGCCCTTTGAGCGTATTACCATGGTGGATGCGGTTAAGAAATATGCAGGTGTTGACTTTAACGAGATCCACACCTTAGAGGAAGCAAGAGCGATTGCAAAGGAAAAGCATGTAGAGTTCGAGGAGCGCCACAAGAAGGGCGACATCCTGAACCTGTTCTTTGAGGAGTTCGTGGAGGAGCATTTGATCCAGCCGACCTTTGTCATGGATCACCCGATCGAGATATCACCTCTGACAAAAAAGAAGCCGGAGAATCCAGAGTATGTGGAGCGGTTTGAGTTCTTCATGAATGGCTGGGAGATGGCAAACGCATATTCTGAGCTCAATGATCCGATTGATCAGAGGGAGAGATTTAAGGCTCAGGAAGAGCAGTTCGCCGCTGGTGATGAGGAGGCAAATCATACAGATGAGGACTTCCTGAATGCACTGGAGATCGGTATGCCGCCTACGGGAGGTATTGGGTATGGCATTGACCGGATGGTGATGCTACTTACGGATTCAGCGGCGATCAGGGATGTGTTGTTGTTCCCGACAATGAAGTCATTAGATGGTGTAAATAAGAAAAATGATGTAAATAATACAGCTTCTGAAGCACCTGAAAAAAATGTAAAAACTGAGTCTGAAAAGATTGATTTTTCTAAGGTAAAGGTAGAGCCTTTATTTGAGAAATTTGTTGATTTTGATACATTCAGCAAGTCAGATTTCCGTGCAGTAAAGGTTAAAGAGTGTGTTGCAGTACCGAAGTCAAAGAAACTGTTACAGTTTACTCTTGATGACGGAACAGGCACAGACAGAACCATTTTAAGCGGTATTCATAGCTTTTATGAGCCGGAAGAACTGGTTGGAAAGACGCTTATCGCTATCACAAATCTTCCACCGAGAGCTATGATGGGCATTGACTCTTGCGGTATGCTCCTCAGTGCTATTCATGAAGAAGAAGGCGAAGAAAAGCTTCATCTTCTGATGGTTGATGACCACATTCCAGCAGGTGCAAAGCTCTATTAAGATGATGTAAAGATGTACCGTTTTACCGAATAGACGGGACGTACTTCATTTGATAAAAAACTAAAAAAACAGCGATTTACATCAAACTTACATCAATTGATGCAGAAATCGGTGCAAGCAAGAAAAAATCGCATAATTAGTACAAAGAGTGGGCAATTCCAATCGGGATTGCCCATTTTTAAAACAAACAGAAATACAAATCGGAAGTTTTAAAGGAGGAATACCATGGGATTATTTGGTAAAAGCAAAAAAGAACGAGAAACAGAATACATGAGCAGATTAGATGTTCCATCGTGTTTAAAAGAAGATTTTGAATTGATTATTGATGATATATTTACAATTATGGGAGTTGGAACAGTTGCCACAGGAAACATATTAACAGGGATGTGCAGAGAAGGGGAAAATGCATGTATTTATAAAGCAAATGGAGATATCTTAGAAACCAGAATTACTACTGTCGATGTACATACAAAAGAACGAAAAGCAAATGGTTGTGGATATAAAACAGAGCATGTTGGACTTGGGTTACGAGGAATTTCCAAGGAACAATTAGAAAAGGGTGATAAAGTACTTGTAAAGAATGCCAATATGTATGGAATGTAATTACAAATTCAAGTTTGTCAATTTGCCCTTTGAGAGAGGAGAAATCCTTTTCTCAAAGGGCTTTTTCTATTTATACGGATATTCGCAAACTACAAGATAAAGCTAAAACTTCATATACTCTAAGCACAAGGAGGTTGAGGTTTGGCTATGAATAACAGTTTAGCAGAAGTACGCCCGGAACTTGTTCCTGAGTGGTCAGAGAAGAACTTACCGCTTAAACCTGATGAGATTACTTTCGGTTCAAATAAAAAAGTATGGTGGAGAGGTGCTTGCGGTCATGAATGGCAGACAAGCGTTAAGGCTCGTTCCAATGGAGAGAAATGCCCGATATGTTCCGGTGCAAGAGTGATTGCAGGGATTAACGATTTGGCAACATTAGAGCCGCTACTGGAAAAGCAGTGGTCGGAAAAGAATAAGATAAAACCGACAGAAGTTTCTATTGGTTCTCATAAGAAAGTGATTTGGAGATGTGAAAAAGGACACGAGTGGGAAGCTGCTGTTAAGAGCAGGACAATAAATAAAACAGGTTGCCCATATTGTTCCCATAATAAAGTGTTGGCAGGATTTAATGACCTTGCAACGCTTTTGCCGGATATAGCTGCCGAGTGGTCGGACAGAAATTATCCGTTACTTCCGACTCAGGTTACGGTCTTTGCCAATCGTAAGGCTTGGTGGAAGTGTAAGGATTGCGGCAGAGAGTGGAACACCCTTATTTCTACTCGTTCCGGTGGCAGTAAATGCCCGTATTGCAGTGGGTACATATTCCTGAAAGGGTTTAACGATTTGCAGACAACACACCCTGAAATTGCTTCGGAGTGGTCGGAGAAGAACTTGCCATTGAAGCCTGATGAAGTAAATGCAAAGTCGAGGAAAAATGTCTGGTGGAGATGCAGTAAATGCGGTAACGAGTGGAAATCTGTTATCAATGCCCGTGTGAAAGGTACGGTATGCCCCGTTTGTGCAGAGAGAGAAGTCCTTGCCGGATATAATGATTTGGCGACAACAGACAGTCAGCTTCTTAGCGAATGGGATTATGAACAGAATAAACTGAAACCTACAGAGGTATCACGAACTTCGGCAAAGAGAGCGTGGTGGAAATGCAGGCACGGTCATTCGTGGAGTATGAAGATAAATGAAAGAACGATATTGAAGAAAGGCTGTCGATTTTGTGAGCAGGAGTATTTATCTCTATTTCCTGCTTTGGCTGTCAGCTATTATTCTAATAAGAAAGGCTTGAAAGCAGAACTTGGTTCTGACCGATTGCTTGGAGTTCCGCTTGAAACATACATACCTTCAGAAAAGTTGGCTATTGAGTCAGGAAGTGCCGATGAGAATTTAGAAATAATGAAAGCATATATGTGCAAGCAAAGAGGAATAAGGCTGATTAAGCTGCCGATGAAAGGCACAGAACTGGATTATGCCAATAATTTAAAGAAAGCTTTTCAGAGCGTACATATATTTATTTCTTCCGATACCGAGGAAGATGTGGAGATAATCAAAAATACATTTGAAAGATGGAGGGACAGCCAATGAGAGAGAAAACCTATCATCTATACTTAAATGAAGAAGAACGAAGCCGAGTGATACAATCGCTCATCGAACTGAAGAACAATTTAGCAGCTCAGGGGCGATACACCGACGCAGTAGATGATGTTCTATGTAAAGTGCTTGAAGCAAAGAAAAAGAAATTGAAAATTGAATACATTTAGAACGTTGATTTGCCGTCTGTTTCCTAACCGGAGCAGGCGGCTTTTTTATTTCAAAAAATTTTTTGAAAAATTTTCGGAAAAGCGGAGATTTTGGGTGTGCATTTCATACCCCTTTGTCCAAATGAGTGAAGGGGTTCATTCCGGATAGCAAAAACGGAAGCCTTTTCGCTTGAAAATTGAATAAGTCATTCACTAAGACTTTATTTCTGATGATAGCCACTTTAGCAGGTACGCCGTAATTTTTGTATTTCAGAATAGCGAGAACTCCGGTTATGAGTATCAGGTTGCTCCTGATATGGCGATGATAGTCAGAATGATAATGATACTTCTCTACGGAGCTGGCGGAGTACCCGGCAGAGGTTAGAATCCTATGATACAGATAAGCAGTCTGTTCCTTAGTGACTTCCCATAAGCATTTTGCTTGGCAAGGGGTGTTGAGAACAAATATTGCTATGACCGATTAGGAAATGAGTCGGTCAGGTACATAGCCATAATGCGGTGGCTATGAATTTTCAGAAAGGAGGGCAAAAAGAAGTGTCAAACTGTAAAACGATTTCCGTATGTAACCAGAAAGGCGGAGTCGGAAAGACCACCACAACAGTTAATCTTGGAGTCGGGCTTGCAATGCAGGGCAAGAAAGTATTGCTCATAGACGCAGACCCGCAGGGAGATTTAACGACTTGTCTTGGTTGGCAGGATACAGACGGCTTGGGTATTACGCTTGCAACGAAACTCACAGATGTAATCAATGAAACGATGACAGACCCTATGGTTGGTATCCTGCACCACGAAGAAGGTGTTGACCTTGTTCCGGCAAACCTTGAGCTTTCAGCAATGGAATTTAACCTTGTGAACGCAATGAGCAGAGAAACTACACTCAAGAATTATCTGAGTCAAGTGAAGAACAGATATGATTATGTAATTATAGACTGTATGCCTTCACTTGGTATGGTTACTCTCAATGCTTTATCGGCGGCAGACAGTGTTATCATTCCGGTTCAGGCTCAGTATTTGCCTGCAAAGGGTATGACACAGCTTGTGCAGACCATTTCAAAAGTAAAGAAGTATATCAATCCGGATATTAAGATAGACGGTATGCTGCTTACTTTGGTGGATAGCCGAACAAACCTTGCAAAGAGTACGGTGGAAGCACTCAGGGCAAACTTCGGTAATCAGATAAGGATGTATCGAACACAAATCCCGATTGCCGTAAAAGCCGCTGAAACTTCTTCCAAAGGTAAAAGCATTTATGCTTATGAGCCAAACAGCACAGTGGCTAAGGCATACGCTGAATTTACAAAGGAGGTGTTAGCCGATGGCAGGAAGAAAGAGCGACTTCACTCTCACGAAGCTCGATGATTTATTTACCACGCAGGCACAGAGAGATGAAGAACAGCTTTCAAAAATCCGAGATATTCCGTTAGAGCTGATTGATGATTTCCCCGACCACCCGTTTAAGGTCAGGGACGATGAAGATATGATGCAGCTTGTGGAGAGTGTCAAGGAAAGAGGAGTTATTACTCCGGCAACGGTAAGGCAGAAAGAGGACGGCAGATACGAACTTGTTTCAGGACACAGACGAAAGCGAGCTTGTGAACTGGCAGGATTTGAAACCCTGAGAAGTGAGATTGTAGACCTGAACAGAGATGAAGCGACCATTTTAATGGTTGAAAGTAATTTCCAGAGGTCAGAGATATTGCCGAGTGAAAAAGCCTTTGCCTATAAAATGCGTTTGGAAGCAATGAAAAGGCAGGGACAAAGAACAGATTTAACTTCTACACCACTGGTGGAGAAGTTGGCAGGTAAAGATGCCCTTTCGGTTTCTCGTATTGGAGAAGAAGTAGGGGAAAGTCGTGAACAAATACGCAGGTATATTCGTCTGACAAACCTTGTTCCTGAATTGCTTGAATTTGTTGATGAGGGGCGTATTAAAATGCGTCCTGCCGTGGAACTTTCTTATCTTGATGAAGATTGCCAGCGTGATGTGGTTGACGAAATCGACCTAAATGACGCAACCCCGTCACACGACCAGACAATCCGTATGCGAAAGTTATTCAACGAGGGCAACCTTACAACCGAAGCAATCCACGCTGTTATGTCTGAGGAAAAGCCGAACCAAAAGGAAAAAATCGTGTTGAGGGGCGACAGAGTAAGACAGCTTATCCCGAAAAACATTCCCGTCAGTCAGACGGAGGATTTTGTCTGCAAAGCATTGGAGCATTACAACAAGTTTTTGCGTAATCGTGCAGAACGTGACAGCAGATAGGCTGAGTTACAGTTCCCCTTTCTCACACTCTAACCCCTTAGTTATACTTCTACCTACCGAAAATGATATATATTATCTCACTTGAATATAACTATCTCAAAGTATATGTCTATCTCTAAGGGGCAATCGCACAGTATGAACGGACTGGAGGTGTATGGTAAAATGAAAAATTAACGAAAAATCCGCATTTGTTTTTCGGCAGGTAAATCTTGTCGTAAAAGAAAATCCACAAAGGCACATCGTAGAGATACGGTGTGTTTTTCAATTTTTACAGGAGGAAACGCAATGATAAAGTCAAAATTCAAAAGAGTCACGTCGCTTTTCTTGGCGACCCTTATGTGTGTGACCACTTTTGCAGGCATTAGCTCGACAACAGCATATGCTGCTTCGGGAGAAAAAGCCGATGTTTATATGGTCGATTTCCCTCGTGATGGCGATGCTAATTACGATGGGGTATGGGGACACAGCAATTTGACCTTGAAAAATGGTTGGCATACCGGACGTTCCAATTTTACCAATCTTAAGGCTATTGGCTCATACTCAGGCAATGTTGCTTATTGTATTGAGCCGGGAATTTCGCTCAAGGTCGGTCAGACAATGAATAAGTATGACGAAAATTATTTTAATAACCTTGCATCCAACGGGGTTATTTCCGGAGATGAAATCCGTCTTTTCGTTGGTCGTATTTTACAGTATGGCTATCGTGGGACAATCTCGACATCTTGGAGGTCACAGAATGAAGCGGCAGCAAACAGCATTGCACAGGCTTATGCCACACAGCTTCTTATCTGGGAAACTGTTATCGGAGAGCGTGATGTGAACTTCAATCATGTAGCAGCCAGTGGTTGCAGCAATGTGAAAGATGTCATCAATGCAAAGCATCCGCTCCGCAATAAGATTTTCAGTTATTACAACAGTATGGTGCAGAGTGTACAGAACCATGCGACCATACCGAGCTTTTGTAATAAATCATCCGGTTCGGCAAAGACAATAGAGCTTGAGTGGAACGGAAGTAAGTACACAACTACTCTGACAGACTCCAATAATGTGCTGTCTAAATATAATTTCAAGGCAAGTATCAGTGGAGTAAGTTTTTCTGTGAATGGTAACAAACTTACTGTTTCTATGGATACTGCACCGAGCAAGGAATTTACCATTACCGCAACGAAGAAAAATGCAGTCCGCAGAGGTGTGGTTGTATGGTCAGAGGGTAAACACGGTCAGAACTCCAGTGTGCAGGATGTTGTCAGCTATGCTCAGGAAGTAAGCGACAGTATCAACGGTTATGTGAAGATGAAAGTCAGCTATGGTTCTTGTCAGATTGTAAAGACCAGTGAGGACGGCAAGGTTGACGGTATCAACTTCACGATTACCGGAAACGGTATCAATCAGACAGTTACAACAGCTAATGGCGGTAAGTTTCAGATTGATAACCTTATGCCGGGTATCTATACCGTAACCGAGCAGGCATACGATAAGTACGAGCCGCAGGAAACGCATAGAGTTACTGTTGTAGCAGGACAGGTTGCAAAGGTCAATTTCAATAACAAATTGAAGCGTGGCGACCTTCAGGTAGTGAAGTCCTCAGAAGATAACCTTGTTGAAGGTGTGAAGTTCCATCTTTTCGGTACTTCTCTTTCCGGTGATGCTGTTGACCAGTATGCAGTTACGGACAAAGACGGTGTGGCAACTTTCAAAGATGTGCTTATCAGTGGTTCTGAACCGTATACCCTTGAAGAAGTAGACACAGCTATCCGTTATGTTGTGCCAAAAAATCAGACTGCACCGGTGAAGTGGAAAGAAGTAACTACAAGAAACTTCAATAACATTTTGAAAAAATTTACTGTAACAGTAACAAAGAGCGACGCTGAGAAAGGCGAAGCACAGGGCAATGCCAAACTTTCGGGAGCAGTTTACGGTATCTATAAGGGAGAAACGCTTGTAGATAAGTATGTTACTGATGAAAACGGTCAGTTCACTACCAAAGAATATGTTTGTGATACCGACTGGACAATCCGAGAAATTACACCGTCAGAGGGATATTTGCTTGATAAGACTATCCATGAAGTAGGTGCAGACCCGAAACTTTATGAGGTGGAACACAACCTTACTTCCAATGATGTAACCGAGCAGGTAATCAAAGGTAACGTGGCTATCATTAAACACACTGATGATGGAGAAACAAAGATTGAAACTCCTGAAAAGGGTGCTTCCTTTGAGATTTATTTGAAATCTGCCGGAAGCTATGACGCAGCCAATAAAGACGAGAGAGATACTATCGTTTGCGATGAAAATGGCTTCGGTCAGACAAAAGATATGCCGTATGGTATTTATACCGTACACCAGACTTCCGGTTGGGAAGGCAGAGAGATGATGGATGATTTTGATGTGTTCATTTCACAGAACGCACAGACCTACCGTTATCTTATCAATAACCGTAACTTTGAGAGCTTTGTCAATGTAGTCAAGGTGGACGCAGAAAGCGGAAAGAGTATTCCGTATGCAGGAGCAGGATTTAAGATTTACGACCCACAGGGCAATCAGGTCAAAATGACCTTTACTTATCCGACACCGACCACGATTGATGTGTTCTATACCGACGCAAATGGTTCTCTTGTAACACCTGAGAAATTAGATTACGGCAAGGGATATTCCATCGTAGAGGTACAAGCTCCATACGGATATGTACTTGATGATACTCCGGTATATTTTGATATTACCGAAGAAAATTCCACAGAGGAAGGCGGCGTAACTGTTGTGAAAGTCAATAAGCCGAATATGGCACAGAAAGGTACTATCACGGTTGAAAAGACCGGAGAAGTATTTAGTGGTGTCAATGTAAGTGGTTCTGAGGACAGTGATGTTATTTATCAGCCTGTTTATGAAGTGGCAGGACTTGAGGGTGCAGTTTATGAAGTCCGTGCTGCGGAAGATATTAGTACACCGGACGGTACACTCCGCTATTCAAAGGGCGAAGTGGTAGATACTATCACAACAAGCTCCGATGGATTTGTTAAGAGCAAAGAACTTTATCTCGGAAAATACGAGGTCAAGGAAATTACCGCACCTTATGGAATGGTAATCAGTGGCGAAACACATACGGTTGAGCTTACTTATGCAGGTCAGAATATCTCTGTTACCGAAACTTCCATATCATTCTATAACGAAAGACAGAAAGTTCAGGTAAGCCTTGCAAAAGCCATTGAAAAGGATAAGACATTTGGTATTGGCGACAACGGAGAAATCAAAAATATCAGCTTTGGTCTTTATGCCGCAGAAGATATTGTATCTGCAAGCGGTACCGTTATTCCGGCTGATGGACTGATTGAGATTATCAGCGTAAATGAAAATGGAACTGCTGTTATGAAGTCAGACCTTCCGTTTGGCAAATACTATGTCAAAGAGATTGCAACCGATGAGCATTATATTCTCTCTGATACGAAGTATCCGGTTGTATTTGAATACGCAGGTCAGGATACCGCAACGGTTGAAATCAAAGTGAATGACGGAAAAGAAATCAAGAATGAACTTATCTATGGTTCTGTATCAGGTAAGAAGATTGACGAGAATGGAGCAGCACTTGAGGGTGCTGTTATCGGTATCTTCAAAGCCGAAGAAACAGAATTTACAAAGGATACTGCACTTATGACGACTACCTCTGCAAAAGACGGTAGTTTTTCTTTTGCAAAAGTTCCTTATGGCAAATGGATTGTAAGAGAAATCGAGCAGCCAAAGGGATTTGTTCTTGATGAAAAAGCGTATGAGGTCAATATCAGCAAAGCCGAGCAGGTAGTTGAAATTGAGATTGTCAATGAGTATGTTCACGGCAATATCAGACTCACGAAGATGGACGCTGAATATCCAGATAACAAACTTACGGGTGCAACCTTTGAGGTATATAAGGACACCAATGAGAATGGAAAGATTGATGATGGCGATGAACTTATCGGAAATCTTGAAGAAACCGAAACCGGAATTTATGAGATGAAAGAGCTGCTTTACGGAAAATATATTGTCCGTGAAACAAAAGCACCGGAGGGCTTCCTGCTTGATAAGGGAGAATACTCTGTTTTCATTGAGAAAGACGAAACAACTTATTCCGTTGAGAATAAGGCTGGAGTTGGATTTATCAATGAAGCTATGCGTGGAACACTGAAAATCGTTAAGACATCTTCAGACGGTAAGGTCAAAGGTTTTGCGTTCAGAGTAACCGGAGCAAACGGGTATGATATGACATTTGAAACAGATAAGAATGGCGAAATCGTGATTGAGGGACTTCGTATTGGCGAATATACCGTATCAGAAGTGGCAAACAATGCGTCTGCCGCATATATCACACCTGCCGACCAGAATGTTACTATCAAACTTGATGAAACAGCCGTTGTAAAAATGCACAATGAGTTAAGAGATACGCCGAAAACAGGAGATGATACCAATATGAAACTTTGGTATGTCCTTGCCGGACTTTCTGCTGTCGGTATCGCTGTAACTTCTGTTGTTGCACACAAAAAGAAGAAAAAGGAGAGTAACGAGTAATGGAAGCAAAGACAATTATCGCTATCGCATTAGTCGCCGTTATTGTCGGCGGCTTTATCTTTCTTCAGGTTAAAAACCGTAAGAAGTAAGTAACAAGCGAACATTAACCAGTCGGGGCAGAGCGTAAAAACTCTGTCCCTTTAATTTTTTGGAGGAACATTATGAAACAACAGAAAACGGTGGAGAGCCGAGTGCTTGAAATCTTAAAGGAATGCCCGATGTCGAGGTATGATGATATGCTTCTCATTCTGCATTATTACAACCAATACGGATATATACCTGCCGGAAATCTTCCGCTTGAGGATATTGTATTTAATTACCGAGCATACGGACTTCCTTGTTTTGAAACCATACGCAGGGCAAGGCAGAGAGTACAGTCCCTTTTTCCTGAGTATTCACGTAATCCGCAGAAAGAAGAACAGAGCGGCAGTATTTCTATTGTAATCAACATTAGCTAAGGAGGTATTTTCGTGAAAGACAAAGCAACTTTTCAGAATAAGGTCAAGGTGCTGAATAAACTCTTTGACTCCGGTTGTGATACGGAGAAAAAGTTGCAGCAGCTTGATATGGAAGCAATCCTGAAAATCCCGAATATCACGATTCCTGATATGGGTGTGATTATGGAGCTTCAGAAGAATACAAAGTCCGGTAAACTCTTTTCGTATTTGGGCGGAGGTTCTGATGAAGCAGTAAAAAATAAAGGTAACAATGAGAAGAAAGAGCCTGCTATGCAGGAGCAGAGATAAGAAACGATAAGGAGGTGCAAGGGTAATGGCACGAAAATATGACCTTATTTCTGAGCTTTACAACCGCACCTGCAAAACGGTTGTATCAAATCCTCAGAACTGGCAGGCATTCTTGGCTTCGGCTTGCCGAAATTATAAGTTACGCTATGACGAACAGCTTCTTGTATATGCACAGCGACCTGACGCAACAGCAGTTCTTGAGATAGAACAGTGGAATAGAATTTTCGGCAGATGGGTCAACCGAGGTGCAAGAGGTATTGCTGTTTTTGCTGATGAAAACCGTACAAGGCAAAGACTGACACATTACTTTGATATTTCAGATACCCACGAAAGCAGATATTCAAGAACAGTTCCGATTTGGGATATGCGTCAGGAATACGAAGCAGATGTGATTGAAACATTGGAAAGCACTTTCGGAGAGATTGAGAATAAGAGCAGTCTTGCCGAAGCGATTATGGGAGCAGCAAGAAATGCGGCAGAGGATAATATCCCTGATTATCTGCAAGACCTTTACTATGCAACCGAAGGCAGTTTCCTTGAGGAAGTGGACAATGATATTGTGGCTTCCATTTATAAAAATGTTGTAGCAAACAGTGTGGCATATATGATGATGTCAAGGCTTGGTGTTGATACAGACGGTTACTTTGAACTTGATGATTTCAGAGATGTTACCAACTTCAATACGCAGGAAACACTCAATGCACTTGGCTTTGCTACCAGTGATATTGCAGAAATGGGATTGACGGAAGTATCTAAAACAATTACCGCACTTAACCGTCAAAATCGCATAATTGTCGGTCAGGACAGAAATGAATACAATAAGGTTGAAAATAACGACGAAAGGAGTTTGGACAATGAACGAACTGACCTACACAATGGTGGGCGATTACAGCCTTCCGAACCTGAAACTTCCACAGCAGCCGGAAGTGACTTTGGGCAGATACGCTCAGATGAGGAGAAAGTTTCTGAAGGAACATCACAGAGTCCTTTACTACAATCTCCTGACGAGGGGCGAACTGACACAGCACTTGGCGGAAGTGGAACAGAGAGCCAGCAAGATGGAAGAAACAATCCTGAGCCAGATGGCACAGAAAGAGGGAGTGACCGAGCAGATGAAAGCAGAGGATATGATGAAATGGGTTCGTCTGATGAACGCTCTTCGCAGCTCGGCACAGGAAATCGTGAAAGCGGAAGTGATATTCGTTTAGAGTATTACGATAGAACTCACGAGGACAAAAGCCTTCCGTTCTTTGGGCGTGATGAGGTAATCAATGAAATTCTCAGAACAACACCGCATTTGTCGGCAAGTCTGGAAGAAATCAAAGATTATTATGAACGCAATCTTGATAACAAAGACCGCACAGAGTATATAAAGAGCATTTTCAATAATGATTATACAGAGCTTACCCTAGAGGACGGCAGGACAGTAGGATATAAGACCTTTGAAAATGTTCTGCATTTGTGGGAGGGCAAATATGACAGCAGAACCGCACAGAGCTTTTATGATTGGGCTGTTATTGCCCGACACTTTGAAGCTATGCGATTACTGGGAGAATTAAGCGACAGCATAAAACCATTACCGTCGATGGACGGTCAGATGACATTCATATTAGACGGTCAGGCAGAGGAAAAGAAACCCTCTGCCTTTACTTTTTCTCAGGAGATTATCGACGCTGTTCTTACGAATGGAAGCGGATTTTCTGAGGGTAAAATGCGTATCTATGAACAGTTTGAAAAAAGCCTTTCTGCAAAAGAGAATGCAGACTTTTTGAAAAATGAGTACGGTTGGGGAGGCTCTTATCCCGTCATAATCGGAGCGGGAATTGATGAGAGCCACGACGGAAAAGGTATTACGATTACGAAAGGTATCGGTAAAGAAAATCCACATATTACACTTTCGTGGTCGCAGGTGGAGAAGCGTATCGGGGAACTTATCCGAATGGACAGATACTTAAATCCAAAGGAAAAAGAACACTATCCTCGATGGCTTGAAAGCCAAGAGGAACGCAGAACCAAAATTGCGGAAACGAAAAGAAATCGTGAGATACTCTCTAATGCACCGCCGGAACAAGAGGTTGAACCAACCGAAAAAGAACCTGAAGAAGCAGAACAGCCGCAAGATGTGCAGTATGAATATCATCTTGGCGATAAGGTGTATATCGGTGCTTCTGAGTATGAAATCTTATCTGTTGATGATGAGAGAGTAATGCTCTATGACTATGATATGCCACTGTTCAATAAGGAATTTTCACGCACAGAGTTTGACAGAAAAGTGCGAGAGAACCCGATGAATGAGCATTTGATTGTGAAGGAAGAACCTGCTGAAGAAAGAAATGAAGCGGAAGAAGTTCAGACCAATATGGGCAGTATGCCGATTGAGGATTATCGAGAGATAGTAGCTTCACAGTCAGGCTTTGACAGCTATGATGAGATGCATCGTCAGGGGTATCGCATAGGAAACGGTTATGATAAAGAGCCTGAGCCGGTAGTTCCGGCTTGGGAGCAGAAGAAAAAGGTCAAAGGCTTTGACCTGCACCCTGATGTGCCTATGGCAGACCGTCATACCTTTAATCTCAGAGAAAATGAGGTTGAAACGGTAGGTAAAAAGGAACGCTTCCGCAGAAATATTATGGCGATACAGCTTCTCAAAAAATGTCAGGAAGAAAACAGATTTGCCACGCCTGAAGAACAGATTGTTTTATCAAAGTATGTCGGTTGGGGTGGACTTTCAGAAGCCTTTGATGAAAATAATTCAGCGTGGGCAACTGAATATCTGGAACTTTCTTCGGTATTAACACCAGAGGAATACGCTTCGGCAAGAGAAAGCACATTGACTGCGTTCTACACGCCGCCCGAAGTTATCACAGCCATTTATAAGGCAATGGAGCAAATGGGCTTTAAGGAGGGCAATTTGTTAGAGCCGTCCTGCGGTATTGGTAATTTCATCGGTATGCTGCCTGACTCAATGCAGGATAGTAAGATTTACGGTGTGGAACTTGATACGATTTCCGCAGGCATTGCACAGCAGCTTTACCAGAAAACAACCATTGCGGCACAGGGATTTGAAGAAACCAATTTACCGGACAGCTTCTTTGATGGCGTTGTCGGAAATGTGCCTTTTGGAGATTTTAAGGTATCGGATAAAAGGTATGACAAGCATAAGTTCCTGATACACGATTACTTTTTTGCAAAGTCCCTCGATAAGTTAAGACCCGGCGGTGTGATGGCTTTTGTAACGAGCAAAGGCACAATGGACAAGGAAACTTTAGCAGTACGAAAGTATATTGCACAGAGAGCAGAGCTTCTTGGAGCAATCCGATTGCCGAATAATACCTTTAAGGGTAATGCAGGAACGGAAGTCGTTTCGGATATTCTTATCCTGCAAAAGCGTGACAGACTGATAGATATTGAGCCGGATTGGGTTCATCTTGATACCGATGAGAACGGAATTAAGATGAACTCTTATTTTGTGCAGCACCCCGAAATGATACTTGGAGAAATGAAAATGGTATCGGGGCGTTTCGGTATGGAAGCAACTTGTGTGCCGTATGAAAATGCAGACCTTGCAGCACAGCTTGATGAAGCAGTAGCAAACATTCACGGAGAAATCACGGAATATGAAGCCGAGGAAGAACTGGAGGAGGAAGATAATTCTATTCCGGCAGACCCAACAGTGAGAAACTTTTCCTATACGGTGGTGGACGATAAAATCTACTATCGAGAAAATTCCCGTATGACTCCGGTGGAGGTGTCGGCAACCGCAGAGAACCGAATTAAGGGTATGATTGCCATTAGAAATTCCGTCAGAACGCTGATTGAATTGCAGACAGAAGATTACCCTGACAGCGAAATAAAAGCGGAGCAGGAGAGATTAAACAGACTTTATGATACCTTTTCAGGTAAGTACGGACTCATTAACAGCCGTGCAAATACCTCTGCTTTTTCGCAGGACAGTTCATTCTCTTTGCTTTCTGCATTGGAGATAATCGGAGAGGACGGAGAACTGGAACGTAAGGCTGATATGTTTTCTAAGAGGACAATTAAGCCGCATACTCCGGTTACTTCTGTTGATACGGCAAGCGAAGCGTTGGCGGTATCTCTTGGAGAAAAAGCCACGATTGATATGGACTATATGATGGAGCTTTCCGGTAAATCGGAGAATGAAATCTTTGAGGACTTAAAGGGTGTTATCTTCCTAAACCCGCTTTATGAGTATGGAAATTCTTACGAACCGAAGTATCTGATGGCTGATGAATACCTTTCGGGTAATGTCAGGGAAAAGCTGAGGATTGCAAAGAAGTCGGCAGAACTCTATCCGGAAGATTATAAGGTCAATGTAGAAGCACTTCAAAAGGTGCAACCGAAAGACCTGACTGCAAGTGAAATTTCCGTGCGACTTGGTGCAACTTGGCTGCCACCGGACGATGTGCAGGAGTTTATCTTTCATTTGCTTGAAACACCACGCTATGCACAGTGGAATATCAAAGTTCACTTCTCCCCATTTACGAGTGAGTGGAATATTGAGGGCAAATCCTATGACAAAGGAAATGTAAGGGCATATAACACTTACGGAACTTCCCGCATCAATGCCTATAAGATTATCGAGGAAACGCTGAACTTAAAAGATGTGCGTATCTTTGATTATATCGAAGATGATGAGGGAAAGAAGAAGGCTGTCCTGAACAAAAAGGAAACAGCGATTGCTCAGTCGAAGCAGGAAATGATTAAGCAGGAATTTCAGGACTGGATATGGTCTGACCCTGAACGAAGGGAAAGACTTTGCAAATCCTATAATGAGAAATTCAATAGCGTCAGACCTCGTGAGTATGATGGAAGTCATATCATCTTCAATGGTATGAACCCTGAAATTGAACTCAGGGAACATCAGAAAAATGCGGTTGCCCATATTCTTTACGGAGGAAATACGCTTCTTGCACACGCAGTCGGAGCAGGAAAAACTTTTGAAATGGTAGCGGCAGCACAGGAGTCGAAAAGGCTTGGGCTTTGTAATAAGTCACTGTTTGTTGTACCAAATCACTTGACCGAACAATGGGCGGCTGAGTATTTGCAGCTCTATCCGGCGGCAAATATCCTTGTCGCAACAAAGAAAGATTTTGAAACCAAGAACCGTAAAAAGTTCTGCGGCAGGATTGCAACCGGAGATTATGACGCAGTTATCATCGGACATTCACAGTTTGAAAAAATCCCGATGTCCATTGAAAGACAGAGGGCAATCTTAGAACAGCAGCTTGAGGAGATAACCGGAGGAATTGCAGAACTCAAGCGAAACCGAGGGGAAAACTTCTCCATAAAGCAGCTTGAAAAGTCAAAGAAATCTATCAGGCAGAAACTTGATAAACTCAATGACCAGACGAAAAAAGATGATGTTGTAACCTTTGAGGAACTTGGTGTAGACAGGCTTTTTGTTGATGAAAGCCATTATTACAAGAACCTTTATCTTTATACAAAAATGCGTAATGTGGGCGGTATCGCACAGACGGAAGCACAGAAATCTTCCGACCTCTTTATGAAGTGTCGTTACCTTGACGAGATTACCGGAGGGCGAGGAACCGTATTCGCAACGGGTACACCTATCTCAAACAGCATGGTGGAACTCTATACGATACAGCGATATTTGCAGTACAACACACTTGTGAAAAATGGGTTGCAGCACTTTGACGCCTGGGCTTCCACTTTCGGAGAAACCATTACGGCAGTGGAACTTACACCGGAAGGAACAGGATACAGAGCAAAGACAAGGTTCGCAAAATTCTATAACCTGCCTGAACTAATGGCGATGTTCAAGGAGATAGCGGACATTAAGACAGCGGATATGTTGAACCTGCCAGTACCGGAAGCAAAGTACCATAACATTGCAGTAAAGCCGTCAGAAATGCAGAAAGAAATGGTTGCTTCCCTTGCAGAGAGAGCCGAGCAGGTGCGTGGCGGCGGTGTGGATTCAAGCGTAGATAATATGCTGAAAATCACGAATGACGGAAGAAAACTGGCTCTTGACCAGCGTATGCTAAACGATATGCTGCCTGATTTTGAGGGCAGTAAAATCAATGCCTGCGTCGATAACATCTATCGGATATGGAAAGAAAATGCCGACAAGAAATCAGCACAGCTTGTGTTTTGTGACCTTTCCACGCCGAAGAATGACGGCACATTTTCCGTCTATAACGACATCAGAAAGAAGCTGATTGAGAGAGGTATTCCTGAAAGTGAAGTGAAGTTCATACACGAAGCCGACACGGATATGAAGAAAAAAGAACTGTTCCAAAAGACCCGCAAGGGAGAAGTCAGGGTGCTTCTTGGCTCTACTCAGAAGATGGGAGCAGGAACGAATGTGCAGGATAAACTTATCGCACTTCACGATGTGGATTGTCCGTGGCGACCTTCAGATTTGGAGCAGCGTTCCGGTAGAATTGTCCGTCAGGGCAATGAAAATCCGCAGGTAGATATTTACCGCTATGTAACAGAGCAGACCTTTGATGCATACCTCTATCAGCTTGTGGAAGGTAAGCAGAAGTTCGCAAGTCAGATTATGACGAGCAAATCTCCGGTTAGGTCGGCAGAGGATATTGATGAAACCGCACTGTCCTATGCAGAGATAAAAATGCTTGCAACAGGTAATCCATATATCAAAGAAAAGATGGACTTAGACATTCAAGTACAGAAGCTAAAGATGTTAAAATCCAATTTCTTATCGGAGAAATACGGACTGGAGGATAAGGTCATCAAGTTCTACCCACAACAGATTGCTTACCTGAAATCCCGTGTAGAGGGACTTACAAAAGATGTTGAAACAGCAAAATTACACCCGAAACCGATAGACGAGCAGCCGCTTGGAATGATGGTATCGGGTGTTTCTTATTCCGAAAAAGCCGAAGCAGGTCAGGCAATCATCAATGCCTGCAAGTCAATGAACAGTCCTGATGCGATACCACTTGGCGAGTACCGTGGCTTTCAAATGGAACTGTATTTTGATACGGTTCAGCGTAATTATGTTGTGAAATTAAAAGGCGAAACAAGCAGAGATGTACCGCTTGGCGATGATGCTCACGGTAATATCGTGAGAATAGATAACGGCATAGAACGCTTTGAGGAAGCACTTGCTGATACGAAAAACAGTCTTGAAAATACGGAGAAGCAGTTTGAAACAGCGAAGCAGGAAATCGAAAAGCCGTTTGCAAAGGAGGAAGAATTGAGGGCAAAAACTGCCCGACTTGATGAGCTGAATATCCTGCTCAATATGGATAAAAAGGAAAATGAGATTGTCGGCGGAGAGCCTGATGAGGGCGAAGCTGTCGGCGGCAGAAAGGAGAAATCGTATGAGAGATAAACAGGAAGGCGGTGGTCGATATGCCTTTTATCGCACCTGAGTTAATCATTCAGGCGAAACAGATGGACTTATTAACTTATCTGAAAAACTATGAACCGTATGAGCTGGTTAAGTTTTCAGGTAACACCTATTGCACCAGAACCCACGACAGTTTGAAAATTTCAAACGGGAAATGGATATGGTGGTCGAGAGGTATTGGCGGCAGGAGTGCTTTGGATTATCTGATTAAGGTCAAAGGTTACAGCTTCCTTGAAGCGGTGGAAACCATTATCGGACACACAGCGATTCAGGCTCCGGTCTATGAAAAGCCACAGCCAAAAGAGGAAAATAAACCGCTTCTTCTCCCTGAAAAATGTGCTTCCAACAGAGTGATTACAGAGTATCTTTTCGGGAGAGGAATAGATTTTGAAATCATCAATTACTGTATCTCTAATGACCTTATCTTTGAGAGCCTGCCGTATCACAACGTTGTGTTTGTAGGCTATGACGAGAAGAAAGAACCGAAATATGCAGCCTACCGTTCCACGAATAAGCGTAGGATTATGGGCGATTGCAGTGGCAGTAAAAAAGATTATTCTTTTCGGCTTGGTAAGGAAAACTTGGAGGAAGTACACCTCTTTGAGTGTGCCATTGACTTGTTATCCTATGCCACACTTGCGAAGCTGAACGGGAAGGATTGGAAAGAAATGAGCTTTGTTTCGCTGTCCGGGGTGTATTCTCCGGCAAAGAAAATTGAGGACAGTAAAGTGCCGATTGCACTGGAAAAGTATCTTGACAGTAACCCATCTGTCAGGAAAATCCGTATCCATTTTGACAATGATATAGCGGGCAGAAAGGCAGCACAGACCTTAAAAACTATTCTGCCGGATAAGTATGAAATCGTTGATGAGCCACCAAAAGTAGGTAAGGACTTCAACGATTTTCTTTGTATGCGGATGGGAATTTACAATAAAAAAACACACGAAAGGAATGAAGAACGATGAATGATTCTAAGATTAAAGTTCTCTTGGTAGAACCGGAAAAGTACCCGAAGGAAATTGTAATCGACGACAGTCTGGAAGCAATGCAGGAGGTTGTCGGCGGGGACATTGAGGAATATATGCCCTATGACGATGACGTTGCAATCATCTGTAATGAGGAAGGAAAGATGAGAGGACTTCCGCTTAACCGTGCAGTTTATGTGCAGGACAATGATAAGAAAGAGATGGTAGATATTATCTGCGGCAAATTCTTTATCTGTTATGCACCGCCTGAGAGTGAGAGTTTTCAGAGCTTGCCGGACGATATGATGAAGAAATACAAGGAACAGTTCAAGTATCCTGAACGCTTTTCTAAGGAAGTGGGCGGTAATATCGTGGCTGAACCTTTTAAGCCGAAATCAAAGGATTATGAGAGATAGTAGACTGAGAACGGGGCAACCCGGAGGAGATGTTTATTCTTAGCGAGCAGACCATTTGGATAAACACAGTTTCCCAAACGGTAAAAGGCTCGTTAGGGGTTGCCCCTAATACCCCGTGAGAAAGGAGAACTTGATTTGAGAGAGTTATTACTTATCGCCGCCGGGACACTGCTCGGCAGTTGTCTTGGCGTTACGATGATGTGCTTATTCCAGATTAACAAAGATTGCAGAGTAAAGAGAAAGGAAGATACCGATTATGAGAAAGAGAAACATTCAGAAGATTGTACGCTTTAACCGCAAGGAAGCACAGGATTTGGCAGCAAAGGCAAAGAAGGCTTGCCTTTCCGAAGCAGGACTTATCCGTTTACTTATCAGAGGTTACGAACCGAAAGAGAAACCCGATGACCGCTTCTATGATGTGATGAGGGAACTGTCCTCTATCGGTAATAACATCAATCAGCTTGCGGCTAAAGCTAATACGCTTGGTTTCATTGACGCACCTATGCTGAAGAATGAAGCTGCGAAGTGGAATAAGTTCCAGTCAGAGATTGAGAGGACATATCTTCGTCCAAATCAGAGCGAAATGAAATGGCAGTAACAAAGTTGTGGTCGGTTACAGAAAGGCTCGGTCAGGTCATTGACTATGCGACCAATCCCGAAAAGACTTCTGCAAAAATCAAAAGGGAGTTTTCGCCGGAACAGTATCAGGCTCTTGCAGATGTTATTGCTTATGCAAAGGACGAGGAAAAAACAGAGCGTGAGTTCTATGTTGAGGGTATCAACTGTAATGTGGCGATTGCCCGTGACCAGTTCATAACGGTTAAGGAGCAGTACCAAAAGACAGACGGTATCCAAGCCTATCACGGATATTTGAGTTTCAAGGAAACAGATATATCTCCTGAGATGGCACAGAAAATCGGAATGGAGTTTGCAAATGAAGTGTGGGGTAAAAGATTTCAAGTCGTTGTGACAACCCACCTGAACACAAAGCACCTGCACTGTCATTTTGTCATCAACTCTATTTCTTTCGTCGATGGGAAACATTTATGGGGAGAGGAAAAAGCGTGGTTCAAATTCCGAAAAGTTGCAGACAGGATTTGTGAGAAGTACGGACTTTACTATGACCCGAATCCGAACCGCAGTAAGCAGTCGGATTATCTGACGATGAAAGAAAAGGCAGGTATGCCGACACGCTACTCGGTTGCAAAAGAAGCCATTGATTATGCTATCGACCACAGCAAGACCCTGAAAGAATTTCAGTTTGCACTCAAGGAAATGGGATATGCCTATAACCTGAGTCCAAGCCGAAAATATTGGACGGTCATTCCAAAGGGATACGATAAGCCGATACGACTGAAAAATCTCGGAGCTGATTATACCAATGACCGGATTGTAGAGCGTATCAAAGAAAATCGTGATAGATGGGCAGAAATTGAGCCGTTCCAGAGGGCGACTTATAAACCAAGACAGTACCGTATGCAGACCAGAGGACAGAAGCTGAAAAAGAAAGGCGGACTTTATGGGCTGTATCTGTATTACTGTTACAGACTCGGTTATCTGCCAAAGTATAAGAAACAGAATAACGCAAGGCTTCATTATCTCTTGAAAGATGATTTAATGAAGCTCGATAAGATTACTGATGAAGTAAGGCTGCTCGGACGAGAAAATATTTCCACGGACGAACAGCTTTTTTCATATAAGACTTCCTTAGAGGAGCAGATGAAAAATCTTGTTGCCGGAAGAACACATCTCCGAAAAAAGATAAGAACAAATATTGATGATGGTCAGCTTCAGGCGGCAAAAGATGAAATCGCTTCTATCAATGGAGAATTGAAAAAACTCCGACGAGAAGTAAAACTCTGCGAGGATATTGCGGAGAGGTCAAAGGTTATGGAAGAAAACCTTGAGCATATCGAAACAGAGGAACAAAAACAGCAGAGAAAGGAGAAATCACGCTATGAACAACGGTGGTGACGCAGCAGAGCAGGTCGTTAGGCTTTCGCTTGAAGGATTTGAAGTTGCTGCAAGATTAAGCGGTTCGGCGGCGAAGAATATCGCATTGCTTTTGGTATCGGTTCTGAAGCAGGAGCAAAAGACGAAGGGCAAAGCAAGGCTTACCAATATGATTAAGTCAGGCAAGGAGCTGAAAGTCTTTTCCATTCCGCAAAAGGATTTGAAGAAGTTTACCGAACAGGCAAAACGCTATGGCGTTCTTTATTGTGTCCTCAGAGATAAGAACACAAAGGGAGAGAATGCTCCGGTAGATATTATTGCAAGAGCAGAGGACGCTTCTAAAATTCAGCGTATCGTTGAAAGATTTGAACTTGGCAAGGTGGATAAGGCTTCGATTGTCAGTGAAGCAGAGAAAGCTATCGCAGACCGTGAAGCGGTTGAAAAAGAAAAGCCGACCAAATCCAAGAGTGAAATCATTATGGAAGAAGCGGTCAGAAATCCAATGCAGAAAGAGGAGCGAGCAAACGCAAACCCCTCAGTCGCCAAAACAGACAAAAGCCCTCTGTCAAGGCAAAACTCAGAGCCGGTAGAAACGCAATCTGATAAGGGTGTTGCAAAGCCAGTGGAAAAGCCATCGGTCAAAGAGAAACTTGACCGTTATAAGGCACAGGCAAAACAGCAAAAAGAAGCAGAGCGTAAAGAGCCGGAGGTTAAGAAAGATGGCAAGAAGCCGCAGCAGAAAAACGGTCAGACGGTACACCGTCAGCCGAAGAAGAAACCCAAAACAAAAGAGAGGTAATTCACTATGACAAATGATTTCAAACCCGCAAAGGCTGGCGGTAATCAGCCAAGATTATCTAAAGAGGAGTATGCGGAAAAGAAGCGAGCAGAAAAAGAAAAGATCTATCAGATGATTGATGACGCTGCCCGTGAGATTGTGAGTGACTCTGAGAAGTTCAAGAGCTTTCTTGATACGCAGAGTCGAATGGACAGATATTCCGCAGCAAATGCTCTCCTTATTTACAGTCAGTATCCGCAGGCAACACAGCTTAAAGATTTTAATGATTGGGGTAAGGACAATGTGAAGATTACCAAAGGGGCAAAGAGTGTTTCTATTCTTGAACCAGTGGAATATACAAGAGCAGATGGCTCTCCGGGTATTTCCTACAATGTCAAAAAGGTATTTGATGTTACACAGACAAATGGAAGAAAAGCTCCGGCGGTATCAGCAAACCGTGACCCGAAAGCACTTATCACGACAATGCTTGATGTATCTCCGGTGGAGGTTGCGTCAACCGATGAACTTCCGTATCCGAATATGGCAGCTTTCTATAATAATGAAAAGCAGACCTTGTATGTGAAGCGTAATGTGGGTGACAGCGTAGCGGTTGCTCAGTGTGTCGCTCAGGAACTCGGACACGCACAGCTTTCTATCAACAGTGAAAGTTACAGCCGCAGGGATATGGGATTTCAGGCAGTGTGTATCGGATATATGCTTTGCAAGAAGTATGGCGTAGATACACAGAACTTTGCGATTAACCGTATTCCGGAGGGACTGGCTTCCAAAGAGCCGAAAGAAATCCGTGCGGAGCTTTCCAAGACCCGAAATGCAATGGCAGAAATTCATAGTCATATCTCTGATGAAATGTTCCGCAAAAAGCAGGAGCGTTCAAAGGACTATGAGAGATAACGGAGGGCAGATATGGAAAAAGAAAAACTCTACCACATTGCTTTGGACGATTACGAACACGGTGTTGTCATTCGCTCCTTAAACGATGAGAAAACAAAGTTGATGGAGGAAGGCAAGTCCGCAGATGCAGTAGACGACCTGCTTGTAAAAGTCGGAAATGCCCCATTGAAAAAGTTCAAAGTAATTGAAAGGAAACGCTCAGATGAAGCGAGATAATGACAGGCAGACTGCCATTATTTTATCCATTGTCGGTATCGTTCCGGTCATATGGCTGGCACTTCTGATTGCACCTTCCATAAGCGGAGGATTGCCGGAGATAGCAGCCAATCTTGCGACACTCTTTGATAATCCATTTTCCATAAAATTATGTGGGGACAGCTTAAAAACTGTCCTCATTTTACTTTTATGCTATGGAATGGGTATCGGGATTTATTTCTCAACAAGAAAGAATTACCGCAGACGAGAGGAACACGGTTCTGCCAAATGGGGCAATGTCAGAGCCATTGATAAAAAGTACCGACAAAAGCCGCTGTCAGAAAATAAGCTGATGACTCAGAATGTGTGCATTGGACTTAATGCCAAGAAGCACAGACGAAATCTGAATACGCTTGTGTGCGGTGGCTCCGGTGCAGGTAAGACAAGATTTTATGCAAAGCCTAATATTATGAACGCTGCAAGAAACAGCTATGTGATATTAGACCCGAAAGGGGAAATCCTGCGAGATACGGGACATCTTCTTGAGAAGAAAGGTTACGAAGTGCGTGTGCTTGATTTGATTTCAATGGAGAAAAGCCATTGTTACAATCCTTTTGTTTATTTGCAGAATGACAATGATGTGCAGAAGCTCGTAACCAATCTTTTTAAGAGTACCACTCCGAAAGGTTCACAGAGCAATGACCCATTTTGGGATACGGCAGCGTCAATGCTTCTGCTTGCACTTGTATTTTATCTGCATTATGAAGCACCGCCGGAAGAACAGAATTTTGCAATGGTAATGGAAATGCTCAGAGCCGGGGCGATTGAGGACGAGGACGACCCAAGTCCTTCTCCGCTTGATAATCTGTTTTCAGATTTGATGATAGATAATCCTGACCACATTGCTTTGAAGTATTACCACTCTTATCATTCCGGTTCTTCCAAAACATTAAAATCCATACAGATAACCCTTGCAGCAAGGCTTGAAAAGTTCAACTTGGAGAGTCTTGCTGCTCTTACTTCTGCCGATGAACTGGATTTGCAGTCACTCGGAGAGAAAAAGGTGGCTCTGTTTGCACTGATACCGGATAACGACTCCAGTTTCAACTTCTTGGTATCCATTCTTTACACACAGCTCTTTCAGCAGTTGTTTTATGCAGCCGACCATATCCACGGCGGCTGTTTGCCGATGCCTGTTCATTTTATGATGGACGAATTTGCCAATGTTTCACTGCCGGACGACTTCGACAAGATACTGTCGGTTATGCGTTCCCGTGGGATATCTGTAAGCATCATCTTACAGAACTTGGCACAGCTTAAAGCCTTGTTTGAAAAACAGTGGGAGAGCATTGTGGGTAACTGCGATGAATTTCTTTACCTTGGTGGAAATGAGCAGTCAACCCATAAATATGTGTCGGAGCTGTTGGGCAAGGAAACCATTGATACCAACACGTTCGGAAAGAGTACCGGAAGAAGCGGTAATTATTCCACCAACTATCAGATTAGCGGCAGAGAGTTACTTACCCCTGATGAGGTGCGTATGCTCGATAATCAGTACGCTATTTTGTTTATCCGTGGGGAAAGACCCATTATGGATTTCAAATATGACATTATGAAACACCCGAATGTGGCACTTACCACAGACGGAAAGGCGAGTCCTTATAAGCATGGAGAAGTCACAAAAGATATTGCTTCGATTGCCATTTGGGACATTGACCCTGCAACACTTCCTGAAAAGGAAATGGAAGAAACGAACTGGGAACTTCTTTCCGAGGAGGAGATGGAAGCTCTGTTCATAAACAATCAAACAAATTAAATTTTGGAGGTATTCAACTATGACTATTTTTAAGAAAAAAGCAACTGACATTCAGGAAACAAAGAAACTGCCTATGACCGGAAAGGTTAAGAAAGGCTTCCGTGCTTACTGCACAATGGTCATTGTCGGTGCGTTGGCACTTGGAATGACAACGACTGCATTTGCAGCGAATGACCCGCTTACCGTAGTCAATAATCTGTCCGATTTTATCTTCGGACTTATCCGTGCCATCGGTATGATTTTGCTTGGCTTTGGTATCGTGCAGGTCGGTCTTTCACTCAAATCTCACGACCCTTCTCAGAGAGCCAATGGCTTCCTGACTCTTGCGGGTGGTGTCATTATCACTTTTGCGAAAGAAATCCTTACTCTTATCACAGGCTAAGATAAGAGTTACACAGTTATCGAGGGGTGTGCCAAGTTAAGGTACACCCCTTAATTGTAAGGAGGTGCTTTGAATGAGTGATAACTGGGTAGTTCAAAATCTTGAAAATGCCCTTGAAACTTGGAATGAGAAACTGTCAGAAATATGGACGCTCATCACAACTACACCGCAGAACTTTAAGGGCGGGAATATCTGGAAGGTTATCGTTGACATCAACGGTGCGGTTCAGGCTATCGGGCTTGCCTTGCTTGTATTGTTTTTCGTGATAGGTATGGTAAAGACCTGCGGAAGTTTTACAGATGTGAAGAAACCGGAACACGCTCTGAAACTCTTTGTTCGTTTTGCACTGGCGAAAGGTGTTATCACATACGGAATGGAGCTTATGCTTGCATTATTTAATATCGTGCAAGGTACGATTTCAACCATTATAAATGCTGCCGGATTTGGAACTCCGGAACAGACGACTTTGCCCGCAGAGATGGTAACGACCATAGAGGATTGCGGATTTTTCGAGAGTATCCCTTTGTGGGCGGTAACGCTTATTGGAGGATTATTTATCACGGTGCTGTCGTTTATTCTGATAATGACAGTGTATGGACGATTTTTCAAGTTGTATATGTACACAGCACTTGCACCGATACCGCTTTCCACATTTGCAGGAGAACCGACACAGAATGTCGGCAAGAGTTTTATCAAGAGCTATTGTGCAGTTCTGCTTGAAGGGGCAGTCATTGTACTTGCTTGTATTATTTTCTCCGTATTTGCTTCATCGCCGCCAGTAGTGAATCCTGACGCAGCAGCAGTTACGCAAGTGTGGGCATATATTGGGGAACTGGTATTTAATATGCTTGTTCTTGTCGGTGCAGTGAAAATGTCTGACCGTATTATCCGAGAGATGATGGGACTTTAAGGAGAGATTTTGAGATGAACCAAAGAGATTGTAAGAAATGCGTTTACTATGGCGGTAAACGAAAAGGCAAAGTCTTTTGCCTGAATGATAAATGCGTGAGGGAGAAAGACCGAAACCGCAGGAAAGGAAACAGATATGGAAGTAAAAATTAACCGAGAAATCAGAAATTATACAGAGTCAATGTTTTTTGGACTGTCGCTCAGACAGTTCATTTTTTCTGTTCTCGCTTGTGGCGTTGCGGTAGGACTGTATTTCTTGCTCAGACCGTATGTTGGCACGGAAACCGTATCGTGGGTGTGCATTTTGGGTGCTGCACCGTTTGCGGCACTGGGCTTTGTGAAGTACAACGGTATGACCGCAGAGAAAGCAATCTATGCGTGGATAAAATCGGAGTTTTTAATGCCGAAGAAGCTGGTATTTCACTCCACCAATGTTTATTACGAACTGATGAAGCCAAGCATTGAACAGAAGCAGAAGGAGGTATTGAAGTCAAATGATTAAGACTCTTACAAATTTGTTTAAGCAGGATAAAGAAAAATTTGTTGTACCGAAAGGGGTGCAGGACGTGATTCCCGTGGCAGCTATCTTTGATGATGGCATTTTCAAAGTGGGAAAGGATAAATATTCAAAGACCTACCGCTTTACGGATATTAACTATGCAGTGGCGAGCCGTGAGGATAAGGAAGCGATGTTCCTTGAATATTCCGAACTTCTGAACTCTCTTGACAGTGGTGCAACGACAAAAATCACAATCAATAATCGTCGGCTCAACAGACTGGATTTTGAGCAGACAATCCTTATTCCGACAACCGGAGATAATCTGGACGAGTATCGAGAGGAATATAACAAAATGCTTCTTGATAAGGCAACGGGTGCAAACTCCATTGTTCAGGATAAGTATATTACCATTTCCATCAATAAAAAGAGCGTGGAGGACGCAAGAACATATTTTGCCCGTGTCGGTGCAGATTTGATTGCTCACTTCGGCAGGCTTGGAAGTAAGTGTGTGGAACTGGAAACAGACGAAAGACTTCGTATTTTCCACGACTTCTATCGTGTGGGAGACGAAAGTTCTTTTCACTTTGATATTAAGGAAACAAGAAAAAAGGGACACGATTTTAAGGATTATATCTGCCCCGACACAATGGAATTTGAAAAGGACTATTTCAAGATGGGAAACCGTTATGGAAGAGTCCTTTTTCTTCGTGAATATGCGTCCTATATCAAAGACAGTATGGTAGCGGAACTTACGGATATGAACAGAAATCTGATGATGTCCATTGATATTGTTCCCGTTCCAACTGATGAAGCAGTAAAGGAAGCAGAGAACCGTCTGCTTGGTGTGGAAACCAATATCACAAACTGGCAGCGTAGGCAGAATGCCAATAACAACTTCTCTGCAACTGTTCCGTATGATATGGAGCAGCAGAAGAAAGAAATGAAAGAGTTCCTCGATGACCTTACGACCCGTGACCAAAGAATGATGTTCGCTGTTATCACAATGGTTATTACAGCAGACAGTAAGGAACAGCTTGAGAATGATACGGAAGCGTTGCTTACCACAGCAAGAAAACATCTTTGCCAGTTTGCAACACTGAGATTTCAGCAGGTAGATGGACTCAATACGGTAATGCCGTTTGGAACAAGAAAGATTGATGCGTTCAGAACACTTACAACAGAGAGCCTTTCGGTATTTATCCCATTCAGGGTGCAGGATATTTTCCACGAGAACGGTATCTATTACGGTCAGAATGTTATCAGCAAAAATATGATTATCGCAGACCGTAAGCAGCTTTTGAATGGTAACTCCTTTATTCTCGGTGTATCTGGTGGCGGTAAGTCATTTGCGGCAAAGGGAGAAATCATCAATCAGGTGCTTTCTTCAGATGCGGATATTATCATCATCGACCCTGAACGAGAGTATTCACAGCTTGTCAATGCGATGGGCGGAGAAGTAATCAATATTTCTGCTACTTCCGACAATCACATCAATGCAATGGATATGAATAAGGATTACGGCGACGGTGCAAACCCTGTCATTTTGAAATCCGAGTTTATTATGTCCCTTTGTGAACAGCTTATCGGCGGAACAAATCTCGGAGCAAAGCAGAAGTCTATCATTGACCGTTGCACGGCAAGCGTGTACCGCAGTTATCAGCAGAATGATTATCAGGGACATATACCGACCTTGCAGGATTTCAGGGCAGAACTTTTGCAGCAGGACGAACCGGAAGCAAAGGAACTGGCACTTGCCATTGAGCTTTTTACGCATGGTTCTCTGAACACTTTTGCAAAGCAGACGAATGTGGATACCAATAATCGCCTTATCTGCTATGACATTCTTGATTTGGGTAAACAGCTTATGCCGATTGGTATGCTTGTTGTCCTTGACTCTATCCTGAACCGTATCACACAGAACCGTGCAAAGGGTAAGAACACCTTTATCTTCATTGATGAGATTTATCTTCTGTTCCAGCACGAATACTCTGCAAACTTCCTCTTTACCTTGTGGAAGCGTGTGAGAAAATACGGTGCATACGCAAGTGGAATCACTCAGAATGTCGATGACCTTTTGCAGAGCCACACAGCGAGAACAATGCTTGCAAACTCAGAGTTCATCATTATGCTGAATCAGGCTTCCACAGACAGGCTTGAGCTTGCAAAACTTCTGAACATTTCTGACCTCCAGATGTCCTATATCACGAATGTGGAAGCAGGACACGGACTTATCAAGGTGGGAAGTTCGCTTGTACCGTTTGCAAACAAATTCCCTAAGAACACGAAACTTTATAAACTGATGACAACCAAACCAGGCGAAGCATAAGGAGGGATTTACAATGTCTAAGATTCAATTTCGCAATGCTGAACACAGAGATTTTGTATTGGAAAATCTGGATAAGTGCAAAGTCAACGACTGCTATCACAGAGCATTTTTCTATGTGATGGGTATTTCAGAAGAAACAAGAATGAACATCGGAAAGATGTTTGATTTTAAGAGGGATTGCATCATACCGGAAGGTATGCACGGCGGTTGGCAGACAAGTGGCACAGTCAAGGTCTGCCACCTTGCCTTTAATCTCTGGAATGGATTTACGGAAGAAGGCAGGGAAAATCTCTATACACCGGAGGAACTGTTCTGTTGCGGATATGCTCCGTATTTTATGGAGGGTATCAAGTTGAGGTATCCGGAGTATTGCAGAGATTTGACTCCACCTAAGAGAAATGATATGGAAAGGTAAGAGAAAATGAGCAGAAAAATCTATATTATTATTGCAATGGTGTTTACGGTAGTGTTGTCTGTAAGCACCTTCTTTATTATCCGTAATCACATTGACTCTGCCAAGCAGAATGAAGTCTATGATAACCTTGCGGAGGTTGTGGAGGACGAGCCGCAAAAGGAAAATGAGGGCGTGACGTTTTCGGAAGATAAGGACTATCTTGCGGAATATCTTGAACTCTATCGGCAGAATGAGGATATGGTGGGTTGGATAAAGGTTGAGGATACCAATATCAACTATCCGGTCGTGCAGTCTGTAAATGAGCCGAACTTCTACCTGAAGCACAAGTTTGATAAGACCTATTCCGCTTATGGCTGTCCATATGTGCAGGAAAATTGTGATGTGCAGAAACCTTCAGACAACATCATTATATACGGACACCATATGAATGACGGCTCGATGTTTACGGGACTGATGAAGTACAGAAACAAGAGCTTTTGGGAAGGTCATAAGACGATTACCTTTGATACACTGACGGACAGACACCGGTATGAAGTGATTGCAGTCTTTAAGACAGTCGTTTATACAGACAGCTCCGATAGCTTTAAGTATTATGAGTTTACGGACGCAGAAAATGCGGCAGAGTTTGATGCGTATGTTGTTAAGTGCAAGGAACTTTCTTTGTATGATACCGGAGTATCGGCAGAATATGGCGACAAGCTGATTTCTCTTTCTACTTGTGAATATTCAAGAAACAATGGCAGGCTTGTTGTTGTCGCTAAGAGAGTGGATTAAACCCCACTCTCTATTATTTTTCGAGAAAGGAGGAAACCGATGGCTGATATAAAAACAAGAGATACAAGCAAAGGTACAATCAAGACCATAAATAAGGCAGCAGTTGCCACGGAGCGAATGAAGAAAGCCTATGTGATGACGAAAGATAAGGCAGAACATTCCACCAATGCTTCGGAAAATTCCGCAGAGGAATATGCTTCCGATAAAATCGAAGCGGCAACGGATAGGGCTGTTCACGAAACTGCATACCGTGCGGATAAAGTCGGCAGATGGGGTGTGCGTGAAACAAGGCAGAATTATCAGAAAGCCAAAACGGGAATTGAGAATTTCAAGACCAAGCGTGCAGAGAAACAGCTTCAGAAACAATCGGTCAATCCTGTCGGAAAACAGAGCATCCGAACTCTGGAGCGTACGGAGAAAACAATTAAACAGTCTGCAAGGTCGGCAGGAAATACGACAGTCAAGACCGTATCGAAAGGTGCAACCAATACTGTTCAAAGGTCGGTCAAGACCGCAGAACAAACGGCAAAGACTTCTATTAAGACCACCAAAGAAGCTGCCATTATAGCACAGAAAACAGCAAAAACAACAGCCAAAGCAACACAGAAAGCGGCTCAGACGGCAAAGAAAGCGGCGAAAGCCACAGCAGATACCGTTAAAGCCACAGCGAAAGCTACTGTTGCGACAGTCAAAGCGATTATTGCAGGGACAAAAGCACTTGTAGCAGCAATCGCCGCAGGCGGTTGGATAGCGGTTCTGATTATTATGATTGTCGTGCTGTTTGGTGCTGCCGTAGCAATGTTTGGAGGAGGAAGTGACAGTAATTCCTATACTCCGGTAAGTGCAGAGGTAGAAGCCTATGAACCCATCATACAGAAGTATGCCAAAGAGTACGGCATTCCTGAGTATGTGGAACTTATCAAGGCGGTTATGATGCAGGAAAGCGGTGGCAGAGGACTTGACCCTATGCAGGCAGCAGAGGGAAGTTTCAATACAAGGTATCCGCACGAACCTAATGGAATTAAAGACCCTGAATATTCTATCCAGTGTGGAGTTCAGGAATTGAAAGCGGCTCTTACTTCGGCAGAAGTGGAAAGTCCGATAGATATGGAGCATATCAAACTTGCCTTGCAAGGCTACAACTTCGGTAATGGGTATATTTCTTGGGCAAAAACAAAGTATGGCGGTTATTCTTATGCCAATGCAGTGGAGTTTTCCACTCAGCAGGCACAAAGGCTTGGTTGGGACAGTTATGGAGATACCCAATATCCGGCTCACGTTTTGAGATACTATCCGTATGGGCGAGCCTTTACTGCCGGAGGTAATCAGGCGATTGTTGAGGTTGCCTTGACACAGCTAGGCAATCAGGGCGGACAACCTTACTGGAGCTGGTACGGCTTTAATAGTCGAGTGGAATGGTGTGCCTGCTTCGTATCTTGGTGTGCTGACCAATGCGGGTATATTGAAAGCGGACTTGTTCCGAAATTTGCAGGTTGCGTGGATGGTGCAAACTGGTTTAAGTCAAATGGGAAATGGCAAGACCGCACTTATGAACCAAAGGTAGGAGATATTATCTTCTTTGATTGGGAAGGCGACGGTACAACAGACCACGTTGGTATCGTAGAGAAGTGTGAGAATGGCACAGTTTATACCGTAGAGGGCAACTCAGGCGACGCCTGCAAGCAAAGACAGTACGCAGTCGGAAGCAGCAATATCTATGGATACGGTATTCCGGCATATTAAAAATTCCAGACGGTGTCTGGAAAATTGAAAAGATGGCTGCTCAGTTGAGTAGCCATCGGGTACATTATGAGAAATCAGTTGTTTCTCTGTTATTCAGGAAAATATGGTGTGTGTGATAAGTGAAGCTAAAAAGCATATCGGCATTTTCTTTACTGCCGTCTAAAAAGGAAATATCATCGGCAAGGATAAAAAGAATTGCTAACAGCTTCTTGATATATCCAGTGTAGCAGGCATAATCTACATAGATGTTGGCGATATATCCCTCGGCAAATTCTATCAGGTCAGCGTCAATTTCAAAGCTATTGGATAGTTCGTAAACGGTTTTGATAAATTTATCCTTGTCAGCAATTCGCTCTTTACTTGGAACACTTCTGCGGTTCTTCTGTATAAATTTTAAAAAATCATCAGCTTCCGTAAAGTCAGGAGTGATTGTGTTGCCAGTTCCCAAATCTGTTTTGTAATCCTCAAATTTCTCTTTTTCAAACCGATTACTGAATATTATCTTTTGTTCGTCCATTCCTTTTTACCCCTAAGTTTATTCTATGGAGATTGTTTAACTTGGCTCTTGGGTTGTGATTTGTCTTTCGCCATTAACAATCGTGAATTACTACTTTTATAGTATAACATAAAAACAGTTTGGAATCATCACTAATAGTTGGTTTGACTTCCTTTGGGTGCGTGTGATTTGAAATCAACTTAACCTATACTATTAGTTATGGAAACACACTAAGGGAGGTGATGTGATGAAGCTCGATACAATCGGCAAGAATATAAGAAAGTTCCGACTTGCGAGGAAATTACGCCAAGAAGATTTGGCTGAGAAAACAGATTTGACAACAAATTATATTGGTATGGTTGAGCGTGGAGAGAAAATTCCGTCACTCGAAACTTTCATAAAGATAGTAAATGCTTTAGGTGTATCATCGGATATGGTTCTTACTGATGTCCTGGAAACGGGATATACAGTCAAGAACTCAATGCTTAATGAGAAGCTTGAAAAACTTGCTCCTGAAGATAGAAACAGAATTTATGAAGTTATAGATACACTTGTGAAGCAATCAAAGCAAATACTTCCATAAAACACAGAAGTTCGTCCTAATCGACGAGCTTTCTTTTTTCGGTATAAAAAATTTCTGCTATCGACAAATTTTTCGGGACTTCGACAGAGAGAATATGCTATAACAACAACTGTCAGTGATAGACACATACTAATAGACATAGGAGGAAGTAGAAGTGAACGACATTTTCAGACAAATAGCAAAAGAAAATGGAACAACCGAAAAAGCAGTAAAAGAGGAAATGAAGTTTGCCATTCGGGAAGCAATGAAAAGTGCTGAACCGGAAGCAATCGCTTTTTGGAAAGCAGTTGCACCGGACGGAAAAGAGCCGCCGATAGAAAAGGTCATAGCAATGATTGCGTTGAATGTTAATAATAGAATGTATAATTGAGGTGCTTCGGCATCTCTTTTTTATTATTCTTTAGAAGAGTTGCATTAGGTGTTTGCAAAAAGTGACACCTTAGTGTCTGAAAGGTTACATTTCTGTCTGAAATCTTGAAATGCCTGAAAATTTAATATATAATGTTAAATGGTTAACTGTAACGAAGAAGAATTATAAGATGAAGAGGTGTTACTGATGAAGATATGCTATAACAAACTTCAAAAACTTATGATTGACAATCAAATGAAAAGACAGGATTTAATGCGTGCAGCCGAAATTACATCATACGCTGCAACGAAGATAAATAAGAATGAGCCAGTATCTCTTGAAGTACTGATGAGGATATGTCAGGTGTTTCATTGTGATATTGGAGATATATGCGAAGTTATTTTAGACGAAGATTAAAACACGGAGGTAATTATAGATGGCAAGGGCTGCTAAACCAAAGAAAGAAATATCAATGGAAGAAGCACTTTGGAAAAGTGCTGATAAACTGAGAGGTTCTGTTGAGCCTGCGGAGTATAAGCACGTTGTTCTGAGTTTATTCTTCCTTAAATTTGCCAGTGACAAGTTTGAGGAATGCCGTAATAAGATTATTTCTACACACGGCGAAAAGTATGCGGATATGAAGCCGTTTTATACTCAGGAAAATGTATTCTATCTTCCTGAAGAAAGCCGTTGGAAGTACATTATTGAAAATGCAAAGCAGGACGATATTGCCCTGAAGATAGATACAGCACTTTATACGATTGAAAAGAACAACCCGGCACTGAAAGGTGCTTTGCCGGATAACTATTACTCCCGCTTACATATTGATACGGCAAAGTTGGCTTCTTTGCTTGATGAAATCAATCGTATCAACACTGATGATAAAGAGAACGACATTATAGGTCGTGTATATGAGTATTTTCTTAGTAAGTTCGCTCTTGCAGAAGGAAAAGGTAAAGGAGAGTTCTACACACCAAAGTGTATTGTAAACCTGATTGCCGAAATGCTTGAGCCTTACGATGGAATACTTTATGACCCTTGTTGCGGTTCGGGCGGTATGTTTGTGCAGTCCATCAAGTTCGTAGAAGCACACAGCGGTAATAAAAAGAAAGTGTCTATTTACGGTCAGGAATACACAAATACCACTTTCAAACTGGCAAAAATGAACTTAGCTATCCGTGGTATTTCTGCAAATCTTGGAGAAATGGCAGCCAATACATTTACCAATGACCAGCACAAAGACCTTAAAGCAGATTTCATTATGGCAAACCCGCCTTTCAATCAGAAGCAGTGGAGAGCCGAAAATGAGCTTGTAGATGACCCTCGTTGGAACGGCTATGAAGTTCCGCCGACAAGTAATGCAAACTATGGTTGGATACTGAATATTGTTTCCAAACTCTCTCAAAACGGTGTAGCAGGTTTCTTGCTTGCCAATGGTGCATTATCTGATGATGGTACAGAGTTAAAAATCAGACAGCAGCTTATAGAAAATCATTTGGTAGAAGCAATCATTATTCTTCCGAGAAACCTTTTCTATACCACAGACATCAGCGTTACCCTTTGGGTACTCAATAAGAATAAAAAGGCTCGTGTCGTGGAACAGAATGGAAAGCTAAAACGCTATCGTAATCGAGAAGATGAAATACTCTTTATGGATTTACGACAGATGGGCAGTCCTTATGAGAAGAAGTACATTGAATTGACAGAGGAAGATAGAGCCAAAGTTACAAGTGTATATCATAACTGGCAGCAGGAAGGCTATGAGGAAACTTATGAGAATGTGCCGGAATTTTGCTATTCTGCTTCTTTTGATGAAGTAAAGGAAAAAGGATTTACTCTTGTACCGAGCAGATATATTGAGTTTGTCAACCGTGATGAGAACATCGACTTTGATACCAAAATGAAATCATTGCAGGGAGAACTCAAAGAACTTCTTGCTCAAGAGGAAAAATCTAAATCAGATTTGCTTGCTGTATTTAAGGAGTTGGGATATGAAATCGAATTATGATATTTTAGGAAACCATATCCGACTGATTGATACTCGGAACAGAGAAAGCATAACAGACAGAGTTTTGGGAATTAACATAGACAAGTTCTTTATGCCGTCGGTTGCAAATGTCATTGGTACGGATTTGAGTAAATATAAACTGATAACAAAAGGAAAGTTTGCGTGTAATCCAATGCACGTTGGTCGTGATGAACGACTTCCGGTTGCATTGTATGATGAAGAAGAACCTGCTATTGTTTCTCCGGCGTATTTTATGTTTGAGGTAGTAGATAACAGCATTTTGAATGAAGATTATCTGATGATGTGGTTTCGCAGACCGGAATTTGACCGAATTTGTTGGTTACATACTGACGGGAGCGTTCGTGGTGGGATTACTTGGGATGATATATGCAGACTAGAATTGCCTATTCCGCCTATTGAAAACCAGCTTGAAATAGTGAACAGTTATAAGGCAATTACGGAGAGAATTGCTTTAAAGCAGAAGATAAATGATAATTTAGCGGCTTGACATTGTTGTAAGAATTATTTTCTGCAATTCTTGCAGTTTTTCTATTTCAGAAAGATTTTCTTCTTTGCAATAAATAAGGCTCATAACCTTTTGGGAGAAAGATTTCTGTAATTCAAGTGGTGGAATTGCTATTCCATAAGCATGAACATCGTTTCGATTTAATGTAGGAACTGCACTACCACCAACAAAGCCATCATAATTTAGATTTTTGAGCAAATAAAATACCCACAACGGTTCTGCTTCATAAATTTGTTTTACATAGAGCGATGTGTTATGTGTCCAACAGTTGCAAAGGTACAATCTTGGGTTGCCAATATTGCCGCTTCGTCCCATTACAATAACAGGAGCTTCAGCAGTAAACTCATCATGATACCCAATTGTTCCGGTTGAACCTGCAACGGGATATTTACCACCAGTCATTTCAGTTCGAGGTAAATCATGCCCCCTTTGTAGTTGCAACACATCGCCAACAGTGCCTTGTTTCCAAGAAGATTTATCTGAGTTGGACTCAAAATATTTTTGATACAATGTTTGAGCAGTATCGTCTAAATTATCATTTACAATAGAACTCCCATCAGTGGCGGGAGTTAAAACAAGGGACTGCCACTGGTAGTCGTTCTCTTAAAAAAGAAAAGGAGAATTGACTATGAAACAGAACCTAATCACTGATGTTATTCAAGGAATGTTACCTTATCTGAATAACGCACAGACAGAAAGATTGCAAGAGGTGTTGCAGTATACACTTTTTGATTATGAGGTAACAAAGATAAAAAAAGATGAGGAACTTTCAGAACAGAATTTAGTAGAATCTTTCCTATCGGCAAAGCGTATTGAAGGCTGTTCTGAGAAAACTCTGAAATACTATAATGCAACGATACAGTCAATGCTTGATGGTATTGGAAAGAGTATCAAATATATCGTAACTGACGACATTCGTTGTTATTTGACAGAGTATCAAGCAAAGAAAAAATCAAGTAAAGTTACGATAGATAATATAAGACGAATACTTTCCAGTTTTTTCTCTTGGCTTGAGGACGAGGATTATATTTTGAAAAGTCCGGTCAGGCGAATACATAAGGTTAAGACCGGAACAAACATTAAGGAAACTTATTCAGATGAAGCACTTGAATTGATGAGAGATAATTGCACAGAACTCAGGGACTTGGCGATGATTGATATGCTTGCTTCAACGGGGATGCGTGTCGGAGAAATGGTGTTGCTAAATCGTGAGGATATAGACTTTAACGAAAGAGAATGTGTGGTTTTCGGCAAAGGCGATAAGGAGCGAATAGTATATTTTGATGCAAGAACAAAAATACATTTGCAGAATTACTTAAATAGCCGAAAGGACGACAATCCAGCACTTTTTGTTTCATTACAATCTCCGTATAATCGAATGAATATCGGAGGTATTGAAGTGAGATTACGACAGCTTGGAAAACGCTTGGGATTAAATAAGGTACACCCTCATAAATTCAGGCGAACACTTGCAACAATGGCAATAGACAAAGGAATGCCAATAGAGCAGCTTCAGCAGCTCTTGGGGCATAGAAGAATAGATACGACATTGCAATATGCAATGGTCAAGCAGAGCAATGTGAAAATTGCTCATAGAAAATACATTGGTTAAGGTGGTAGGAATGGAAAAAGGATATAAGATATTAGGCAATTACATTCGACTTGTGGACGAGCGTAATAAGAATTTAGCCGTAACAAAGTTGCTTGGCGTAAGTATAAGTAAAAAATTTATTCCTTCAATCGCAAATATTGTAGGAACTGATTTATCGAATTATAAGATAGTCAGAACGGGACAGTTTGCATACGGACCCGTTACTTCACGAAATGGAGAGAAAATTTCTATTGCTTATTTAGATGAAGAAGATTGTATCATTTCAAGCTCTTATACAGTTTTTGAAGTTGAAAATAAAGAGGAACTTGACCCTGAATATCTTATGCTTTGGTTCAGCCGACCAGAATTTGACCGTTATGCAAGGTATAAGTCACACGGAAGCGTAAGAGAGATTTTCGATTGGAATGAGCTTTGTATGGTGGAACTTCCAGTACCAGATATTGAAAAGCAGAGAAAAATAGTGAAAGCCTACAAGACGATAACCGATAGAATAGATTTGAAACAGAAGATAAATGATAATTTAGCGGCTTAATATGCCAGCTTTGCCAATAAAACAGATTGCAATTCATAAAGTCTTTGAATTTCGATAGTATTTGCTTCGATTTGCTCATTAAATATATCGAATTTATGTTGAAAGTCCTCTATAACTTCTGCTGGGGGTACGAGGATTTTCATTGACTGTATATTGTACATCGGTAACTTAGATTGAACTGCACCAACTGTTAATAATTCAATCTCTTTTATTTGCTTTTTATAGCAAAGAGTATAGTAAAGATAATCAGGGGTAACCGTATGAATATTAGCCAGTTTAACGCAGTTTTCAGTAAGGTTTGCATTGTTGAGCGAAGTATGTATTTTTCCTATCAAGCCAATAGTTCCAACGATAGAAATAACAATATCGTTAGTATTGACAATATACCGTGATATAGCAGAATGTGTTTCTTCATCAATATATTGAAATTGATTGGTCAGACACACATACCGATTGCTTCCCAAATCACGCACACGGATATATGGGTGTGCGGTTGGAGTATCAAGCAGTTCGCCATCGGCAGGGAGTCGTTTCCCACCTTTAATTGAACAAAGACTATCTAATGTAGCAATACTGTAACCATCTGGTAGTTCATTTTCATTATAAAAAGCTGCAAATTGCTCCTGAAACAATGATTGAGCAGTTTCTTCTAAATTATCATTTACAATAGAACTCCCATCAGTGGCGGGAGTTAAAACAAGGGACTGCCACTGGTAGTCGTTCTCTTAAAAAACAAAAGGAGAATTGACTATGAAAAAGAACCTAATTACAGATGTTATTCAAGGAATGTTACCTTACCTGAATAACGCACAGACAGAAAGATTGCAAGAGGTGTTGCAGCATACACTTTTTGATTATGAGGTAACAAAGACAGAAAGAGATAAGGAACTTTCAGAACAGAATTTAGTAGAATCTTTCCTATCGGCAAAGCGTATTGAAGGCTGTTCGGAGAAAACCTTGAAATACTATAATGCAACGATACAATCGATGCTTGATGGCATTGGAAAGGGTATCAAATATATTGTGACCGACGATATTCGTTGCTATTTGACCGAGTATCAGGCTAAGAAAAAATCAAGTAAGGTTACGATAGATAATATAAGACGAATACTTTCCAGTTTTTTCTCTTGGCTTGAGGACGAGGATTATATTTTGAAAAGTCCGGTCAGGCGAATACATAAGGTTAAGACCGGAACGAACATTAAAGAAACCTACTCTGATGAAGCACTTGAATTGATGAGGGATAATTGCAAGGAACTCAGGGACTTGGCAATGATTGATATGCTTGCCTCAACGGGTATGCGTGTCGGAGAAATGGTGTTGCTAAATCGTGAGGATATAGATTTTAACGAAAGAGAATGTGTTGTTTTCGGTAAAGGGGATAAAGAGCGAATAGTTTATTTTGATGCAAGAACAAAAATACATTTGCAGAACTACTTGAATAGCCGAAAGGACGATAATCCGGCACTTTTTGTATCATTACAATTTCCGTATAATCGAATGAATATCGGAGGTATTGAAGTGAGATTACGACAGCTTGGAAAACGATTGGGACTAAATAAGGTACACCCTCATAAATTCAGGCGAACACTTGCGACAATGGCAATAGACAAAGGAATGCCAATAGAGCAGCTTCAGCAGCTCTTGGGACATAAAAGAATAGATACTACATTGCAATATGCAATGGTTAAGCAGAGTAATGTGAAAATTGCTCATAGAAAATACATTGGTTAAGGTGGTAGGAATGAAAGAAGGATACAGATTTCTTGGGGAATATATACGACAGGTAGATATTCGCAATAAGGAAGGAAAAAAAGAAAATCTCTTAGGTGTTTCTGTACAAAAGCAGTTTATTCAGTCTATTGCAAATACTGTTGGGACAGATTTTACAAAGTATAAGATAGTTAAAAAAGGACAATTCACATATATACCAGATACCTCTCGTAGAGGAGATAAAATCGCTATTGCATTGCTTGAAGATTATGAAGAAGGGCTTGTAAGCAATGTTTATACAGTATTTGAGGTGATAGATACAGAGAAACTTTTGCCGGAATATTTAATGTTGTGGTTTAGCCGCCCTGAATTTGATAGATATGCTCGTTTTAAATCGCACGGCAGTGTACGTGAAGTAATGGATTGGGAGGAAATGTGTAAGGTGGAACTTCCAGTACCAGATATTGAAAAGCAGAGAAAAATCGTGAAAGCCTACAAGACAATAACCGATAGAATAGCTTTGAAACAGAAGATAAATGATAATTTAGTAGCTTGATAATTTGGTTAAAAGTGTATCTTTCATATCACAAAGCATTCGTATTTCATTTGTATTAGAAAAAATTAAAGCATAAATTTTGGTGGCTATTTCCCCAAACCTTTCAAGTTCCTCATCTGAAGGTACAGGAATTTCAAACCTTTCAAGTTCTTGTTTATTTATTGCTTCACGAGTCGAACCGGATTGACCAATACCAAGTAATTTTGCTTTATTTTCAGATGTACATAAAGTACACATTATATAATAGCTCATATTTTTACCTTTATATGGTCGGATAATCATTACATGTTGGTTGACTCTGGCGGGCAGAACATCATCAGGAACTACACAACATCGGGTAACTGATACTCCAGTTATATTAAATAATACATCTGCCTGTTGTATTTCCACATTTGCCAACGCATTTGCTTGAATTTGAGAGATATGAGCCAACTCCGGATACGAAAAGAAATAGTCAAAAACATTCATACTACGGATTAGCGATATTCCTTTATCAAAATATGCAGCTTTTCCACCTTTAGGAGTTGCACCACTACCTATTTTGGAACATAAATCTGCAAGAGGTTTTGTTATATATGTGTTTTGTGATTCCAAAAACATTTTTTTATATATAATCTGTAAAGTTGCAACTAAATTATCATTTACAAGGAGGAACCTATGTCATTAGCAGATATAATTCAGATTATAATCGGAGTATTGTCACTGGTGGCAACAATAGCAGTTTCTTTTTTGATTTATTGGTTGCAATCACGACATGAAAAGGAAATACAGAAATTGCAATGCGAAAAGGAACGTATAGCATTGCAAGAAAAAGCTCGACTTTTTCTAATTGATAATCAAGAGGAAAGAGATTATTTGCCGTGGTGTATTATAGCAGCTAATCTATATCCGCTTGAAAAGCATACAAGGAAAATTTATTCGGAATACTGCCGGTGTTCTGAAGAATTACAAAATGAGATATTAAATCAAGCCGGATATAAGATTAAACAATTTACGGGAAAGTATTGGTTACAGGGATGTATAGATAAACTTCAGCAAGATATAGAGAAATATAATTTGGGAAGGGATTATTTGTATGATGGAGCAAAATATTTTCATCGAAGCTATGATAGATACCGAGAATTAGAATGGAACGGCACTCCTAATATCTTTGAACCTATAAATAAAGAAAATCGTCTGATGATGATTTTGAATGTGGCTCAAATATCTATTGGAGAGTATATTGATGAATATTTCTATTATTTCGTAGATAAAAAAATGGATTTTGATAAGGAAACACCTATACCTCCGATTGATTATGTATGGGAATATCAAAGTCTAGCACACACAAGAGAAGAAACCGTTTGTATGTGGATGATGGAACTTGTTGAGAATATAGCAACAATTATAAATAATAAGTTTGGCGAAGATGTTGATTGTCAGTTTTTCTTAGAGTATACCGACGCACAAGCAGAAACTTATGAAGATAAATATTATGAAACAGTACAAGCACTTTATAATGCTTATTATACAAGTGTAGTTGCATCATAATTTGATGCAGAATACCAAAGGAGTGAACGCAATGGCAAATTTTAATGAACACGCATTGGAAATGTCAATAATGGAGTTGTTCAAAGACGAGGGGTACACCTATGTCAGTGGCGACCAGATACACAGAGAAAGGACGGAGGTTCTGCTTACGGACGACCTGAAGCAATACCTCTATAATCGCTATGCGAAAGATGGTATCACACCGAGTGAGGTGGATAGTGTCATTCTAATGCTGCGTAATATTTCCGGTACAATTTATGAAGCAAACAAAGCTGTATTTAAGTTGCTCTGCGATGGATTTATTCTTAACCGTGAGGATAGAACGCAGAAAGACCTCTATATTGAACTTATTGATTTCGACACTCCCGAAAACAATATTTTCAAAGCGGTTAATCAGTTTGAAATTGAAGGCGTAAATAATCAGTTGCGTATTCCGGATGGCATTGTGTTCGTAAATGGTATTCCTGTTGTTGTTCTTGAATTTAAGAGTGCGGTACAAGAGAATACGACCATAATGGACGCATATAAGCAACTTACAATCCGTTACCGTAGAGATATTCCAGAGATTTTCAAATACAATGCGTTTGTTGTTATCAGTGATGGAGCAAATAATAAATATGGTTCTTTCTTCAGCCCATATGATTTCTTCTATGCGTGGAGAAAGATAAACTCAGACGATAAAGAACTGGACGGTATCAATTCCCTTGTGACAATGGTAAAAGGACTTTTCCGAAAAGACCGTTTGCTTGAAGTTATTAAAGATTTTATTTATTTTCCGGATAACTCAGATAAGGATTTGAAGATAGTGTGTCGTTATCCACAGTTCTTTGCGGCAAATAAATTGTATGAGAATATCAAGGCTCATCTTCGCCCCGAAGGAGATGGTAAAGGTGGTACATACTTTGGAGCGACAGGCTGCGGCAAGAGTTATACAATGCTTTTTCTTACCCGTATGCTGATGAAAAGCAAATACTTTTCTTCTCCGACTATTCTTATTATTACGGACAGAACAGACCTTGACGACCAGCTTTCCAAACAGTTTGTAGGTTCAAAGAAATATATCGGGGATGAAACGGTTGTAAGTATTGAGTCCCGTGAGAAACTTCGTGAGGAGCTTCAAGGACGAGAGAGTGGCGGCGTTTATCTGACTACCATTCAGAAATTCACAGAGGATTTGCAGCTTCTTACAGACAGAACGAACGTTATTTGTATTTCTGATGAAGCACACAGAAGCCAAATCAATCTCGACCAAAAGGTTAAGATTACAGAGTCAGGTGTTCAGAAAACCTATGGCTTTGCCAAGTATTTGCACGACTCCTTACCAAATGCAACTTATGTTGGATTTACCGGAACTCCGGTTGATGGAACAATCGAAGTCTTTGGTGGTGTTGTAGACGCATATACAATGACGGAAGCTGTTAAGGACGGTATTACAGTTAATCTTGTTTACGATGGTCGTGCAGCTAAGGTTATGCTTAATCAGGACAAGGTAAGACAGATTGAAGAATATTATGCACAGTGTGAGCTTGAGGGAGCAAATGAACATCAAGTAGAAGAAAGTCAGAAAGCAGTTGCCAAAATGGAAGTTATTATTGGCGACCCTGATAGACTTCGTGCTGTTGCAGAGGACTTTATCAAGCATTATGAAACCCGTGTGGCAGAAGGTGCAACCGTAGCAGGCAAAGCAATGTTTGTATGTTCCAACCGAAATATAGCATACGATTTCTATAAGATAGTAAAGGAACTCAGACCGAAATGGACAGAAAAGAAGATTTGTGATGATGGTGTTGTTCTGAGTGAGAAAGATAAAAAAGAGTTGAAGCCAATGGAAAAAATCAAGTTGGTTATGACTCGTAATAAAGATGATGAAAAAGACTTATTTGATATGCTTGGCACAAAAGAGGATAGGAAAGAATTTGACCGTCAGTTCAAAAATCCGAAATCAAACTTTAAGATTGCCATTGTTGTAGATATGTGGCTGACTGGTTTTGATGTGCCGGAGCTTGATACGATTTACATTGATAAGCCTATTCAGCAGCATACCCTTATTCAGACGATTTCTCGTGTAAATCGTGTATGCGAGGGCAAAGATAAAGGTTTAATTGTTGACTACATAGGTATTAAGAAAAATATGAACACTGCCCTCAAGAAATATACGAATTTTGAGAGCGAAGAATTTGAAGGTGTGGAGCAGTCTATCACGATTGTAAAAGACCAGTTAGAAGTTCTTGGTCAGATGTTCCACAACTTTAACAGTAGTGATTTCTTCAACGGTTCTCCTACTGAACAGCTTGCCTGCCTGAATCGTGCAGTTGAGTATGTGCAGTTGTCTGAAGAACTGGAAAGAAGATTTATGGCAGCAGTCAAGAGAATGAAGCAGGCATTTAATCTTTGTAGTTCAAGTGAGAAATTCTCTGATGAAGATAAGGATTATATCCATTTTTATTGTGCTGTCCGTTCTATCCTTTTCAAGCTGACAAAAGGCGATGCACCGGATATTGAGCAGATGAACGCTCGTGTCCGCAAAATGCTTGAGGGTGCAATTCAGTCTGATGGCATTGAGGAATTATTTGAAACCGGAAAGCATATATCGGTGGACATTTTCAGCGATGAGTATATGGATAAGATAAATGCTATTCAGTTGCCGAATACGAAAATCAAGATACTTCAAAGACTTCTTTCTCAGGCGATTGACGAGTTTAAGAAAGTCAATAAGATTATGGGTGTGGAATTTGCAGACAGACTCAAGAAAGTTGTTGATGAGTATAATAACCGTCGTCGTGATGAAGCGTATGCCAACGAAGTCCTTGATGATGTTGCGGAGCAGCTTGCACAGTTGTTGTCTGAACTGAAAACAGAAAAGAACTCCTTCAAGAATATGGGTATAGATTATGAAGAAAAAGCTTTCTATGATATTTTGAAAGCAGTTTCCAAGAAGTTTGAGTTTGAATATCCGGACGATAAAATGATTGAACTATCCAAGAGGATAAAGTTGATTGTTGATGATAAGTCACGCTATACTGATTGGTCTGCCCGTGATGATATTAAGGCAAACTTGCAAGTGGATTTGATATTGCTGCTTGATGAGTTCGGCTATCCGCCAGTAACCATTGATGATGTTTACAAGGAAGTTCTTGAGCAGGCAGAGAATTTCAAGAAGTATGCACAGTAAATGAGAGGTGTAAATGTAAATATGTTTTATGACGATTTAAATACAGAAGAACAAGTATCATACCTTATTAAACCAATCCTTCAAGTCCTTCAGGAAGCAGGTGGACAGTTAGAGCGTTCTGAAATTAGAGACAGAATTAGTGAGTTAGATGAGCATATTGCTGAATTTGAACAGAAACTATATACATCTAATAAAACAGGAAATCAGTACAAAAAATTTGATTTTAAGTTTAATTTTGCTATTAAAGAGCTTAGTTATGTCGGACTCATATCTTATGTGAAATTCAATCCAAAGATTACACTTACTCAAGATGGAGCAAATGTAGATTTAACAGATTTTGATGTTAAGACAGAAGTAAGGGATAAGGCTCGAAGCTATTGGGAGGAACATTCGACTAAGAACAAATCGAAAAACAAGCCAGTAGAAACACTGGAGGTTGAAGACGAGGAGAATGAATCCACAGATGACGAATTGTTAGATGATTTCAAGGTAAAACTTCAGAGTGCAATCGCTAATATGTCTCCAGCAAAGTTTGAACAATTTTCACGAGCACTTCTTACAAAGATGGGAGTGGAGTTTACCAACAAAGGCGTTCAGGTGTCAAATGATGGTGGTATTGATGGTTATGGATATCACGTAGATGCCGATGATTTTAGAACAACCAGAGTGGTTATTCAGTGTAAAAGATTTAATTCAAATCCAGTGAGTGAGCCGGATATCAATCAATTTCTTGGGGCGATGAACAAATATCAAGCCGATTATGGAGTATTTATTACTAATAGCCGATTTACCAATAAGGCAAGAGAGGCTGCGAGAGAAGGTACGCCGATAACACTGATTGACGGAAATGATTTAATCAGACTGGTTATTAAATATGAATTGTATATAACACCAGTCACAACATATGTATTGGATGGTTTTTATACCGAGGATTGACACTAACGATAGCATAATTTACTCGAAGGAATTTTAGAAGGGAGCATAGAATGATGGCAAAGCAAAAGACCTATATCGCAATTGACCTCAAATCATTCTATGCTTCTGTGGAGTGTAAAGAGCGAAATCGTGACCCTTTGACAACAAATCTTGTGGTTGCAGATAAAAGCAGGACAGAGAAAACCATCTGCCTTGCGGTATCTCCGTCATTAAAAAGTTATGGGATACCCGGCAGACCACGCTTGTTTGAAGTCGTGCAAAAGGTAAAAGAAGCTAATAACAACCGAAGATGGAAAGCACCAAATCGTACATTTACTGGTTCATCTGATGACAGTACAGAATTAAATGCGAATCCAGCATTGGAGATTGATTATATCGTTGCACCACCTCGTATGGCATACTATCTGGAGTACAGTACCAAGATTTACAGTGTTTACTTGAAATACATTGCTCCGGAAGATATTTTCCCTTACTCGATTGATGAAGTATTTATAGATGCAACAAAGTATCTGAATACCTATCAGATGACCGCAAGGGAACTTACCATGACGATGATACAGGATGTTTTGAAAACGACTGGAATCACAGCAACAGCCGGAATCGGCACGAATATGTACTTGTGTAAGATTGCGATGGATATTGTGGCAAAGCATATTGAGCCGGATAAGGACGGTGTGCGAATAGCTGAATTGGATGAAATGTCATATCGCCGGAAATTGTGGAGTCATCGCCCGATAACCGATTTCTGGAGAGTCGGAAATGGTTATGCGAAGAAGTTAGAGGAACACGGACTTTATACAATGGGCGATATTGCAAGATGTTCTATCGGAAAGCCGAATGAACTGTATAACGAGGAATTGCTGTACAAGCTGTTCGGTATCAATGCGGAACTGCTCATAGACCACGCTTGGGGATATGAGCCTTGCACAATGGAGCAGGTCAAAGCATATAAGCCGGAAACAAACAGTGTATCTTCCGGTCAGGTGTTGCACTGTCCATATGATTACGAAAAGGCAAAGTTGATTGTAAAAGAAATGACCGACCAAATGGTGCTTGATTTGGTGGATAAAGGACTTGTAACTGACCAGCTTGTGTTGACAATCGGCTATGATATTGAGAATTTAAGTAATCCGAACCTAAAATATCAATACAAAGGCGAGGTTACGATTGACCGATATGGACGCAAAGTTCCAAAGCACGCACACGGAACAGCGAATCTTGAGAAAAAGACTTCCTCTACTCGATTGATTACCAACGCCGTGATGGACTTGTATGACAGGATAGTTGACGAGCATTTGCTTGTACGCAGAATAACAATCACAGCGAATAAACTTGTTGATGAAAAATCCGTCAAGCAGGAAGATGAATACCAGCAACTCGACCTCTTTACCGATTACGAAGCACAGAGGAAGAAGCAGGCGGAGGAAGAAGAAAAATTAGAACGAGAAAGGCGTATGCAAGAAGCAATGCTGAGTATCAAAAAGAAGTTTGGCAAGAATGCTGTGTTGAAGGGAATGAACCTTGAAGAAGGTGCAACCGCCAAAGACCGAAACGAGCAAATCGGCGGTCATAAGGCTTAAACAAACTGAAATTTGAGGAATAAAATATGGGCATATTAGAAATAGTTTTTAATTCAAGAAAATTTGATTTGAATGATGATGTTCTGATGGGATTTGATAATTACTTTGATAAAAAAAGTAAGGATTATAATAGCTTTTGTTTAGACGAAGAAGATATTAATCCTTTACAAAACTTTGTAGCACAGATTAAGTCTGCTGACTCAGATAGTGTAATTTATGTATCTACTTATGGCTATGAAATCACAAATAGTAAAGGAGAAAAATCAACATACGCCGATGCTCTTTGGATTGACACAGTTTTACCTATTTCCCAAATAGAGAGATATATTGAAAAAAGTGGTGTTGCTGAACCAAGTAATATTTCTTTTGTTGGAGATAGTGATGAATGTGGAAACTATAAAGTATGGATTATAGCTCAGGAAGAGAATAATCCTCATATTATAGAGTTGACTGACCGCAAGAAGATAGACCATATGATAATATTATATTGGGATTGATAAGTTATAAAATTCCCATTTATTGGAAAGTCGCTGAGAACGAAAAATCGAAAGTTATGGAGGTACTTTATGAACGAGAGAGAAAAAATTATCCGATTATGGTTTGATATGTGGATTAAGAAAGCAGATTTAGGAATTGACAATATTTTTACAGATGATGTTGTATATACTGAGAGTTGGAGTCCTAAATATGAAAACCGCAAAACGGTAAAGCACTGGTTTGACGAATGGAATACACGCGGAAGTGTTCTTGTCTGGGAGATTAAGCAATTTTTTCATCAAGGAAATCAAACAATCGTGGAGTGGTATTTTAAAAGCAAAATGAATAATGGAAATGTTGAAGAATTTGACGGAATATCTTTAATTGTATGGACACAGGATAACAAAATAAAATCATTAAAAGAGTTTGGTTGCAATCTTCATAATTACAATCCATATCGAGATAGTGATATTCCCGTATTTCGAGAAGAAAAAGCAAATTGGTTTTGAGAGGACTATAAATTCAAGTTTGTCGAGCAAAGGAGGTGCTGTAACAGATGGATGAACATTCCTATGACGATATAATCAATCTGCCGAATCCGACATCGAAGAACCATCCTCGTATGTCACTTCACGACAGAGCAGCACAGTTTGCACCTTTTGCGGCACTTACAGGACACGATGCAGCCATTAAAGAGACTGCAAGGCTAACAGATGAACGGTTAGAGTTAAGCGATGAAGTCATTATGAAATTAAATGACCAATTAAATATGATTAGAGATAATATCGGCACAGAACAGGAAATATCAATAACTTATTTCGTGCCTGATGATAAAAAATCCGGAGGAGCATATCTCACGCATTCCGGCATAGTGAAAAAGATTGATGAATTTGAACGCAAACTGATTATGCAGGATGAAACAGTAATTCCGACTGAACAAATCAGCGTGATACAGGGAGAAATGTTCAAAGGACTATATGAGTAATAGCTTGGAAAGGGCAAACAATGGAAACAAAGCCGAGAATATTATACTTAAAGAAAATATTAGAGGAACGAACGGACGAGGAACATCCGCTTTCGACGACGCAGATAATCAATATATTGAATGATGAATACGGAATATCTGCACATAGAACGACGGTCACAAAAGATATTGCTGCACTTCAGGAGTTTGGAATGGATATTGTTACTATCCATTCTACTCAGAGCAAATACTTTGTAGCCAGTCGTAAGTTTGAATTGCCGGAACTGAAACTGCTGATAGATGCAGTGGAGTCATCGAAGTTTATTACAAAGAAGAAAAGCAAAACGCTGATTGAGAAGATACATACGATGACCAGTCCGGGGCAGGTGGCAAAGTTGAAGCGTAATAACTATGTGGTCAATCGAATTAAGCCGGATAATGAGCAGATATATTATATCATTGACGCTATAAACGATGCCATCAATACAGGTAAACAGATTTCTTTTCAGTATTATGATTATACCGGATTAAAGAAAAAGGTTCTGAAGAACAAGGGCGAAGTGTATAAGCTCAGCCCGTATAAACTTCTCTGGTGTGGGGACTATTATTATGTTCTCGGATATTCAGAGAAGAAAAGCAAGGTTATCAATTTCAGGGTAGACCGTATTGCTTCCAAGCCGGAGATATTGGATAAAGATATTATTCCTATGCCGGATGATTTTGATATTGAGAATTACACAAAGGAAGTTTTCTTTATGTTCTCAGGCGAGAAAGTTCTTGTGGATTTACGGTGTGATAACAGCTTGATGAAAACAATGGTTGACCGTTTTGGAGAAGATGTGACAACTCTTGCGTATGATATGACTTCTTTCAGAGTACAGACCGAAGTATCAGCCAGTCCGACCTTTTTTGGTTGGGTGTTTGGCTTTAATGGCAAGGTACAAATACTTGCACCGGAAAGTGTGAAAGAACAGTACAGGCAGATGATTGCACAAGCCGATGAGGGTATGCAGCAAAAAGAAAACAAAGAACAGGAAATCTAACACTCCAAAGCATACGATGTCAAGAAACGGCAGAATCTTCTTGAAAAGCTCGCAGTATGAATATGCCGAGGGCGTGGAGTTTGAAGTTTATCCGTCTGCGGATACAACCGACCCAAACTATTATTGTGAAAATTTGTTAGCCGTGAACGAAAAAGCTGAGTAATAAGGACAGCAACTGCGAGTTGCTTGTTTGAGATAATGCGTGAGACTATAATAAAGGTGTAAGGGAGGTACTGCATAATGGATACAAAACAGGTTATACTTGAACTTCGCACTCAAAAGGGAATGTCGCAGGATGAGCTTGCAGAAAAAGTTTTTGTAAGTCGTCAGGCAGTTTCACGTTGGGAAAACGGAGAAACAGTTCCGAATACGGAAACATTGAAATTGCTGTCAAAAGTATTAGATGTTTCCATAAATACACTTTTAGGCTCACCGAGAAAGCTTATTTGTCAATGCTGCGGAATGCCGCTTGAAGATGATGATATTATCGGACACAATCACGACGGTTCTTTCAACGAGGACTATTGTAAGTGGTGTTATGCCGATGGAACATATACTTACAATGATATGGACGATTTGATTGAAGTTTGTGTTAAGAATATGGTAAGCGAGAATTTCACGGAGGAACAAGCCCGTTCTTATATGAAAGAGCTGCTTCCTACTTTGGATTACTGGAAGAAATATGATGAGCTTAGTGATAACGGTCAGTTTGAAGAATTCAAGAAAAAGTTAATCAATGAAATTAACGAATTGAATGTTGACGGAATGCCAAAGGTGGAAAAACTGAATACCCTTGTGGGAAAGTATGTGAATCTTGAGTACCGGCTTCCGAATGGGCAAGCGGCTAAGTTTTTGAATGAGGCAAAGACATATCTGGGCAATCAGCTTGAATGTGAATACGGCGGCGATAGATGTTTCGGCGTTGTTGCAGATATGGATTTTATTCTTATTTGCACTTATGAAGAAGACGGTAAGAATCCGGAACTTGTATTGTATAAGAAAAGATGAGGATAGAGAAAAATAGTAAGCCATTGGAGTTAATGATTTCAGTGCAAGCAAAGAAATTTTGAGGTGTTAGCAAATTGCGACACCTCTTTTCTTTTGCGAAAAACCTACTTGAAAAATTTTTCGTATCAGGTATAATAAAACTATCGAAAGCAAACTGCTTCCGATAGAAAAGAAAGCGAGGTGCAGGTATGAGAAGCAAGAGTCCTGAACTTATGAGTGAGATAAAAAAATATATCGAGGATTATTACCTGCAAAACAGACAATCCCCATCGACTACAAAGATTGCTGAAGCTGTTGGTATTGCCAGAGGTACAGCATACAAATACTTGGTAGAAATGGCTGAGAAGAATATGATTGAGTACGACGGGCAGGAGATTCGCACCAATGTGACCCGTAAGTACAGTGGCGAACAGACACAGACACCGATTGTAGGTTCTATTCCTTGTGGTAGTCCTCAGTATGAGGAAGAAAATATTGAAGAATATGTATCACTTCCTACTGCTATTTTCGGCAAAGGAGATTTCTTTATATTAAGAGCAAGCGGTCAGTCTATGATTGAAGCAGGGATTGATGACGGCGACCTTGTGGTTGTCAAAAAGCAGGTAGAAGCCAATGAGGGCGATATAGTAGTTGCCCTTGTGGATAATCAGAATACATTGAAACGTTACTTCAGAGATGATGAGAATAAGAAAATCATTCTCCATCCGGAAAATAAGAAGATGAAAGACATCATTGTAGATGAGTGCTGCATTCAGGGTGTGGCTTGTCACATCATCAAAGAACTATAGCAGAGGACAGACGAATGAGAACACTTGAAGGAATTCGCTATCTAATCAATTTGGATAGTGCGGAAATACAACAGAACTTTGCCGGAGGAGTTGCACCGCCGGACAAGGTGGAGTCGGAGGTGGACACAACTTGAGTATTTATATGTCAAGAGCCGAGTTGGAAGAAATCAGCGAAGGCTTGATAACAGCTTATGCTAATAAGTTTAGCAATCGAGTGATTCAATCCATCGACATAGAACATTTCATTACAGAATTTCTTATGTTACGAATTGAATACGCTTCTTTCGCAGAAGATGATGCAGGCAGGATTGGTTTTCTGGCAGATGGAGCAACACCACTGCTGGTACATCAGGACGGAAAAATTATTCCCTTTGTTTTCCCGAAAGATACCATCGTACTTGATAAATTTCTTCTTGCTGAAAAGGAGCAGGGACGTCGCAGATTTACAATGGCACACGAAGCGTCACATCATATCTTGAGTAAGATGTATGCAATGCCGAGTGAAGGACGCTTTCATGCAGAGTATGACAGTGAGCGTAGTTATTCCAAAGAGGAACTGGCTCAGATGTTTGCGTCTGTTGAGTGGCAGGCAGATACAATGGGAGCTTCGCTTCTTATGCCGAGAAGAATTATTGAAAATGCCTTGGCGAAATATAATCAGTCAAATCCGATAAGAGTTTATGGCGATAATACCATTACTTCAAAGGATAAAGCAGTTATCCGCAGAATGGCAGCTTATATCGGAGTATCTTATACAGCCTTGGTTATCAGATTGAGAGATATGGGGCTATTTGAGTATCACAATATCCTTGAGTACATTTCCAATGAGTTAAATCTGGGAGGTGTTTCACAATGAGGTTACAGACTCAGGTAGCACCTGAAATACAAAAGAGATTGCTTCTGTCAAGAGTAGAAGCAGAAAGTCTGAAAGAGCGTGATATTCTCTGCCCGACTTGTGGGTTCAGGATACAAAGAGTTTTTTCAGACGCAACCGGACATTTGAGTGTGAAGTGTCAGAAATGCAAGAATGTCCATATCTTAAATCTCGCTTACTTCCGCAGAATCCGTAGGAACGGATATGGCAGGAATTGCAGGCGATGAAGATTACAAGTAAATATCGAAACGATTTCTAATCGAGTAAGCGGAGATAAGCAATTTATTTGCTAAACTACCAAGCACCGTACGAAGCCGGATAAGTGAAGAATAGAAGTATTCTTTGCTGTCCAGATTCGACGGTGCTTTTTTTGTTGCTGTTTTATTCGATTATGCTTCGTGCAGTATTAGGTCTTTTCCCTTACTTGGGAAAGGACTTTTATGTTTTATAACGTATGGCAGTGCCAGATAGCTGAGTACCCGTAATCTCCGAATTTTGAAACTTATCAATTTTTCAAAATTCAAAGGAGATTACGGAAATGAAAAACAAACTTACATTAACAGAACAAGAAGAATTATTTGTAAAGGATTGTAAACTGATAAATCTTAAATACGAATATAACGGTTATACCGGAGCTGAAAGATGGGCGATTATTACGGAATTATCGGTAAAAGAGCTTTGGGAGAAGTATCCCCTTGTTATAGAAAGATATTCTCCGTTTGTTCATCTTTCCATTGCACAGGGAGAGGTAATTGACGATGCAAACCGAAATGAGGACAAGTATGCAAAGAGAAGCAGTCGCACACTTGACTGCTATGGATATGACGATGAAATGTCCTCACAGTTCCATAAAGAACTTGCCATTATGTTTGACGACCCGTTTGAAAGAGCAGAGGAAGAAAGGCTTGAACTGGAAAGAGAAGAATTGCGTCAGTGTGAAATCAGGAAAGCAAGGATAGCACTTTCAATGTTGCAGCCACTTCAAAGGGAACGCCTTATGAAGAATGTGTGCTGCGGTCTGAGTTCCAGAGCGATTGCAAAGCAGGAGGGCGTATATTACAGCTCCGTAGATAAGTCTATTGCAGCGGCGAAGAAAAACTTTATCAAATTTTATGAAAATCTCTGATTTTGGGTGTGCATTTCAGCACCCTTTGTCCAAATGAGTGAAGGGGTTATTTCATTCCGGATACGAATGACACTTTAAAAATTAGATTCTTGTGAGGTTATGCATATGAAAGAAAAAATGATTTGTCGTGGGGATTTATTCTACTATGACTTTGGAGATAACAGTGGTTCAGTACAAAGCGGAGAGCGTCCGGTGCTTGTCGTTCAGGCAGACGATTATAACCAGAATGCTCCAACGATTATTGTTGCAGCGGTTACAAGTGTAATCAAGAAAAGATATTTGCCATCACACATTATTCTTGGCGAGGAGTTTGGACTGAAGAAACCGTCAATGGTTCTTCTGGAGCAGATACGGACAGTCAATAGAGAGGATTTGCGTGAATACATAGGTACGGTAGATGACGATAAACTTTTTAGGCAGATAAACGCAACTTTGAAAAAGACTTTTGGACTTTGGGTTTACAAGCCGGAGGGGAAAGAAAATATTCGTTGTCTATGCTCGAAGTGCCTGAATGATTACATCCACAATCCGGACTATATTGTAAGGCGACTTGACCCATTTGCAAAGCGAAAAGACAGATGTGATAAGTGTGATGGGGATGGTTGGGATTATGTTGTTACCGACAGATATTCATCCAAGAAAGAAAAGAGGTGCAAGAATGTCTAATAGCAGTGTAAAGAAGCTGAGTTATAATGTACCTCTTTGGCATAAGCCTAATTTGTCGATTGAAGAAGCATCTATATATTCCAATATTGGAACAGGAAAACTTTATGAAATGACGGAAAAGCAAGATTGCCCGTTTGTACTTTGGATAGGAAGCCGCCGAATGATAAAGCGAAAAATTTTTGAGGAATATATTGCAAATCAGTATTCTATTTAATGAAAAAGTCAAATCTGCGATGAGCAAATTCGCATCGTTGGCTCAGCGTAGATTTTTAAGTATGCTGTAACCACGCAAAGGAGGTTACAGCATATGAACAACGAAAAAGATGAAACAATCTATAATGTCCCACTTTGGGAGAAAGTAATGCTTACAATTGATGAAGCCGCAGCTTATACAGGTGTTGGAAGCAGAAAAATCAGACAGCTTACCGATAATGAAAGATGTCCGTTCGTTTTATGGAATGGCTCAAAGCGACTTATCAAGAGAGAAGAATTTGTTGAATTTATAAAAAAGCAGTATTCGATATGAGGAGGTATTATTGTGAGTAATCCAGTAAAAAAAGAAAGATTAGAAGTACCGATATGGCATAAGCCGTATCTGACCATTGATGAAGCTACTGCCTATACCGGCATTGGCAGAGAAAAACTTCGTGAAATGACAAGGTTTGCTGACTGTCCATTTGTGTTATGGGTGGGAAAACGCCGAATGATAAAAAGAGAATTGTTTGATGAGTACATTGAAAAAATGTATGAGATTTAGGAGGTGGAACGATGAATGTGGATTTTGCAGATGAAGAAATGATTGCTTATCGGGAAAGCCTTATAGAAAAGAAAAAAGAGCAGCCATTTTGGAAAAAGAAATGTTTGTCGGTAAATGAAACAGCCGCTTATACAGGTATCGGAAGGGGAAAAATACGAGAGCTGATGAAAAGGAAAGATTGCAATTTTATGACGACAGACGGTTATCAGGTGTATGTCATCATCGACAAATTTGTGGAATTTTTAAATAGCAGGAATGAAATATAGGAGGAACAGCCGTGGCAAGACCAAAACGAAAAGATAAAACAAGGACAGTTCTTCGCACGGGAGAACTTCAAAGAAGTGATGGAAGTTATCAGTACAGTTGGACTGATGAAAACCATAAAAGAAGATATGTCTATTCAAAAACGCTTGAAGCACTCAGGATTAAAGAGGAAGCGATTGAGAAAGACAAAAGTGATGGCATAAAAGCGGAAGCACGATATGTTACACTCGATGATTTATATGAGTTGTGGAAAGACCTGAAGAGAGGATTGAAAAACAACACTTTTGAGAATTACAAATATATTTATGAAACCTTTGTACGTCGGCAAATCGGTTCTAAGAGAGTTTCAACATTTTTGAAATCAGATATTAAGAGATTTTACAATTATCTGGTTGATGAGCGAGGCTTGAAGCCTGCAACGGTTGATGGTGTCCACAACATTCTTCATCAGATATTTGATATGGCGGTTGATGATAACTATATCAGAAACAATCCGACAAATAATGTTTTAAGGGAATTGAAAAAAGCTCATTGCTTCAAGACAGAAAAACGCAGGGGACTTACTAGACCTGAGCAGGAATTGTTTATGGATTATCTGAAGAACTCTAATACAGCAGTGTATTGGTATCCGGTGTTTGCAGTAATGCTTGGAACGGGGTTAAGAGTTGGAGAAGTTACTGGACTCAGATGGTGCGATATTGATTTGGAAGATGGGATTATAGATGTTAATCACACGTTGGTTTATTATGACCACAGAACTTCTGAAGGAAAAAAGGGCTGCTATTTCAATGTGAATACTCCAAAGACAGAAGCAGGAAATAGACAAGTTCCGATGCTCGATTTTGTTAAAGAAGCATTTGTTATGGAAAAAGAAAGACAAGAACTGCTAGGAGTTCACTGCGAAGCGACCATAGATGGATATACAGATTTTATATTTCTCAATCGCTTCGGACAGCCACAACATCAATCGACTTTGAATAAGGCAATCCGACGCATAATCCGTGATTGCAACGATGAGCAGTTTTTGAAAACAGAAAACCCAGAAGTGCTTTTACCACATTTTAGTTGTCATTCGCTCAGACATACATTTACAACAAGAATGTGTGAAGCAGGTGTAAATATAAAAGTTATTCAGGATACACTCGGACATAAGGATATAACAACAACCTTAAATATCTATACTGATGTAACAAAGGAACTAAAAAGAACTGAGTTTGATGGACTGGATAAATACTTTAATAATTCAATAGCGTAGGAAAAAGTGGCGTACTTTAAAATGAAAATTGGTACGCTGCTTTTTTTGGTCTGATTGACTTATTCAATAATAAAGATTATAATTTAGTAAGCAATCCGATTGAAGAACCCATTCTCTCAATCGGGATTTACATCAAATACATCAAATAATACAACTGCTTATGCGGAAAGTAATCAATTTTAAAGGTAAACAAGGCTTTTTATCTGATTGAAAAAAGCAAAGTAGGGAGTTGCTCAGGAATATGAGTGGCTTCGGAATTGCGTCGGAGAAAGTCCCGACAATGAAGTCCTTAGACGCTAAGAAGGGCGAAGGGAAGGCTGAAAAGGCAGTAGAAAATGCTGCTGTGGCAGAGGAAAAGGTTGCAGAAAAGATTGATTTCTCCAACGTAAAAATCGAACCATTGTTTGAAGAAATGATTGATTTCGATACCTTTGCAAAGGCTGATTTCCGTGCAGTAAAGATTCTGGAATGTGAAGCAGTACCGAAGTCAAAGAAGCTTTTAAAGTTCACTCTGGATGACGGAACAGACCGGAAACGCACGATTTTAAGCGGTATTCACGAGTATTACGAGCCAGAAGATCTGATTGGCAAGACAGCGATTGCAATCGTAAATTTGCCTCCGAGAAAGATGATGGGCATTGATTCCGAGGGTATGCTGATTTCAGCAGTACACGAGGAAGATGGACATGAGGGATTAAATCTTCTCATGGTGAATGACCGGATTCCGGCAGGTGCGAAGTTGTACTAAGAATCAGAAAATCCATAGACTTTTATGAGTTTATCGAGTGTTTGACATCAAATTGACATCAAATTTGTGTCATTCGGTGGACTAATATGGACTGAAAAGGGATGTTTTAGAAATCAGAACCTTTCAAAACTTAATAGTTGAATGCTATTAAAAGGACATTTTCCAATAAAACGGAGAGTGTCCTTTTTCTGTTGTTATGGTCAAAACAAAATCAAAATAACACAAGGAGGGTTCTATTATGACAAGTACAGCGTTAGGAGCAGAAACCAAAAAGGAAGAAAAGATTATTTTTATCAGCGATGCACATGAGAAATTCTACTACGAGAAGTTAAAGGAAGTCCGGTATCAGGATGTTTACCACAAGGCACTCTGCTATTGTCTTGGGATCAGCGATGATACCAGAAGAAATGTTTACAGAATTTATGATTTCAAAACAGGATGCGTAATAACAGAGTGTTTACACGAAGGCTGGCAGACCAGTGGAAGTGTGAGAGTGATCAGAATGGCATTCAATCTGTATTGCAATGGAACACCAAGTGTTTCCGATTATGAAGATGCAGAAGAACAGGTGGACGAGTGCAGGCAGTACACGGTGGAGGAAATATTCTGCTGTGCTTATGCACCATATTTCTGGCAGGCAATTCAGATTCGGTATCCGGAATATGCCACATACAACCATAAGCTGTATGCCTTATTGGGAGGAACAGACTAATGTTAAAAGTCAGATTGATGGGAACAAAGAATGATATTAAGTGGTTCGGAAAGATTTTGCAGAGGAATCCGAAAGTGGAAGTAACGGAGTTTTCCGAGATGTATCCGAATAAGGGAACGAAGAAATTTTACAGGGCGTATGTAGAAGTAAAGAAAAGAAACGTAGCAGAAAAATAGCAGAAAACAAAGGAGAATCTATCATGTGTAAAATAATCGCAATCGCAAACCAAAAAGGTGGTGTGGGCAAGACCACCACAACCAGTAATTTAGGCATAGGATTGGCAAAACAGGGCAAGAAAGTCCTGCTGATTGATGCCGATGCACAGGGCAGTCTGACAGACAGTCTTGGCTTCACAGAGCCGGACAAGCTAGAGGAAACACTTGCAACAGCACTTGGCAATATCATCAATGATGAAGATATGGAAGCGGATTATGGTATCCTGAAACACAAAGAGGGAATTGACCTGATGCCGGGAAACATTGAGCTTTCCGGTCTGGAAGTATCACTTGTAAATGTGATGAGCAGAGAGCTTGTGATGCGTTCCTACATAGAGCTGGTAAAGGATAATTATGATTATATTCTGATTGACTGTATGCCCTCTCTCGGCATGATTACTATAAACGCTTTTGCCTGTGCGGACAGTATTCTGATTCCAGTGCAGGCGGCATATCTTCCGGCAAAAGGGTTGCAGCAGCTTATTAAGACCATAGGAAAGGTCAGGAGACAGATTAACCCGAAGCTGATGATTGAGGGGATTCTGCTGACAATGGTGGATGCTCGAACCAATTATGCAAAGGACATTACTGCATTACTGGTGGAGAATTACGGTAGCAAGGTGCGGATATTTGAAAACAGTATTCCCATTTCCGTCCGTGCGGCAGAGATTTCCGCAGAGGGTGTCAGTATCTACGAACATGATCCGAAAGGCAAAGTAGCCGCTGCTTATCAGTCTTTGACGGAGGAGGTGCTTGGGAATGAGTAAAGCAGGAAGTGCCGCAAAGGTAAAATTAAGCAGTTATGATGATTTATTTGGAAATGCAGAAGAAAAGACAGGGAGCGAAGAGCAGATTATCAGAGCCAAGCTCACGGATTTGCATGAGTTTAGAAATCATCCGTTCCGTGTACTGGACGATGAAAAAATGGAAGAAACAACGGAAAGCATCAGTAAGTATGGGGTGCTCGTACCGGGAATTGCAAGACCGAGGGCAGAGGGTGGCTATGAAATCATAGCCGGACACCGCAGAAAACGAGGTTCAGAACGGGCAGGAAAAGAGGATATGCCTGTGATAGTCCGCAATTATACAGACGATGAAGCTACGATTATCATGGTGGATTCCAACATTCAGCGTGAGGACATTCTGCCAAGTGAGAAGGCGAAAGCTTATGCCATGAAATACGAGGCTATGAAGCATCAGGGCAGAAAAGGAAACGGAAATACGCTTGACGAGGTAGGAGAAGCTGCCGGAGAAAGCGGAAAGACGGTGCAACGGTATATCTGGCTTGCAAGGCTGTCCGATGAGCTGCTAGAGTTGGTTGACAGAAAGAAAATCGGTCTGGTACAGGGTGTTGACATTTCCTTTCTGTCGGAAGATGCACAACAGTGGGTGCTGGTAATCCTTGAGGAAAGCGGAGCAAATATTTCCACAGTACAGTCTGCCAAGCTGAAGGAATATGGGAAAAGCGGCGAACTGACGCTGCCGATGGTGCGTCTGATACTGACCGAGGAAAAGCCGAAAGAGAGGAAAGTTACAATCAAGTCTGAAAAAATCAGCCAGTTTTTTTCAGAGGAATACTCCAGCGAAGAGATTGAGGGGATTATCCTGCAATTATTGGAGGAATGGCAGAAGAAACAGTAAAGGGGGTGCGGTAAAATGGGTAAACAGATACAGTTTGATTATTACTATGGGATTGAAGCAGAACAGTTTTCCTTTTATCGTGTTCCTCGGTTGCTGATTAAAGACGAGCGTTTCAAGGGGCTTAGCAGCGATGCCAAGCTCCTGTACGGTCTGATGCTTGACCGTATGTCACTGTCTATGAAAAATGGCTGGTTGGATGAAGAAAACAGAGCCTATATCATTTATACTCTTGATACTGTCATGGAGGATTTGGGATGTGCAAAAGCAACCTGTGTTAAGATTATGAAAGAGTTGGACAGTGATAATGGGATAGGATTGATCGAAAAGAAACGCAGGGGACTTGGAAAACCGGATATTATTTATGTAAAGAATTTTGCCACAATAGGAGAAGCAGAAGAAGAAACGCCTGCAAATGCTGATGTTTCCACAGAAGTTCAGGATTTGAACCTCAAGAGTTCTAAAAGTTATACTTCCAGAAGTTCAGAAACTGAACTTCAAGAGGTTCAAAAAGCAGACTTCCAGAAGTCTAAAAATTTTACTTCAAGAAGTACAATATCTGAACTTGCGGAAGTTCAAAAAGCAGACCCTAATTATACTAACTATAATCATACTAACCAGAGTAATATTGATAGGAATTATATCAATCCTATCAATCAATCCGGCAGTGAGTTGGAAGGGGAGATTGATGTGATGGAAGATGTCAATGCTTACATGGAAATCATCAAAGAGAATATTGAGTACGAACATCACATGAAATATGGCAGATGGCAGGACAAAGGGCTGTATGAGGAATTGTATGAGGTAATCTGCGAGATTGTATGTGTGAAGCATAAGACTGTTAAAATCGGTGGAAATGATTATCCATATGAGCTTGTAAAATCAAAGTTCCTCAAACTGAATAGCTCCCATTTGGAATATGTGATAGGATGTATGCAGGAAACAACTACGAAAATTGCAAATATCAAGGCATATATGGTAACAGCTCTTTATAATGCACCCTCAACGATGAATCATTATTATCAGCAGGAGGTACAGCATGATATGTACGGAGGTGGCTGGAATGAAAAGAATATTGGTTAAAATTGTGCTTCCGGTATCGTTGCTGGCAGTTTGGATGATAACCTGTTATCCGATTTGCAGAAAAGCAGAAGGATTTGATTTTTTCCTGTATTGGGTACTGGTCGGCTGTCCTTATGGGATCAGAAAAATGTGTATGATTCTCATACCAAAAAATTTCGGAATTGCAGGAAGTATAGGAATACTGGCACTGAACTGTATTGTAGGTGGTCTGATTGGCGGTGTGGTTGTAATTCTGAGAATGGTTATGGTGCTGATGGAGATAATAAAGATAATCAGTGATACTTCTGGACACGATGTCCAAAGGTGCAGATGAAAAGCGAAAATGAAAAAGGCATTGTTCATCAATCAGAACAACACCTTTAATTATCATCCGGGACGTATTCCATAATCTCTTCAATCCGGCAGTTAAGTATCTGGCAAAGCCTGTTTAAAATAAGCGTTTTTACAACAAGGTTCTGCCGAAGCCGCTGAAGCTGTGCTTTATCAATGCCATAATCTTTGATAAGCTGGTACTGGCTGATTCCTTTTTCCTTTAGCGTACGCCAAAGCGGATCGTATTTAATCATACTGAAAGCTCCTTTCCACACTTGTATTCTAAGTGCATGAAACATATAATAATATGGTGCGTGTACGCACCATAAAACATACAAGGAGAGTAAAAAAGTTATGGAACATAATGAGTTTAAGGATCAGCTATACGAAGTATTAGATGAAAATGATGTGGCTTTAGGGATTGAGGATATAGATACCTCTGATGCCGCAAATATTTTTACAATAAAAACAAGGGACGGAAGTGTTTTTGAAATAGAAACACGGAAGATTGAATAAGAGGCAGCACGATGCCTCGAAACAGGAGGTTTGCAACTGTGGAGAAAAGTTACATTACAGACATAGAACGGGAACGGTGCAAAAAGGTTGCCGCAGCCTATGCAGAACTGTATGAGCTGGAAAGCATTTTGGTATTGGATGTAGGACGGTACGGTTTTGTGAAGCTGCAATATTACACACCGGAGTATGGATTTAATGATGTTATAACCTATACAGACAGTGAGAGTATGTTTGAGGACTTATGGCAGGAATGGCTTGATACCCGGCTCTATCTCTTCGCAAAGGGAACGCCGATGCTGGAAATGGGATATGAGGAAATCTTCAAATGTCTGCCGGAGGAAAAACAGAAAGAGCTTTTAGAGCAAAAAGCAGTATTTGCAAAAATGGCAGAAATAGAACTGAAATAAAACAGCGTCAGGGCAGTTATGAATTGAAAGATTTGTAGCTGCCCTTTTTTTATTGCTTTTGGACACGATGTCCAGAAGCGGAAAGGAGCAAAATGGAATCATTACGAGATGTAAAAAGAGTTATGGAACGGGAGATAGAGAAAGGGAGCTGCCCATTACAGTTTGAATATCTGGAATTTGGAGAAAAACCGTTTCAGTTCATAGAATCAGAGGAAAAGCTGAATGAGGTGCTTTCGTATTTGTTGCGGTTGGGGGAATATAGAGGATATACGGAGCATCTTGTAGGAAATAACGTGTATATGGATTTGGATATGTTGTGCCGGAAAATTCAGTTTAAGCGTACCCATTCCCCTGTGGAGCGTAGTGAAATCCAGTGGAAAATACAACGCTATAAAAATAAACTGAAACCGGACTATGCAGGTAAGGTTTGTTTAGAAATAGTGCAGTGCGTTTTCAGTCTGCCGGAAGGAGCAGCGGAGAAGTACCAGATTGTATATGATGGACAGAAAACCTATGCTTTTGCCATGTCAAATAAGTATATTCTGGGACTTTTTACTCATTGTGAAGCCGCAAGAAAATCTGCTGTGGAGGACGGTGTGGAGTTTGTACATCTGCCGGAGAATGAACAGAAAATCGTCAGTCTTGAAAATGTGAGGAATGTGTTGTTTCAGGCATTGCTGCTTGATAATGTTACGGTGGAGAATGGTCTGTTCCATGCACAGATGTGTACGGTTATGCTGTTGAAATAAATGTACCGGAAATATTTGATACAGGCATAAATTTTGTTATAATGGCTTTGAACAGAATTTGTCCGAAAGAGGGATTGTATGAAACCAAATCATCATTCACTGGCATATAAACAGCAGAAACAGCCGAATAAGACCTATAAGGATTTAAAACAGAAGCAGAAGATGAAAATAGCAGACTGGATGTTTCGGGAAACCTGCATTTTCTATAAGGAAAATGGAGAGATACCAAATGAGGAGGTAGCAAAGCAGATTATTGACCGGATTTATGAAAAACTGAAATCTCTTGCAATCTGGGTTCCGTATGAAGAGGTTTACCGAGCATATCTTTTAAAATTGCCACGATATGAGCTTCGTATTGCGGAAAATGGGATACCGGAAGAAAAGCCGCCGAAGGAGAAAAAGGAGGATGTGCCGAAAAAGAAAAAGGGAAGCAGTAATAAGCGGTGTCCGGTATGCGGCAGGAGAATGAAACAGCAGTTTATTGGTTTGCAGCATTGCAAATGTGGAATGAGCTGGAAAAAGGACATCGGCTTTTTTGAGCGAACCGGAGATATGGTGTTTGCCTTGGAGCGGAGAAAAATAGGAAATAAACAAAAACAGTGCCCTGTCATTCGATATAAGGAATAGGGCATGGAAAAACAGAAAACAGCGTCAGGGCAGTTATGAGTCGAAAGATTTGTAGCTGCCCTTTTTTATTGCTTTTGGACACGATGTCCAGAAGCCGGATGGAGGTCAGATGAAATGAAAAAGAGAGAATTTCAGAAAAAAGCAGCCGCAGCGTTATTGGGAAAACTGGCAGATGTTGTGATGGAACTGGAAGAAAATCCAAACATCACAATAACGTCGGAGTATCATAGTAGCTATTTTAAATTGAGAAAGAATTACAATCTGATTCAGATTTCGGTCAAGCAGACAGGAGAGCTGACGTATCAGTTGACGGATATGCTGGGAAACACAGGCAGAAGTCAGATTTATGTACAATATCATGCTGGAGATGATCCGGAACATTTGATAAAGAAGTTTGTTGAGGATTTTGGGCGGCTTTATAAGGATTTTCTTTTAGCGGGAACGCTGCATGATTTTGTTCGTATCCAGTTATCTGTGGATGCAGATACAGAGGAAGCATTAAGGGAGTACGAGGACTGTATCAGAGCAGGCTGCCTGTAAATCAGAATTTTTGGACACGATGTCCAGAAGCGGAAAGGAGAGAACATGAAATATTTACTACATCGGCTGCTTGTTCCGCCCTGAAGGAACAGCAGTAAAAAGGAAAGAAGGAGGTACAGATGCAGGAAGAAGTAACGCAGAAAACAATCGCCCTTGTGATTAAGGCTGCAAAGCTGGATGCCAATATCCTGAAATCTGCCATGAGAATGTATCTGAATCATTGCAGAAAACAGGCACAGAAAACGCATGGGAAAGTGTCGGTTAAGGAACTGGTGGGCGAGGGTGCAGGTGCTTCATCCATTGAAATCACAGATGGCAATATCAAATCCTTTGAGCGGGTAGCTCGTAAATACAATGTTGATTTTGCTGTGAAAAAGGATAAGACCACCGAGCCACCGAAGTATCTGGTATTTTTCAAGGGCAGGGATGCCGATGCTGTGGCACAGGCATTTAAGGAATTTGTTTATGGAAATGAGAAAAAGAACAGTAGGACTTCTGTAAGGCAGAAATTAAAGCATTTCCGGGATGTGGTATCAAAGGATCAGAACAAAGAACGGAGCCGGGAAAAGAATAAGGACAGGGGGCAGAGCCTATGACTAATATCATAGCAGGCATTACCAAAGATTTAAAAGCTGTCCCCAAAAAGCTGAAGGAAAAAGCAAAAAGTGCAGATGTTAAAAAGCTGATACTGCTGAATCTTCCCTATGTGCTTGCCGGGTACTTCTGTAATAAGGCAGCATTTTTATGGAGAGTGGCAGAGGGCAGTAATGCGTCTGACAAGATGATGGTAGTAATGAGCCAAATGGACAGGATGTTTTCCAATCCGTTCCCCAGTTTTTTTCTGAGTGATTTGCTGATTGGAATCGCCGGAGGCGTTGCCTTAAAATTCATTGTTTATTATAAGGCGAAGAATGCCAAGAAATTCCGGCAGGGTGTGGAATACGGTTCTGCACGGTGGGGGAATGCCAAAGATATAGAGCCATATATGGATTCTGTATTTGAAAATAATATTCTTCTGACCGCTACGGAGCGTCTGATGATGTCCGGCAGACCGAAAGAACCGAAGTATGCAAGAAATAAAAATATTCTTGTGATTGGCGGTTCCGGCTCCGGTAAAACAAGATTTTTCGTGAAGCCGAACCTGATGCAGATGCACTCGTCCTATTGCGTCACTGACCCGAAAGGCACAATCTTAGTGGAATGTGGGAAGATGCTGAAGCGGGGCAAGTATAAGATTAAAGTCCTCAACACCATAAACTTTGCAAAATCCATGCATTATAATCCATTTGCTTATCTGCGGAGCGAAAAGGACATTTTGAAACTCGTCAACACAATCATAGTCAACACAAAAGGAGAGGGGCAGCAATCCGGTGAGGACTTTTGGGTCAAAGCAGAAAAACTCTATTATACAGCATTGATTGCATACATCTGGTACGAAGCACCGGAGGAAGAACAGAATTTCGCCATGCTGATTGATATGATTGATGCAAGTGAAGCAAGAGAGGACGATGAAAACTTCAAAAATGCTGTTGATCTGCTCTTTGAGGAGCTGGAGGAAAAAGACCCGAACCATTTTGCTGTAAGGCAGTATAAGAAATATAAGCTTGCGGCAGGAAAAACAGCGAAGTCGATTCTGATTAGCTGCGGTGCGAGGTTAGCACCATTTGATATAAAAGAGCTGCGTGACCTGATGGAATATGATGAACTGGAGCTTGACACGCTGGGAGAGGAAAAAAAAGCGTTGTTCGTTATTATTTCTGATACAGATGCTACGTTTAACTTTGTGGTGTCTATCATGTATTCCCAGCTCTTTAATTTGCTTTGCGACAAGGCAGACGATGTTTATAACGGAAGGCTCCCGGTTCATGTGCGTATGCTCCTTGATGAGTTTGCGAACATCGGGCAGATTCCACAGTTTGAGAAGCTGATTGCTACGATCCGAAGCAGGGAAATATCAGCTTCTATTATTTTGCAGTCAAAATCACAGCTCAAAGCGATTTACAGGGACAATGCCGATACCATAGAGGGCAACTGCGACACTACGCTGTTTCTCGGAGGAAAGGAAAAGACCACCCTAAAGGAATTAGCAGAGGTATTGGGGAAAGAAACCATTGACCTGTACAACACCTCGGATACGAGGGGGACGAGCCAGTCCTACGGTCTGAATTACCAAAAGACCGGAAAGGAACTGATGAGCCAAGATGAGATTGCTGTCATGGATGGCGGGAAATGTATTATGCAGCTTAGAGGTGTCAGACCATTTTTCTCGGATAAATTCGATATAACGAAGCACAAGCGGTACAAAGAGCTGTCCGATTATGACAAGAAAAATGCCTTTGATATGGAACAGTATGTGAAACATCTGCACCACTTGAAGGTCACAGAAAAGACAAAGGTAGATGAAGCCTTTGAATGCGGGGAGATTTCCCCGGATACAACTGAATAGGAACATTTGGACACGATGTCCAGAGGTACAGGAGTTTTGCGGATAGAAAGCAATGCTCCTTATTTTTTGCAAAAAATAAATTTTCGGAAAGAACGAGGTAACTGAATATGGCATTTTTTACATCAGCAGTAACAGGATTAAAGACCGTTGTAACCGCAATCGGAGCAGGCGTGGCAGTATGGGGCGTTATCAATCTTCTTGAGGGATACGGAAATGATAACCCAGGGGCAAAATCACAAGGGGTCAAGCAGCTCATGGCGGGTGGCGGTATTGTAATTGTGGCACAGACGGTAATTCCGCAGCTTACAAGCCTGTTTTCCTAAGTCATGGGAGCGATTCTCGACAAGATAACTGAATTTATAAAGGAAATACTGCAAGGGTGGGTCATGGACAACCTTACTACGATGTTTACAGATGTGAATGATAAGGTCGGAACAATCGCAGGGGAAGTCGGCAGGACACCCAGTTCATGGAACAGCGGAGTGTTTTCTATGATAGAGAACCTTTCGGAAAATGTGATGATACCCATAGCGGGCATGATCATCAGTGCGATACTCTGCTATGAGCTGATTACAATGGTCATGGATAAGAACAATATGCATGAAGTAGGAAGCGAGTTCTTTTTCCGTTACCTTATCAAAGCCTGTATCGCTGTGCTGCTTCTCAGCTACACCTTTGACATCACAATGGCGATTTTTGATGTGGGAAACCATATCGTGACCAGAGCAGGCGGTATTGTTTCGGGTTCCACTACCATTGATGTGACGGATACCCTAAAAACCATGTTTGACAGTCAGATTGATACAATGGGCATCGGCGAGCTGATCGGGCTTGGTATCGAAACTATGATTGTCAGCTTATGTATGAAAATCATCTCCCTGCTTATTACCGTCATGCTTTTCGGGAGAATGATTGAAATCTACCTTTATATTTCAGTAGCTCCGGTTCCCTTTGCCACATTCAGTAACCGGGAATGGGGCGGTATCGGCAACAATTATATCAAGGGACTGTGTTCACTGGCGTTTCAGGGATTTTTCATTATGGTATGCGTGGCAATCTATGCGGTGCTGGTATCCGGCATTGCGGTTGCGGACAATCTGCACACAGCACTGTGGTCGGTGGCAGCTTATACCGTTGTTCTGTGTTTCAGCCTGTTCAAGACAGGTTCCCTTGCGAAATCAATCTGGAATGCTCATTAGAACACATTTCAAAGAAAGGAGGGAACAGCCGGGGCTTGCAGTATCAGCTCCGGCTGTGATGTTATGGCAATATCCGTAGCAGTGCCAAAGAATTTAAGCGGCATAAAGACAAAAGTAGCGTTAAATCTGACGAAACGCCAGCTTATTTGCTTCAGCGGTGCAGGTGCGGTAGGGATTCCCTTTTACATTTTTACAAAAGGGTTTATCGGCACACAGGCATCGGCACTTTTGATGGTAGCGGTCATGCTGCCTTTTTTCTTTCTGGCAATGTATGAGAAGGACGGATTTCCGGCAGAGAAGATTCTGTATTTTATGATAAGGCAGAAATTCCTCACACCGGGGATTCGTCCCTACAAATCAGAAAATATTTACAGAAGATTAGAAGAAACAGAGCGTATAAAAGAGGAGGTGCGTAAACTTGAAGAAAAAGCAGGCGGCAGAAAAGCCGGACAGACATAAGAAAAAAGGAAAAACGAAGCCGGGGCTGACCTTTGTGGAGCGGAGAAGGCTTGCGGAGTTAAAACACATGCTTGCCGGAACGAATAAAAACGCAGAAAAGCCCACCACAGCACAGAAGACCATTACCTTTCAGAAGATGTACCGGGACGGTATCTGTCAGGTCACTTCTGGCTTTTATACGAAAATGGTGGAGTTTTACGATATAAATTATGACCTGCTGGAAATCGAGGATAAGGGGGAAATACTGGAGGAATACAGCAGGCTTATCAATTATTTTGACCCGTCTATTAAATTTGAGCTGTTCCTGTTCAACCGACAGGTTAACGAGCAGACCTTAATTGACCAGTTTGACATTCCATTGCAGGCAGATGATTTTGATGATATTCGTGAGGAATACACGCAGATGTTAAAGAAACAGGCTGCAAAGGGAAATAACGGTATTATCAAATCAAAGTATCTGATTTTTGGAATTGAGAGTAAAGGCTTTAAGGAGGCAAGGGCAAAACTTGTCAGCATTGAAGCAGATGTGATTAAAAATTTGACTAATCTGGGCACACACGCTAAGAGCCTTGACGGAAAGGAACGTCTGCGTATCCTGCATGAGTATTTTAACCAGGATACTATGGAGCCTTTCCGTTTTTCTTTTAAGGAACTGGCGGAGTCGGGAAAAAGTGTGAAAGATTACATCGCTCCGCCGGGATTTGATTTTCGCTATCCGAGTCGTTTTAAGGCGGGAAAAATGTATGGCAGTGTGCATTATCTGGATATTATTGCCCCGAAGTTTGATGATGAGTTGTTGAAAAAGCTTCTTGATCTGGATGCGAACCTGACTATTACCATGCATATGCAGACAATGGATCCGGTCAAGGCGATTAAGATGCTAAAAGGTGCTTTGACGAATATTCAGAAGATGAAGATTGAAGAGCAGAAAAAGGCGGTAAGGTCAGGTTATGACATGGACATTCTTCCAACGGACATTATCACTTATGAAAAAGATACCCTTGACCTTTTGGACGATTTAAACAGCAGCAATCAGAAAATGGTAAAGATGACATTTCTTCTGACCTGCTATGGCAGAAACAAGCGGGAACTGGAAAATATCACGCAGAGGGTATCCGGCATTATCCAACAGGCGAACTGCAACCTCAGATGTATGCAGTATTTACAGGAGCAGGGACTGATGGCATCGGCACCAATCGGGTGCAACGATACGGGAATTGAACGGGATTTGACAACAAAGAGTACCGCTATCTTAGTACCGTTCTGTACGCAGGAATTATTTATGCCAGCTCCGGCTATTTATTATGGTTTAAATGCCCTTTCCAACAACATGATTATGGCAGACCGGAAACGGCTTCGTACACCAAACGGTGTGATTCTTGGTACACCGGGAAGTGGTAAGTCTTTTAGTGCAAAGCGTGAGATTCTTTCCTGTTTCCTGATGACAAAGGACGATATTGTGGTCTGCGATCCGGAGGGCGAGTATTTTGCCCTTGTGGGAGCATTGCACGGACAGGTGGTAAGGCTGGCAACCAATTCCAAAGATTATTTAAATCCGATGGACATTCAGCTTTCCCATAAAGGGGATAAGGAAGCCTTAAAGCTGAAATCCGATTTTATCATTACTCTGTGTGACTTGATTGCCGGAGGAAAGAACGGTCTGGAAAATGATGAGAAAGGTATCATTGACGAATGTATCCGTCATATTTACGATGCTTATTTTGAAAATCCCGTACCGGAGAATATGCCTATCCTTGAGGATTTGTATAATGCCCTGTTAGAGCATAAGAACAAAAAGGCAGAACGGATTGCAAACTCCCTTGTGCTATATGTGCATGGTTCGCAGAATTATTTTAACCACAGGACGAATGTAGACAGTCAGAACCGTATCATGTGCTTTGACATCAGGGACTTGGGAAACCAGTTGAAAGAGCTTGGAATGTTAATCGTACAGGATGCGGTCTGGAACAGGGTATCGCAGAACCGGGAGCGTAAGATTGCCACCCGCTATTATTGTGATGAGTTCCACCTTTTGCTGAAGGAGAAGCAGACCGCTATCTATTCGGTGGAAATCTGGAAGCGTTTCCGTAAGTGGGGCGGTATTCCTACGGGGCTGACGCAGAACGTAGGCGATTTTTTGAAGTCGGAGGAAATCGAGGGAATCCTCGGCAATTCCGATTTTGTATATCTCCTGAATCAAAATGCAAAGGATCAGGCAATCCTTGCAGATAAGCTGGGATTGTCAGAAAAACAGCTTGCCCATGTAACCAATTCCGAGCCGGGGTGCGGACTGATTCTGTTTGACAACGTGGTTATTCCGTTCGTAGATAAATATCCGGTAGATACCAAGACCTTTGCGGTTATGAATACCAAACCAGAGGAAAGTGTAAGGCAGGAGGTAAATGAGTAGTGGCGGAGAAAAAGAAACAGAAACCGGCTGCATTTGCACAGGAGAAAAAAACCTTTACCGGAGAAATTCCAAAGAAAGCAAACGAGGGTAAAGGTAAAAAATCCGCAGCATATCAGCCGAGAGATGCAGATACCACTTCTGGACACGATGTCCAGAGGTCGAAAAATACAAAGAAGTATCAGAAAGCAGATGCTTCTGGACAGAATGTCCAAAAGTCCGAGGGAGCAGAAGCCGGAGAGAAGTCTAAAAGCGATTTTATGCAGCCGGACAGCACTTTTACGGAGGAAGCCGGAGAGGAGCAGGGTAGAAAAATTGCCAGCGATGACTACCGCCACAGGGACACCTATCATTCGTCACAGAAAAAGGGCAGGTATCAAAGGCGGGAGATAAAGAGCCGGGAGCGAGTAAAGCAATTTGATTTTGAACAGGATTTCCAGACAAAGGACACTACCTTTACCGAAGAGGCAGAACCGGAATTTCATGGAAGCAAAAAGTTAGACCGACTGCAAAAGAAAGCGGAGAAAGCCAGAAAAAAGACGGAAGCTGCAAGAAAGAAGATTCCAAAGAAAACGGAGTATTCTCTGGAGCGTGTTTTTGATGAAAAGACGGGCAGAACAAAGTATGTATTGACTTCTGTAAAAAAAGAGAAACCATTCAAACCGGACAGTCCGGTAAAAAGAGCGGCTGGCAGGGTGGGAATGGAATCTTCTAATTTTGCCCATAGTAAGGTTGCCGAAGTGGAGAAAGAAAATTCCGGTGTGGAGGCTGCCCACAAGACAGAGCAGAGCGGGGAAGATGTTTACCGCTTTTTCAAAGGGCATTACAAAGGGAAAACGGAAAGACGGAGAGCGAAAGCTGCAAAGCTGGAGAAAAAGCAGATGCAGAAAGAGGTCAATTTCCGTTATCAGAAGTTCTTGGAAGAAAATCCGGAAATGCAGGAAAAGACCATTCAGAAGCAGTTGCAGAAAAGACTGCAAAAGCAGCGTATCAAACGGGAATATGCAAAAGCAAGACGGGCGGGACAGACAGCGAAAGCCGCAAAGGAAACAGCGGCGAAGTCCGGGAATCTTTTTACAGCGGCAGCCAGAAAGATACAGGAGATTGCATCAAAAAATGTTTCGCTTCTGCTTGCCATAGGAGCCTTTTCGGTGCTTCTTGTGATGATTATGACAGCAGTATCTTCCTGTGGGGCGATGTTTGCCGGAGGAATCAGTACCACGCTGGCAGGAAGTTATATGAGCGTTCCGGCAGAAATAGATGCGGCAGATTTAGCTTTTTCTGAACTGGAAAAAGAATTGCAGGCAGAGATTGATGCCATAGAAACCACTTATCCGGATTATGATGAGTACCGTTATAATCTGGCATCTATCGGGCATGACCCATTTGCACTGATCAGCTATCTGTCGGCAGTCCATACGGAATTTACTGCAAGTGAGGTACAGGCAGAAATAGAATATCTGTTTGATGAAATGTATGAGTTGACACTAAATCCTACAGAGGAAACGAGGACAAGGACGGTAACAAAAACAGGCACTCATACGGTAACAGACCCGGTTACGGGGGAAACAACAGAAGAGGAATACGAGTATGAAGTGGAAGAGGAATATACCGTAACCATTCTGGAAGTGACCCTGACAGCAAAAGATTTAAACGTAGTAGTTGCCGGACGCATGAATGAGGAGCAGAGAGAAATCTATGCTTTTTATAACCAGACCCACGGGCTGACACAGCAGTTTTATAAGCCCCTTGATTTATATTGGTACAACTATGTGAGCAGTTATTATGGCTGGCGTATCAATCCGGTCACAGGGCAGGAACAGTTACATCGGGGCGTAGATATTGCAGTACCTACCGGAACAACCGTATATGCGGCGATGGACGGGACAGTAACTACCGCAACTTATGACAGCTATTACGGAAATTATGTAGTGATTGAAGATGAAAAAGGCTACTGCACAAAATATGCCCACATGGATACCTTAAATGTCCGGGCAGGACAGAGCGTGACGCATGGAAATGTGATCGGAACAACAGGGAATACGGGAAGCAGTACCGGAAGTCATTTACATATCGAATGTCTGTATCAGGGGGAATATTATAACCCTCTTTTTTATTTTGAAGCAGGCACGGATACGCTGTATGGCGAAACGCCGGGCAGCGGAAGCGGCGGAGGAAATGTGATACCGCCGGATTCCTATGACGATGCAACCGTGCAGGCACTTATGGAAGAAGCGGCGAGATATTTAGACTATCCCTATGTATGGGGAGGCTCCAGTCCGTCCACCAGCTTTGACTGTTCCGGTTTTGTCTGCTGGGTATTTACAAACAGCGGTGTCCATAACCTGCCACGAACCACAGCACAGGGCATTTATAACCAGTGTACGCCTGTGTCGGCGGCAGATGCAAAGGCGGGGGATATTATCTTTTTTACAGGTACATACAATTCGGGCGTACCAGTCAGCCATGTGGGGATTTACTGCGGAAACGGGGTCATGATTCATTGCGGAGATCCAATCAGTTACGCTTCAATCAATTCGTCCTATTGGCAGAGCCATTTTTATGCGTTTGGAAGATTATCAGGAAATTAAAATAACAGGAAGTGAGGAACGATGACGAAAGAGAGAATTGTAAAGGAGCTTTCCAAAGTCCGGGAACAGCTTGCGGGATTGCAGGCGAGGGAGAGGGATTTGGCGGAACAGCTTCAGATGGCAGAGGATGCGGAGAAGATGAAATTCATTGAAAAGAATAAAATCTCTCTGGATCGGCTGATTCTGTTAAACAAGGTCAGCGAAGAAGAAATTATGCGTCTGCTGAAAGAAAAAGAGCAGAAAGAAGCAGCACAATCAGAAGAAAGGGAGGCTTACAGCCATGAAGAACAGGAAGTTATCATCTAAGGCAGTTATATCACTGATATTGTCCGCTGTGCTATTTACCATGCCTGCGGTAGCGTTTTCTGTAAATGGGAACTACGCAATCAGTGCTTTTGCCGAAGAAACAAAAGAAACCGAAGAATCCAAACCGGAGGAAAGTACGGAGCAGACACCCGGCGAAAGTGAAACTGATGTCAGTACGGAGGAAAATACAGAAAACAGTACCGAGGGAAGCACGGAAGAAACTACGGAGGGCAGCACGGAGGGAAGCACCGAAGGCGGCACCGAAGAGAATACAGAAGGCAGTACCGATGAAAGCACCGGGGATGGCACTGTATCGGGAAATGATAAACCGGAGCCGGTATGTAATTGCGAAGATCAATGCGGTGCGTATGAGTATGACAAAAACTGTCCCGTCTGCGTCACAGATTATAAGCTCTGTACCTATAAAAAACCGAATGTGAGTATCAAAATCAGACAGCCGGAGGAGTGGCATAATGACATTGTTTCCGTTTCTTTCAGTGTAAAAGATACCGCAGATACGGGGAATTTTGAAATCGCAAAGATAGAGGCAAAGGTAGGGCAGAATGGAAGCTGGACAGATGTGACGGAGGAAAAGAAATTAAGGATTTCCGAGAACTGTACCGTGTATGTGCTTGTCACAGACCAGAAAGGCAATACCTATGAGAAGAACCGTGCCATAAAGTGCTTTGATACCGTAAAGCCGACCTTAAATGCGGCAGTCAGTGACGGGCTTTTAAGCATACAGGTACATGATACGGATTCCGGTGCAAAGGCGGTATATGTCAATGGATATGAGTTTACAGATCTGACGGGCGGTACGTTAAATATCCGCCTCCAGCAGTTTGACGCAGGGTATGAGTATTTTACCATTTCTGCAATGGACAATGCCGGAAATATGTCTGAGGTTTATAAAACGAAAAATCCGTACTATAAAGACCCTGCCGATACCAGTGATGGGAATCCGGCGGAGCAGCTCCCGGAGAGTGCGACCCCGACGAAACCGGGGAGTGCTACGGGAACCGTGACGGAGCATACCAAAACAGACAGTAACGGAAATACCACATCACAGACAAGTCCTGCCGAACAGAAAAAGCAGGCAATGAAAGAAGCTGCGGAGGCAGAAAGCGGGAAAACAGAAAGTACGGAAAAATCCGGTCAGGGCAAGGAGTTTTATACTATTCAGACCGCCACGGAGAAAGTTTTCTATCTGATTATTGACCGGGACGGAGAGGAAGAAATGGTATATTTTTTGACTGAGGTTACGGAAAATGACCTGTTAAATGCAACTTCCGATAACAGTGAAACCTTGCCGAAAAATTCCGCTGCGTTGGAATCTGCAATTCCGAATGGGGAGAGTGCATTGCCAAACAACAACGGAGAGCAGGCAGATACAGAGGGAAAGGAAACGGAAACAGAAAAAGGTACGGAAGGTGCAGAGAGTACGGGAAATACAGAGGAAACCGAACCGGAGCCGGAAGTGAAAGAAGCACCGAATCCGATGATTTCGTATGTGCTGATTGGTAGTCTTGCCTTAATCGTTATCGGAGCTGCTTATTATTTTAAGGTTGTCCGCAAGAAAAAAGAGGACTTTATCGAGGACGAAGATGAAGATGAGGAAGATAACGAGGAGTATGAAAACGAAGATGAGGAATCGGAGGAAGATACGGAAGAAGATTTCTTTGACGAACAGGAGGAATAAGGTATGCAGTTGGTGGTTACAGAGAAGCCCAGCGTAGCACAGGCAATTTCCCATGTGATCGGGGCGAAAGAGAGAAAAGACGGTTACATGGAGGGAAACGGATTTCTCGTTTCATGGTGTGTAGGACATCTGGTAGAGCTGGCACAGCCGGAGATGTATTCAGAAGCATGGAAAAAATGGAGCTATGAGAGCCTGCCCATGATACCGGAGCAGTGGCAGCATGAAGTGAAAAAGGAAACAGCAACGCAGTATAAAATCTTGAAAAATCTGATGCACGATACAAGAGTTGAAAGTGTGGTGTGTGCCACCGATGCCGGACGGGAGGGAGAACTTATCTTCCGTCTGGTATATGAACAGGCAGGCTGCCGGAAACCAATGAAACGCCTGTGGATTTCATCAATGGAGGAGAGTGCAATCCGTGACGGGTTTGAAAACTTAAAGCCGGGAAGCGATTATGACAGCCTGTACCAGTCTGCACTTTGCAGACAGCAGGCAGACTGGCTGGTGGGATTAAATGGTACGAGATTATTTACTGTACTGTATGGCGGAAAGGTATTAAAGGTGGGCAGAGTACAGACGCCCACCCTTGCCATGCTGGTAGACCGTGAAGTGAAGATTATGAATTTTGAAAAAGAGCAGTATTACATGGCTCATATTCTGATGGATGGGATAGATGCCATGACAGAACGGATTGACGATAAGGCAAGGGCAGAAAGTATTGCTGCAGCGTGTGAAAGTCAGAGTGGAGTGGTTCGTTCCGTTATAAAGGAAAATAAAAGCGTTGCACCACCAAAACTTTATGACCTTACCACGCTTCAGCGGGATGCCAACCGTATCTTTGGTTTTACTGCAAAGCAGACATTGGAGTACACCCAGAGCCTTTATGAGAAAAAGCTGGTCACTTATCCGAGAACGGACAGCCAGTATTTATCCGATGATATGGAAGAAACTGCAAAAGCGGTAATCGGGGCAGTTTATCAGGCGATTCTCTTTGAGGAACAGACCGGAGCAGAGCCGGATATAAAAAGAGTGTTGAACAGTAAAAAAGTGACCGACCACCATGCAATTATTCCCACCATAGAAATTACAAAGACAGACCTTTCCGCTGTGCCGGAGGGAGAAATGAAAATCTTATCCCTTGTCGCTAATCGTCTGTTATGTGCAACCGGGAAAAAGCAGTTGTATGAAACGGTAAAAGCAGAGTTTTCCTGCGGTGGTTACAGCTTTCATGTATCCGGAAAAACGGTTCTGCAGAACGGGTGGAAAGAATTTGAAGCAGCATTGAAACGTACCTACCGGGTAGAAAAAACAGATGAGGATAAGGAAGAGAAGAAACTGCCGGAGCTTTCTGAAGGCATGACGTTTCCAGTTATCCAGACAAAGGTAACAGAGCAATTCACGCAGCCTCCCAAACATTTTACCGAGGACAGCCTGCTTTCTGCGATGGAACGTGCCGGAGCAGAGGATATGGGCGATGAGGTGGAACGCAAAGGACTTGGCACACCTGCCACCAGAGCTGACATTATTGAAAAGCTGGTCAAAGACGGTTTTGTGAAACGGGAGAAAAAGCAGATGCTTCCCACCGAGGACGGGATGAAGCTCATTACTGTTCTGCCGGATATGGTAAAATCCCCGAAGCTTACAGCAGATTGGGAGAATACGCTGACTTTGGTTGAAAAAGGCGAATACACCATGCAGGAGTTCATGGATGGCATTGAAGATATGGTGCGGGAGCTGGTGCAAACCTACCACAGTATCAGTGACGATCAGAAGTCTTTGTTTGGAACGATGCAGGAAGTGCTTGGAAAATGCCCGAAATGCGGCAGCGATGTAGTAAAAGGAAAATTCGGTGCTTACTGCAAACAAAAATGCGGCATGAATGTGGGTAGGGCAATGGGAGCAACGTTTTCCGATACACAGATGAAAAGTCTGCTTGAAGGGAAAAAGACCCTTGTGAGAGGATTAAAAGGGAAAAAGGGAAGCTACGATGCGTACCTGATTCCGGAGGGAATTGAGGATTATTCTTATATCAAAGACGGAAAGGAAATCAAAGGTTCGCAGTACAAATTCAAGATGGAATTTCCACCGAGAAAAAGCAAGTGAAAAGGAGACAGAAAAATGAATACAGAAATGAAAAAGACCGTTGTTTACAGCACCGGAGATAAAATTTTAAACATTATGAAAGAGCAGGATATGGATATTCCAGAACTTTCTTTGCGGTGCGGTGTCAGGGAAGATGTATTGATGGATATTCTGGCAGGTATCCGGGAAGCAGATATAAGTACGCTCTGCAAAATTGCAGACGGACTGGAGATTTGTGTACGGGAGCTTTGCCCTGATGAAGAAAGCTATGTCGTTCCGGTGGAAAAAGATATCCTTGCAAAGCTCATTGTGATCAGCGAGCTGAAGGAGATGGAATTGGAGGAGCTGATTGGCACAATTCTGGAAAACGGTATCGAAGAACACGGTTTTTATGAATAAGGCGGCGGGGGTTATCCCCTCCGTCATTTTGGAGGAATGCTTATGGTAACAAAATATCAGATGATTTCCTATCTGGCGGAGGATACCGCAAAAGAGATAGCGAAAAACGGGCAGGAGTGGACAAGGTATCTGACTACCGCTGCAAGGCTTTATAAATATCCGTTCAATGAACAGATACTTATTTTTGCACAACGACCGGATGCAACAGCCTGTGCGTCCCTTGAACTATGGAATGAGAAGATGAATTGCTGGGTAAACCGTGGAGCAAAGGGAATTGCCCTGCTGGATACGGAAAATTCCTATACAAGATTGAAATATGTTTTCGATGTGTCCGACGTACATAAGGCAAGGCGGATAGGACGTGATCCGAATTTGTGGGAGTTGCGTGAGGAGCATAAAGAAACAGTCCTGGCACAGCTTGAAAAGACATACGGAGAAACGGATAAAAACAGCTCCTTTGAACAGCGGATAATGGAAATATCCAATCGGATTGCTTTGGATTATTATGAAGAACTTCTGCCGGAAATCGAATATGTGAAAGAGGGCAGCTTTTTAGAGGAACTGGACGAGTTAAATGTAGGTGTCAGGCTTCGTGATACGCTTTCTTCCAGTATTGCTTACACCATACTGTCACGATGCGGTGCAGATATGGAACTGTGGAAAGACGAGCAGGGATTTGAATATATCAGCGACTTTAATACGATGAAAACCCTGTCTGTTGTTGGTACAGCCACCACAGATATGTGCAAGCCGCTTTTAATGGAGATAGGCAGAACCATAGGAGCGTATGACCGCCAGATTGCCCGCAGGAAGGCACAGGAAAAAGCTAATGCAGGACGCACACAAACTTCTTTGGAAAATACGGAGAAAGTGCTTGCAAATGAAGCAGATACAGACTATAATGCTTTAAAGCGTGAAAGTGAAAAGGAGCTACAAAACAATCAGGAGATAGAAATACAGAGCAAAAAGGAGGATGCGGCACATGAAACTGACATACGAAAAGAACGGGGATTATCTGATTCCGAACCTGACAGCGAACGAGGAACCGGAGGGAACGCTGACGAAGTACGGTATGATGCGGAAGAACTTCTTACAGGAACACCGGAAAGGGATTTATCAGGGCATGATACTGGCGGGCGAGCTGAAAGCACACTGTCTGGAGATACAGGAGCAGGCAGAGCAGAGAATGGAAGCCCTGAGCGAACAGATGGCGAAAGCAGAGGGAGTGAACGAGGAACTGAAAGCAGCCGATCAGATGAAGTGGGTAGCGAAGATGAACAACATCAGACATTCAGCGGAGGAGATCGTGCTGACGGAACTGATTTACAGTTAGAAAATGACATACAGGAAGAAGAAATACCAGAACCGGATAGTGGAGAACATTCATTATCCGGTTCTTTTTTTCCGAAGCTGTCTGAAACAGAGCAGGGGGAGGACTTACAGCGTGGTATTTTATGCAGTGATGAGTTCCTGAAGCATAAAAGACCGGAAATAGCTGGGTATTTTCAGATAGAGCAGGATGCAAAGATTCAGGCGGATTATCTGAGAAATTCGTTCCGCATGGAAGAATACACCGAGTTCAATATCGGGGAAATGCGGGGCGGCTACCGTGCCGATGAGGACGGTATTACCTTATGGAAAGGCAATTATCTGACCCGTGAAGCGGAAAGCAGGCTGTCATGGGAGGAAGCACGTTTTCTTGTCAATTCCTATATGGAGGACGGAGTATATCTTCTTCCAGGAGAAACCGCAGAGCGGATTGAAACAGCGGGAATGTACCAGCAGCTTGACTTATTTTCCATGTTTACGGAGCAGGCTGGCAATCTTGCCATGAAACAGGCGGAAACAGTGACACCGATACGGTCAGAAACAAAGATACCGCCGGAGCAGATAGCGGATATTCTGCGGAGCGGCGGAGGCAGGGATAACAGCAGAAAGCGTATCTACACCAAATATCAGCAGGGAAAGACACCGGAGGAGATGGCTGCTTTCTTACAGAAAGAGTATGGAACAACCGGAAAGGGCTTTGAATTTGACGGAAAGCAGTTAGCGGTATGGTTCAATGAGGATGGGATGCGTGTCGGATATGGCACATCGACAGAGCGTCCGGTGCTTCAGATGAACTGGCAGGAGGTGGAAGCAAAAATCCGCTCACAGGTAGTAAACGGTACCTATATGGGAGCAAATGAAGCTTATCTGACTGACGAAGCAGAACGTGACCGGATTGCAGGGCATCTCTTTTTCTTTTTCCGGGATGGCATGGGAGAACTGCCGGAGGAGCTTGGGCTAAAAGCAGGAAATTATCCGGAGGCTCATGCAAGAATGATAGAATACCTTTCTACAAAAGAAGGAGTTGAGCTTGTGGCTTCCCACATGGATCAGGCACTTCATCAGCTTGAAACCGGAGAGAAAAAGCTACGTTTCCGTTCAGTTATGCCAAAAGAGGAGCTGCGGGAGGAACTTGACAATCTGCTGATAGAAAAACAAATCTTTCCAACCGCAGACCATGTGGAAATAAAAAGGGAGGATTTTATTACTCAGGACGAGATAGACCATAATCTTGGCAGGGGAAGTGGATATTCACATGGTTCTTTCCGCATCTATGATTATTTTCAGGAAAAGCATGACAGCAAAGAAGCAGCGGAATTTCTGAAAAAAGAATATGGCATTGGAGGCGGCTCTCATGCACTTGCCGGAGCAGACCATAGCTGGCAAGACCACAACTTTAAAGGGATTGAATTAAAAAAGGGAAATATCTGCGAACCTTATGCGAAAGTGCTGCTGTCTTGGAAAGTAGTCGAAAAGCGTATCCGAAAGCTGGTGGCGGAAGATAAGTATTTATCTCCGGCAGGGAAAGAAGCCTATGCCCGGTACAAAGAGGAAGAAGCACAGAAAGCGCTGGAAAAAGCACAGGCGGTAATAGAACGGAAAACGAAGGTTGCCTGTAAAGAAGCCATTGAACGGACGATTTCGGAAAAATTTGACGGGTATCGTCTGCCGAAAGATACACCGGATGAAGTAATCCGAAAATATGGTAGCGAGCGTGTCAGCTATGTACTTGCCAATACTGTCATGCACCTGACGCACGATGGCAGATTTTCTCCCGACAATAAGGCATGGGCAAAAGAAATAGAACCGTATGCCAAGTATGAGAACCGTGATTTGATTGTTTCTTCCCATCCGGCGGTCTTAAATGGATTTATCAATCAGACAAGACGGTATATGGAGCAGGAAAAGGAGATTGCGGCACAGCAGATTACCATTGACGGGCAGTTGTGTTTAAAGATTGATGAATGGAAGTCGGAAGAAAATAACTATGTGCTTGGAAATTCCATGCAGGACAATGCGTTCTTTTACGTACTCATAAACGAAAATGTCCATTTTGAATATGATTACAAACCGAGCAGGGAAGAAATTGAAAACGATTATTTGAATCTCATTGCAATGGAAGATATAGACCGACACGAAGCGGAGGTATTTTCACGCATTGAAGGAACGGAAGATGTAGCGGAAACAGAATCACGATTCTCAGTTGAGGAAACCAGCGATGCCTTTGAGCCGGGACAGGATTTTGCAGTATGGGATCATGGCAGGGAAGATTATTATATAAAAGAGGACGGTACAATTCCCACCTTTGAAACAAAAGAGGAAGCGGAACACTATCTGCAAAGCATGGAACCGGACACTTCTGGACACGATGTCCAAAAGTCAGTGGAAGAACCTGCCATAGAAAAGCCTGTGAAGCAGCCTGCACCAAAGATTGATAAATCCAATGCGGTCAATTTCCACATTACAGACGATGCGTTAGGAGCAGGCAGTGCGAAAGAGAAATTCCGACGAAATATAGAAGCAATCCGTACTTTGGAAAAGGTGGAGAGCGAGAACCGTATCGCCACACGGTCGGAACAGCAGATTTTATCACAGTATGTTGGCTGGGGCGGGCTTGCCGATGCCTTTGATGAAAGCAAATCTGCATGGGCGGGAGAATATCAGCAGTTAAAGGAATTGTTATCGTCGCAGGAGTACGCTTCTGCAAGGGAAAGCACCTTAAATGCCCACTATACCAGTCCTGCCATTATCCGCAGTATTTATGATACCTTAGACCGTATGGGATTTGAAAAGGGGAATGTATTAGAGCCTGCAATGGGTATCGGAAATTTCTTCGGAATGCTGCCGGAGAAGATGCAGGAAAGCCGACTTTATGGTGTGGAGCTGGATGGTATTACGGGCAGGATTGCAAGACAGCTCTATCCGAAAGCGGATATTAAAATATCCGGTTTTGAAAAAACAGACTATCCGAATGATTTTTTTGATGTAGCAGTCGGCAACGTGCCATTCGGACAGTATAAGGTAGCGGATAAACAATATGATAAAAATAATTTCCTGATTCATGATTATTTCTTTGCAAAGACATTAGATAAAGTCCGTCCCGGCGGTGTGGTTGCTTTTGTTACCAGTAAGGGAACAATGGATAAAAAAAGTCCGGAGGTCAGAAAGTATCTGGCTCAGCGAGCGGAGCTTATGGGGGCGGTCAGACTTCCGAATACAGCATTTAAGGAAAATGCAGGGACAGAAGTCACTTCGGATATTTTGTTTTTTAAGAAGCGTGACCGTGTGATGGACATAGAACCGGATTGGGTACATTTATCAGAAGATGCAAACGGTATCGCCATGAATACCTACTTTGCGGAACACCCGGAAATGATTGTTGGGAAGATGGAAATGGTCAGCGGTCCCTATGGCATGGAAAGCACCTGCCAACCGGATGCTACAAGACTGTTTGCAGAGCAGTTAATGGATGCGGTCAGCCGGATTGACGGGGAAATCGAAGCAGTGGAGACGGACGAGCTTGCGAATGAGCTGGCAGATGCCACCATTCCGGCAGACCCGGACGTAAAGAATTACAGCTACACACTGGTGGAAGATAAGGTATATTACCGTGAAAATTCCATTATGAAGCCTGTGGATATGTCAGAATCCATGCAGGAACGCATAAAAGGCATGGTAGGAATCCGAAACTGTACGCAAGAGCTTATCAATTTGCAGTTGGAAGAATATCCGGATACTGTGATTAAGGAAAAGCAGAAAGAATTGAATACCCTTTATGATACGTTCAGCAGAAAATACGGTTTAATCAATTCCCAGACCAACAAAAGAGCCTTTAATCAGGACAGCAGCTATTGTCTGTTATGTTCTCTGGAAAAGCTGGATGACGAGGGAAATTTCAAAGGCAAAGCGGATATGTTCACGAAACGTACCATTAAGAAAGCGGAAGTGGTTACAAGCGTGGATACAGCAACGGAAGCTCTGGCAGTATCTTTATCAGAAAAAGCAAAAGTTGACCTTTCTTATATGGCGGAGCTGACCGGAAAAGAGATTGATACAATCAAAGAAGAACTGACGGGCATTATCTTTCAGAATCCGGTCACAGACAGGTGGGAAGCAGCGGACGAGTATTTAAGCGGCAATGTCCGGGATAAGTTGCAAACAGCGAAGATTTACGCCGAAAACCACCCGGAATACAACATAAATGTGCAGGCACTTACACAGGTGCAGCCCACAGAACTGGATGCCAGCGAGATTGAGGTGCGTATCGGTGCCACATGGGTTGAACCGAAATATATTGAAGATTTCATGCGTGATGTTTTTGAAACACCGCAGCATCTCTTCAACCGGAATACAATGGGGATTCAGTATTCCGATGTGACAGGACAGTGGAATGTAAAAGGAAAAAGTGCGGATTACGGAAACAGTCTTGTAAATATGACTTATGGTACAAACCGGAGAAATGCTTATCAGATTTTAGAGGATTCTCTGAATTTAAAGGACAGCCGGGTGTACGATACCGTGATAGAGGACGGAAAGGAAACGAGAGTCCTGAATAAAAAGGAAACCATGATTGCCAGTCAGAAACAGGAGGCAGTCCGGGAAGCCTTTAAGAACTGGGTATTTGAAGATCAGGAACGTAGACAGGACTTGGTGGCGAAATATAACAAGCTCTTTAATTCTACCAGACCAAGAGAATATGACGGTTCCCATTTGAAATTCCCTGGCATGACACCGGACATCGACCTTAGACCGCACCAGTTAAATGCGGTGGCACACCAGCTTTACGGGGACAATACCCTGCTTGCTCATTGTGTGGGAGCAGGAAAGACTTTTGAAATGATTGCTGCAGCAATGGAAAGCAAGCGGTTAGGGTTATGCCAAAAGAGCCTGTTCGTTGTTCCCAATCATTTGACGGAACAGTGGGCGAGTGACTTTTTGCGGTTATATCCCGGAGCAAATATTTTAGCGGCAACGAAGAAAGATTTTGAGCCAGCCAACCGGAAGAAATTCTGTTCCAGAATCGCCACCGGAGATTATGATGCTGTCATTATCGGGCATAGCCAGTTTGAAAAAATCCCGTTGTCGCAGGAAAGACAGATAGGCATTATCGAAAGACAGATTGATGAGATTGAGCTTGCCATAGAGCAGGCGAAAGCAGATAACGGGGAGCGTTACACCATTAAGCAGATGGAAAAGTCCAGAAAATCCCTTATGACAAGACTGGAAAAACTCAACGATACTTCCCGGAAAGATAATGTTGTAACCTTTGAGCAGTTAGGTGTGGACAGGCTGTTTGTAGATGAAAGTCACAATTATAAGAACCTTTTTCTATACACGAAAATGCGGAATGTGGCGGGCATTGCACAGACGGAAGCACAGAAGTCCTCCGATATGTTTGCTAAGTGCCAGTACCTTGATGAGCTGACTGGCGGAAAGGGCATTACGTTTGCTACGGGTACGCCGCTCAGCAACAGTATGACGGAGCTTTACACCAATATGCGGTATCTTCAGTATGGTACGCTTCAGAAGATGGGATTAGGGCATTTTGACAGTTGGGCAGCTTCTTTTGGAGAAACACAGACCGCCATTGAGCTGGCACCGGAGGGAACAGGATACCGGGCAAAGACAAGATTTGCAAAATTCTTCAATCTGCCGGAGCTGATTGCACTTTTCAAGGAGAGTGCGGATATCCAGACACCGGATATGTTAAAGCTGCCTGTGCCGGAAGCAGAATATGAGAACGTGGTGCTGAAACCCAGCGAATATCAGAAAGAGATGGTAACATCGCTGGCAGATCGGGCGGAGACAGTGCGTAACAGACTGGTAGAGCCGCATCAGGATAATATGCTCAAGATTACCAACGATGGAAGAAAACTGGCACTCGACCAGCGTCTGATCAACGATATGCTCCCCGATGAGGAACATTCCAAAGCAAAAACCTGTGTGGATAAGGCATTTGAGATTTGGGAAGATACCAAAGGGGAGAAATCAGCACAGCTTATTTTCTGTGATTTATCGACACCGAAAGGAGATGGTACATTTAATGTCTATGAGGATATAAGAAATAAACTGATGGAAAAAGGTGTTCCCGCAGAAGAAATCGCCTTTATACATCAGGCAAATACGGAGCTTAGGAAAGCGGAGCTGTTCAGTAAGGTAAGAAGCGGACAGGTTCGTTTTTTATTGGGTTCTACTGCAAAAATGGGAGCCGGGACAAACGTGCAGGACAGACTGATTGCTCTGCACCACCTCGATGTACCGTGGCGTCCGTCTGATATTGAACAGCAGGAGGGGCGTATTTTGCGGCAGGGCAACAGGAATCCAAAGGTTAAGATTTTCCGGTATGTGACAGAGGGAACATTTGACAGCTACTCATGGCAGCTTATCGAGAATAAGCAGAAATTTATCGGTCAGATTATGACAAGCAAATCTCCGGTGCGAAGTTGTGAGGATGTGGACGAAGCAGCACTTTCTTATGCAGAGGTTAAGGCTCTGGCAACGGGGAATCCCTATATAAAAGAAAAGATGGATTTGGATATTCAGGTCAGCAAGCTGAAACTGATGAAAGCCAACCACACCAGTCAGAAATACCGTCTGGAGGACAACATTGCAAAGCATTATCCACAGCAGATAACCATTCTGAAGGAGCGTATCAGTGGCTTGCAGGCAGATATTCAGACTGCAAAAACCAATCTCCCAGCAGATAAGGAGTTTTTCTCTATGAGGGTCGGGAATAAGGTCTATACGGATAAAAAAGAAGCCGGAACTGCACTTGTGGAGATGTGCAAAGAAATCAAGAGCGTTAATGCTCCGGCAGTCATTGGAGAGTATGCAGGCTTTAAAATGGCGGTGTCCTTTGATTCCTTTAACCATAAATTCGTTATGAACATCAAAGGACAGCTCAGTCATAATCTGGAGATTGGTGTTGACCCGCTGGGTAACATTTCCCGTATCAACCATGCGTTGGAAGCCATGACAAAGGAACTGGCAGAAGCATCCACAAAGCTGGAGAATGTGGAGCGTCAGCTTGAAACAGCGAAGGTAGAGGTTACAAAGCCATTTGCACAGGAAGCAGAGCTTTCAGAGAAGTTAGACCGCCTTTCTGCCTTAAATGCCCTGCTCAATATGGACGAAAAGGGAGATGACGGAATAGGTATGGAAGATGATAAATCGGAACTGGGTACTGAGCAGGTGGCAGATACCAGAAAACCGTATCCCATAGAAAATACCCGACATAATTATGCTGTGGAGAATGGAAATCCGCAGGGAATGAGGCTCACAGCAGCGATGGCGGATAAGCCGGCACAGAGGGTATCCTTGAAAGAAAAGCTTGAGACTATGAAAGTAAAGGCTGCGGGGAATAATATAGAAAATTCCGTGCAAAGAGATAAGGGGAAGGAGGAGTATTTGTAATTATTATATTTCTTTTTATGCAAATATGAAATATAATATTAGTTCAAGGGAAATATAGTGATAGAGCGATTTGGAAAAAGCTAAAGAGAAATGGAGACAACGTAATACATAAAAATGGAAATTGAATTTGTCAGACACTGTCTGACAAATTCGGAAAGGATATATTATGAATGATTTAGAGCAGACAAATATGCTTCAGCCATTGGTGGATGAGATTGAAACAGCAGTTTCAAATGCCAAAAAAGAGATAGCTGAAAAAGTAAACAGTGTAATTACAGAGACGTATTGGAAAATCGGAAAATATATTGTTGAGTTTGAGCAGGATGGAAATGTTAAAGCAGCATACGGTTCAAAATTATTAACAACACTCTCGCATCAATTAACTTTGCGATTGGGACGAGGATACAGCCGCCCAAACCTCAACAATATGCGGAAGTTTTATCTTTGTTATGAGAATTGTCAGACGGTGTCTGACAAATTGACATGGTCGCATATTTGTGAGCTGATAAAGATTGATGATGAATTAGAAAGAAGTTTTTACGAAAAAGAATGTTATAAGGAAAAGTGGGATGTAAGAACACTCAGGCGACAGATGGATTCCGCTTTGTTTCTTAGATTAGCTACAAGCAGAGATAAAGAAGGAATTCTGGCACTTGCCAGAGAGGGAATTACTTATGACAAGCCAGAGGATGTTATCAAGGATACTTACACATTAGAATTTTTGGGACTTCCGGAGAAAGAGCGTTATAGTGAGGAAGACTTGGAGCAGAAAATAATAGATAATCTCCAAAAATTCTTGTTGGAATTAGGAAAAGGATTTACCTTTGTGGGCAGGCAGTATCCCTTAACTGTAAACAATATTCATTACCATGTGGACTTGGTATTTTACCACAGAATTTTGAAATGCTTTGTGCTGATTGATTTAAAGAAAAATTCCGTCCAGCATATAGACATCGGTCAGATGAATATGTATATGGGGTATTTCGCAAAAGAAGAAAATATGGCAGATGATAACCCACCGATTGGCATTATCCTGAGTCATAACAAAGATGAACTGCTTGTAGAATATGCAACTTACGGTATGGACAGCAATTTATTTGTTTCAAAATATGAATTGTATCTGCCAAATCGCAATGAACTCCAAAAATTAGTGAACAATATTTTAGAGAAGGATACAGAAAAGAAAGAAGAGTAATAAAAAAGCAATCTAAAAAAGATGCAAATTGAATAGGCATATCGAAAAAGACAATCAGAGATGGTTGTCTTTTTTGCGTGGAAAAAAGAAAGGATAATCGAATTATGGCAGATAAAAATACAGTTTACATGAGTGAAAAACAAAAAGTCAAAGAGATCACGGATAAGCTGGAAGCTGGCTTGAAAGAGCTTTTTGAAAGTGAAAAATATAAAAGCTATCTCAGCACCATGTCAAAATTTCATAATTACAGTTTTAACAATACGCTGCTGATTGCCATGCAGAAGCCGGAAGCTACGCTGGTGGCAGGCTATCAGGCGTGGCAGAAGAACTTTGAGCGGCACGTCAATAAAGGAGAAAAGGCAATCCGTATTCTTGCACCAGCTCCTTATAAAATCAAAGAGGAACGTGATAAGTTAGACCCTGTAACGGGAGAAATGATGTTTGATGAAAACGGTATGCCGCAGAAAGAGGAAACAGAGGTTACCATTCCTGCCTTTCGTGCGGTATCTGTTTTTGATGTATCGCAGACGGATGGCAAGCCTATTCCGGAACTGGAAGTGAATGAGCTGTTATCTACGGTGGAGGGATATGAGGATTTTGTCCAGGCGCTTATGAATATTTCTCCTGTTCCGATTGCATTTGAAGATATTCCCGGCGATTCCAAAGGGTATTTCAGTACAGCAGAAAAACGGATTGCTGTTCAGGAAAATATGAGCGAAAGCCAGACTTTGAAAACAATGGTGCATGAGGTGGCTCATTCCATGCTGCATGATAAAGAAGTTAATCAGAGCATGGATATTCCGGTAAAGGACAGGAATACAAAGGAAGTGGAAGCGGAGAGTGTGGCTTTTACAGTGTGCCAGCATTTCGGTATAGATACATCCGATTATTCCTTTGGATATATCGCAGGCTGGAGCAGCGGTAGGAATATGAAAGAGCTGAAATCTTCCCTTGATACAATCCGAAAGACAGCTTCAGAACTGATTACAGGCATTGAGGGGGCAATGCAGGAGCTTCAGCTTAACCGGGAGATGGAGCAGGAACATGGAAAGGAAAGCATTCTGCTGGTACATAACGAGGATTTTTCAGAATACAATCTTGTCAGTGTCCGTGGAATGGACAGTGCAGAACTTATATCCGCTCTTTCTACCATGAATGAAGAGGATAAATCGAATATATCATCTTATCTTGAAAGCAAAGGAGCATGGACTACCGAACTTGCTGACGAGCAGACGGAAGAAGCGGAGGAATATCATATTGATGTCCGCTATAACATGGATACAGACGAGCTTATTGATGTAAAGGAAAGAGTGGAACAACCCATTGATACCAATTTATCTGTCATGGGGCAGGCAGAACAACTTATCAATCAGTTGGAGGCAGAAAAAAATATTTTCACGTCTGAGGAGCGAAATCTGATTGTAAATTATGCCTATAAACTTGATGATATGAATAAAACAAGGGAACTTGCAGAGAAACTGGCATATAGGGAGCAGTATGTCCAACAGGATGTGGCATTGACCATAATTGATGCAAAGGCGGAGATTGATGCCCTGCCTGATCCGATGATTGGTTTGTCGGAAATGAGGGAATATGGCTATCAATGGAATGAAATGCTGCCATTAACACAAGAGAAAGCATTGGAATTATTTGAACATGATTTGCATGTATATTTGCTTCATACTGACGGTACGGAATCATTGGCAGAAAGCAGGGAGCGTATAGAAGAGCATGAAGGTATCTTTGGGGTTGAAAAGGAAACATGGAATAAAGCATTGAAACAGCAGACTAAGATTACACTTATCTTAATGGACGAACAGGAGCGAGAATATACATACCCGTATCCAGTTGTGGCTGTCGATATAGAAGAAATGGGTGGGGATAGAACTGCGGTATTCAAGACCTCAGAGCCTATTTCAGATACTGATGTGGCAGAAATTCATAATGCTTTTTATGGAACTGATTTGGAATTTGAAATAGAAAAAGAATTAGGTATCACATGGGTGGAATCTATTAACTATGAGGACGGATCTGTTATTACACCTGAAATGGCAAGAAAAGAGCAGCTCCTATATGCTAGTACTGATAAATATGGAATTTATCAATTAAAGCCTAATCTGGAATTAGATTCCTTACGTTTTGAGGGGACGGAATCCTTAAAGCGTATGGGCATTACAAAAGATAATTTTGATGCAATTAAACCAGAGAATTATACACTTTTATATGTGGGCGAATTATCTGAACTGCAAAAAGAGACGCAGGGGGCAACTTTAGAGGCAATCTTTGAAAAATTCAACCTTGACCACCCAGAAGATTTCAGAGGACATTCGCTATCTGTCAGCGATATAGTGGTGCTTCATCAGAACGGACAGAATACGGCTCATTTTGTGGATTTTTTTGGATATACGGAAATACCGGATTTTTTACGGGAGCAGACACCGGAAAAGGAAGAAATGCAGGACACTTCTGGACACAATGTCCAAAAGACAGAACCGGAAATAGATGGAGATGAAATCATTGATCTTGGCGATGAAACGGAACAGGTGCTTGCGGAAATGAAAAAAACTTTGGAAAGTGAACAGGAAACAGAACTGGCATTTTCTATTGCAGACCGTTTTATCAGCATTCAGGAAGTAGAGGGCGGTTATGACTATTCCATTATGGGAGCTGATTATAAGGAGATTGACGGAGGAATTTATGATAATCCTGATGTGACGATAAGGGAAGCCTTACATGATATTTTAGAGGATTTGAAGTCACAGCCGGATTACAATGGTGCAAAAGGAAATATCCAAAGAGAAGATGAACTGATACCGATGGATTATGATGGACTGATGGAAAAAGCAGAGGAAGCAAATCGTATTATTCCGGAGAGTACACCAAGCAGTGTGGTGGCTGATTTTAGGGCAAAGACCGGGGAATTATTCCATGATATTAGTGAAATGAATCCGGAAGAAATCGAGGAAACTGTGAAATGCCATGTGCAGGCAAAGATTGATGAGTATAACATTGATGCAACGATTGTGGATGTTGCTGTGACCGGAAGCAGGTGCAGGGGATTGGAGCATGAAAGTTCTGACCTTGATGTGGTTGTGGAACTTTCCACGGCGGAACGGGAGGACGATTTGTTTAATGCCTTTAATGAGGGCGGACTTCATATCGGAGAAGTAAAAGTTGACATCAACCCTATTACAGCACAGCGAACAGGTACACTGGAAACCTATCTGCCACAGGTGGAGGAATATTTGGAGGGTGTCAGACAGGCAAGAGAGCAGGAAAAGGAGAAGGCAGAAGTAACTTTAACTGTTTCGGAATGTGGCGAATTTCATAATCTTGGTGAATGCTATGAGAATATTCCTACGGTGGATGAAGCCATAGCAATCTGGAAGCAGATACCATCGGAGAGGATGAATGGTATTCCGGCAATTGGAATCAATATCATAGAGAGAGGGGCGGAACCCTTCGAGGATTACGAGATTGATGTTTTATCTGGAAAGAGGATTGACCTTGGGGTTTTGGACTATGTTCCTGATATTAAAAACAATCCGCAGGCAATGGAAGTCATTACGGAACTGGTGGCTAAATTGCCCGATATGGAGATAGATGGCGTGATGAGTGAAGAAATGGAAGCAAGAGTGTGGGAACTGCGTATGCCGGACTTGCCACAGGAGGAACAGCTTGCAGTAGAACTTGACCGACTTTGCTACGATTATGATACTGTACTGTATCACGATAGTACAAGAAATATGACCGAGAATGTATCAGAGCTTGCAGAATCCATAAAACAGGGCGATACCGGACATTTAACAACGTGGCTTGCAGACATTATTTCGGAGGGAGCTGTACCAGAGGAAATAAAACGAGCAACGGAGCTTCTGGAAAAACTGACAGAGTATAAGCCGCTTGCCAAGATTGAGGAGGCAGAAGAACAGAATTATAATATGATTGATAATGTGCTGAATAATGGTGTTGGGGAGAAAGCCCAAAGGGAAGAAAATAAGAGAATGGAGGAGAAGCCTACAGTAAGGATTTCCTTAAAATCCCGTCTTGCGGAGAAAAAGTCACAGGTAGAAGGGCAATCGAAAGAACATGATGTTCAAGAAAATGAAAAGAAAAGTCAGAGGGAGATGTAAGTGATGAATAAGAGATTTACCGTAGAAGAGAGTAATTTAATCAGTATTTTTATGGAAGAAGGTATAGATTTAGATGTGGGAGGCAGAAAAAATGTCATAAATGGTATCAATAAGACTCTGAAACATCTGGAGGATGATGAGATGGTTGAATTGTCATTATGTGTCCTTGCAAAATTAAAGGAATTGACGGATCATGAATTTATGAAGATGGAGTTTGTAGCGGCAGAGTAACATCAAACGTAAGGCAGAACATGGCTTTTGGTGGCTGTGTTCTGTCTTTTTGAATAAGAACTTGACTGATAAATATTACGGGTGTAATATTTATAGCGAAAGGGAGTAAATTTTTTTACCTTAAAATCTTACACTTGTAATATATAAGCGTAGTACATTGATATGAATAAGAAATGGAGGTAACGATGAAGGCAAAACATAGAACCAAAAGAATACAAAGATATAGAAAAATGTTGGGCATTATAGTGTTGATGTTAACAATTACTTTGATTGGAGTAGTTGTGAGTGCAACAGTATTATATAAAAGAAAAAATGCGTGTAAAACACCAGATACTACCTTAGTAGAGTATATGATGCATATTCCAAAACAAGAATACGAAGAAATGTATGCAATGATTGATTTGGAGTCATCTGGATATATCAGTAAGGAAGATTTTCTGAAGAGAAATTCCACTATTTATGAGGGAATTGAAATGCAAAACATGTCGATAAAAAATGTCGAGTATGTGGAGGAAGATAAAAAAGTAACATATTTGACTTCGTTTGATACAGTGGCAGGAACTATCAGCTTTGAGAATGAGGCATTTTTTATAAATGGAGAAGAAGGATATAAATTGGTTTGGGATGATTCCATGATTTTTCCTAATCTGACTTCTGCAGATAAAGTAAGAGTTTCCACTACACAGGCAGAGCGAGGAGAAATTCTGGATAGGAACGGACGTGTCCTTGCAGGAAAAGGTACAGCATCTTCAGTTGGAATTGTTCCGGGCAAGTTGGAAAACAGAGAGGAAGCAATCGCACAGATTGCAGGACTATTGGAAATCACAACGGAAGTGATAGAAAAGAACCTGTCTGCAAAGTGGGTAAAGGATGATTCTTTTGTACCTATTAAAACGATTCCAAGAGTGGAAGAAATTGAGTTAATGTCTATCAGTCCAGAGGAAGAAGTTTTAAAGGAGAAAGAAAGGCATGATAAGTTGCTGGAGATTCCCGGAGTGATGATATCTGATGTTGAAGTGCGTGAATACCCATTAGGGGAAGCCGCTGCGCATTTGGTCGGGTATGTTCAAAGCGTTACTGCGGAAGATTTAGAGGAACATGCAGGAGAAGGTTATACAGCCAATAGTGTAATCGGCAGAAGCGGAATGGAGGGCTTGTTCGAGAAAGAACTGAAAGGCCAGAACGGTTGCAGGATTTACATTGTAAATTCGGAAGATAAAGAGAAGGAGGAACTGGCTTGTATCCTGGTACAGCATGGGCAGGACATCCGGCTTACGATAGATACTGATTTGCAGGTTTCCTTGTACGAACAGTTTAAGGAAGATAAAAGCTGCTCAGTAGCCATAAATCATTATACCGGAGAGGTATTGGCTTTGGTCAGCACACCGGCCTATGACAATAACGATTTTATTATGGGATTATCGAGTGAGCAGTGGACTGTACTTAACGAGGATGAGAATAAGCCAATGTATAATCGGTTCCGGCAAGTGTGGTGTCCGGGATCTACCTTCAAACCAATTATAGCTGCGATTGGTTTACAATCAGGAGCAATCGATCCAATGGAAGATTACGGGAACGTAGGATTAAGTTGGCAAAAAGATGCATCGTGGGGTTCATATCATGTAACAACGCTTCATGCGTATGAACCAGTCATTTTAGAGAAAGCCTTGATTTATTCTGATAATATTTATTTCGCAAAAGCAGCATTAAAGATTGGATCGGATGAGTTGGAGAATTCTTTGATACGGCTTGGTTTCAATGAGGAACTACCATTTGAGATTAAGATGGCAGAATCTCAGTATTCCAATACAGAAGGCATTGAAACTGAAATACAGTTAGCTGACAGCGGTTACGGACAAGGACAGATTTTAGTGAACCCGTTGCATATGGCATGTATTTATTCTGCTTTCTGTAATGAGGGAAATGTAATAAAGCCTTATTTGGTATATCAGAATGAAGCGGAAGCTGAGTATTGGATTCCGGGTGCCTTTTCTAACGAGACAGCAAGTCGTGTATTGGAAGGAACAAAGAAGGTTGTGAATGATTCTAATGGAACTGGATATGCAGCCCATCGAGATGACATTCTTTTAGCAGGAAAAACAGGTACGGCAGAAATAAAGGCATCGAAGGATGATACTTCGGGTACAGAATTAGGATGGTTTGCAATTTTTACAGCAGAAGATACGGAATGTCCTATATTGATTATCAGTATGGTAGAAGATGTGAAAGGAAGAGGAGGAAGCGGATATGTTGTTAAGAAAGACAGCCTGGTTCTGGAAGAGTGGTTTAGCAGTCATTAGTTTTGTACTGATGTTTAGTATTTCGGGGTGTAGCGATACACCACCGGAAGAAGATACAGTTTCGGAAACAGTAATTGATGTTCAGGACGTTTCAGAAGAAGAACAGGAGAATGAAGAAGAAATTATAAACATCTGCATAGATCTTTATGACAAGGCAGCAGAGGAAAATAAGTTAGATGATTTGGAAATAATTCGGAGTATTGTAAATCGTCTTGGAGAAAACGAGTATCCTGCTGTTGACAGCAGAAATCAAGTGAATATGACGGAAGCGGAGCAGGTACTGGAATTTTGTGAAAAGGTGGATACACAGGAAGAAGCAGATATAACGATTCTTGAAGTCGGCTATTTGGGCGGATTTGTAAAATACGATTTGCACACAAAAGACGGAAATGTAGATGTGGTCAGAAGCTATTATGGATACGAAAATGGAGAAATACAGAAAGAAGTTACTGGGAGGTATCAAGCAGAGTATTGGAATTATACAGAAGAAGGTTACCTGATGTTTTCTGGTGTCTGGTTTTCAGAAGAATTATACGTTCTTACATTGAGTGGAGCAGAGGAGCATACCGCATTACGAGTACAGCCATTGGATGAAACATATAGGGAACTGAGTCGGAAATATCTTCTTCCAATCAGCTTTGAACAGAATAATATGTTTATTGTGGATTGGAGTGAAGAAGATTTTGGGGATTTGAATTTCTATGATATGTATGACATTCTTTATCCAAAAGTGAATGGTCAGTATGTTCCTTATGTTGCAGATGACAATTTGTCAGTCAGTGCAGTTTATCGGATTCCAAAAGAGGAATTTGAAAGCGTTATTATGAAATATTTCAATATTGATAGTGAAACGCTGCAATCCAAAACTGTCTATGATTCGGAGGATTCGACCTATGAATACAAACCGAGAGGCTTCGAAGAAGTAGAGTATCCGGAATACCCATATTCAGAAGTAATCGGGTATACGGAGAACAGTGATGGAACAATTACACTTACTGCTAATGTGGTATTTCCATATTCGGGAAATTCCAAAGTATATGCCCACGAGGTTGTGGTTCGTCCTTTGGAGGATGGCGGGGTACAATATGTATCCAATCGAATTATACCCTCCGAGGATAATTCTGAGGAAACATGGCATACGCCACGGTTGACGTTAGAAGAATGGGAAGAATTATACGGAGGCGAATAATGGAAGATGTGAAATGGCTGCTTAGAAAATGTGGTCTTCCGATTTTGCTGCTGTTGATTTTCGTAATAGCCGGAGTGGTCTGTTGGGGAGAACTGCATACAGAAAAGCAAAAGGTGGCAGAAGAAGTATGGGAGCCACCTGTAGAAATCGAAAATAGCGAAGCAGAAACAGAAGAAGCCGAGAATGCGGAAACTTCCACAGAGTCAGCATATTGGTTTATTCCGCAAGCCAGTGATGATCTCCTTACAGAAGAGGAGAAGGAGCAACTGCAGAGTACGGTTTTGTCAGCAGCAGAATCGGTCAGAGAAATCTATAAGGATATTGTAATTGCAGATGCACTAAGCTACTCTTCCGGTATTAGTGAATTTACCAAAGAGCAGAGGAAAGCTGTGGTGGAGCAATTGGGCAGAAACGGTCTGGTAAGTGTTGAAGAAGATACTGCTATGCAAAATCATGAAGCAATCGAAGCATTTTATGCAGATTACCTGGATGGACAAGACTCGATGGTTACGGTATTTGAAGTACAGAGAGATGGGCTGATTGGAGCAGTTACCTTTATCTATCGGAAAGGTGAGTTGCAGACCTATTACATAGGAATTCGGTGGAGAGAAGGTGGTATGCCAGAAATACAGGGAACTTCGGTAAGTAATGTGGCTGAGATTAAACTGACCGAAAAAGGATATTTTATCTACGCATATGAATATGTGATTGCACATGCAAGTTTGAGACAGTATTGGAGAATAGAACCGCTACCAGAAGACTGCCAGGAATTAACGGAGAAATACATATCAGGACTAAGTTATGTGAATTACAATCTGCTCGTTACAGATTGGGATAGCAGCAATGTGGAGGACATTCTGATGCCTTGTATGTATGAAGATGTTTATAGGATTTCTACGGGGGAAAATCTGAAAACTGAGGGTTGGAAGATTCCGGCAGAGGAATATGAAAGGATAATGACTACTTATTTTCCGGTATCGGTAGAACAGTTGAGAGAGCATTGTGGATATGATGAGGGCAGCAATAGCTATGAATATGAGATGATTTATGCCAGCCCATACCCACCTTTCGGAGAAGTAGTTGACTATACAAAAAATGCGGATGGAACGATTACACTTATCGTGGATGGAGTATGGCCGGATTATAATTCTGATCTCGCTTTTCGGAATACGGTTGTGGTCCAGCCATTTGAAGACGGAACTTTCAGGTATCTTTCCAATTCTATAGAACAAATAGAGTTGGAACTGCCGCCAATAGCAAAAGCACATTAAATTTGCTTTGAAAGAAAGGATGATATTATGGCATTAAAGAAAAAAAGCATTTTGCTGAGTATGGCATTTCTGATTGGATGCTTCGTATGTGCCTGTGGAAAAGAAGATAGTATTGTGGATGAATCTCTTGTGAAAGATACGGAAGATGTATCTTCCACGGAGGAGATGCTTCATATGGTGAACCATTACATGGATGAATATTTGCAGACAGATTCCCTTGTGGCAAAGGCAAAAGCAGAGAAGTACGCAAAGATAATATCTAAAACCGTTATGAATTCCGGTGGATTTGATTCTGCCAACGCAGGACAAAATGCTTTCTTCTATGATTCGGCAGAAGGCTTGATCACTGCTGTGATATTGGTGATTGCGGAGTTCTGCTCACCTTACGCTCTTGCGTTGGAACAGGCAAAACGAAAACAGAAAGCTTTGGAGCAGCGAAAAAAGGAAATAGCACAGATGAGAAAAGCCTGCATTGACAAAGATATAGATTTTTTGCCAAAAGCACAGACAGCCATTCTTCAAAAAGATGTTGAAGCAGAGATTTTGTTTCAGCCAGAGGAACAGAAAGAAGAAAAAGGCGAAGAAAGGCATATCATCAGTGTGTTCAAATTGATTCAAGATTTATTGGGACCATCGGAAGTGAAAGGCAAAAGTCAGTTCAAGCTGTTGATGGAACGTCTTCCAGAAGAACATAAAGCAAGATGGCTGTCTGGTGCCGCCCTGAATACTTCAGACCAGGCAATGGCGTCTGTGCTGTCAACGGCATTGTCCAGACTGAATGCTTTTCTTGATTCTGAAATTGAACAGCTGCTCTGCTTTGAAACGAAAATCAATACGGAAAAGTTTTGTAGGAACAAGTCAGCAGTGTTTTTGATTATGCCGGAGGAAGATGACAGCAAATATTTCCTCATTTCTTTGATCGTACAGCAGTTATACAGAGAAATGCTTTCCATTGCTGATGAAATGGGTGGCAAGCTGCCAAACAGAGTTATGTTCTTCCTGGATGAGTTCGGTACATTGCCAGCTATACAATCTGCGGAAATGATGTTTTCTGCCAGCCGTTCCAGACGAATCAGCTTTGTGCCTATCATACAATCATTGGCACAGCTAGAAAAGAACTATGGCAAAGAAGGTGCGGACATCATCATTGATAACTGTCAGGTCTGCATATATGGCGGCTTTGCACCAAACTCCGAAGCAGCCAATGTACTGTCCAAAACGCTGGGGGATAGGACAGTTATGACAGGAAGTATCTCACAAGGCAGAGATAAATCCAAGTCACTTCAAATGACAGGCAGACCACTGATGACGCCAGATGAGCTTAAAATCATGCCAAAAGATACGTTCATCGTCACAAGAACAGGCGTAAAGCCTATGAAAACGAAGCTGAAGCTGTTTTTTGAGTGGGGAATCGAACTGAATGAAACATATCCAATGCGTCAAGCAGTGGTGAGAAAGGTGCATTACGCAAATAAAAAGACCATTGAGGAAGCCATTGCAAAAAAATACGGTCTGCCCCAAAATCCTCTCCAACAGCCCGTCAAACGCCCAATGCAGGAACAAGATAAGCCGTTATGCAACATATCGAAAACCATGAAAGGGGTGGAAAAAAGTTATGATTGACAAAATGAAGGTCTATCAGGATACAGAGCTTTCCAGTAAAGCCGTATCTGTTTATTTATATCTTTGTGAACGTGCCAGTAAAGAAACAAAAAGCTGCTATCCCTCCATGAAAACCATAGCGAAAGATCTGCATCTTTCTTTGGCATCAGTGAAGCGTTCCATTCAAGAATTGGAAAGAAGTGCATACATCAAAAAAGAAAATCGGTTTCGTGACAATGGCGGAAAAAGCAGCAATCTCTATTTTATTGAATGAATTTGAAAAAGAACAAAAAAATCCCCCCCTCAAAAAACGATGAAAAACGCCAAAGGGGGAGGTCTGTCTTCGGCGTGAGCTATGGTATGGCTCAATGTGAGCCGAGAATGTGAACTGTTCACTTTAACAGTTACATAGTATACAGAAAAAAATCTTATTGAAAAGGAGAATGAAACATTTGATAGATATATATAGGGTTTTGAACTATAGTCAATGAAAAAGACGCGATTTTTAAATATATTTTCTGGGAATGCCTAGATTCCTTGTCGTTCCCAGAATGTTGTTTCCATTTCGTCTGGTATCAGATAGCCTAAAGAACCATGTGGTCTGCGAGAGTTATAGAAGTCTTTGATATACTGGAAGACAGAGTGGTATAGGTCACGATAGGTGCGAAAATTACGCCTATTGGTTTCTTCTTTTTTGAGATATTTGAAGAAACTTTCGCAGCAGGCGTTATCAAAAGGATATGCCTTTTTCGAGAAGGACTGGACAACATTCAGTTCATCAAGCAGTTTTCGAAATGCAAAGGTTATGTACTGTGATCCTCTATCAGAGTGAAACATCAGTCCAGCAGGACAATTTCTGGTATGATATGCTTTCTGAAAGGTCTGGATTACCAGATCTGCATTGGGTCTGGATGATATATTCCAAGAGATAATTTTTCTAGAAAAAGATCCATAATGATACAAAGGTAATACCACTTACCTCCGGCTTTGAGATATGTAAAATCACTTGTCCAGACCAAGTTGGGAGCTTTTTGATGAAAGGCTTGATGCAGGTGATTAGCATAACAGCCGGACAACTCTTTTGGGCGAGAAATGGATTTTGGTTTTATTGTGGATATAGGCGGAAGCTGCATGGAATGCATCAGGCGGTACACTCGACCGACGCTGATGAAAATGCCATAGTCACGACCTAAGATATATGTAATTTTATAAGCACCGATGCGTTTATCGTAGTCAGCGTAAATGTGTAGAATCATTTGTTTGATGTTCTGATTCTCAATGGTTCTGGAAGAAGGCAGAGAATAAAAATGTTTGTAATAAGTACTGCGGTTTACGTTGAGAACACGGCAGAGGGTTTTGATATTGTGCTGTAATCGAAGCTTATAAACTGTGCTTAATCTTTGTTTGAGTGTAGCGTGAAGATGGCAATCGCTTTTTTTAGGATGAGGTTTTCTTCTTCAAGCTGAGCATTTCTTTTCTGAAGTTCCTGAATCTGTTTAGCGGTCAGAATTTCACCATTAGATGTTTCAACAGTGGAGTATTGCTTGATCCATCTGGAAAGAGCAGTTTGAGAAACACCATACTCTTTGATTAGAGAAGCTTGCGTTTTGCCATTATGATAGAGATCAACAAGAGTTCGTTTGAAATCCTCATCATAATAATTTTTTTAGCCATAAAGATACCTCCTTTTGGTGTCTAGTATTATGGTACATCTGTTTATAAATCGTGTCCACTTATTTAATATAGATCCAAATATCGACTACATATTGATGTTGGTCGAGCAATATCATGAGGGCAACTGTGAGGATAAGGAAATTCTCACTTCGATCCGTAAGGCAGTAGATGCCAGTATGCAGCTTCGCAGCAAGAAAGAATTGATTGAAGCCTTTATCAATCGTGTCAATGTAGACACACAAGTTACAACTGACTGGCGCAGATTTGTGCTTACTCAGGAAGAAAATGACCTTGCTAAAATTATTATGGCAGAAAAGCTCAAACCAGAAGAAACCAGAAAATTTGTGTCCAATGCGTTCCGCGATGGAGTATTGAAAACGACTGGAACCGAAATTAACAAGCTCATGCCTCCGGTATCCCGTTTTGGCGGTAGTGGCAGAGCCAAGAAAAAGCAAGGTGTTATTGAGAAACTGAAAGCATTTTTTGAAAAATACTTTGGTTTAGGTATTACGGAGATGCAGTCAGAAAAAGAAGAAAATTAGAATTATGATAAAACCATATTGGCAAAATTGATTTTTGTTCCTGCCGAAAGGGCTTGTATTGTATGAATGAAATTTTAAGTTTTGTCGTAAGCGCTTAATTTTTAGGTATGATAGAAAAATCCCCGACTACTTTTCAGTAGCCGGAGCACCTTGACAATTCACATATGATTGATTTGATTCGTTTGCACGACGTTCGATTTCAGCTTTGACGGTTTCGTTCCATGGAGCCAGAAGTTCTAATTCATCATCACTCATTCTATCATCAGGTAGTTTTTCCAGCAGATAAGTAAGATAGTGATAAACGTTTACTCCATTGGCTTTTGCCATCTCTGCCATTGTGTACACGATAGCGCTGGCCTGGGCTCCGTTTGGTGTGTCACAGAACAGCCAGTTTTTACGGCCTACTGTAAACGGACGGATCGCATTTTCACTGAGATTATTAGAAAAACTGCAGCGCCCGTCTTCGAGATAGGTAGTCAGATAGGAGCGGCGGTTCTGAATGTAGGTGACAGCTTTATCCATTCTGCTTCCACGGGTAGGGTTCTGCTGATCAAGCCACGACAAAAAGCCTTCTACTACCGGCTTTTCTTTTTCAAGACGAGCCTTTTTGATAGCATCGAAGGAAGAATACTTTGATCTGATCACATCTTCCAGGTGGAAGAGCTGGTTAATGTACAGCATTCCCTGTACGGATGGCTGGGTATAATCCAGAGCCTTTCCCTTGGGAATGGCATCTGTCAGATATCTTCTGATGTGTGCCCAGCAGGCTGTGCGTTTGGCATCTGGAACTTTATTGTATCCACTATAGCCGTCACACATCAGATAACCCTTGAAGCCGTGAAGAAAATCTACGGCATTATCCCCGGCTCGGGTCTCCGAGTATTTATAGAGGATAATAGGTGGTCCTCCGTCTTCACCGCTGCGGAACAGCCACATATATGACTTGGTCTGTGCACGGCGTTCCGGTTCATGCAGAACCTGAAGTGGCGTTTCATCTGCCATCGCGAATCCTCGTTCCAGAAGTTTCCTGTGGAAGTATTCATACATAGGAAGAAAAAATGCTTCAGAATTTCGGATCACCCAGTTTGCCATAGTAGCTCTGGTGATCTCTACGCCATACTGTTTCCAGTCTTTTTCCTGACGGTAGTATGGAAGACCATTACAAAACTTCTGGTACATTACCCAGGCAACCGTTCCGGCAGAAGCCATTCCATAAAGCATATGGGCTCTGCCATCTTTTCCTTTTTTGATAACCGGAATATCCTGAAGCCTGCATTGCGGGCACTCATAGCTCTTACTGTAGTATTCATACACTTTCAGTTTTGCCGGTACAAAAACCAGTTCCCGGCGGACAAACTCTTCCCCGATTTCTTTCAGCGGGGTACCACAGACAGGGCAGAGTTTCTCTTTCTCAGAAAGCTCCAGATACTTTTTTTCAACAGGAACTCCCTTAAAACGTTCCGCATCTGTAGCTTTTGCTTTTCGTTTTTTGGCTGTTTTTTCTGGAAGGAGTGCTTCAAGATCCTCTGCTTTTGCAGCTTCTGGATCCTGTTCCAGTTCCGCCTCATTGAAAAAGTTTAACTGACCCGGAATATCGAAGGTCCTTTTTTCGCTAGAGGTGCCAAACAGTTTTTTACGGAGAAGGTCTATCTCTTCTTTCAGATTGTCCCGCTCCTGGGTGAGTGCCTCTTCCCGTTTATTGGCAGCATCGACAGTTGCCTGAAGTGTTTTTATCATCTTTTTAAGATCGTTTATCATGTCCTTCAGCTCACGGAGCTGGATATCTTTGGAACTGTCTGCCACTGCTTTTTCCTCCTGTTTCTGATGTTTCCATTATACCAGAAAACAGTGGCTTTTCCCAGCAAAACAACGGATTTACCAGGACTTGAAAGTGACGAAAATACAGCAAAAAACAAGCGTTTTATGTGCATCTTTTTTACGTTGCCTTGATTGCTTTTGGCTGCTCAATATCAATGCCAGACATCAGCCAGTCGAACTCCCGCCATGTAAGATTCCGGACTTCTGATTTATTCCTGGGCCACCGGTAAGATCCCTGGGCGGTCAGTCTTTTGTAGATCATAACAATCCCGTCAGGTTCTTTTAAAATGGCTTTGATACGGTCGCATCTACGACCGCAGAAAAGAAAAAGTGCATGGTCGATCTCCATCGAAAACTGTTCCTGGATGATCGCACACAATCCATCAATGGACTTGCGCATATCTGTTCTGCCACAGACGATATAGATCGCATCAACACTTGAGATGTCCGCTAACATAACGACTCCTTAAGCGTATCCATAAGCATCTTCAGAAGTAACGGTTTGATCTCATTACTCATTCGTATAAGCAATCCGTCTGCTTCGATTTCAATCGTATGTGAATTGTCAAGGTGCATAGGTCTGTTTCCATTATCTGGGAGCAATCCTGCCGGAGAAGACTCCGGTTCTATAGCAATCTGGACTACATCCTGTTTATGGGATGTAAGGTCAAGAGTGCTGGCTTTGGGGGCTGGATCCGGTATCTGACAGGCTTTTTTGCGGAGACGGGTAACTGCATTGTAAAAACAGCTGGGAGATATCCCATGTTCATTACACCATGCAGCATCTGTCAGACCGCTTTGTCTGCATTCAGTTACCAGTTCCATCCATTCTTCCAGGGAACGCCCTGGAGCACGTTTATTACTCATAATGAAACCTCCAAATGTAGTAAATTTCTATCTCCTATCAAGCGGAGTGTAGTAAAAATCTATTTACTATCATTATGAGTTTAAAAACGTAGACAGTAAAGCTACCCAAGATTTAAGCGCTTACGTTTTGTCGATCCCCTGACCACCATAATGGTGGTATCAGACTGTCAAAAAACCCCTGAATTTTGGATAAAATTCAGGGGTTTTTGACAAGTTAAACAGGTGAGAAAGCCACTTGTTATTGACATGCCATCAGCTAGATGGTATATATAGCATATGGGTGAAATCTTCTAAGTATTGCATCCATGATTATCTGAAAATAATCTTATCTATGGTTCTTTTTGAGAGTTTCTAAGATAAAACTTTTGTAATCGTATTTTGGTATATTAATTTATTTTTGAGTGAATCAATTTTTATGATATTAAATCAAAGATGATTTTTGTGGCATCTGCTATCAGTTTATTGTCATATTCTGCATCTTGTTCTGCTTTTTTTGAAAGTACAGCTACAAATATAGGTTTTTTATTTGGGGGTGTTACAATAGCGATATCATTTCGTGTTCCATAAGAACCAGCACCACTTTTATCTGCCACAATCCAATCACTTGGTACACCAGCACGAATTAATTCATCACCAGTTGCATTATTTGACATCCAATCTATAAAAATCTCTTTTTTATCATCTGACAATATATCTCCAGTTACATATTCTTTCAAATTGAAAGCCAATTGTTTAGGAGTACTAGTATCTCTTATATCGCCAGGTACAGCATCATTCAATTCAGTTTCTATTCTAGAAGGCTCACTTACAGTATCACCAATTTTACTTAATGATTGTTTAAAACCATTAGGTCCATCAAGAAGAGTAAATTGTAGATTTCCAGCAGTATTATCGCTTTGTCTAACTGCAGCATCACATATTTCTCTAATAGTCATTCCAGTATCTACTTTATCTTTTGCAACTGGTGCATAAGATAAAACATCTTCTTCTTCAAAATATATTACATTATCAAGTTCTTCAATAGAGTATTTTTCTAAAATGGCACCGGCAGCTAAAGCTTTATATGTTGAACAGTATGCAAATCTCTCATCTGCATTATAAGAAATTTCTTTATTAGTTTCTGTATCAAGTGCATAAATTCCTAATGTAGCATCATATTTTTCTTCCAGTTCTTGAAATAGAGAATCATAATCTGCATTAACATTTTCATTGCTATCAGGAATGTTTTCTTGTTTATTACTACATCCAACAGATAATAATATGATAAAGATCGTTAAAATACTTATGATAATTTTGTTGTGTTTCATAACTTTATCCTCCTAAAATATAGATTATACATAGAATTTTGAATTTTTGAAGCATTTATATCATTTCATATAGCTAACTTATGCATTTGTAATATATTATCTCCACCTTTCAAGTTTTTCATTGCAAATCCATAATAAAATAGTAGTATTTCCATTTTAAAGGATATGAGAGTTGTATTTGTCACAATATATAATTCTTTATTTAGGTTAAATTTAGTAAACCATTCATTTTAGTTGTGCTTACGAACTATAATCCAACATAGTTTATCTTTTCTCAACATATTTGTATTAAGATTTTGAAAATGTTTTGTCACCTCTCTTTATAAATAAAATGAATTCTATATGTATTTGTCAATATAAAATTTTAGTTGAGAAAATATAGCAATAAGTCTATTGTGTGAAGCACGTTTTAAATATTACAATAGTAATATTTAAAAGTCAAGCAAAATTTAAAATAATTTTTCCTATTGTATCTGAGCATAAAAAGTGAACTGAACCAATAAAAACGGACAATGACAAAAAGCCCCCTTATTTAAAATAATAGAATCACATAAGGAGCCTGTGGTTTCAACAAAAAACACTTGATTATATGAGCAGGTTTTATTATAGCAAAAAGTAAATACACGCATATCAAATAATTGAACCAAAGCTGATTGCTATGTGTAAAGTAGGAAAAACCAATCCGTAAGCTTGTAAAATACTTTTAATTAGAGATTCGACAAATTGAAAACTGAATCAATTACTATAATCGGGAATAGACTCGTCTTATTGCTGGGCTTCTGCTAAAATACAGAGGACGTCCTAAAAACAGACAGAACCAGCTAGTATCAGAGAATATCAGTAAGAAATTGAGTGCCTGAAGATGAAAAATGAACTTTTACGGAATTTTCTGCGATTAGAAGAATGGATGTGAGAGTACAAGTGCAATATGAGTTTATATATAGACACAAAGTGTGCTATACATTATCAATGATGTATCGTTTCTTCGAGATATCTTGCTGTAGATATTATGATTTCCGAAAACATTCCAGCAAATTATGAAGAAATATGGGTTGTTGCCAGAAATTTGCCGACACAGAAAATGGGTAACGGATATTTCTTATATGCATACATAACAGGATATTTTATATCTGTCAGACATCTTTTATAACCATAAGTATATCCAATCAAAACCACTAGTAAACTAGTGGTTTGAGCAACCCCTAGAAGGGATATTACGTGCCAACCCCTAAAAGGGGCATCGAAAAAATATCATCGTATTTGTTTGCACTGCAACCTGTAAACAGGTACTATAATTGAGAATACAGTATGTTAATTAAATATTGTATATCCTTTAGTTGATAATTCGTAAATCCATAGTAATTATCATTCAAAAAAATATACTAAAGTATTTTATTTATCCCTAGTAGAACTAGGGGTTTTATTAAGCTAAAGCATCCAATGAAAAACAGGAGTGGCATCGCCACTCCGTTGGAAACTCAAATATTATCTTAACAAGAATGTTTTTTATATGATGTCCACACAATATGGGCAGTTTATCTTTTTGTGTACCATCCTTTTATCAATTTAAAGAATCGTATTAAACTAAACTGATTGAGTTATGTTGTTTTTTCTTATCTATATGATTGTTACTTTTATAATTTATAAATATTCATATCAGATAATATAGAAAGTGTAATTTCAGATATGCTTTCGTTAGAATATGCTATGCCATATCAATTACTTAAGACAAAATATAATAGAAGGAAAATTATTTATATAATGACACCAGTATTATTTTTGTTATCAATCGGCTGCTATTTTGTAAAGAGTTATCCGATGTTTTATGTGGGAATGGGGATTTCTATTATTGCATTGATTTGGATTATTTGGTTTCAATCTAAGGGAAAAAAATTTGAAAATAATGTCCATGAATTTGTATGGAATAAATCAAGATATAACAAAGTGGAAATTGATATTCAGGGAATAAAATTAGAAGATAAAAAGATCTGTGAACTTAAAGAAATAGATAGAGTCTTTTTGTACAAAGGTTTTTTCTTTCTCATAACGAATGAAAAGAAGTTACTTGTACTAAAAACAGTAGGTGTAGAGACAGAAGAACTTATTAAGATTATTAAAGAAGCTGATATCTTATTTGAAAAAAGAGAAGAACCATTTAATATTTATGAATATTGCAAAAAGTAGTAATTAAAAAAAGAAAAAACATGTCCCTTTTCGGAATTGTGTTCCCGCTCTCCATCAATGTATAAATATAAATTTGTAATTGTGTCTGCATGACAAGGAGGCTTTCAGATGAAAGATATTTTAAAGCATTATTCTAAGTATATACTCTTAGATACACTTGTAGCCGCTACGTTATTTGCAGGTGCTCACGGCATATTATCGCTTTTCCATCTGAAGTTTATAGAATGGTTTTATTATGCGGTAATCGGAATCATAACAATAGGAATATTGTTGGGCATATTTCAATTATTGCTAAAAATACGAAAGAACTATGTGAAATATGTAGCAATATGTGTTGAAGCCATTTGTCTCATACCTTTGACTTATATTTGCATTTTAATATTTGCTTTTACTTATAAACCGATGCATATAGTTGAAAAAGACGGAATAAAATGTGTTGCCTATGTGAGAGCCTTTCTGCGGGTATATGTTGATTATTATGAATACAGAAATCCACTTATTACAGGTGATGAAGTACTTTTTACTGATTACTTTGGAAAAGGCGGATTTGATCCATTTGTTGATGGTTACGAATATGATAGTATGATAGAAGAAAATGCTGCAATGGATGATACTACTGAAATAACTGATGATTCAGAAGACGAGAGAATAGATAATGAAAATATATTTTCTCAACAGAAGAAGGAGGATGACACAGCAATAGATACAGACAGTGACGGCTATCCTATGACAGAAGAATTTCAGTCCTATAAGAAGGAACTAACAGCTGTTGCAACTTATATCAGAAATACCGAGTCATACCAAGGAGTAAAGGCTGGGGATGAACTCAGCGAGTTTCTGGCATATAATATTTCGGCTAAGGGATATCCTTACGTTAATATTGCGGAGCAAGTATACGAGCAAGATGGTATTTCAACTATAGCAACGCATTACATTATTATTAATGAATCTTATGTTGAAAATGGTTCAAGAGAATATGTTTATCAAATTAAATTCAAAGACAAATCCGGTAATGAAGTAGCTTCCACCAAGGTTGTGGATTTCTATCTAATAGATACTGAGACATTGGAGATTACGGATGAGAAAACAAATGATTGGCATTAATTCGGGAAAGCACCCGATGATGTACAGAAAGCTGTAATTTAACAACTCACTTTTCCGAAAAGGGAGAAAAACATTTAATATTTATAAGCCTCGAAAAAACGAGTAAAAGTTAATTCTACAGTTAACCTTTACTCGTTTTTGTTATTTCTGTGATACCCAGATATTCATGTCTGATAAGATAGACATGGTTATTTCAGTTGCGTTGCCGCCAGTAGCATCGCTGTCTGCACTAATGTTGGTGGCAAAAAAGTATGTATTATCTGCAGTTTCGATATAACCGATGAACCATCCGTTTACATCCTGTCCATTCACACGGCCAGTTCCGGTCTTTCCGTAGAATGTTCCGGCATCGGAAGCTGAAAGGCAGATGGCATCTTTTACTGCATTGATATTTTCAGGGGCGAAGCCGAAACTGTTATTCTGCAGCTTGGTTAAAAGTTCGACCTGTTCTATTGGAGAGATTTCCAAGGAGGATTCCATCCAATAAGAGGAGAAATCGCCACTCATGTTTTCGTTACCATATCCGATTTCTTGAACATAGCTGTAAACGTCAGAGGTTCCAAGCTGTTCGTCTACTGCTTGAAAATACCAATTCACAGAGGAGTTCATTGCAGACTGTAAGGTCTGATCTGCGTTCCATGCTTCAAATGGATAGGTTTCTCCATTCCATGCAATGAACGAATTTTCCGGTGTAATGACGCCTTCTTCCAATCCGAACAAAGCATCGTATATCTTGTAGGTGGAGTTTGGAGCAACCCGTAAGGTGGCATGCTCCATGTCATGTATACTCCATGCATCGTTTTCCAAATCGTATAAAACAAAGCTGCCTTCGTATTCTCCGAAGTATGTGGAGAGGTCTACATAGGAAATATTCTCAGAAGAGGAATCCCATTGGTAGTGGCTTCCATCTGCTGCGTATGTAGAAATAAAAGGTGCGAATCCAAGGAGAAGGACAGCAGTCAACATGAATGCAGTCATACCTTTTACTCTTTTTATAAATGTCGGCTTCTCATAAGATGCAATGTTGATAATTCTCCGTTTCATCTGCTTCATGTTTCCACCAAGACCGGCGGCAAACGGAAATGGAGTAAGTGAAATCTTTTCCGCAAAATTGATCAGTGTATTACCATAATCTGCATAATCATCCTCCTCAAGCATCTTTAAAACAGAGGTGTCACAGGCAACCTCTCTGTCATTACGCATTTCTTTCAGAGCATACCAGACAAGAGGATTGAACCAATATATTACTCCGGCAAAGTTCATTAGATAGTTGGCAATAGCATCTTTGTGCTTATAGTGCTGTAGCTCGTGTAACAGCATGTATCGCATGTCCGATTCGTTATAATCTGAGATGAGATGAATCGGCAGATAAATACAAGGTTTCAAAAGCCCCACAATAATCGGAGATTTCAAAAATGCAGTACTGTAAACATGGAGATTTCTGTTAATTCCCATTTCTTTCATACATCGATGATATAGTTTTCGGACTTCCGGGTTCTGAAGGGGAAGTGCAGATTTTTTCAAGTTCTGTAAGCGGATAGAGGACTTGATTACCAATATAATCATTGCAAGGATGCCTACAAGCCATATTCCAAATAGTATGTATCCGATGCTGGATGGAGTCTCACTATTTACCGAAAGGGCAAAGTCATTCATCCAGTCTGCATTTCCGGCTGGATTGATCCCAACAGCTTCTCCTATGGCGGTTCTGGTGCCAGAAGTAGGAGAACTTTTCAGGCTACTGAGCCACGAGAGAATTTGCGGAAACCCAATTAAACGGAACGGTATAAAAGGAACTACCAACAATCCAAGTAGCAGGAACCACAGATTATACTGCATCCGGCTGGATAGGTTGCCTTTGAATATCCGCTTGGCTATCAAAAGAATTCCGATGATACCGCTGATAAATACATTGCATATTAAAAAGCGTATCATAAAATCAGCCATGTTAATTACCTCCTTTTTTTGACCTCTTGGAAAGAAGAGAGCGGAGAGTGTCTATTTCCGTTTCGGACAGTCTGTCATTTTCTATATATGCAGACAGCATGGCAGTGATGTCTCCATCGTAGTATCGTTCTAGAAAAGAGTTACTTTCCTGACCGATGTATTCACTTTCTTTCACAACTGGAGTGTAAACAAACACCCGACTTTGTTTTTCATAAGTCAGAACGCCCTTGTTCACTAGACGTTTAATTAGAGTTTGTATTGTTTTTGGACTCCAGCTCGTAGTCTGTAATAATTTATCAGTTATTTCATTGGTGCTGATCGGCGCATGTTTCCATACGATTTTCATAACTTCAAATTCAGCTTCAGAAATCTGTGGTAAATCGCTCATTTCAAATCCCTCCTTAAATCTTACGGCTGTAATAAAAATATTATAGATGTTATTTGTGTAGTTGTCAATTTAAGAGAAAATAGATTGACTTGAAATCTTACTTATGTAATAATTCAAATATTACATAAGTAAGAATTAAAAAAAGGAGTGGAATCAGGATGATTGAAATTGTAAATAAAGTGCTTTGAAAATAAGAAAACCAATAGAGTCACAAGGAGTCTATTGGCATTCTTACAGAGTTGGATGGTCTTGCTTGTGCAGCAGATCAAGCAGATAACGAACCATAGGCAATAAATCCGCAGCCTCCTGTTCCGTGCAGTCATTCAGCAGGGTCAGGAGTTTTTGGAGATTTGGATGTTGGTTTGCGTTGGCTGGGTAGAAAATCTTATCGGCGGGTATCTTCAGATATGTAATCAAAGGATACAGCTTATCATATTTGGGGTTACCACGTCCGGCTTCAATATTTAGTATGGTGCGGGTATCCATATTAAGAGTTTCAGCCAGCTTTTCTTGTGAAAGTCCGAGTTCGGTACGGGCTTCACGCACTGCAATGGCAAGAATTTGTTTTATGTCATGCATTATAATTCACCTCGATAGTAGTTTACAATACCTATTAAAACGAGTGAATTGCAATAGAATACAGTGTAGATATGGAGCGTAATACATGGATGTAAAGTATGGGAAAATACATAGAAAAAGAATAGTGAAAAGTTTTGAGATAGCAGCATATTACACACTAAGGTGTATCGCAAAGAAGTATAAAACTTCAACGCGATACACCTTTTTTGTGGGGAAATCAGAGCGTTGTAAAGTCTTTTTCCGGTTTGTGGTTTGTGGTCTGTTCCTGTCCCGGAGTCCGGTCAAGATACTGGTTCAGATTATCCAGTTTTCGGTTGAGAGCCTGTATGTCTTTTTCAGCAGATTTATAGGTTTTCTGCAAGGCTTCTTTCTTGGCATACAGAGCATTGTAATCATTACGAAACTTATCAATATCAAAATGTTTTAAGCTGATTCCAAAGCGTTTCAGCATATTTTCTGCACCGTCATGGAGCAGGAGTTCTGTTTCATGGTGGCGGAGATAAGCGTCAGGGTCTTTCGATTTCCGGTAACGGATGTGATAGATATGATTGCTCTGATATTGTTCAGCGTATTTCAATATCTGTCCTAAATCCTTTAGCTGACGTTCTGTTTCCACAAGACTGTTCCGTGCGGTTTTTGCAAGAACAGACTTACTTTCAATCTGTTTTTCAAGCTCGATGATAGAACCTGCTTTACTGTAACTGCTGGCAGCGATTTTGAGATTTTCAATCGCTGCCCAATGCTGCAGACCGGGGCTTTGCGTGAACTTTTCTTCCGAGGTGTCAATGAGCGTTCGGGAAGAATAATCCTTGATAAGAGGTTTCTTTCGGGCAGGGAATGGGACACGTTTTTGTGTCTGTGCTAAAGCCTTTGTTTCTACCCGTTCCTTAATCCGTTCTTTGGTGTATTCTGCACCCAAAGACTTTAAGCTGCCACGGACAAAATGCTCCCGGTCAAGGGGGCGGAAGGAAATGTACTTTAAGGCGTTTCCTCCAATGGTTTCGCCTTTGATTTCATAACCTTTTGCCCGTATCAGCTCCATGCACTGTTCATATGTATCAGCGTTTTGAATTGCTTCATCAATGTCCTGCTTGAGCTTGATTTTCCACGAGGTGCCATTTCTGCCGGATGTCCATTCTTTATAACTTTTACCACGCTGGTTTGTGGGAGAAATGACGGATAACTGATGCTTGGAACACAGCTCATCATTCAGGCGGCGAATGTGGTAGTAGGTCTGTTTACAGTCATGATATTTTTCGTGATTCACATTATCTGCGGCACAGAAAATGATGTGGTTGTGAACGTGACCTTTATCAATATGAGTGGAAACGATATAAGAAAATTTCCCCTCTAACAGCTTGTTGGCAAGCTCCACACCGATCTGATGTGCTTCCTTATAAGATACCTCTCCCGGAGCGAAAGCCTGTATCAGATGAAAGGCTTTGTTGGGGTCTGCCTGATTTGTTTTTGACAGAGCAAATTTGAAGTCAAAGGCAGCGGTTTCAGGACTGCATCCGAAGGAAGAAATGAGAATACTTTCATCTGTTTTTTGGGGATTACAGATATAGTTTACTGCCTTATGGACGGTTGCCTGGATAGCATGGATTTTTGTGATTGCCATACCTGTTTCATCAGCTCCTTTACTTCGTTTACATCGGCTTTATAAACATTGCCAGTAGCATTCATCCGCTTGGCAATCTGGTTCAGATTATTGCCGATACGGGCGAGCGTGGTGTTGTATTCCCGCAGGTGTTCGTAGTTTACATCGTAGACATAGCCATACAAAATCAGATGCCGAATAAATGCGGATTTGCTCTTCATGCCGGAGGCTTTCCATTTCTGATCTAAGATGTATTGCTCGTCATCGCTGAGATAGATTTTAAGTTCATTTTGTCTTTCTCGGTTTGCCATTGCAGTATCAGTCCTTTCCTTATTTGTATAAAAGATTTTCAAATATGCCGTAGCCGGCGGTTGTTTTTTGCTTTTAGGGGGACAGGGGGATATGCCCCATGCAAGCCAATTTCTGCAAGTTTTCACTTGGTAGAAACTTGCGGAAATGGTGCCTGTGAGGGAACACAGGCAGTGCTTGCTATTCTTCTGCAAATTACCCGTAGGGAATTTGCGTGTTGCGTGAGTATAGGCGAGCGGTTTGCAACACAGTAGGGCGTTACCGCCCTTGTTATGGATAGCGTTGATAATTCGACTTTGCAGTTGGGCAGAAGCAATAAAAAACTGCCACGGTTCATAAGGGCATGGATTGCCCGTAAAAACTCCATAGCAGTTTGTGTGACTTTTTATGATTTTTGATTCTATCCATAATGATTTTATCAATGGGAAAGGGGAAAGTCAATGGCTGGAGAGAGATAAAAGATTTACAGAGAAATTTAGGGGAATAAGCAAAGATACTGCATATTCTGCATTTAAAATTAGAATTGGAAAACCAGAAGAGAGGGGGTGAAGCATGAATACCGTACATCGTAGAACGGAAATAATCAATATTCTTATTATCAGACGACATACAACAGCGAATGAATTGGCACAGGAATTTGGCGTTTCCATTCGCACGATACAGTATGATATTCAGGCTTTAACTCCGGTTTATCCGATTTATACAAAACAGGGAGAGAACGGAGGAATTTTTATAAGAGAGGATTACAAGCCTTATGCCAATTCGCTGACACCTATGGAAGTAGCTGCCTTGCATGAATTATATGATTGGACGGAGGGCATACATAAAAAAGTTTTATTTCAAGTTCTAAGAAAATATGGACCGGATAAATTACAACTTTGATCTTGTCATTCTGATAAAGCACATAATTTTTACAGAACCGTTCATAGCAGACGGAAGTGTGCTTATGTGCTTTTTAGGCTGACAATTTCAGCTTTGATTTTATCCAAAATGCAGACGATGTCTGCGATTGTACCTTGACAATTTCATAAACCAATGCGTACAGGACGTGTGGAATATGTGGAGCCGCTTTGAGGATACGCCATAAGACACCTGCTTTTGCCTTTGGCAGAGGTGGATACGAAGGAATATTGAAAGCAGATATTGAAGTTAAGGTGTGGAGCGAGAAATATCCGGCATAAATGTGTAGCAGTTACACGGAGGCGTTGATACATATTTTTGATAATGATACTTCCGGCTTAGTCCGGTCAGATAAGATGACGGTGCGATACCGATGTGGGTAGTGTAATGAGCTGCCACCTGTACGGATTTTTTAATATCTTCCAATAAAAGCATATTTGTTTGTTAAGTATGTTTTTATTGGCAGATATGCCATAACCATAGCAAGAGAAAAAGAACACACTTTGAAAAGGTAGGTGGAAGAATGCAGGCAAAAGTGAACACAAAAAATTTTATAAGGTATGACGAGGGTGCGGAGAGGTATTCTATGAGTAAACACAGCTTTATGAAATTGGCACAGGATGCTCGTGCTGTTTATAAAATTAACCGTATCACATTGGTAAACGTGAAGATTTTTGAGGAGTATTTGGAATCTTTTCGGGCGTAGACATGATAAGAAAGAGGAAAACGAATTATTGTATATCAAAAAGCATTTGACTTTTTGATATACAAGTAGTAAAATGAAGTCAGGTTATGAAAGGCAGGTGTTGACGGATGGCAAGAATGGGTAGACCTAAGTTAGAAAATCCGAGAAGTGAAGGTGTATTCATCCGTCTTACAAAAGATGAGCATACAGATATAACAGAGTATGCCAGCTCTCATGATCTGACCATAACACAGACGCTTGTTCAAGGATTTAGAAAGCTGCAAGAGCAGGATAATACCGAGAATGAGTAATGGCATTTGTGACCTCTTTCTTATATTGAGAGGAAGGTGGTACATAATGTCAATGTCGAGAAAAGATTCAAAAGGCAGAGTATTAAGGAAAGGCGAAAGTCAGAGGAAAAACGACGGAAGGTATATCTACCAGTACACCGATTCGACAGGTAAAAGGCGGGTCGTTTATTCAAATGACCTGTTGGAGTTAAGGGAAAAGGAAAAAGAACTTGTTCGCAATCAGTTGGACGGTCTTGAAAGCTATTGCAGTGGAAAGACAACTTTGAACTATGCATTTGACAGGTATATTTCAACGAAGTATGATTTGAAAGAACACACACGGGTAAATTATAAGTATATGTATAACCGTTTTGTCAGAGATACTTTTGGAAAAAGAATCATCAATGATATAAAGTATTCTGATGTGAAATTCTTTTATTGTTCGTTGATGAACATATTGGGGTTACAGGCGAATACATTGGATAATATTCATACGATTCTGCACCCAACCTTTCAGATGGCAGTTAGGGACAATGTGATACGCAATAATCCGGCAAGCGGTGTAATGGCAGAAATCAAAAAGGCGAATGGAAAGAATAAGGGCATAAGACACGCACTTACATTGGAACAGCAGAGAGCATTTTTGAATTATGTATCGAACAGTCCTGTGTATTGCCATTGGTTGCCACTGTTTACAGCACTTTTTGGAACGGGATGTCGCATAGGAGAAATGATAGGGCTGCGTTGGGAAGATTTGGATTATGAGAATAAAACCATTAGTATAAACCATGCGGCTATCTATCGAGTAATGGAGAATGGAAAGAGTGAATTTCATATTTCTTCGCCAAAGACAGAAGCCGGGATTCGTACTATTCCGATGATGCAGGCTGTAGAACAGGCATTTAAGGATGAATACGAAGCACAGAAAGAAACCGGTTTTAATGTGCAAGTGGTTGATGGTATGAGTGGGTTTATCTTTTGCAATAAAGACGGAATTATCCATAAACCCAGCGTAATCAACAGTGCAATCAAAAGAATTTACGAAGCCTACAATGCCGAAGAAATTATTAAGGCAAAACGGGAGAGCAGACGCCCGGTATTGATTCCTCATTTTTCGTGTCATCATATCCGACACACATTTTGCACCAGATTTTGTGAAAATGAAAGAAATCTGAAAGTGATTCAAAGTATTATGGGTCATGCAAATATTGAAACAACGATGGATATTTATGCGGAAGCAACAGATGTGAAGAAAAAGGAAGCAATTAAAGCTCTGGAAAATAATAGTGATATATTTTAGGAAGAAGTCCTTGCAAGGGGACGATTTCCAAGACAAACCTGACATCAAAAAAGTCAGAATACATCAAAATGACATTAGTTTGTTGGATTTTGGTGGACAAATATGGACTGGCGATATATAATGAAAATCGTGTAAAAAAGCGTTTATCAACTTATTTGGACTGTGGTGGATTAGCTTCGGTTATATTCCCGACGATGAAGTCACTGGGAGGCTCCGACAGTGCAAGGAAGGCAGAGAAGGCTGTCCAAGCGGAGGCTGCAAAGGCGGAGGAAAAGACTGTGGAAGCCCCAGAGGAGATCGATTTTTCCAAGGTAAAGATCGAGCCGTTGTTTGAAGAAATGGTGGATTTTGAGACCTTCAGCAAATCTGATTTCCGTGCAGTGAAGATCAAGGCCTGTGAGGCTGTTCCGAAGAGCAAGAAGCTTTTAAAGTTCGTGCTGAATGATGGAACAGACACAGACCGTGTGATTTTAAGCGGAATTCATGAGTATTACGAGCCGGAAGAGCTGATTGGAAAGACAGCGATTGCCATCGTAAACCTGCCGCCGAGAAAGATGATGGGCATTGATTCCTGCGGAATGCTGATCTCAGCAGTTCATGAGGAGGATGGAAAAGAGGGACTTCATCTTCTGATAGTAGATGATCATATCCCGGCAGGTGCGAAGTTATATTAGAGGCATTGATCATATGGGACATTTTCCTGGAGAAATCTGGGAGGATGTCCTTTTTTGGCTTTATGTGAAGGTACCCTCAGTGAACAAGGGGCGAGAGTCCACTGAGGATAATGCAGCATGAAAGAAAAATTTCTATACAAAAGTGGAGGACACAGATATAATAAAGATAACTTGATGTTTTATGTATTTAGGACTGTACCATATCTCATGGCGGGGGCTGACGGATAGGCTTTACCCAGAGGGATACAGAGAAAATGATTATGGAAAAATCAGCATAATTATGAGAAGGAGCTGATGTCTGACAGGCATCTGTAAAAAGATGAATATTACATTAGATTTTTATGAAAAAAACGCAAGCAGCTTTGCTGAGAGTACCTTATATGTCGATTTCCGGCAAACGCAGGATCGATTCTTAGATAAATTACCACAGGGCGGAAAAATTCTGGATTTTGGCTGCGGTGCTGGACGGGATACAAAATATTTTCTGATGAAGGGCTTTGATATTGACGCTGCTGACGGATCAAAAGAATTGTGTAAGCTTGCCAGTGCCTATACAGGGATTGCAGTGAAGCAAATGCTGTTTCAAGAGCTTGATAGCAGGGAAGCTTATGATGGCATATGGGCCTGCTCTTCCATATTGCATTTATCAAAGGCAGAATTGAAGGATGTTCTTTGGAGGATGGAGAGGGCTGTAAAAAAAGAAGGGATCATATACACTTCGTTTAAATATGGTTCTTTTGAGGGGACCAGAAACGGACGGTATTTTATCGATTTTACAAAAGAGACATTTGATGAATTTATGAGGGAATACAAAAATCTTTCCATAGAGGAATGCTGGATTACAAGGGACGTAAGACCAGGCAGAGGTGAGGAAAAATGGCTGAATGTAATTGTGCGCAAGAACGGAAAATGGATGGTTTAGAAATTGAGTTCACTAATGTAATGACAGGTGATAGAGATAGAAGGATGTACCTTTATTATCAGCTTATCGGAAGCCTGAAAAAGGCGGAAAGTGTCGATATCATCGTTTCCTTTCTTATGGAATCCGGTGTAAAGATGCTTCTGTCGGAATTGGAGAGGGCGTTGAACAGGGGAGCGCGGATCAGAATTCTTACTGGAAATTATCTTGGTATTACGCAACCATCTGCTCTTTATCTGATTAAGAGGAGGCTTGGAGACAGGGTGGATCTGCGCTTTTACAGTGAGAAAAACCGGTCGTTCCATCCAAAGTCATATATATTCCATTATGCTGATCACAGCGAGCTGTTTATCGGATCTTCCAACATTTCAAGAAGTGCGCTGACGTCTGGAATAGAATGGAATTACAGGTTCAGCAGCAAAACAGATCAGGAGAATTATGAAAAGTTTTACAAGACCTTTGAGGATTTATTTGAGCATCATTCTATTGTTATTGATGATGAGGAATTAAAGCGGTACTCAAAAAGCTGGCATCGTCCAGCAGTAGCAAGGGATCTTGATAAGTATGAGGCAGCCTGGCAGGAAAGGGCTGATTCGGCAGGGAATGTCAGATCGATTTATGAACCGAGAGGCGTACAGATAGAAGCTTTATACGCATTGGAAGATAGCCGGAGAGAAGGCGCAAGGCGTGCACTGGTTCAGGCGGCTACAGGCGTGGGAAAGACATATTTGGCAGCGTTTGATTCAAAGGACTATGAAAAAGTTCTCTTTGTAGCTCATAGAAAAGAAATTCTGGATCAGGCAGCTCTTTCCTTTAAAAATGTGAGAAATTCTAATGATTACGGCTTTTTTGACGGAGATAGCAAATGCAGGGATAAATCCGTGATCTTTGCTTCTGTTTCTACATTGGGAAGGCCGGAATACCTAAATGAAAGCTATTTTGCTTCGGACTATTTTAATTATGTGATAATTGATGAATTTCATCATGCGGTAACTGATCAGTACCAAAGAATTGTAGACTATTTTAAGCCTCAGTTTTTGCTGGGCCTAACAGCGACCCCGGATCGAATGGATGGACGGAATATTTATGAGATCTGCGACTATAACGTTCCGTATGAAATCTCATTGAAGGATGCGATTAATAAGGGAATGCTTGTTCCATTCCACTATTATGGGATTTATGACGATACGGACTATTCTAAGGTACATGTTGTGCGGGGCAGGTATGATGAAAAGGAGTTGAACGAGATATATATCGGCAATGTGCATCGCCATGATCTGATCTATAAATATTACTGCAAATATGGATCAAAGCGTGCGTTAGGCTTCTGCTGCTCCAGAGCTCATGCAGAGGAAATGGCAAAGGAGTTCTGCAAAAGAGGAATTTCCGCTGTAGCTGTATACAGCAATGGGGATGGTGAATTTTCCGAAGAGAGAAGCAGGGCAATCGAAAAATTGAAGAATGGAGATATCCGCATAATATTTTCTGTAGATATGTTCAATGAGGGAGTAGATATTACAGCAGTGGATATGGTTATGTTCCTTCGTCCTACAGAATCGCCGATTGTATTTTTGCAGCAGCTTGGCAGAGGCCTGCGCCGAAGCAGGGGAAAGGAATATCTGAATGTTCTTGATTTTATCGGAAATTATAAAAATGCAGGAAGAGTCAGATTTCTCCTTACAGGAAAAAGCATACCAGAAAAGGGTGCTTATGATCCGGCAGACAGAAGCAATTTCCCTGATGATTGTTTGATAGACTTTGATATGAAGCTGATCGATCTGTTTTCTGAGATGGATAAGAAAAACCGGAAGGCAAGGGATCAGATCAGGGATGAGTTTTTGCGCATAAAAGAAATGCTGGATAAAACACCATCGCGGATGGAGCTTTTTACCTATATGGATGACGATGTTTATCAAATGGCCGTAAGCCATGCAAAGGAGAATCCATTTAAGCATTATTTGGAGTACCTGAAGGAAATGGATGCGCTTTCTGATGATGAAGCGAGACTGTATGATGGAGTTGGCCGTGAGTTTATTCATATTCTGGAAACGACCAATATGTCTAAGGTTTACAAGATGCCGATACTTATGGCATTTTATAATCGCGGAAATGTGCGGATGGCGGTTACGGAGGACGAGCTTTTGAGAAGCTGGAAGGAGTTTTTTGAAAGGGGTACTAACTGGAGGGATTTAGAAACAGGTATTACATACGAGAGATACCAGAACATTTCGGACAGAGAGCATATCAGAAAAATTCTGCAGATGCCGGTTCATTTCCTGCAGGAATCAGGAAAGGGCTTTTTTGTCAAAAAGGACGGATATGCGCTGGCACTGCGGGACGATTTGGAAAGGGCAATAAAGCTTCCTGCCTTTGCAGACCATATGCAGGATGTGATCGAGTATAGAGCGATGGATTATTACCAGAGAAGATACAGGGAGAAGTTATAAATGACAGAAGAGGTTAAATTAGAGCTAAGAGCTGGATATGAAACGGCATATATTGATGGAAGCTTGGCAGCAAACCTTTCTTATAAACCGGGATTTGTATCGAACAATCCAGGACAGGGCAAAAAGGTCATTTCATCTATAGAAGATGAATTGTTAAGGTGCGACAAGTTTCAGATTAGTGTGGCGTTTATAACTTTAGGTGGAATAACGCCTTTGTTACAAACTTTAAAGGAACTTGAAAAAAGAGGTATTCCTGGGGAAATCTTGACGACAAATTATTTGAATTTCAGTGAACCCAAAGCGCTTGAAAAGCTGAATGAGTTAAAGAACGTAACAATCAGAATGTATGATGTCGACGCGTCCGATATTGGCTTTCACACAAAGGGATATATTTTTAAAAAAGAGGAAATATATAGAATCATCATTGGAAGTTCGAATATGACAAGTGCAGCTCTTACAAGCAATCGAGAGTGGAATACAAAGCTTGTTTCTGCTGAGCAGGGGGAAGTGGCTCTTGAGATAGTAAGAGAATTTACTGAGCTGTGGAATAGTGAATATGCATTAAGCTTTGATAGATTCTTTGCGATTTACACAGAGAGATATAACATAATAAAACATCAGAGGGAAATCGCAAAAAGAGAAAAGATTCCTTCGCTTGAGAAATATACTCTTAAACCAAATTCAATGCAGGAGGAGTTCATTGCAGGTTTAAGAAAAATACTTGAAGCTGGTGAAAAAAGAGCGTTGCTAATTAGTGCGACTGGAACCGGCAAAACATATGCTTCTGCCTTTGCTATGAGAGAACTTGGTTTTAAGAGGGTCTTGTTTATTGTTCATAGAGAGCAATTAGTGAAGCAAACGATAAAGTCATATAAAAATGTGTTTGCTGATGATACTTCTATGGGAATCATTGTAGGATCACAGTCTGTAGAAAAAGGAAAGGATAAAGATTATATCTTTGCAATGGTTGAAACACTTAGCAAAGATGAAAATATACGAAAATTTAATAAGGATGCATTCGACTGTATCATTTTGGATGAGGCGCATCATAGTCCTGCTAATACATATCAAAAGATCATGGACTATTTTGAGCCAAGGCTATTTCTTGGTATGACGGCCACACCGGATAAAAGAGATGACAGCATTGAAGGAAGAAATGTATATGAACTGTTTCACTACCAGATTGCTCATGAAATTCGCCTTCAAAGGGCTATGGAAAATAATCTGTTGTGCCCATTTCACTATTTTGGAATAAGTGATATTACAGTTTTGGATGATAAAGCGGTTAATGCGAGAAATATTTCGGAGAAGGATTTTAATCAGCTTACAAGTGAAGCCAGAGTCCAGCATATTCTAGAGCAAGCGCAGTACTATGGATATAGCGGTAGTCGTGTTAAGGGATTGATTTTCTGTAGCAGAAATAGAGAGTGCGAAGTTTTGTCGCAAATGCTTAATGAGAGGGGATATCGCACAGTTGCCCTTAGTGGTGATACGCCACCTAAAGCAAGAGAGCAGGCTTTTGAAAGACTTGCGATGGAAGAGGATGAAGCAAGTGAAGAACGGCAAATTTTAGATTATATTTTTTCGGTAGATATCCTGAATGAAGGTATTGATATAGTCGAAGTTAACCAAGTCATTATGCTAAGGCCGACTCAGTCTCCGATTGTATTTATCCAGCAACTTGGCCGAGGTTTAAGAAAAGCAGAAGGAAAGGAATTCGTAGTAATTCTTGATTTCATTGGAAATTATACAAACAATTTTATGATTCCAATTGCTTTATCCGGAGATCGAACATATAATGCAGATGTTATAAGAAAATATGTTATTAGTGGTAACAGTACAATTCCCGGAGCTTCAACCGTTCATTTTGATGAGATTGCAAAAGACAAGATTTTCCAGTCTATAGATAAGATAAAGGGAATGAAGGCAATCATTAGGGAAAGCTACATTTCATTAAAAAATAGACTTGGAAGAGTTCCTCTTTTAATAGACTTTTATGAAAACGAAGAGATGGATCCTTTGGTGATAATTAGGGAATACAAGACCTATTATGCATTTATAGAAGCCATGGAAAAATCAAATTATGTGAATCCTTTAAGTGAACAGGAAAAGCTGACAATTGAATATCTTTCCAAGACTATTCTTAGCGGAGTTCGTCCAGATGAACTTGAAATATTGAAGGAATTGATGTTAAAGGACAATGTCTCTGTAAGTGAATTTGCAAATAAGTACAGAGAAACCTATGGATATGAAATTGCATTGTCGCAGATTAATGAAGCAGTGCGTGTTCTTCAAGGACATTTTACAAGTAATGAGAAAGAGTATGAGAAATTCTGTCATATAGATATTTTGGAATATGACAAAGAACGTGTAATAAAGCGTATTTCCAGCTATACTAACAGACTTTCTCATAAAGAATTTTATAAGCAAATTGAGGATATAATCTCCGTAGGAATTGCTCGGTATCATGATAAATATCTTGATAGCAGAAATGATGAAGGTCCTTTTGTACTTTATGAAAAATATTCAAGGCGAGATGTTAGCCTGCTTATGAATTGTGGAAAGGATTTATCTTCTGTAATGTTTGGAATGAAGCGTATAGAGGATGATGTATTTATTTTCATCACATACCATAAGGAAGAGAGCAAGGACGAGAAAAATTATGTAGATGGCAAACCGGACTATGCAGATGCTTTTGAAGACAATATGATCTTTAAATGGGATTCCAAAATAGGTATGAGTAAGGAAAGCTCTTATATGATAGATGTTATCTCGGCTCCACGTAAGCATTTACTTGTGAAGAAGAGTGATGCAGAGAGTAATTTCTATTACATGGGGCAATTTGATGTGGTTGAGGCTATAAATTCCACGAAAGAAGATAACAAGGGCAAGATGCAGCCAATAACGAAGGTAACAATGAAAATGCATCATCCAGTGCGTGAAGATTTATTAAGATATTTACAGAGCAACATTAATGTTGCAGAGGAGAATGCAGTATGAAAACAATTCGAGTAGTTGCAGCAATAATCTGTGACAATATAGAAGAAAAAAATAAAATTTTTGCTACTGCCAGAGGTTATGGCGAATTCAAAGGTGGCTGGGAGTTTCCAGGAGGAAAGATTGAACAAGGAGAAACTCCACAGCAAGCATTGATTCGTGAAATAAAGGAGGAGCTTGATACTGATATTAAAGTTGGGAATCTGATAGATACAATAGAGTATGATTACCCGGCATTCCATCTTTCTATGGATTGCTTTTGGGCAGAGGTGATATCAGGAAATCTTGAACTAAGGGAAGCTGAAGACGCGAGATGGCTTACGAAGGATGAATTGGATTCTGTAGAATGGCTTCCAGCGGATATAATCCTTGTCGAGACGATTAAGGTACAGATGAGTGATGTGTTGGATTAGTTATATGGTGTGTGGCAATAACTATATCATTTCAAATGGGCTAGGATGGTCTTAAGGCTAATTACAGATTATATCTGAGAAGATGTACTATGATTTAGTGCTGGAAGAATAAAAATTGATGCAGCAAGGAGAAAAGTTGGATGATGGTTATTTCAAAATCAGATTGGAAACTGTTCCGGGAGAGAATTCCTGAGTGGCAGGAACATTACATGGAGCGACTTACAAAGGAATATATTAAATTATTGAGTTCACCGGGAAATGCATCAGATCATTTCTGGGAACTTGAGAAAAGAATCAAGCAGGATAAGAAGCATTCAGGTGTGTATAGAACTGAGAAAATCAACAGCAATTTTGGATATTGCGATGTATGTCCGGGATGAGGTTATCACAATGGATGAGCTGGAAGGTTTCAGCGAAGATATGATTGATGCAGTGAAGTTGATTCTGAGCAGGTAAGTGAATTTATGAGATTAAAAAATATCCTACTCGTAGTGAGCAATATTGAGCAGTCGAAGAGGTTTTATCATGACTTCTTTGGACTGCAGATTGTATGTGATTTTGGAGAAAACGTTATTCTTAGTGAAGGATTGGTATTACAGGAGCAGTTAATAAAGAACGATACAGTGGCTGGTAATGCATCTGAACTATTCTTCGAGGAGAATGACTTTGATGCATTTTTGCATTTAATAGAAAAATATCCGGAGCAGGTTCGGTTAATTGGTGGAGTCAGAACCAATAGCTGGGGCAAGCGTGCGTTGTAGCTATTGGATCCGGATGAGTATATTATTGAAATGGCAGAGAGGTGAATATAGTCGTTAAAAAAAGTAAGATTGAAGTGATCAAGGCTACCTTTGATGAAGAACTGGCAAAGGAATATGGTGTTACCTGTGTCTGTCCGGCTCGTGAGGTGGGAAATGTTTTTGCACTTTGCCATATGGATGATGATGCACTGTTGTATGGAGACTGGATTCAGACTACTGGTGTATCTATCAATTCCTGTAACGATGGTATAAGGGCAGTCATTTTTAAGATTATCAGAATTAATGAGGAATCGGATAATCTTTATATGTCAGATGGGATTCCAACAGGAGTGAAGAATTAACTGCAAGCTATGGGAGGGGCGTGCGGAAATTCAGGGCAAGGATTAGGGTATGCTTGCTCTCATTAGGTATATCGCTGATGAGGATAAGCCTGAGAAGATTCTTGAGAATCCTCAGGTAATCAAGACTCTGGTTGTCAGAAACGGAAAGCAGTCTATGTTGAGTTATCAGCCAGATGTATGGAAGGGATGGGACTAATTGGGAGGTGCTTATGATCTTAGCAAAGCCAATAGAGAATTTTGCAGGTATAACACTGGAAGGTGATCATGAAGATTTTTATGAGAAAATGGAAAGTATATAGAGAATGGCCGGTCTGGAAGATAAATAATTCACAGAAATCCGTTGCCTGCTTCGTGTGAAGGGTAGGGGTGGCCGAAATCTCTACGGGACTGCTCTTACTAGAACGGCGGGTGGGGCTTGCGTGTGCAGTTGCGAAATGAAATATTTTTTGGTATGGGAAGAGGGGAGATAAACAATCGGGTTCTGGGTATAATAAATAGTGTGTTGCCAAAATAGAAACAATAATAAAAAAACTTAAATAGGAGTCAAGAAAATATTGACTATCGGATTCGTTCTGCATATAATAATAGTGTGAATTGAGTTATTATAGTTAATTTTACTTGGAGGTACTTGTGATGGTAAACATGAATGAGATTATCAGTAACAATATTATGAATATTATGAAGCAGAATGACAAGAAACAGGTTGATCTTGCTGGATATCTCGGTGTATCTAAGCAGGTTATAAGTAAAATGCTTAGTGGAGCCAGAATGATTAATGCGATTGAACTGCAGAAAATAGCAGAGTTCCTGGGTGTTACAATGGAACGTCTGGTAAAGGTTCCACAGATGATTCCAGAAACGAATACTGTGAAGGCTTTTATGGGAAGAGTTGAATCTCAGGAAGCAAAGGATGGCCTTGAAATTGCAGATGAGATTGCAAATATGATTTGTTTCTATGCTCGTACTCATGAAAATGCAGCAGAAATGATGCAACCATGGGAGGCATAAGCCTATGTGTAAAGTCTTGAACAACAGCCTTTATATAAAGGATCGTAAAAAATATATAAAGATAAGTGAATGTGTGACAAGCTTTAATTCTCTCTATAATAAGAATAACATCGTTCAGGACGATATTTTTAGCGTGTTAGAAAATTATGTGGCTCGTCATGATATGCCATTTGAACTGCTTAGATATCCAATAGGGGATGCAGAATTATGTGCCTGTACATTTATAAGACAAGGACGAATGTTTGTGATGATTAATTCTGCAATTCCTTTATCAAAACAAATATTTGCAGCAGCACATGAGTTGTATCATATTTTTTGCTATTTTGAAGAGAAAGATTTTGCATTATTACAGTCAGGATCCATTCTCGAATCAGATGTTATTGACGATGAAGCAAAAGAACTTGAGGATATGGAAGCAAATGCTTTTGCTGCGCTTTTTTTAGTTCCAAAGGATCGCCTTGAAGAACAGTCAGATGTTTACAATTTATCCTATAAGAATGCTTCGGTTCAGGTGATTCTTAAAGTAATGGATATTTTTGCAATTCCATACAAGGCAGCAGTACTCAGACTTTTTGAAGAAGAGAAGATTGATATAAAAACTGCGAAGAAGCTTTTGCAGATTGATAGTGATGAAATCAATAAGCAGATTGAAGTGACCGGAAAAGCTGCAAGATGGCAGGAAATCCCTAGAAATCTCATCCGATTTGGAAGTTTATCAGAAAAAATGTATGATCTGGAACAGTGGGAAGGTGTACGGGACGAACGTTTGAAAAGCGATAAGGCCAGGTTAAATGAGATTGTAAAAATGTTAGGGAAACTAGCGAGGTAGTGTCAATGGAGATAGACAAGAAATATGCCTTGCTGGATACTGACTTTTTATACAAAGCACATTTGGCAAGGAATACAGCAAATCATACATTGGCAGAATTTGTTCTTAATTTTGACGATTACGAATTTTTTTGTCATGAAATGATAAAAGAAGAACTGACAAGACATGAAATCAATCCGGATCCCAATCCATGGCTTGAAGAAAAAATCACAGCTGGAAGAATAAAGCTGTATTCTGATCGTGATATTGTGAATGAATTAAGTAAAATTTATGGAGCAGCAGCGACACTCACATATAAATCCTTACTTCAGATTAGTTGTGATACTTTTAATGCCGGATTTTATGAAGAATATTATGGTTCTTTAGAATATACTGAAAATGTAACAGATATTGATTGTTTTCTTGCAGCATTAAAAGGGTGCGATGATAATATACCGCATCAAAATGGTTTGGGAGAAAAGAAAACCTATGTCTTAGTTCAGATGATGGAGATACTTTACAATAAGCAGGTATATGTATTCTGTTCCGATGATTTTAAAGCAAGACAGAGCATTGCCGGTTTAACTAAACCAATTAATTGCATAAGTATCTTAGGTGTGTTCTATAAGCTGATGAAAATGGGGTATGATAAAGCTGAAATGCAAGAATACTATAATCAGTTATCAGCTTTTTTAAAGAATCAGACAGAGTATAGGGTTTGGTCGCTGTCCGGCCATCAGAGAATCAGAGTGTCAATTACGCAGGTGCTGGATGATATTTATGATGGAAAGTTTCAGTTATTGAGAAATGGAGACTTACAATACATAAAATAATTCCATAAAAATTATACCGAATTTGGTGAGCCTTATTAACTGGTTTTGCCATTAAATTTGGTAGGTTTGATTCAGGATGATGATTCTGTCCAACTGCTGAGCCACGAATTGGAGGAACTTAACTACAGCTTCCTGTATCAGGCTTACTCCGCCAAAGGCAGAAATTCGGCAGTGGATCCCAAGACCATGTTCAAGCTCCTGACCTATGCTTATTCCCAAAACATCTATGCGTCCAGAAAGATCGAAACGGCATGTAAGCGAGATGTCAACTTCATGTGGCTTCTTGCCGGACAAAAAGCATCCGATCACAGCACGATTGCTCGATTCCGTACAGGATTTCTTCTGGATGCCTGTGAAGAGACCTATTTTATCAAATGGTGAAACGGTTAGAGAAGGCCGGTAAGCTGTCCAAAGAGACGGTCTTTATTGATGGGACAAAGCTGGAGGCCTCTGCGAACAAATATAACCTGCAGCCGGAATCTGGCATAGTATTTACCTGCATGACCTCAGATTTCTTCCTGGAGGAAGCAGATGAATGGAGGTCGGAGTGCTGGCGGATAAGGCCGGAGCGCAGCTGACGGCCGGACAGCAGAAATATGTTGTGGATACACTGATGGAGTGGATCCGCAGGCAGATGGAATGATGAAATAGAGGTTATTACGGATATGAGCAGAAGAAGCAATACCCCTCCGCAGAAGATCAGGATCCGCGGCGGACGGGTACATAACCTGAAAAATATTGATGTGGATATTCCGCTAAATAAGATCGTAGGAATTGCAGGCGTTTCCGGTTCCGGCAAATCCTCATTGGCCCTCGGCATTCTGTATGCGGAGGGTTCCAGGCGGTATCTGGAATCCCTTTCTACCTATACGAGACGGCGCATGACACAGGCGGAGAAGGCCCAGGTGGATGAGGTCCTCTATGTGCCGGCTGCCCTGGCCCTTCGCCAGAGACCGGGAGTGCCCGGAATCCGCAGCACCTTTGGCACCGGCACGGAGCTTTTGAACAGTCTTCGCCTCATGTATTCGAGACTTGCCAGCCATTGCTGCCCGAAAGGACATTATGTGGAGCCTTCGTTGAATGTGGCGGCAGGGTTGGAATTAGCCTGCCCGGTCTGCGGGGAGCATTTCTTGGCGCCAGGGGCAGAAGAGCTGGCATTCAACAGCCAGGGGGCCTGCAGAAGATGCGATGGTACAGGAATTGTCCGGACGGTTGACGAATCCACTCTGGTGCCGGATGAAAGCCTCACCATTGACGAGGGAGCTGTTGCGCCGTGGCAGACGCTCATGTGGTCTCTGATGAAGGATATTGCCCGCGACCTGGGCGTACGGACGGATGTGCCCTTCAAAGATCTGACATCGGAAGAACGTGACATGGTGTTTCATGGACCCGCAGTGAAAAAGCATATGATCTACCAGAATCAGACCAGCGGCGCTGCAGGAGAAATGGACTTTACCTACTTTAATGCAACCTATACTGTGGAAAATGCCCTGTCCAAGGTCAAGGACGAAAAGGGGATGAAGCGTGTGGAGAAATTCCTGCGGCAGAGCATCTGTCCTGATTGCAGGGGAACCAGACTCAGTGAGAGGGCAAGAGCGCCAAGGCTTCGCGGAATTTCACTGGCTGAAGCCTGCACATTGACACTCTCTGATTTAATTGAATGGGTGAAAGGTGTTCCCTCCTCTCTGCCGGAAGAAATGAAGCCAATGGCGGAAAGCATTTGCGAATCCTTCCAGAGCGCTGCGAAGCGGCTGATGGACCTGGGACTTTCCTACCTGACACTCGACCGTGCCGCGTCTACGCTTTCAACGGGAGAGCGTCAGAGAATGCAGCTTGCCAGAGCTGTGCGCAACCGCACTACGGGCGTCCTCTATGTGCTGGATGAGCCGTCTATCGGCCTGCATCCCTCCAACATGGAAGGTCTGATCGGTGTGATGGAGGATCTGCTGTCAGATGGAAACAGCATTATTCTGGTCGATCACGATACAAATGTGCTGTCCCAGGCAGACTGGCTGATCGAGATGGGGCCGGAGGCTGGAGCAAAGGGCGGAACGATCATTGCACAGGGAGAGCTTGAGGAGGTTGAGAATGATCCGTCGTCCAGAATAGGAGGCTTTCTTACAGGGAAGACGGTCATCAACATAGGGACAAACGCATCTTCGGAAGAGATGTTTGATCTGGGCAGGATCCATCTGTCCACCAATCAGATCCACACAGTGAAACCCCTTGAGGTGGATTTTCCGAAAGGCAGGCTGATCGCAGTGACCGGTGTATCTGGTTCCGGTAAAACTACCATGGTCCTGGAAAGCCTGATCCCTGGATTGGAGGCATCCATCAAGGGGGAGAAGCTGCCGGGGCATGTGAATCGTATTTCTGCAGAGGGTATCAGCCAGGTAAAGCTCATTGACGCTACTCCCATTGGCATCAATGTCCGATCCACCGTTGCAACCTATGCAAATGTACATGATGAGCTGCGCAAGGTTTTCAGCAGGGCCCAAAAAGCAAAGGAAAAGGGGTATAAGGCGGGCGATTTTTCCTATAATACCGGAAAGCTGCGCTGCCCGGTCTGCGATGGCACGGGAATGATCAGCCTGGATGTGCAGTTTCTGCCAGACGTGGACATTCCATGCCCGGATTGCGGCGGTTCACGATATGGAAAGGAAGCAGGCCTGATCCGGCGAGTTCCGAAAAAGGGCGGAAAAGCTAATTCGCTTCCTGAGCTGATGGATATGAGTGTAGATGAAGCGCTGGCTGCCTGTGCAGATCTTCCTCTGGTAGCAAAGCGTCTGCAGGTGCTCCGGGATCTGGGCCTTGGCTATCTGACACTGGGGGAGGAAACGCCCAGTCTGTCCGGCGGCGAGGCACAGCGGTTAAAGCTTGCCAGCGAGATGGGAAGAGGACAGTCGGATTCTGTTTTTGTATTTGATGAACCCACCATCGGCCTGCATCCGTTGGATGTGAAAACACTTCTTCAGGTATTCCGCACACTGATCCACAGCGGTGCAACGGTTATTGTCATTGAACACGATCTGGATGTGATAAAAAATTCCGATTATGTGATCGACATGGGACCGGGCGGCGGCATCCATGGGGGAAGGATCATTGCCAGGGGTACGCCTCAGGAGATCGGCAGAGAAGAAAACAGCATTACCGGAGCCTATCTGAGATAGAAATGCATTTGTGAAAGGGTGATTGGTTTCTATAGACAATAAGCAGTGATCTGTATATGAAAAACAGATCACTGCTTATTGCCCTCTTTGACACCTAACAGATATTCACATGATACATGGAAGAATTCTGCCAGTGCAACGACTTCATAATCCGAGACAAACCGCGTACCGTGTTCAATACGGAGTACGGTCAAATCGTTAAATTCATATCCGGCAAGCTGGAGCTGAGCCGCCAAAGCCTTTTGAGAAAGATGGCGTTTTATGCGCAGTTCCTTGACCTTTGGGCCAATCAGGTTTTTTGAATTGTTTTCCTTATCCCAGTAAATCTTAATATGGATCACCTGCTTTCTAAAAAGGAAGTGCTATGTAATTGATTTTACGGAACAATTCTGGCAATATACTTCTAAAGATGAAGGAAAAAGAATTATTTTCTTCGGCATACCATCAAAAAATGCAAAGACTTGGGAAGTCACAAACAATTGCGGTTTAAAACCAGGAATGTTATAATAAAAATATCTATCATAATCGGCGGCGCTATCAGAAACGCAGGAAGATACAGCAGTTACGGCGGCTTGCCCCGGATACATCTGAGAAGGAGCATACCATGCAGGGAAAAAATCGATTATATGAGCAGAAATTTTTTCAAAACGTAGCTAGGGATACGGCAGACAAGCTATGGGCTGCCGGAAGTATCAGAGAGTTTCCGGCAGGGCATGTCCTTATGAGGGCGAAAGATTGTACCAGCCAGGTATACATCCAGCTGTCAGGAAAATCCATGGTCTACAATCTGACTCATATGGGAAAGAGGAAGATCATTTTCCTCTTCGGTGGAGGCGTTCTGTTAAATGAACATGTGATGAACGCCCACCCGGCTTCCCTGTTCTGCGAGACCATAGAGAAGAGCCGGATCTTCTCAGTGCCATTAAAGCTGTTCCTCCAATGCATGGAGGAGGATTTCACCCTTACCAGGGCAGTGCTGGAGACCCAGGAGTGCAGGATCTGGCGTTTGGGCCATCAGCTTAAGAATACCCAGGGCGGCATCTACATGGAGCGGAAGCTGGCGGCAAAGCTCTGGAAGCTGTCCAGGGATTTCGGGATCCAGAAGCCGGATGGGATCGAGATCGATATCAACCTGTCAGTCACCATGCTGGCAGACATGCTGGGCTCCTCCAGGGAGACCACCTCCAGGCTGTGCAGCATCTTAATTGATCTTGGGCTTATGAAGATCAATAAAAAGAGGATTACCATTATCAATCCTGAGAAAATGTCGGTCTTCTATAAGACCGGAGAAACAGAATAAATTGTAGAAATTTGAGGATTCTGTGATGTCCGTCACAGAATTCTTTTTTTTGTTTTGTTAAAATATTATCAACAAAACAAAAGGAGGAAAGGAGCCGTTATGGGATATCAACTATCAAAAACGCAGGCAGGGCAAATGTTTCAGAAATGGACCAAGCAGTATGAGATATTTGCACCGAAGCTGATGGAGGGGGAAGGCTGTTTTTCTGATACAGACATTGTACGGTATGGAAAGGTCAATTCCCTTGACGAAATTGAGTGGGAGAGGAAGTCCGACTATTCGTTCAAGGAGGTCCTGCTGGCCATCAATGAGACGCTGTTTTATTTTACAGAGGACCAGTGGACAGTGCCAAAGGGGCCCGAAAAGGATGTTCTGATCTTTTTGCGTTCCTGCGACCTTCATGCAGTGAAGCGGCTGGATGAAATCTATCTGAAAAACGGATTTGAGGACTTCTATTATGGAAGAGTGCGGGAGCGGGCAAAGTTCATCCTGATGGGCTGTAAGGAGACCTGTGGATCCGGCTTCTGCGTCAGTATGGGGACCAACCGGTCGGATAATTACGATGCTTATCTGAAGGTAGAGGGCGAGGCTGTTTTTGCAGATTTCAGATGTGCTGAATTGGAAGAAACCGTAAAATCAGAAGAGCCAGGAGGTCTGGGGGAAGACATGGCTGAAAAGCTGCCGGTGAAGCAGGCAGAGGTCCATCCCGACTACGTGACAGAGAATAAAGAAAAGGTCACTCTGCCAAAACACCTTTCTAACGAAAGCTTTTCAAAAGAGATCTGGAAGGAATACGGGGCCCGCTGCATTGGCTGCGGCCGCTGTAATTTCGTCTGTCCTACCTGCACCTGCTTCACCATGCAGGACATATTCTATAAGGATAACCCGAAAGCAGGAGAGCGGCGCCGTGTGTGGGCCTCCTGTCAGGTGGATGGATATACCGATATGGCGGGAGGACATGGCTTCCGTCAGGGTCAGGGGGACAGGATGCGGTTTAAGGTTATGCACAAGATTTATGATTACGAGAAGCGGTTTGGCTATCCCATGTGCGTGGGCTGCGGACGCTGCGATGATGTTTGCCCGGAGTACATATCCTACTCAAACTGCGTCAACCGTTTAGCAAAGGAGGAAATGGAAGCATGAAAAACGAATATATTCCTCAGTTATCCACCATCAGGGAAGTGATCAGGCATACGGATCTGGAATACACCTTCCGCATGGAATTTGACGGCGAGGTAAAGCCGGGACAGTTTTTTGAGGTGTCCCTGCCAAAGTACGGGGAGGCTCCCATTTCTGTCAGTGGGATCGGCGAGGGAACAGTGGATTTCACTATACGCCGTGTGGGAAAGGTGACGAATGAGATCTTTGAAAACTACATAGGCGACCGCCTGTTTATCCGCGGGCCCTACGGAAATGGATTTGAGATCGAAGATTACAAGGGCAAAGAATTGATTATCATTGCCGGAGGAACAGGACTTTCCCCAGTGCGCGGCGTGGTGGATCATTTTGCACACCACCCGGAGGAGGCTGCAGGCATCACATTGATCGCAGGCTTCAAATCTCCGAAGGATGTGCTGTTCAAGGAGGACTTTGCATTCTGGAAGGAGCGCATCCGGGTCATTCAGACAGTGGATACTGCTCCGGAAGGCTACAGGGGGCCAGTTGGAATGGTGACAAAGTACATACCGGATCTGAGATTTGAGGATATCTCAAACACTGCTTTTATCTGTGTAGGTCCGCCTATCATGATGAAGTTTACGGTAATGGAGATCCTAAAGCTGGGAGTGCCGGAGAAGAATATCTGGATATCCAATGAGCGCAAAATGTGCTGCGGTCTGGGAAAATGCGGTCACTGCAAGATCGGCTCCACCTATATTTGTCTGGATGGCCCGGTGTTCAACTATGTGGATGGAAAAGAATTGATCGATTAGGAGGCGGCGTAAGTGGGATTAGATATTAATACAAAGAAATTGAAAAAAAATGCATTCCGCGTATCAAAGGTAAGAGGGATCGGAGCATCCAGGATCCGTGTCCCCGGCGGCTACTTAAATGCAGAGGTGCTGGGAATGGTCCAGGAGATCGCCCAGACTTATGGAAACGGATATGTACATCTTACCACCCGCCAGGGATTTGAGATCGAGGGGATCCGCCTGGAGGATATGGATGAGATCAATAAGAAGCTTCAGCCCATCATCGAGAAGCTGGAGATCAACCAGACAGACCCGGATACGGGATATCCGGCATCCGGCACCAGAAATATCAGTGCATGTATCGGAAACAATGTCTGTCCATTTGCCAATTATAACACGGCAGAGCTGGCAAAGAGGATCGAAAAGGCCGTGTTCCCAAATGACCTGCATTTTAAGATTGCCCTTACCGGCTGCTCCAATGACTGTGCAAAGGCGAGAATGCATGATTTCGGGATCATCGGCATGACAATGCCCCAGTATGATCCCACCCGCTGTGTCACCTGCCAGGCCTGTGTGAAGGGATGCAAGAGCCTGTCTGTCAATGCCCTCAGGGTAGAGAATTATAAGATCGTCCGCGATGAGGAAAAATGCATTGGCTGCGGCGTCTGCATCACCAAATGTCCCACCAGGGCATTGACCAGGAGCAAAAAGAAGTATTATAAGCTCACGATCATGGGAAGGACAGGGAAGCGCAATCCGCGTCTGGGCGAGGATTTCCTTGTATGGGCAGATGCCGACAATATCATCAAGATCATTTTAAACACCTACAAATTTGTGGAGAAGTATATTTCTCCCAATGCTCCGGCCAGAAAGGAGCACATTGGCTATATCATTGACCGTGTAGGCTTTGAAGAATATAAAAAGTGGGCGCTGGACGGCGTGGAGCTGATGCCGGAGACGATCGTAAAACAGTGTGTGTATTGGAACGGCATTCATTTTGACCGGTAAAAGGGGGAAGCTATGAAAAAAATACAATCTGTATGCAATTACTGTGCCATAGACTGCAACCTGGACTTCTACGTGGAGGACAACCGGGTGGTAAAGACGGTGCCCACCAAGGGATATCCCGTAAATGACGGCTTCTGCTGCATCAAGGGTCTGTCCCTGGACAAGCAGCAGAAGACCGTGAAGCCAAACAGCCTGCCGAAGATACGTGAAAAGGACGGAAGCTTCCGTCAGGTCTCCTGGGAGGAGGGCTTTCAGTATGTGGCAGATAAGCTAAAGGAGCTGCAGGCCAGATACGGTCAGGAGAGCGTGGCGGGGATCAGTACCGGACAGCTTACTCTGGAAGAATTTGCCATATTCGGCCATGTGATGAGGAATTATTTAAAGGCCAATGTGGACGGAAATACCCGCCTTTGCATGGCAACAGCCGTTGTGGCCCACAAGCAGAGCTACGGCTTTGACGCGCCGGGCTTTACCCTCAAGGATCTGGAGCTTTCCGACAGGATCATCTTTATCGGGGCCAATCCCGTGGTGGCGCATCCGATCCTGTGGGGCAGAGTGCGCCAGAATCAGGTGCCGGACCACAAGATCATCGTGATCGATCCCAGAAGATCAGAGACAGCCATGAATGCGGACTACTGGTACGGCCTGAAATGGAGGAGCGACCTGATCCTTCTGTACACCATTGCCAACCAGCTCATTGAAAAGGATTACCTGGATCACACATTTATTGAGGAGCACACGGAAAAATTTGAGGAATTTCGCGAATTTGTGAAAGGCTATACCCTTAAAAGGAGTGCTTCAGGGACAGGCCTTAAGGAGGAGCAGATCCTGGAGCTGGTGGAGCTGATCCACAGCGGAAAACGGGTATCCTTCTGGTGGACCATGGGTGTCAACCAGGGCTATGAGGCTGTGCGCACGGCCCAGGCCATCATCAACCTGGCGCTTATGACAGGAAATATCGGAAAGCCGGGCACAGGAGCCAACTCTATTACAGGACAGTGCAACGCCATGGGCTCCCGTTCCTACAGCAATACGGCCGTATTTTTCGGAGGCGGCGATTTCACCAATCCGGCCAGAAGAAAGCGCATGTCCGAGGTGCTGGGAGTTGGGGAGGAGATGCTGGCCGAAAAGCCCACAAAGACCTACAACCAGATCATTGAGGGAATCAATGCAGGAGAGATCAAGGGACTCTGGATCCTGTGCACCAACCCCAGGCACAGCTGGACCAACAATGAAACCTTTGCCCAGGCAGCCAAAAAGCTTGAGCTTTTCGTTGTCCAGGATATCTATGATACCATTGAGAGCGCTGAGGACTGTACCGTGTTCTTCCCTGTGGTGCCGGGACTGAAAAAGGAGGGCACCTACATCAACCTGGAACGCCGCCTGTCCGCCATGCGTCCTGTTCTTGAGCGGGGAGAAAATGAGATATCTGACTATGAAGCTATTCTGGGCGTGGGAAAGGCTCTGGGAATGGGCGATGCCTTAAAGGTCTGGGAGACACCCAGAGACTGCTTCAACCTGATGAAGGAGTGTTCCAGAGGAATGCCCTGTGATATTACCGGTGTGACATGGGAAAATCTGGAAAATTCTCATGGGATCCAGTGGCCTTACCCGGAGGGGAAGGAGGAGGAGAACAGGGAAGAGCAGAGGCGTTTATATGGAGACGGCCGCTTCTTCACTCCATCAGGAAAGGCCCGGTTTATGTTTGAGGAGGTCAGGGAAAATCCACTTCCCACCACAGAGGAGTTCCCCTATGTGTTCAATACAGGCCGCGGAAGCGTGGGACAGTGGCATACCCAGAGCCGGACAAAGGAGGTACGGTTTGTGGAGGATGTCTCTGTGAAGAAGGCTTACCTGTACATGAACACAGAGCTTGCCCGTGAAAAGGGCATCGAAGAGACAGACGAGATCCGAGTATACTCTGCCAATGGACAGAATGCTGTGTTTGCGGTGAAAGTCACAGACAATGTCCGGCACGATGAGCTGTATGCGCCGATCCACTATATTGAATGCAACAAGCTGACGCCGTCCCTATATGATTCCTACTCAAAGGAGCCATCGTATAAGGCGACACCGGTCCGGTTTGAGAAATGTTAGGAGGGGCTTATGTACCGTATAAAAATTGACCGAAGCCGCTGCATTGGCTGTCTGACCTGTGTGACGGCCTGTGTAGTCAGCCATGAGATGGAGAGCACAGACGCGAGAAACCGCGTGACCATAGACAGTGAGACACAGCCGGCGCCCATATTCTGCCGCCACTGTGAGAGGCCGGAGTGCGTGTACACCTGCATGACCGGCGCAATGAAGAAGAATCCTGTAACCGGCTATGTGGAGTATGACAAAACACAGTGCGCCAGCTGCTACATGTGCATCATGTCATGTCCATACGGAGTGTTAAAATATGACAGCATCCGCAAAAAGGAGATCATGAAATGCAATATGTGCGTGCACAGAAGTGAGGACGGAAGCGCAAAGCCCATGTGTGTGGAAAAATGTCCCATGCAGGCGATCACATTAGAGGAGGTGTAGCGGAATGAAATATGTAGTATTAGGCTCCTCGGCAGCCGGGATCAACGGAGTGAGGGAATTGAGAAAGCTTGATAAGGACAGTGAGATCGTCCTGATATCCAAAGACAAGGCCATCTATTCCCGCTGCATCCTCCACCATTATCTGAGCAATGAGAGGAACATGGAGCAGCTTTGCTTTGCAGAGCAGGATTTTGCGGACCTCTTCCGGGTAAACTGGATGAAGGGAAGGAGCTGCACAGGCATAAAACCTGAGGAAAGGCTGGTGATCCTGGAAAATGGAGAGACCGTCAGCTATGACAAGCTTCTGATCGCCACAGGCTCCCATACCTTTGTGCCTCCGGTAAAGAATCTGAAGAAGGCCTGCAATGTCACCGGCTTTCGCAATATAGAGGACGTGGAAGCATTAAAGGCAGTTGCCCAGGAGGCAGAAAATGTGATCGTCATGGGAGCCGGCCTTGTGGGAATAGACTGCGCCATGGGCTTTCTGGATCTGGGAGTAAAGGTGACTCTGGTGGAAATGGCGGGCTGGCTTCTCTCCAAACAGCTGGACGAAAGAGCGGCAAAGACATACCAGGATGCCTTTGAAAGGCAGGGGATCAAACAGTATTATGGTGTGGGCATTGCAGAGGTGGTGCTGGATGAGGATAACAGGATCAGGGAAGCAATACTCACAGACGGGACAAGACTTCCCTGCGATCATGTGGTAGTGACAGCGGGAGTCCGCTCCAATGTGGAATTTCTGGAGGGAACAGGGATCAAGACCAGCCGTTTTGGGCTGATCTACGATGAGACGGGAAAGACCAGCAATGACAATATCTACGGAGCCGGAGACGTATCGGGAACGAGTCCCATCTGGCCCGCTGCGGTGAAGGAGGGTATTGTGGCTGCCAGCAATATGGCAGGGGTTCCAAGGAAGATGACGGACTTTTTTGCCAGCAAGGCCACCATGAATTTCCTGGGGATCCCCAGCATGTCCCTGGGTGATGTGAACTCAAATGAGGATGGCATCACAGCAGAGGTGAGGGAGACTGAGGATTCCTACAAAAAGATCCTGCACAAGGACGGAAAGATCGTGGGAGCCGTTCTTCAGGGAGATCTGGCCTACGGAGGCATCCTCCAGCAGCTGATCGCGCGGAAGATCGATGTGGGAAAGGTAAAGAAGCCCATTTTTGATATCGATTATTCTGATTTCTTCCACATAAAAGAGAACTTTGAATTTTACTATGAAAGTGTTGACCGGCAGCCGTGAGACGGCGCATGCCAGCATGCAGAGTCTCATGGATATCGGGCTGACTTTCATGATCTGTGATGCCGCCGTCAGGCGACATGTCCGTTTATTATGAAAGTGTTGACCGGCAGCCGTGAGCGAAACAGTAATGAAACAAAAGGAGAGAGCATATGAACCGATTAGAGAGAATGCCCGTACCTGTGCTGCCCACCTTTGTGGGCGCCCTGACCCTGGGAAATGTCTATTCAGGAATGGGATATACCTGGGTACGTCATCTGACCATGTGGGCGGCAACCCTGGTGGTCCTGCTGTATGTGGCAAAAATCGTGAAATTCCCGCTGACCTGCAAAAAGGAGTATGAGACCGTGGTTCCCTGCAGCCTCTATGCAGGCTTTATCATGGTACTGATGATACTGGGAAGCTATTATTTTGATTATGTACCTGCTTTGGGCAAGGGGATCTGGATGGCAGCCCTGGCAGTACATGCAGTACATATTTTAATCTTTACCTACAGGAATGTGATCAAGGACCGGAATATCAACACCTTTGTTCCCAGCTGGTTCGTCACCTATAACGGCATTATGGTGAGCTGTGTAATAGGCGGAGCCATGAATGCAGGTCCTGTGCTGCGGGTCGTGCTGTACTACGGGATCGCCGTGTATTTTGTGATCCTTCCATTTATGCTTTACAGGCTGATCACAGTGGAGGTGAAGCCGGCAGTCTACCACACTATGGCAGTGCTGCTTGCTCCCTGCAGCCTGTGCGTGGTAAGCTACCTGAATGTGGAACAGGATCCCAGCCAGATGCTGCTGTTCCTGCTGTATGCCTGTGTGCTGGCCTCGCTGGCCTTTATCATTGTCAAGCTGCCGAAATTTTTCTCCTTTCCTTTTGCACCGGGATTTGCGGGAATGACCTTCCCTATGTGTATCGGTATCGTGGCGACTAACAAGATGACTGCCTATTTGGCCGGGGCAGGAAAGGAGTCCTGGGCAGCTGTGACAGGGCAGCTATCCGGGATCCAGATCTACCTCACCACGATGATCGTGGGATATGTGCTGCTGCAGTTTCTTATTATGGCCCTCAGGTTCGGAAAGAAACAAGAGTCATAGCATGCAGGGCGGGAGGTGGATTTCAGTAATATCCCTCAATGGGATCCTTATACCGGAAAGGCACAGCGTCCGCCTGTCCGTATCAATGCGGTCCACGATCCCTGTGGACTGCACATACATGCCGTCTCTGTAGTGGGTGAGCGTCACCAGCGCTCCCTTTTCAAGCTGTCTGAAACGGCGGTCCAATTCCTCAAGAGCTTCCTCAGGAAGCTCTTTTTTGGGTGCTTTTACAATCTCCTGCTGGGACAGGGCCTCACGGAAGCCCTTTAGGGCGTCAAAGGGAGTAAAGAGCCAAGCGCGGTCTGCGCGGTTACAAAAGTCCCCTTCGATGTCCTCCTATCTGTTGGTTTCTCTCGCGGGTAGTGGCTGCAGCCTGGAGATCCATGGCCTTGAATACGGCATTTTTCCCAAATCTCCGTTTGATGTCCAGGACTGTCCTCTGTATCCGACGGTCTTTTTCCAGATACTGGGGATCTGTGAAGAGATCCCACTGCTCAAAATCTTCCCCCATCACATGGCCAAAGGTAATGACCACCCGCCGGATGAGTGACTGAGGGTCCACGATCCTGCGGTAGAGCGCTGCCATGTATTCTGTGATCACGCGGACAGAGCTGGTGGTGACGCTCATGGAGCTGGTCCCGCGGGCCGGCTTTAAACTGTGGCCGGAATAGCCGATGAACAGGGAAAGGGAATTTGTCACCAGCCTCCGTTCCACCAGATCCAGGCAGAGCAGGTCCGTCATCTCCTTTACAATGAGCAGCCCCTCCTCACAGCGGTAATCCCTCATAAGGACCTGGCCGCTTGACAGGGAGGTGTCCTTGGGAGTATACGCCTGGATCTGCTGTATGGTGGTAGGTTCCCGGCCCCAGGCATGGTCGATCAGGTATTCGGCCTCCAGCCCGAAGGTGCGGTAGAGAAGGTCCTCCTCTGCGCGGGTGATCCCTTCCATGGTATCAATGCCCATGGAATGCAGGCGCCTGGCAGTGCCGGGACCGACCCTCCAGAAGTCGGTGATGGGTCTGTGACCCCACAGAGTCCTGCGGTAAAGCTCCTCATCCAGATAGCCGGTGAAGTCCCTGGCATGCTTGGCTGTGATGTCCAGGGCGACTTTGCTCAGATAGAGGTTGGTGCCGATGCCGCAGGCGGCAGGAATCCTGAGGGTCTGCCGGATATCGTCCATAATACGGATTCCCAGCTCACGGGGAGTCACAGAGTAGAGGGAGAGGTAATCTGTGACATCCAAAAAGGCCTCGTCAATGGAGTAGACCGCAATATCCTCCTTTGCCACATAGCTTAAGTAAATACGGTAAATGGCAGCAGAATACTGGATGTAGAGCTGCATCCGGGGCGGCGCCATAATGTAATCCACAGATGCCGGTATCTCATAGACGCGGCATCTGTTTTTTACGCCTATGGCCTTTAAGGCAGGGGAGACAGCCAGGCAGATGGTTCCGCTCCTCCGCTCCGGGTCAGCCACCACCAGACGGGCAGTCATGGCATCCAGGCCACGCTCAGCGCACTCTACGGATGCGTAGAAGGATTTGAGGTCGATGCAGAGATATACATGGTTTTTCATATCATGATCCTTTCGCTGATTCCAAAGATCGTCTTTACGATCATTATACAAGAACATATGTTCTTGTTCAAGAGGAAAATGCAGGAAATAACCTTGTAGAAATTCGCAGAAGCGTACAGCCATGTCCATAATATTAATGGACACAAGAACAAAAGCCCCTGCCTTAAATTTCCAGGAACTGGTTGTTATAATGAAGACAAGGAGGAGGTTGTATGAACAAACGGCAGATTGCATTTTCAGACATGCTCTTAAAGCACAGAGAGGAGTTCCTTCCGATCAGCTTTTTTGCCAGGGAGCTTGAGACGTCCCCAAAGACGCTGTACAGGGATCTGGCGGTGATGGAGGGATTTCTGGAGGGCTTTCAGGCAAGGGTAGAGAAAAGAAAGGGAGTGGGAATCCGCCTCTGCATTGGAACGGAGAGCAGGGAAAGTTTAAGAAACCATATATCCTATCTCGGCTATCATGCCCATCGCCGGGAAGAAAATTCCTGGCAGACAGAGGCTCGGCGAATGGATATCCTGCTGAACCTGCTGCTGTATTCCGATGAGTATACATCTCTGTCCTCTCTGGCCTATAAGTATTATGTCAGCAAGAGCACAGTCAATCAGGATCTGATCTTCCTGGAAGAGATCCTGGGACATTTTTCCCTGATGCTCAGGAGGACGGCAAAGGGAACGATCCTCTCTGGAGATGAGAGGGAGATACGCCAGGCAATTGTACAAGTGCTCTCCCATATTTTGGACGGAGAAGCCACACAGCCCAAAACGCAGGAGGAGTCATGGGGAAGGGGCCAGCCTGCCGCCCAGACGCTGGAGACGATCCTGGATATTTTTAAGGAGGATGACATCTGCTTTGCCAATCAGCTTTTCAATGAGATGGAGGAGGAATGCAAGCATACTTTTGAGGACAGGGAATTTTTAAGGCTGTCCCTTCATTTTCTGGTAATGGCCTACCGCTTAAAAAACGGCTGGAGCCTTAAGCCCTCCGTGGAGAGCGGATCTTCTGCAGACGAAAACCGGGAGGAGATATCCCTTGTCCTGTCAGAAAGCCTGATCATAAGGAGAATCGCGGAAAAGATCAGAATGAAAATGCAGGAGCATTATCACATGGAGCTGTCTGTGGAGGAGGAGAAAGAGCTGGAGCGCCTGCTGGCGTCCACGCGTATATCCGCCTTGGACAGGGGAGAGAACAGCAGCAGATTGTTCCAGCTGTTTTGTGAGGATTTTATTGATGCATTTGCTGTTATCACAGATATCAACCTGAGAGAAAATCCAATATTTTGTGAAAATGTGGTCGCCCACATCAATCTCATGTTGAACCGCCTGCTCCATGGTGCGCCTGCCATCAATCCTCTGTTAGAGCTCCTTTTAAAGGATTATCAGAGTACCCTGAATGTATGCCGGATCATTTGCTGCATCCTCGCAGAGAAGTTTGGCCTGCCGGAGCTTTCCATTGATGAGATCGGCTTTCTGACACTCTATATTCTGGGGGAGACAGTAAGACAGTCCGAGCATGCCAATGTCCTGTTTGTAACGGATCTGGCAAACAGCGTTGCAAACCTTACGAAAACGCGGCTGATGCAGCATTTTCCCCAGTGGAAATTTGACACCTGTACACCCAGGAAATACAGCCTGACAAGCCGTGACGCCTATGATTTCTGTATTTCTACCCTTATGCTGGAGGGCGGCAGGGAAAGGCTACCCTATGTGCTCGTATCACCGATATTGGAAGACAGGGATTTTCAGGATATACAGGAATTGTTCTGGAAAAGCAGTGAAAGCGCTGCTATGTATTTCAGGGAGCTTGTACGGCTGATCAATGATCTGGGAGATATTGGCTGCCGGATCAGCTTTGCAGAAGCAGCCATCCGGACAAAATGGGAAGAAGAGGGAAGGCTGCTGATACGGTTCCCAGCCTTAAAGGGGATCCGCTATAGGTATGTCATTAACAATAGGGAGGAGAACTGCTGCCGGTTTATCCTGAATAAGGACAGGACCTCGATTGCTGAGGTGCATATCAATATGTGCAATCTGGACTTTATGCTGTTCTCTTCAAAGCTGGTGTACCTGCTGGATAATTGTCCGGATACGATCATTCCTGATTTTATCAATTATTTTATGGAGGGGGATAGGAATGTTTAAGATCATATTATTTATGCATGGCAGCCTGGGAGAAGCTTTTATCAGGGCATCCTCCCTGGTATTTGGTTCCCAGGGAGAGCTGGAGGCCTATGGGCTGGAGCTGGGCTGCGATGTGGACGGATTAAAATGCCGGATCCGCGAGTCCATCCGCGGATCCGGAGCAAAGGGACAGGAGGTATTGGTCTTAACAGACCTGATGAACGGGACGCCCTTTAATTCCATGATGGAGTTAGATGGAGAATGCCGCTTTAAGCATTTTACAGGGGTCAATTTCCCGCTTTTTCTGGAGGTGTTAAACAGGCGCATGACCCAGGATATCGAGGAGGCTGTGAAGGGACTGGATGAGGTGGCAAGGAGCAGCATTTACGACTGCAATGCATTTTTAGAGCAGCTTGAAAATGAATGACATTACAGAAAGGAGAGGTTTTTATGAAGGAAATGCTGGTAGTGAGGATCGATGACCGTTTGATCCACGGACAGGTGGTGACGGCCTGGATCAAGCAGTATCCCATTAACAAGATTCTGATCATTGACGAGGAACTGTCAAAGAATAAGCTGATGGAGCGTATCTACAAGGCGGCGGCCCCTGTGGGAGTAGAGGTGATGATCATGAACCAGAAGGACGCAGAGGGGTTTTTAAAGGAAGCGCCTGGTCCGAAGGAAGGGCTCATGGTGCTGGTAAAGATCCCACAGGTGCTGGAGGCCCTGATACAGTCAGGGATCAGGATCCCGAAGATCATCCTGGGCGGCATGGGAGCAAAGCCGGGCAGGAAGACGTTTAACAGAAATGTCTCTGCCAGTGAAGAGGAAACAGGATGCTTTAAGCGGATGATCGAAGGAGGTACAGAGATCTGTTACCAGTTGGTGCCCAGTGAAAAAGAGGTCAATATCAGAAAACTTTTGTAAAATGCTGGAAAATATCGGAGAGCGCAAGAAAAACAGCAAAGGAGGACAAACCCATGAATGAATATCCCGATTACTTGAAATCTTTCCCCCAAGCCGAGTATGAGGCCCATATACAGAAGCTGCAGAGGGAGATGGAGGAGACGGGGCTTGATCTGCTGCTCCTCTCATCGCCGGAAAACATTTTTTATACCACAGGCTACCGTTCCTGGTATTTGTCCAGTCTGTTCAGGCCTGTGCTTGTCTTTGTGCCGAGGAAGGGAGAGCCGGCCATCTATCTGAGAATACTGGAAAAATCAACGGTGGAAAATGTGAGCTGGTGCCCTAATATCTATGTATCAGGCACAAAAAGCCGGAATCTGGGGCCTTTAAATGCAGAAGGGCCTGCAGATGCCCTGAGAAAATTTAGGGCTGCCCTTGATTACGAGACAAAAAAGATTGGTCTGGAGGCTGGAGACGGACAGCACTATTTCTGGTCCCTGTCCACCTTGAAGGAGTTGACGGACTCTTTTTCGGACTGTTCCTTTACCGATGGGACAAGAGCGATCCAGAGAGCGCGGATGATAAAGACATCCTGGGAGATAGGGAAGATCCAGACTGCCGGATATGTGACGGAGAGGGCTATTGAAGAGACATTTCGGACCATACGTCCGGGAATCACCACAGAGAAGGAGATCGCCAGGGGAATTGCAAGCCGCATGACGGCGGGAGGAGTGGACAAGATCTCCTACCTCACAGTAAATTCAGGGCGTGACAAATACCATACCTTTAACAGCTATGCCACAGACCGCATTGTGGATTTCGGCGACCTTGTTCTGGTGGATATCAGCGGTCATATAGACGGTTATGCCTCGGATCTTACCAGAGTGATGTATCTGGGAAAAGAGCCCGGGGAGGATTACCGGGAGATGGCTGAGACTGCCAGGGAATGCGTCCATGCAGGCCTTCGCGTATGCAGGCCGGGAGCGCGGATATCGGATGTGAGCAGGGAAATAGAAGGGTATTTGAGACGATCAAAATACGGAAAACAGGTAGTACATTCCAGCGGTCATTCCATTGGACTTAATGTAACAGAATATCCCAATATCAGCGATGACTGTGACGAGATCATAAGGCCCGGCATGGTGCTGGCATTGGAAAATGGGGTCTATCCATATGAGTTAGAAAGGGGGGCAGGTACAATATGGATTTCCTTCCGCATGGAGGATGAGGCTCTGGTAACAGAAGAGGGAGGGCAGTGGCTTTCAGGGCCGGGAAAAGCCCTTTATACTCTGGATAGTATCTGACAGAAGATAGGAGGTAAGGAGTATGATTCTATTAAAAGCGTTTTTATTAGCGATTGCAGCAAATCTGGCAAGCGGCAGAGTGTGGAGCCCGATCACGTGGCCCTTCTGCTATCCGCTCATCAACGGCACTGTTGTGGGATTGATATTGGGGGATCCCCTTCTTGGCCTGATGGCAGGTGCGACCATCAACTTAGCATATATTGGCTGGATCTCCGCCGGAGGCACCATGCCCTCCAACATTGGGATCGCGGGAGTATACGGAACGGCGATCACCATACTTGCGAAGGCTACACCGGAGCTTGCCATCACCCTTGCGATCCCCATTGGACTTTTGGGTGTGCTCCAGTGGAACCTGCAGATGACGCTGAATGTATTCTGGGTTCACCGTCTGGATGCCAATGCGGAAAAGGGGGAGATCAATAAGATCTTTTTCAACGCATGGCTGTTCCCGCAGCTGACTGCTCTGGTGATCAACGGGACACCGGCTTTTATCCTGATGCTCTTGGGCGGAGATTTTTTCAACAGCGTGCTCAACCAGATCCCACAGGACTTTGTAAATGCATTGAGTGTAACAGGCAACCTTCTTCCCGCCCTGGGCGTTGCCATGCTGCTCAACTATCTGGGGAAGAAGAAAATGATCCCCTATTTTGTCATCGGATTCTTTGCGGCTACTTTCCTGGGGCTCAGCATCATGGCAGTGGCCATATTGGGAGCCTGCATTGCCGTGATCGTATATTACGGCGGAATGAGCAAGGAGGAGGAACTCTTCGGGGCTGGCGAGGAGGAGGAGACAAAGACAGAATTAAAGATCCGTCTGCGCAGGTCGGATATGATCAAGCACTGGCTCATCGGACTGGGAGCAGAGGTGGGCTACAACTACGAGCGTATGCAGGCCTCCGGCAATGTGCTGGCAATGCTTCCCATTATCCGCCGCCTGTACACAGATCCTGAGGACATCAAGGCCGCCTTAAAGAGGTATCTTGTATTCTTCAACACAGAGCCGTCCTTTGTGGGAAATATCATCCCCGGCATCTGCGCTTCCTTAGAGGAGGAGAGGGCAAACGGGGCAGACATTTCCGACGAGATGATAAACGGACTGCGCACAGGCCTTATGGGCCCTCTGGCAGGAGTGGGAGACAGCCTGGCAGGAGGGATCATCTATCCCATTGCGGTATCCGTTGGCTGCGCCCTGGCGCTGAAGGGCAATTTCACCGGCCCCATCCTGTTCTTTGCGGTGTTTACCGGCATCATGCTGGTGCTGGGCTACAACCTGTATCAGATGGGCTATAAGCAGGGAAGCAGATCCGTCATGAACATCCTGGGAGAGGGAGCCGGCTCCATCACAAGGATGACAGATGCCTTCGGCATCCTGGGCCTTTTAGTCATCGGAGCCATGGGAGCAGAGAAGGTGCTGGTATATGTGCCCCTGCAGATAAGCATCGGACAGACCACCGTCATTTTCCAGGATGTATTAAACGGCCTTCTGCCCAATCTGCTGCCCTTTGGATTTATCATCGGGACATGGGGCCTGTTAAAGAAGAAGGTTTCTCCGATCGTTGTGGTGCTGATCCTTATGGTGATCGGTATCGTGGGATATTATACCGGTATATTGGGGCTGGGAGTATGATAACGTTTGCCGATAGACAGCAGTATCATCGGAAGGAACTGCCATACAGCGGCATACATTGTAATACAGCTGTCATACAAGGGAAAAACCGCTTGACAAAACCAGTCAAACCCGATATATTTGATAAATAAATCCATCACCAGACAAATGGTCATGAGGAAGAGGAGTACGTCATAGGAACCAGCAGAGAGGGCGGTCCACCGGCTGAAAGGCGGCCCGGGCAGAGAATGGCGGAAGGTAGCTTCTGAACCGGAGAGGTGAAGGGAGACAGTTGGATGTGAAACGGTTATCCAGCAGCTTTCCTGCGTAGCTTCTTTCCGTAAGCCTGCGTTAAAGGCACGAGAGATTGCCGGTTTTTTGGCAGAATCAAAGGTGGTACCGCGAGCGATTCGCCCTTTGCCCTCCCTGAAAGGGGAGTGGTAAAGGGCTTTTTTGTTTCATAGGAAAGTGCGTCCTATGAAACAAAAACGCTCCGCGGGGATCGCAGCCCTAAAGGGGGCTTGTTCACTGGCTGGTGATGGCTGCAGTCAATCTGTTATCACAATATCCATCTATAAAGGAGAACCAAAATGAAGGAACTGGAGAAAACCTACAATCCGGCGGCCATTGAGGACCGCCTCTATGAAAAATGGCTGAAGGGGAAATATTTCAGCGCAAAGGTCAACCGCTCAAAGAAGCCATTTACCATTGTGATGCCCCCGCCAAACATCACGGGACAGCTTCATATGGGCCATGCACTGGACAATACCATGCAGGATATCCTGACCCGCTACAAGAGGATGCAGGGCTATGAGGCTCTGTGGCAGCCGGGGACAGATCATGCGGCCATCGCCACAGAGGTCAAGGTGATCGACAAGCTGAAAAAAGAAGGAATTGATAAGGCAGACTTAGGCCGCGAGGGCTTTCTGGAGGCCTGCTGGAAGTGGAGGGAGGAGTACGGCACCCGCATTGTAAACCAGCTCCACAAGCTGGGCTCCTCCGCTGACTGGGACAGAGAGCGCTTCACCATGGATGAGGGCTGCTCGGACGCTGTGCTGGAGGTATTCGTAAAGCTCTACGAGAAAGGGTATATCTACAAGGGCTCCCGCATCATCAACTGGTGTCCTGTATGCCAGACCTCCATTTCCGATGCAGAGGTAGAGCATGTGGAGCAGGACGGCTTTTTCTGGCATATCAACTACCCTGTAGTGGGCGAGCCGGGACGCTTTGTGGAGATCGCAACCACACGTCCTGAGACTCTTCTGGGCGATACCGCAGTAGCAGTAAATCCGGAGGATGAACGCTATAAGGATATTGTGGGCAAGATGCTAAAGCTTCCGCTCACTGACAGGGAGATCCCGGTGATCGCAGATGAGTATGTGGATAAGGAATTTGGTACCGGCTGCGTAAAGATCACCCCGGCCCATGACCCCAATGACTTTGAGGTGGGCAAGCGCCATAACCTGGAGGAGATCGTGATCTTAAATGACGATGCCACAGTCAATGTTCCCGGCCCATACTTTGGCATGGACCGCTACGAGGCCAGGAAGGCCATGGTGGCTGATCTGGAAAAGCAGGGCCTCCTTGTAAAGGTAGTTCCTCATTCCCACAACGTAGGAACCCACGACCGCTGCAAGACTACCGTAGAGCCAATGGTAAAGCAGCAGTGGTTCGTAAAGATGGAGGAGATGGCAAAGCCCGCCATTGAAGCGTTAAAGACAGGTGAACTGAAATTTGTTCCAGAAAGCTTTGGAAAGACCTATCTCCACTGGCTGGAGAATATCAGGGACTGGTGCATTTCCCGTCAGCTCTGGTGGGGCCACAGGATCCCGGCCTACTACTGCCAGGACTGCGGTGAGCTGGTAGTAGCAAAGGAAGCTCCCGCCACCTGTCCGAAATGCGGCGGACAGCATTTTAAGCAGGATGAGGACACCCTGGATACCTGGTTCTCCTCCGCTCTCTGGCCCTTCTCCACTCTGGGATGGCCAAAGAAGACAGAGGATCTGGAATATTTTTATCCCACAGATGTGCTGGTGACTGGCTACGACATCATCTTCTTCTGGGTCATCCGTATGGTATTCTCCGGCATTGAGCAGACAGGAAAATGCCCCTTCCATACCGTACTGATCCACGGCCTGGTGCGTGATTCCCAGGGGCGCAAGATGAGCAAGTCCTTAGGTAACGGCATTGATCCTCTTGAGGTGATCGACAAGTACGGTGCAGACGCCCTTCGCATGACCCTGATCACCGGAAATGCTCCCGGCAACGACATGCGTTTCTACTGGGAGAGAGTGGAGAACAGCCGCAACTTTGCAAATAAGGTGTGGAACGCCTCCCGCTTTATCATGATGAACATTGAGAAGGCCCCGGATACCTCCGGTGTAACTGTGGACAGCCTGACAATGGCTGACAAGTGGATCTTATCTAAGGTGAACACCCTCACAAAGGATGTGACAGAGAACCTTGACAAATACGAGCTGGGCATTGCACTCCAGAAGGTATATGACTTTATCTGGGAGGAATTTTGCGACTGGTACATCGAGATGGTAAAGCCGCGCCTTTATAACGAGGAGGACAGCACAAAGGCAGCCGCCATATGGACACTGAAAAATGTGCTGATCCAGGCATTAAAGCTCCTGCATCCATTTATGCCGTTTATCACAGAGGAGATCTTCTGCAACCTGCAGGAGGAAGAGGAGACCATTATGCTCTCCAGCTGGCCTGTATATAAGGATGAGTGGAACTTTACAGCGGAGGAGACCTCCACAGAGACCATCAAGGAGGCGGTAAGGGCCATCCGGAATGTGCGCACTTCCATGAATGTACCGCCCAGCAAGAAGGCTACCGTATATGTGGTTTCCGAGGATGAGGCAGTGTGCGGTATTTTCGAACACAGCAAGAGCTTCTTTGCAGCCCTGGGCTATGCAGGCGAGGTCATCATCCAGAAGGATAAGGCCGGGATCGGCGAGGACGCCGTATCTGCGGTGATCCACAAGGCAGTGATCTATATGCCCTTTGCAGAGCTGGTAGACATTGAGAAGGAGATCGAGCGCTTAAAGGGCGAGGAAAAGCGACTGGCAGGTGAGCTGGCCCGCTCCAATGGAATGCTGAGCAATGAAAAGTTCGTAAGCCGCGCTCCTGAGGCAAAGATCGCCGAGGAGAGGGCAAAGCTTGCGAAGTACACCCAGATGATGGAGCAGGTGCAGACACGTCTGGCACAGCTTACGAAATAAGCTTACCCGGCAGGCCAGTGCGCCACCGCACCATGAAAGTCTGGCGGGCGCATTTGGCATACCTGAATACATGCCGCCTGTCCGGCGGCGGGATTTTTATAGTAAAGGGACGAACTACTTAAGAGATACAGCGAGGTCACATCAATGAAATTCAAAAATGCAATGCTGCTTCTTCTCACAGCCACCATCTGGGGCGTGGCATTTGTGGCCCAGAGCGTGGGCATGGACTATGTGGGGCCGCTGACATTTAACTGCGTCAGAAGCCTTATAGGAAGCGCAGTCCTCCTTCCCTGCATCTGGTTTTTAAACCGCAGGGAGGAAGGCGGACAGGCGGCAGGCAAGGGAGCGGAAACTTCCCGGAATGCGGCAGGAACAAAAAAGGGTGACAGGCGGACGCTGCTGATCGGAGGACTATGCTGCGGCATAGCCCTCTGCTTTGCCAGCAATTTCCAGCAGTTTGGCATCCAGTATACCTCTGTGGGAAAGGCCGGATTTATCACTGCCTGCTATATCGTCATTGTTCCCATTATGGGACTATTTTTTAAGAAGAAATGCAGCCCCATCATCGCAGGGGCTGTTGCCCTGTCTGTGGCAGGGCTTTACCTGCTTTGCATGACAGGCGGGGAAATGTCTGTGAACAAGGGAGACCTGATGCTTTTGGTATGCGCCTTTCTGTTCTCCATCCACATCATGGTGATCGACTACTTTTCGCCCATGGTGGATGGGGTGAAGATGTCCTGCATCCAGTTTTTTGTCAGCGGCATCATTTCCGGCATTGGAATGCTGCTGTTTGAGACGCCTGAGATCAGCCAGATCATAGCAGCCGGGGTTCCTATTCTTTACGCAGGCGTGATGTCCTGCGGCGTAGCCTACACTCTGCAGATCGTGGGACAGAAGGGCATGAACCCAACAGTTGCGTCGCTGATACTCAGCCTGGAGTCCAGCATTTCCGTTCTGGCAGGCTGGATCATACTGGGGCAGAAGCTGTCTGCCAGGGAGATCATGGGATGCGTCCTGATGTTTGGAGCCATTATCCTGGCCCAGGTTCCAGTGGGGAATAAAGTCGGATCCTGACAAAGGGCGGCGAGAAACTACAGTTGATAAATGGGAAAAATTAAGTTAAGATAAAGGAAGGCTGCGGTATGGGAAAAGCGGAAGAATATTTGGATCAGATCCCTATGTGGACCAGAAAGAAAAATTCCCTTCAGGATGTAAGGGCTCTTTTGGAGGCCATGGGAAGTCCTGACCGCCGGATACCGGCCATCCATGTGGCGGGAACCAATGGAAAGGGCTCTGTCTGCGCCTTTCTCACCTCTGTATTCAGGGAGGCAGGCTATAAGACCGGGACCTTCATTTCTCCCCATCTGGTAGAGATCAGGGAGCGCTTCCTGATAAACGGCCGGATGGCAGACAGCCAGGCAGTAGAGGAAAGCTTTGAAAGGGTCCTCTCTGCTGCCCGGGCGATGATGGAGAAGGGATACTGCCATCCCACCTTTTTTGAATTTCTCTTTTACATGGCGATGGATCTGTTTGAGAGGGAAAAGGTGGATATCATGATCATAGAGACAGGGCTGGGAGGACGCCTGGACACAACGAATGTACTGGAGCATCCTCTGGCAGCGGTCATCACCTCCATCAGCAAGGACCACACAGCCTATCTGGGAAATACCATTGCTGAGATTGCAGGAGAGAAGGCCGGTATCGTTAAGCCCGGCGTTCCGGTGATCTATGACGGTTCCGATGAGGAGGCGTCCAGAGTGATTGAACATGCTGCCGTGGAGAAAAACTCTCCCCGGATCCCAGTAGGGCAGGATGATTTTGTTATAAAAGCGATAAGAAGCGGGCAAATGGAGATTTCCGCCAGGATGATGGATGGGAAAGCGCTTAATCTGCTCATTCCTTTTGAAGCAAGATACCAGGCAGAGAATGCCATGCTGGCTGTGCGGACGCTGGAGGTGCTGCAGGGGAATTTTTCCAAAGCGGCTCCAGGGACAAAGACACCGGCGGCAGGAACAGAGCTGTCTGCTTCAGAGATGCCTCCGTCTTTGACAGGATTGCGTCTGCCGCGGCCCATCACAGCGGCCCATCTCACAGAAGGCGTCAAAAAAACCTTATGGCCTGGCCGTATGGAGCAGGCAAGACCAGGCATATACCTGGACGGCGCCCACAATCCGGGAGGGATACGGGCATTTCTTGAGACAGCAAAGGAGATTAGGGAAAGGCAGGAGAAAAAAGCTTACCTCCTCTTTGCAGCCGTATCGGACAAGGATTATGAAGTCATGGCAGAGGAGCTTACCCAGGGAATGGAATGGGCAGCCATCGGCGTAGTGCACATGAACAGCGACAGAGGGCTGTCTGCAGGGCTTTTGGCAGAGCTTTTCAGAAAGCATGCCTCCTGCCAGGTCACCTCCTACGAGGATACAGGGCAGGCATTGGCAGATATGGAGCGCCGGGCAGAGGGAGGACTTCTTTTCTGCGCAGGCTCCCTTTATCTCATAGGGGAGATCAAAGCCTGTATGAAGAAGGGAAGCTCCGGGATATCATAAATAGCAGCAGACAACAGGAGAAAAAGAATGATTGATTTTGAAGAAGAAATTGAGCGTTTCAAGCCCAGCCTCGATGTGGAGGAAGTGGAGGACGCCATTGTAAAAAGCGATCTGACAGATATGACAGACATTATGATGGAACTGATCAAAGAGAAAACGGTCAATTAGAGGGCGGATATGGACTATGAGAAAAAAAACAGGCAGATAGCCAACAGCTACTATAACCTGGGCCTGGAAAAGGCGAAGATCCGGGATCTGTCCGGGGCTGCCCAGTGCCTGAAAAAGAGCCTTCATTTTAATAAATACCAGACAGATGCCAGGAACCTTCTTGGCCTGATATACTATGAGAACGGAGAGGTGGCAGACGCCCTTGTCCAGTGGGTCATAAGCCTGAACCTGCAGCCGGAGAACAACCTGGCGGACCACTATCTGGACGAGATCCAGAGAAAGCCGGGCCAGCTGGAGGTGGAGAGCCAGAATGTAAAGACCTTTAACCAGGCCCTGTGGCATGCCCAGAACGGCAGCGATGACCTGGCGATCCTCCAGCTTGCAAGAGTAGTAGAGGCAAGGCCCCATTTTGTAAAGGCCCATCTTTTGTTAGCCCTTCTCTATATGGGCAGGGAGGACTACAACAAGGCCGGGCGGTCTCTTTATAAGATCCTTCAGATTGATAAGAGCAACCCAAAGGCATTGTATTACATGTCCATTGTAAAGCAGAATACGGGCCGGGCGGATGTGGAAAAGCGCAAGATGGTAAAGGCATTTTCCCACAGGCAGATGCAGGATGACGATGTGATCATCCCGAACACCTACAAGGAGAACACCGGCATTTCTACGGTATTCCACATTATTGTGGGCCTGCTCTTAGGCATGATGGCATTTTACTTTTTGGTAATGCCGGCCAGGGAGCGGGATCTGAACAGGCAGAGGGACAGCGAGCTCACCTCCTATATGCAGAAGCTGAACAATGCCAACAGGCAGAACGACATTTTAAAGGAGGATTATGATACCTTAAAGGCCCAGGCCGATGAGGTCCAGAGCCAATTGGACGAGCTTACAACGGGCAATACCAGCGTTATGGCTCAGTACCAGAGCCTGATCTACATCCTCCAGAATTACAGGACAGGAGATACGGCTGCAGCTGCAAAGGCATTTGCGGAGGCAGGCTTTGATCTGATCGAGGATGAGACCATACAGGCGATCGTGGAGGATATCCGCCAGGATATGACGGCCAATGTCTATCAGACACTGGTGGACCGGGGACTCCAGGTTTGGAACGCAGGAGACAAGACACAGGCCATGGATCTGTTCCAGGCTAGCCTCACCATTCAGCCGGACAACCCGGAGGCGATCTTCTATGTGGGCCGCCTGTATCAGGATGCAGGAGACATGGACAATGCCAATACCATGTTTGACAAGGTAGTCAACGAATATCCTGATTCCGAGTACGTTTCCAGAGCAAGAAATGCCAGAGGCTATTAGTATAGGATAAGAAGAAATCAAAAAGATACGGCAGAAGAAAACCTGAAAAAGGATTCTTTTGCCGTATTTTTTTGCGCACTTTGCGCAGAAATAGAGGAAAGGAGAGCGCGCAGATGGAGCAGAGGACATTTACCTATGAGGCGTCAGGAAGCACTCTGATCATACACATGCCGAAGGAATTAGACCATCACAACTGCAGAAATCTGAAGGGAGATACGGATCTTCTGCTGGAAGAAAATTTTGTCAACCGCATTATCTTTGATTTTACCCGCACGTCCTTTATGGATTCCTCCGGGATCGGCGTATTGCTGAACCGGTATAAGCAGATGGCGGCCAGCCGGGGAACGGTGGCGTACTACGGGGCAGGAAAGCAGGTAAAGCGGATACTGGATATGGCGGGAATGAGCCGGATGATCCCGGGCTATGAAAACAGGGAGCAGGCCTTAAAGGGATAGAAAAATGGAGGATAAGAAAATGGAGAACTGCAGAGAGCATATCAGACTGGAAATCGACAGCCTTTCCAGCAATGAAGAATTTGCCAGGGTAGTAACAGCTGTATTTATGAGCAGGTTAAATCCCACCTTAGAGGAGGTGGACGATGTGAAGACCGCCGTATCTGAGGCGGTTACCAATGCCATTATCCATGGATATCAGGGAGGAGAGGGCATTGTCTCTATGGATATCACCGCAGAGCCGGAGGAAGGGATACTGACTGTCTGTGTCGGGGACAAGGGAACCGGTATACGCGATATCAAGAAGGCCATGGAGCCCATGTACACCACAGACACTACGGGAGAGCGCTCAGGCATGGGCTTTTCCTTTATGGAGGCCTTTATGGACCAGGTGGAGGTGGAGTCAGAGCCCGGAAAGGGTACAGCGGTGACTATGAAGAAATTCATCGGAAGGTAGCGGCCATGGATGAGACCATGAAATTAATACAGATGGCTCACGAAGGGGATAAAGCAGCCAGGGATCAGCTGGTAATGGACAATGTAGGGCTCATATGGAGTATTGTCAGACGGTTTTCAGGCCGGGGCTATGAGATGGAGGATCTGTTTCAGATCGGAAGCATTGGCCTCATAAAGGCAATTGATAAATTTGATACGGGCTTTGACGTGAAATTTTCCACCTATGCAGTTCCCATGATAACCGGGGAGATCAAGCGCTTTTTGAGAGACGATGGAATGATCAAGGTCAGCCGTTCCATCAAGGAGCTGGCAGGAAAGGTGAAAAGTGTGCGGGAAGAAATGACCTACACCCTTGGCCGGGAACCTACTCTGGAGGAGATCGCAGGAAGGCTGGGGACCAGCCGTGAGGAGGTGGCGGCTTCCCTGGAAGCGGGAGCCGAGGTGGAATCCCTGTACCGCCCGGCAGGTGGAAACGACGACAGCAATGCGATCACTCTCTTAGACCGCTTAGAGGAGGAGAATAACGAACAGGAAGCGCTTTTAAACCGCATGGTGCTAAAGGATCTGATGGGAGAGTTAAATGACGGACAGAGAGATATTATCGTAAGAAGGTATTTCTATAATCAGACCCAGACCCAGATCGCCTCAGAGCTGGGCATCTCCCAGGTGCAGGTTTCCAGGCTGGAAAAGAGGATATTAAAAGAGATGCGCAGGAAATCCGGGCTATAAAAAAAGTTGATCGCCGGAGCGCGAAACTATTTGCTACGCAAACGGAGCGAAGCGGAGTTCGCGGTTCCCGTAGGTTTTTATGAAGCGAGGGACGAGCGTAATAAAAAATTCAGAATAAAAAAACAGCCGCCCAACCATACTATTACCAGAAACCAATGAAAACATTTTTTGAAAAGGATGTGATGATATGGGTTTTGGAAAACGCGTATGTGGGATATTGGCGGCGGTTGCGCTGCTGGCTCTGGCAGGAGCCGCTGCGTGGTATGTATTCTCTGGCATTCACGGAAAATCCTATGAGGACCAGGGGACACTGGTGCAGCTGGAGGCAGACGAATGTCTGGACAGCCTCCTTGAGGAAGGGGCCGGCAAAGAGGCATGGCCCGCCTTTGTCACTGACCCCAAAGCCATGATATATGGGGAATACGAGACAATAAGGAGCAGCAAGGGATTATGACCAACACCGTATATGTGAAATTCAATCCGATCACAGAGCTGACAAATAAGGATGTGTTTCTGAAGGATGTAGCCCAGGTCTACTGTGATAACAGCAGTATTCAAAATAAATGCAGCGCCATGAAGGTCAAGACCATCCATGAGGACCGAAAGCGCCGCTATATCATGAGCTCCTTAGACATTATCGGACAATTGAAGGCTCTGGATCCCACAATTGAAACAACCGTCATGGGGGCTGAGGATTACATTATAGCCTACAAGCCTCCTTCCCGGCCCATGTATGCATGGCAGTGGCTAAAGACCATCTTTGTGTGCGGCATTTGTTTTTTTGGCGCAGCCTTTGCGATCATGACCTTCAACAATGATGTGAACGTCACAGATGTATTTGCTGAGGTATATAAGCTGGTGATGGGCCGGGAATCAAATGGTTTTTCTGTTCTGGAGATCAGCTATTCCATTGGTCTGGCACTTGGCATTATCTTGTTCTTCAACCATGTGGCGGCCATCCGGCTGAATACAGATCCCACACCATTAGAGGTAGAAATGCGCCTGTATGAGGATAATATCACAAAGACTCTGATCGCCAATGACAGCAGAAAGGAGTCAAAGATTGATATTACTTAGGCAGATACTCTTAGGGATCATCGGACTCAGTGCTGGAGGCATCATAGCAGCAGGAGTATACGCCTTTCTTGCGATCATAGGCGTATTTGTGCGGCTGATGGGAAAGACAGGCACAAGGAAGCACATACTTCTATATGAGACGATCATTATTCTGGGCGGCATCCTGGGAAATGTAATGGATATTTACGAAATCCCATTTCCTATGGGAAACACCTTGGGAGCGCTGTTCTTATGCATTTGCGGGCTGTGCGTGGGAATCTTCGTAGGCTGCCTGGCAATGTCTTTGGCAGAAACCCTAAAGGCCCTTCCCACCATCAGCAGAAGGATCCATCTGGCAGTGGGCCTCCAATATCTGATCTTCTCTATTGCAGCAGGAAAATTAGCAGGTGCCCTCATCTATTTCTGGAAGGATATGGCAGCGCCCTGAAATGTCTGAAAATGACGATAGAACCATTTTTGGAAGCGCTTAAAAAGGAGAACTATGGAAATCGACAAGAAAAAATACGAGCAATATGTAAAAGAGATCACCCCAATACACAATCTCTGGGCCTCCATGGCAAAGGCCTTCCTCATAGGAGGCCTGATCTGCCTCCTGGGCCAATGTCTCATGACCTTCATGACAGAGACCATGAAAATGGACAAGGAATCCGCCTCCGCCTGGACCTCCCTGGAGCTTATCCTCCTAAGCGTCCTTCTCACCGGCTTCAACCTCTACCCCAAGCTTGTAAAATACGGCGGCGCCGGCGCCCTGGTCCCCATCACAGGCTTTGCCAATTCCGTGGTGGCGCCGGCGATTGAATTTCAGGCGGAAGGGCAGGTGTTCGGTGTCGGGTGTAAGATCTTTACCATCGCTGGGCCGGTGATTTTGTATGGGATATTGAGCAGTTGGGCGCTGGGAGTGGTTTACTGGATTGGGGGGATGATGGGGATTTTTCAGATTTAATACTATTTAAAGATTAAAAGCAAGACGATAGGACAGTATACGTTCAATTGTCTTGTTTTTTATTCGCAGAAAAGGCAATTCGTTAAGGAGAAAAGAGAAAACAGGCATCCGATGTTGAGGCGTCTGTTTTTCTGTATGGCATAGACAGAGGACAAATATTTATGTTCCCCAGTAAATTATCAGTAGGAATTTATAATTTTTTTGGTATAATAAAATCAGGAGCGCTGAGAGGAGAGTAGAATCATGTATCTGAAACGTACCATATATGACCGGCTTTTGGAATGGAAAAAAGATACGAGCCGGAGCACTCTGGAACTCAACGGCGCCAGGCAGGTAGGGAAGACCTATCTTATAAATAAATTTGCGGATGAAAATTTTGAACATAAGATATACATAAATCTGTTTGAACTTTCTGGGAAACAGTTTATGGAATGTTATCGGAAGGCAACGGAATTGATTCCAGGAAATGACCGGCCGGAAAATCCGCTTCATGATGCGTTTCGTCTCTATGATAAAACATTTAAGGATGAAGAGAATACGGTTATCATTATAGATGAGATACAGGAGTCCGCAGAGATTTATAACCGCATCAGTGAGTTTACCAGACAATTTAAAGCCTATTTTATGATTACCGGAAGTTATCTGGGAAGGGTGCTGGAGCCGGAATTTAAGTCTGCAGGCGGTGACATAACAAGACTTCAGATATACACGTTGTCTTTTAAAGAGTTTCTGGAGGCGCTGGATGAGGAACTTTATAAAAAGTATCTTGATCTTCCTTTGCTTTCGGCAGATGAAAATAGGGCAGGTCTTTATGAACAACTGAAAGAAGTCTATGGCCTGTACTGTCAGATTGGCGGTTATCCTAAGGTGGTGGAAACGTATCTTAAAAAGAAAGATATGTTGGCGGCACAAGAAGAACTGGCTCGTATCATTCGGATTTTTTCGGAAGAATCTACGCGGTATTTCAGGAATATTACGGATGTCAGCATTTTTAGAGATATTCTTCCAGCCATTTGCCGCACACTGCTTCGTGAAAAGAAGGGGTTGGAGAAAGAAAGTATCCGTGAAGAACTACAGGAACCGGTAACAGAGCTTCATTCCAGTAACATCTCAAAAGAAACATGGAATCGCGCACTTAATTGGCTGTATCATTCCGGAATGATTGGTTATTGTGGAATAATGGAAGAAATGGATGATTTAGGTTTTAAGCAGGGAAGAAGATGTTTTTTTATGGATCTGGGTATTACCAGTTACTATTTGAAACGCGCAGGAGCAACAGAGACGGCAATCGCTGATATTCTGAAAGAGAATTATGAGTATATCAATTTGATGAAACGGCAGGATTTTCAGGAAGAGGAAATCTTTGAGACGCCGCTATTTGCAATATACCGGGGCGAAGCAATGGGCGATAACCAGGTTGGATGGGTGTAAAGGAGAGAAACAGAATGGGAAGATTTGTAAATCCTGACAACAGTGCGTTTCAGGTAGCCTTGAATTCAAAGATATATGTAGATAAAACAGGGCTCCTTGAATATACGAACAGTGTTCTGAATACCACACAGGCATTGATCTGCAACAGCAGGCCCCGCCGGTTTGGCAAGTCGATCACAGCCAATATGCTTACAGCCTATTACAGCAGGGGATGTGATTCGGAAAGAATGTTTGACGGGCTGGAAATCAGTAAAAGTGATACCTTTAAAAAACATTTGAATCAGTATGATGTGATTCATTTTGATGTGCAGTGGTGCATGGATCCGGCCGGTGGCCCTGAGAAAGTGATTTCCTATATCAAAAAAAGCATTATTGAGGAGTTACGGGAGATATATGGGGAAACTGTGTCCGACAGAATTACCTCTTTGGCTGAGGCTCTATCCTGCATCAATGCTGCAACAGGCAGAAAATTCATTATTATTATTGATGAGTGGGACGTACTGATCCGCGATGAAGCAGCAAATCAGGCTGTCCAGGAGGAGTATATTAACTTCCTGCGGGGATTGTTCAAGGGGACGGAGCCGACACGATTTATACAGCTTGCCTATTTGACTGGAATTCTGCCGATTAAAAAGGTGAAAACGCAGTCTGCACTCAATAATTTTGATGAGTTTACGATGCTGGATGCCAGTATTCTGGCACCATATATTGGTTTTACGGAAGAAGAAGTAAGTCATTTGTGCGCAGAATATGGACGGAACTTTGAAGAGGTGAAGCGTTGGTATGATGGATACCAGCTTGCAGGTTATCAGGTATATAATCCTAAAGCAGTTGTGAGCGTGATGCTCAGAGGAGATTTTCAGAGTTATTGGTCAAGTACAGGCTCTTACGAGGCAATTCTGCCGTTGATTAACATGGATTTTGACGGGCTAAGGGAATCGATTATTGAAATGCTGTCCGGTGCATCGGTGGAGGTTGGAGTAACATCGTTCCAAAACGATACGGTTAGTTTTGAAAATAAGGATGACATCCTTACCTATCTGATCCATCTCGGATATCTTGCTTATAATCAAAAGAGCCAGACTGCATTTATTCCAAATGAGGAAATTCGTCAGGAATTTATAACAGCAACCAGGCGTAAGAAGTGGAATGAGCTGATTGAATTTCAGCGGGAATCAGAAAAACTTCTTGAAGCAACGCTTGATATGGATGGAGAGGCAGTTGCTGAAGGTATCGAAAAGATTCATGAGGACTATGTTTCAGCTATCCAGTACAATAACGAAAATTCTCTCAGCAGTGTGCTTGCAATCGCGTATTTAAGCTCTATGCAATATTATTTTAAACCGATTCGGGAACTGCCGGCAGGGAGAGGATTTGCTGATTTTGTATTCCTTCCGAAAGCAGAGTATGCGGGGGATTACCCTGCGCTGCTGGTTGAACTGAAATGGAATAAAAATGCCAAAGCAGCGATTCAGCAGATCAAGGAAAAAAAGTATCCCCGTGCTCTTGAAGATTACGGGGGAGATGTGCTGCTTGTTGGAGTCAGCTATGACAAAAAAAGTAAGGAACATCAATGTGTGATTGAGAAATTTGAAAATCTTTAAAAAACAAGAATCAATAGAAATATGTCAAAAGGATATTTCAGGCAGACATTGAAAAATTTTTTTGGTCCTATATTGACACACTCGGAGGGAGAGGTCTTAGGCGTTGGCTGCAAGATATTTACTATTGCGGGGCCGGTGATTTTGTATGGGATATTGTCGAGTTGGGCGTTGGGGTTAATTTATTGGGTTGGACAGGCAATAGGGATGCTTTGATATTTGAATATTGGTATTTGTTTGGGAGCAAGGCAATGAATGGAAACGTTTGGTTGTCTTGCTCTTTTGAAATTTTGTAACGAAAGGATAAAAACTCGCTCATTTTTTTGCGGCTACTCTTGCATAATTCGCTCATTTTTTTGTATAATAGGAATAGCAGAGAGGAGGGATGTACATGGTTGAGGTTTATTTGAAGCGGCGAATCGACAATTATCTGACTTTATGGAAGAAAGATTCCAATCGTAAACCGTTGATTGTAAAAGGGCCGAGACAGGTAGGGAAAACAGAGTCTATACTGCATTTTGCCACAGAAAACTATAAAAATATTATTTATATTAATTTTGTTGAAGAACCAAAGTACAAACTGATTACAGAGGATGGATATAAAACGGAAGATATTATTCGGAATATTTCGCGTATGGATCCAACCAAAAGGTTTGAGCCTGGGGAAACACTCATTTTTTTTGATGAGCTGCAGGAGTATCCGGAGATTTCGACATCATTGAAGTTCTTTAAAATTGACAATCGTTTTGATGTAATCTGCAGTGGTTCCCTGTTGGGTATTCACTACAAACGAATTGAGAGTAACAGTGTCGGATATAAAACAGATTATAATATGTTTTCTATGGATTTTGAAGAATTTTTGTGGGCAAAAGGATATGGCAAGGCGGACATTGAAGACATGCTATGGCATATGAAAATGCAAAAGGCTTTTAATGAGATGGAAATGTCGGTGTACAGCAGATTGTTTCTGGATTACTGTATCCTGGGAGGTATGCCGGCTGTCGCAAGAGAATATATTATGCGGGGAACCTTTGAAGGAACGCTGGATATTCAGCGGCAGCTTCTGGAAGATTATAGAGAGGATATTCGCAAATATGCCGAGGGTATGGATCAGGCACGGATTCTTAATGTGTTTGAGCAGATTCCAATACAGCTTGCAAAGGATAACAAGAAGTTTCAGATTTCTAAAGTTGCAAAGGGCGCCAGATTCAAAGATTACCGGGGATGTATTGAATGGCTGAAAGATGCAGGAATCATCAATATCTGCTGTTGTCTCAATTATCCAGAGCTTCCCCTTCGCGGCAATTATGATGACACAAAATATAAGCTCTATTTTTTTGATACAGGGCTTTTCGTTGCTATGCTGGATGAAGAAGCGCAGGAGGATCTGCGGGCTAATAGAAACCTTGGTGTTTACAAGGGAGCTTTGTATGAAAATATCGTGGGAGAAGCATTAACCAAATGTGGGTATGATTTATATTACTACAAAAGGGAAGATTCCACGTTGGAAGAAGATTTTTTTGTAAGAACTCAGAAAAATCTGCTGCCTGTGGAGGTAAAAGCAAAGCGTGGTACGGCGAAATCCCTCAGAACATTGATTCAAAGTGAAAAGTATCCTGATATACAGTGCGGCATAAAATTTACTGCCGGGAATATTGGATACAGTGATAGTATTTATACATTTCCGTACTTTTGTACGTTCCTGTTAAGAGAATATTTAAAGCAGGATGGTCCTGCACTTTCTATGAAGGAGTGATGAATTTATTCCCGCTTGAAATCTTATGAAGGCGGAAAATGTATGCAATGTATCAGATGGTGTTTTAGTGGAGGAAATATATGAGTGAACCTATTATTTGACAAAGGAGAGTAATCATGTTGAAAACCAGTAAAAATGACTATGAAATATCAATTTTAGGTTATGGAGGGCCCTCTTCCGATGGAAGCAAAGGATTAGCAGAGGCTGTAGGGGGAAGAGTGCGGTCAAAGTATAAGGTTAATGCGGAATACTTGTCAGCAAATGTCCGGCAGTTCTGCCAAAATTGGATGCATATTCTGGATGGCATGGATTTTGGAAGCTCGGAGTATGAGCTGGATGAATTTGAAGTCTCCGTTGAGGTTTCGGCGGAAGGAGAGGTGAGTCTGATCGGCTCTGTCAGTGCGGGAATGTCAGGCGGCATTACCCTTACATTTAAAAGGAAAAAAGAAAAATGAATGCAGCATTTCTGATTTCATGCAGTACTTACGGAGATCCCCGGATTTCCGCCCTGAAATACCCGGAAAATGACCGGGAGCTTATGCGTACCTCTCTGGTAAACTATTGCCGCTTAAAGGAGGAAGAGATATTTACAATATCATCAGGTACAGACAAGAGCGGCTGCAGGTCCGAAAGAAACGCTGTCATTTCTTTTTTGTGCAAGAAAAAAGAAGAATTAACTGATTGCGGGATCAACAACCTGATCGTTTATTTCAGCGGTCACGGTTTTCATTCAGGGCTGGACGGCCATGATTATATTGCATTAGGAGATGCCTGTCTGGATTATCTGGAGGAAACATCCATTTCCTTAGAATTGCTGTGCCGGATATTGAAAGGCTTTGACGCATGCCATATCATTTTGTTCATTGATGCCTGTAAGTCTGTAGTATATTCCAAAGCCCCCTGTTTCAGCCGGGATTATGAACCGGATAGAGAATACCTAAAAGGGATCTCCGTGTTCTTTTCCTGCAGTGCAAACCAGGAGGCCTTTGAATCGAAGAAACTGGGGGCGAGCATCTTTACCTATTGCCTGACAGAGGCTCTGAGTGAAAAAGGAAAATGCAGAACAGTCAGAGAATTGAATGGTTATTTAAAAACAGAGGTTCCACTATTATGTCAAAAATGCGGAAAAAAAATACAGAACCCCTATATTTCTGTTGAAGATATATCCCTGGCTGATGTGAATCTGCTTTGTGAAATAACGCTTCATTCCTTCAGAGACATGAGTCAGGGCATAAGCTGGTTCGGGAAAAAAATAAGCGAGGATATTATCTTTGCGCTGGATTTTGGTTCTTCAAAAACGATCCTGGGCGTAGCGGTGGAGGAGACGATTTACTTCCTGCCTTCTCTGTCAGAAAGCATCTATATTCCCACATGGATCAGCTTTGACAAATATCTGAACTATTGGACAGGGGAGGATGCGCAAAGGAAGTCTGATGAAAACAGCTATGTTACGATCAATGATTTTAAGCGGTATCTGGGAACAGGAAAAGAATACCAGGTATTTGATGTCAGCCTGCCTGTTGAAATCGTAGCTTTGCTGTATATAAAATCGATCATGAAAAGGGGAGAGCAGTATTTCGGTATAAAAGTGAAGCACTGCATGATAGCGACGCCTGGCAATTTTGGATTTCAGCAGAATAATGCCTTAGAGGCAGTGATCATGTATACGGGAGCCAAATTGATACGTTCAATCGGTGAACCCTGCTGTGCGGGCTTGAATTATCCTTACATTCAAAGGGAAAGAGCTTATGACAAGATTCTTGTAGTGGATATGGGCGGAGGAACTACGGATCTCTCTGTTATGGAAGCAGGAGATGGCGTGCTGGAGACGCTTTTCGTGGCAGGGGATAATGAGGTGGGCGGTCTGGATTATGACAGAGTGCTCTATGATCACATTCTTCAAAGTATAAAAGCCGGTCTGCCCGAAGCCAGGATTGATGACAAAGTCATGTCAAATATCTTGAAGGAAGCGGAAGCGGTCAAGAAAAAATTGAGCAAAAGGGAAAGGGCTGAGCTATTGATCAGCGATCTAGAGGATGAAAAGGGCTTTTTGGTGGACTTCTCCGTTGATATAAGCCGAAAGGAATTTGCAGAGCTTACGAATGCCCTAAACAAAAAAATAGAGCATTTGCTGAAAAATGTTCAAAGCTTTCTTTCAGATAATGACATGGTGATCGATTCCATTTTATTGGGAGGTTTGGGGACAAGGATATGTTCTGTTACAGAGCTTATAAAAACATTCTTTCCTGATGTAGACATCATAGACCGGTATTGCGAGAATGCAGTTATTTTAGGATTGTGTAATTATGCAGGCCTCCTCAGCGGATTGAAGCCCTATGGAGGAATGAAAGAAGAAGCATATAACATATTGTTACTTGATAATTTGTATTATGGATTAGAAATAGGGCCTGATGATGAACATAACGATATTTTATGTGATGTTGGAATAAGCGTTCCTTTCTTTCATTATCAGAATTATGGAAATGCTGAATCAGAGGAGTGGACCAGCAATATAGCAGAGTATGGAAAGCTTCATAGGAGGGAGCTTGACCGTATCTGTACGCTGAAAGCATTTTATAGCAATGGTGCCTGTGAGGTCATATGTACCTTTGACCAAATGCTCAGAGTTTCTGATTTTGTAAATGGAGAAGTGGAGATCATCATTGATGTGGACGCTAACAGAACCGTTTTATTTACAATAGCCGTCAAATCCATCAAAAAGATCATGAAGATACAGATCAATAACTTTTTTTCCGAAAGTAAGTTCTACCATGACGAGCTGCTGCAATGCGGAGGTGATTACGAAAAAGGGATTGGGAAGAATTCAATATTTAGGGAGTATGAAGAAAAGGTATTTCATATCTGCCGCTGATCCTTGTCCGGAAGCCTAAGGTCCCCCGGGAAGAGCTGTCATAAAAAAGAAAGGGCGAAGACACGAATAGAGAGGCTGAGATTTTCCCAAACTATCTAAAAACGAACAAAATCAAAATTAACAAAAACGGTCCTGCAGCTGCTTGACCTTGAAGGAGGCATAGACATGTGTACAGCAGCCACATACAAGACAAAGGATTTCTATTTTGGACGCACTCTGGATCATTCATGCTCATACGGCGAGGAGGTCGTGATCACCCCGCGCAATTATTTCCTTCCCTTCTGTCACAAGAAGGCATTGGAATCACATTATGGGATCATCGGCATGGCCCATGTTGCAAAGGGATATCCGCTGTATTATGATGCGGTGAACGAAAAGGGACTGGGGATGGCCGGCTTGAACTTTGTGGGAAATGCAGCCTACCGGGGGGCGGAGCCGGATCGGGACAACGTGGCCCAGTTCGAGTTTATCCCCTGGGTACTGGGGAAATGCGGGTCCGTAAAGGAGGTACGGGCGCTTCTTGAAAACCTGAATCTGACAGGAACCGTCTTTGACCGCTGCCTGCCGGCGGCACAGCTTCACTGGCTGATCGCAGACCGCCTGGAGTCTATTACAGTGGAGTCAGTGAAGGAGGGGCTTCGGGTTTATGATAACCCGGTGGGGATACTGACAAATAATCCGCCTTTTCCAGAGCAGCTTTTTCGTCTGAATGATTACATGCACCTGTCCCCAAAGGAGCCTGAAAACCGCTTTGCTTTTCAGCTTCCCCTGTCCGTCTACAGCTTAGGTATGGGGGCTATGGGCCTGCCCGGGGACTTATCCTCAGGTTCCCGTTTTGTGAGGGCGGCGTTTACGAAGATGAACTCTGTTTCGGGAGAATCCGAATCAGAGAGCGTGAGTCAGTTTTTTCATATCCTGGGCTCTGTGCAGCAGACACGTGGCTGTTGTCAGACAGGAAACAGGGAATATGAGATCACCGTTTATACCTCCTGCTGCAACGCGGACAGGGGGATCTATTACTACACCACCTATGAGAATCATCAGATTACTGCAGTGGACATGGGCAGAGAGGATTTAGACGGAAGAGAGCTGGTTTGTTATCCTCTGATTCTCAAGGAGCAGATCCGACTGCAGAATGAACAGGAGCAGCGCATCAAACGCCATTAAGGAGATTGAGTCATATACCAAAGCAGCTTCTCCATCTGCTCCACCCCCATCTTCTGCGAACGGATGATCGCCTGCAAAATAGGCACCAGCTCCGGGCAGATCGGGTAGTCCAGGGTGGTTTCGGACATGGCGATAGCGCCTTTGTGGTGGGGGACCATTTCATAGATAAAGCTGATATTGATATCATTAGAGGCAGGAGCATTTCTCATGTCGGCGAACATGTTTTCCATGATCTGACGCATTCTGTGCTGGTAAAGGTAAAGATCCTGCGGAGAATTCTTGAGCTGGCTGCAGCCGGCGGCAATGCGGAGCATATCCTGGATGCTCTTTGTCTGCTCTGTTATGATCCGGGTGGCAATGTCCTGGAGCGGAATATTTGTGGTAAAGCGCAGAAGGTTGCGGGACATCTCGATCGCTGCCCGGTGGTGGGGGATCATCTGTACAATGAAATTGTGGGAAATGCTGTCAGTGAGGGACGCAGATGTCATGCCCAGTATCATCTCATCTAAGATGGCCTGGAATATGTTCAGGTAATTCGTTGTGACATTGCTGAAACGGCATTGTTGGTTCATGGGAGGTCCTTAGGGGCTTCTTTTCTTTTATTATATGCAGGAACGGCAGTGCCCGGTGTATGACGGGTATTAAAATTTTTCCAAAATTGAGGATATGGGCCAGCAGGCGCTTTACAAACAAAAATCAGAATTGTATACTGATAACAGCAAAATAATCCCACACTGCACGTAAAACCTGAAAGACAGATAGGCGATAAGCGCGCAAGGCAGCAAAAGGAGATACCCACATGGAGCAAATGAAAAATCTTGCGTATTACAACGGAACGATCACATTGATCAATGACATGATGATACCTGCCAATGACAGAGGCTTTTACTTTGGCGATGGTATTTATGAGGCGGCTATGGTGTTTGACCATAAGATCTTTGCACTGGAGGACCATTTGGACAGGATGTGCAGCAGTGCAGCTATGGTGAGGATAGAGCTTCCGGCCCCCAGGGAGGAGATCGGAGCGCTGCTGTCGGAGCTGGTCCTGAAGGTGGAAAGCAGCTGCCAGTTCCTTTACTGGCAGATCACCCGTGGAGTTTCTCCCAGGAACCACCTGTTCCCGGAGGGCGTAGCCAGCAGCCTGTACGTATACAGCAAGCCCTGGAAAGGGGTGGAGATGTCTGACGAATACCGCTTAAAAAGCATCAAGGACACCCGCTTCTTCCATTGTAATATCAAGACCCTGAACCTGCTCCCCAATGTCATGGCAGCTGAAGAAGCAAAGGAGGCAGGCTGCCATGAGGCAGTATTTGTCCGCGACGGGTATGTGACAGAGGGCTCCCATTCTAATGTTTCCATGATCAAGGACGGTATTTTCGTCACCCATCCTTTGGATAACCTGATCCTGCCCGGCACAGAGAGAAAACATATGATCGCATACTGCAAAGAACTGGGAATCCCGGTGGAGGAGAGGGCATTTACCCTTGAGGAGCTGATGGAGGCGGACGAGATCATCATGTCCAGCACAAGCCATCCCAGTATGAGAGCCATGGAACTGGATGGAAGGGCAGTGGGAATGAAGGCCCCTGATCTGGTCAGGAAGCTAAGAGACAAGTATATGGAAGCGATAAGATGAACATTTTCCGTAACAGTTCAGTCGGCGGCCGGCTGAACTGTTACCATTTTCCATCACCGGGAAATGAATTTACGATTGACTAACCTACCATAATGTCACTACAATATATAGTATGAAAAATAATTTGACTGACAATACTAGGGGCAGGAAAACAATAGCCTTAAACATGTGATATATGGAGGTGCAGCAATATGGAAGCATTATCAAATGTAAAAAGCGGGGAGACATGTACGGTAAAATGGATGTTTGGAAATCCGGGGATTCTGGAGTGGATGGACAGCCATGATATGAAGGAGGGGAGCGAGATCCGGGTGGTACAGAACTTCATCGGCCACATGATTGTAAGCGTGGGAGGAAGCCGTCTTGCCCTAAGCCGCGATGTGGCAGAACGGATCAAGGTCTGACCGCATTTAGAAGATTTGGAAGATTATTGAAAAAAATTGTTGACATTCTGATTAGTTAGTGCTAATCTATCCTTGCAGTTAGAAAAATCTAACTTTTTCTGACTGCAATTTTTAAGGCGATTAGTTAGCATACACTTACTATGAAAGTCCGCCGCCGTGAGGCGACACGAAATTCAGGTATGCCAAGTGCGCCCGCCAGGTTTTCATGGTGCGGTGGCGCACCGACCGCCGGGCGCATGTAGGTTTACTATGAAGGAGTGATTATGATGCCCTTAACAATGGCTACAGAAGGTGAAGTAACGTCGATCAAACGGGTTGGAGGCAAGGAGGAGATCCGCCGCCACCTGGAAAACATGGGATTTGTTCCTGGCGCGAACGTTACCGTTGTTTCTATTAATGACGGAAATGTGATCGTCAACGTAAAGGAGACCCGTGTAGCGATCAGCAAAGAGATGGCAAATAAAATTATGATATAAAGGCCATGGGTATGAAAAGGAAGGAGAAAGTAAAGTGCAGACATTAAAGGAAGTAAAGTGCGGCAATACCGTAACAGTGAAAAAGCTCCACGGTGAAGGCGCAGTAAAACGCCGTATCATGGACATGGGTATTACAAAGGGTGTAGAGGTGTATGTGCGCAAGGTTGCACCTTTAGGCGATCCGGTGGAAGTGACAGTGAGGGGATATGAGCTGTCCATCCGTAAGGAAGATGCAGAGATGATTGAAGTGCAGTAAAGCTGCATTTTTTTTAAGTCTATTAGTTAGTTAACACTAATTTATTGAGAAATTTTCTCAATAAGAAGCGACAAGGAGGATATGAAAAATGTCAATTAAAATTGCATTGGCCGGAAACCCGAACTGCGGCAAGACAACATTGTTCAATGCCCTGACAGGTTCCAATCAGTTCGTAGGTAACTGGCCAGGAGTTACAGTGGAGAAAAAGGAAGGTAAGTTAAAGGGACATAAGGATGTTATCATCATGGACCTTCCTGGCATATATTCGCTGTCGCCTTACACACTGGAGGAGGTTGTCGCCAGGAACTATCTGATCACAGAGCGCCCCGATGCCATCCTGAATATCGTAGATGGAACGAACCTGGAGCGTAACCTGTATCTGTCCACACAGCTGATGGAGTTGGGCATCCCCGTGATCATGGCAGTAAACATGATGGATATTGTTGCAAAGAACGGCGATACCATCAATGTAAAGAACTTGAGCAGGGATCTGGGCTGCCAGGTTGTGGAGATCTCCGCTTTAAAGGGAACAGGCATCACGGAAGCGGCAAATGCAGCAGTAGCAGCAGCTCAGAACAAGAAAAACGCAGCTCCCGTACATAAGTTCGGACAGGATATGGAAGCAGCCCTGGAGGAGATCGAGACCTATCTGGGGAGCGATATTGCTGAGGATCAGAAGCGCTTCTATGCTATCAAGCTTTTTGAGAGAGATGAGAAGATCGCAGCATCCATGACAAGCGTTCCTAACGTTGAGAGCATCATCAAGAGAGTGGAGGATGCCATGGATGACGATGCAGAGAGCATTGTCACCAATGAGCGCTACACCTACATTGCTTCCATTATCAAGGACTGCTATGAAAAGAAGAGCAAACAGAAATTAAGCACATCTGATAAGATCGACCACATTGTTACCAACCGCTGGCTGGCACTTCCGATCTTTGCTATCGTAATGTGGATCGTGTACTACGTATCTGTTACCAGCGTAGGAACCATTGCTACTGACTGGGCAAACGACGGCGTGTTCGGCGATGGCTGGTATCTGGCTGGCATCGGCCGGAGCGATTTCGATGAGGCTACCGGCGCTTATGAGACAGAGCTGGCAAAGATCGATGCTTACATTGCAGCAGCAGAAGAGGCCGGCATTGATGTAGATGGCATCACAGAGGCTCTGGAAGCAGAGGAGCCGGATGAGGCAGCTATCCAGGCATTCGAGACAGAGGCAGAGGCTGCCGGAATCACTGCAGAGGCAGAGATTGAGAATGAGGACGGAGAGGTAGAGGAAGTCCTTCCTGTAGCAGCTGCAGATTTTGCAGCAGCATTAGAGGCAGAGGAGCCGGATCCTGCATCCTTTGGCATCTGGGTGCCTGGCGTTCCTGGTATCATCGAGAGCGCTCTGGATGCAGTTGGCTGTGCTGACTGGCTGTCTGCTCTGATCTTAGACGGTATTGTAGCAGGTGTCGGAGCTGTTCTGGGCTTTGTTCCTCAGATGTTAGTGCTCTTTATCTTCCTGGCATTTTTGGAGTCCTGCGGTTATATGGCCCGTGTTGCATTCATCATGGACAGGATTTTCCGCAAGTTTGGTCTTTCCGGTAAGTCCTTTATCCCAATGCTCATCGGTACAGGCTGCGGTGTTCCGGGTATCATGGCTTCCCGTACCATTGAAAATGACAGAGACCGCAAGATGACCATCATGACTACTACCTTTATCCCCTGCGGCGCAAAGCTGCCGATCATTGCACTGTTTGCAGGCGCAATCTTCGGAGGGGCTTCCTGGGTAGCACCCAGCGCATACTTCGTAGGTATCGCAGCGATCATCTGCTCCGGTATCCTGTTAAAGAAGACAAAGATGTTTGCAGGTGATCCCGCTCCTTTTGTAATGGAGCTTCCTGCTTACCATATGCCTACCGTATCCAACGTGCTGAGAAGCATGTGGGAGAGAGGCTGGTCCTTCATTAAGAAGGCTGGTACAGTGATCCTTCTGTCCACCATCGTGATCTGGTATACCTCAACCTATGGCTTTGAGGGCGGAAGCTACTGCGCAGTAGAAGATTTCGCAGACAGCTTCCTTGGAACCATCGGCAATGCGATCTCCTGGCTCTTCATTCCTCTTGGCTGGGGCAATGCAAAGGCAGCAGTTGCAGCAATTACCGGACTGGTTGCAAAGGAGAACGTGGTTGGTACCTTTGGTATCCTCTACGGATTGGAAGAAGTCGCAGAGGATGGCGTGGAGATCTGGGCAAACATGGCAGCAGATTACTCCGCTGTAGCAGCTTACTCTTACATGGTATTTAACCTGCTGTGCGCTCCATGCTTTGCTGCTATCGGTGCCATCAAGAGAGAGATGAACAATGGTAAGTGGACCTGGTTTGCGATCGGATATCAGACCGTTCTTGCATACGCAGCTTCCCTGTGCATCTATCAGTTTGGTATGCTGTTTACAACAGGAGCATTCGGGATCGGTACCATCGCTGCAGTAGCAGTGCTTGCCGGATTCTTATACCTCCTGCTGCGTCCTGCAAAATCCGTAAATGGTGTTGCAGTGAGGAAGACAGCATAAGATAAGTTGGCTTTCAGCCGCAGGCCATTGCCCTTTATGAGAGGCCGGCCTGCGGTTTCCAGTTATGTAGGTCCTTTGGAACGACAGTAAACCTGCATGCGCCTGGCGGGCGGCGCGCCACCGTACCATGAAAACCTGGCGGGTGCATTTGGCATACCTGAATTTCGTGCCGCCTTGCGGCGGCAGGATTTTCATAGTAATGTGCAGAATGGAGAAAAAGGAGGGCAGCATTTTCATGTGCCAGAAGGAACAGATCATCCGTGAGCTTCAGCGGAATGGGAAGCGGATCACACAGCAAAGGAAGATACTTCTGGATGTGATTCTGGAAGGAAATTGGAATAGCTGTAAGGAAATATATTATACAGCGTCAAAACGTGATTCTTCTATTGGACTGGCTACGGTATACCGTATGCTGGGAATGTTGGAGGAAATGGGATTTCTCTCTCGGGGCTACCAGCATTTTTATCCTCCGGAGGAGGATGGAGTTCTGCCTGCTGACGGAAAACAACCGAAAACTCATATATAAGCAAGAAAGAAGGGATTCATATGGCAACAGCGATCATATGCCTTATACTGATCATTATCGGCGTGTGTGCTGTCAGAGGTTACAGAAAGCGTTTGACCTCAGGCTGCTGCGGCACATCCTCAGGCCCTTCTGTAAAGAAGATAAAAGTAAAAGACAAGGATGCATCTCATTATCCATATGAGAGCATCCTGTATGTGGACGGTATGTCCTGCGGAAACTGCGTTTCCCATGTGGAAAATGCCTTAAACAGCCTGGAGGGCGTCTGGGCCAGTGTGGATCTGGGGACAGAGGAAGCGAGGGTCCGCATGAAGGAACAGCTGCCGGATGAAGTCCTGAAGGAGGCTGTAAAGGCAGCTGGGTATCGTGTCTATAAGATAAAGCAACCTGATAACTTTTCTCAATAAGAGCTGTAATCTTTGACTAACCTGGGGGCGATTTGCTAGGATACAAGAGTATTCAGATACAACTACATGTAAACCGTATAGAACGTTATGAAAGGACAGTGACAGAAGATGAAGCAGCACAGGTTCTGGGCGTGGGCCATGATTTTTTGTTTAGCAATGACCATTTACACGGGATACAAGCATAAATAACAGGAGGAGAAAAAAATGGATCTGTTCAAATTAAAGAAAATAGGCCTGTTTGCAGGTGGAGTGCTTTTTGGTACCGCAGGAGTGAAGATTCTGGGAAGTGAGGACGCAAAGAAGTTTTATATCAACTGCGTGGCAGCAGGACTCAGGGCAAAAGACTGCGTGATGACAACTGCTACGAATATCCAGGAAAATGCAGAGGACATCCTGGCAGAGGCAAAGGAAATCAACGAAAAGCGCAGCAAAGAGGTATTTGAGGATGAGTGTGCAAAGGCAGAAGAGAAGGCAGAGAGCTTCTCTGAGGAGCCGGCAGCACAGGAGTAAGCGGATACAAAAAAGCCTGGGGAGGATTTCCCTGGGCTTCTTTTTGCGAAGTATCCACTATAGGAGCGTTGAAGATGAAATTTACAATTAAGCATGAAATGACAGGGCGGCTCAGGGTGCATCTGTTTCATGGTTCCATGAGCATAGCCCAGGCCGACCTGTTGGAATATTACCTGTTGAAGCTTCCGGGAGTAAAAAGTGCAAAGGTATATGAGCGCACAGCGGATGCAGTGGTCCTGTATGAGGGAGAACGCCGGGAGATCATCTGCGGGATCCAGCATTTTTCCTTTCAAAAGCAGGAGGAAGAAATCGCCGTACCTGCTAATTCCGGCAGAGCTCTCAATCAGGAATATAAGGAAAAACTCATCGGAAAGGTGGTCTTAAGGGCAGCCACCAGAACCTTTCTCCCTCCCGCAGTCAGAGCAGTATATGCCAGCCTTCAGGCGATCCGGTACATTGTGAAGGGGCTGCGCTGCCTTTTCAGAAGGCGTCTGGAGGTGGAGGTGCTGGATGCCACTGCCATCACAGTGTCCATTGCCAGAATGGATTTTGACACAGCTGGTTCTGTGATGTTCCTGCTGGGGATCGGAGAGCTTTTAGAGGAGTGGACCCACAAAAAGTCAGTGGGAGACCTGGCCAGGAGCATGTCCCTTCATGTGGAAAAGGTATGGCAGAAGATAGAGGACACAGAGGTCCTTGTGCCCGTATCCTCCGTAAAGGAAGGGGATCTGGTAACCGTCCATGTGGGCAATGTGATCCCCTTAGACGGTATTGTGTCCACTGGTGAAGCCATGGTAAACCAGGCCTCCATGACAGGGGAGTCCCTTCCTGTGAAAAAGGAGACAGGCTCCTATGTCTACGCAGGCACTGCAGTGGAAGAGGGCGAGATCACCATCTGCGTGAAAAAGGCAGCAGGCTCCACCAGGTTTGAGCGCATCGTCACCATGATCGAGGAGTCGGAAAAGCTGAAATCCTCCGTGGAGGGAAAGGCAGCCAGCCTGGCAGATGCACTGGTGCCCTGGAGCTTAGGCGGAACACTTCTTACCTGGGCTCTCACGAGAAATGTGACAAAGGCGATCTCCATCCTTATGGTGGACTTTTCCTGCGCCTTAAAGCTTGCCATGCCCTTGTCCGTGCTGTCGGCTATGAGAGAGGCAAACTGCTATCACATCACCGTAAAGGGAGGAAAATTCCTGGAGGCCGTGGCCCAGGCAGATACCATTGTCTTTGACAAGACGGGAACCCTTACAAAGGCAGAGCCAGTAGTGGCCGACGTTGCCATTTTCAATGACATGAGTAAGGAGGAGCTCCTCCGGATCGCGGCCTGCCTGGAGGAGCATTTCCCGCATTCCATGGCAAATGCCGTGGTGCGGGAGGCAGTACAGAGAGGGCTTGTCCATGAGGAAATGCACTCAAAGGTAGACTATATTGTGGCTCACGGCATTGCCACCTATGTGGATGGTGAGCGGGTCGTGATCGGAAGCCATCACTTTGTGTTTGAGGATGAATCCTGCGTGATCCCTGAGGGCTGTGAGGAGAAGTTTGAACAGCTTCCCACCTATTATTCCCATTTGTATATGGCGATCGGCGGAAGGCTGGCTGCTGTGATACTCATTGAAGATCCCCTGAGGGAGGAGGCAAGGGATGTCATCTCCTCCCTGCGCGCTCTTGGCATTTCCAATATCGTTATGATGACAGGAGACAGCGAGCGCACTGCAAGAGCTATTGCGAAAAAGGTGGGGGTAGATACCTATTTCTCAGAGGTCCTGCCTGAGGACAAGGCCAGCTTTGTGGAGCGGGAAAAGAAAAAGGGCCATACAGTGATCATGATCGGAGACGGCATCAATGATTCCCCGGCGCTCTCTGCCGCAGACGCAGGAGTTGCTATCAGCGAGGGAGCAGAGATCGCCCGTGAGATCGCAGACATTACGATCTCCCAGGATGACCTGTACCAGCTGGTGACATTAAAAGCGATCAGCAACGGACTTATGAAGAGAATACATGGAAACTACCGCTTTGTCATCAGCTTTAACCTGGGCCTGATCCTTTTGGGCGTAGGCGGGGTGATCGCGCCAGCTACATCAGCGCTGTTACATAATACCTCTACTCTGGCAGTAAGCCTTAAGAGCATGACAAATCTGCTGGACGGCAGAGCGATTGAATAAGAAGAGAATAAGAAAAAGCCTGTCTGAGTCTTAAAAAGCCCGGGCAGGCTTTTTCCATTGGACAGGGAGTATTTTTCCTTCAAATAACACATACTGTATCATATTAGAAATATGATAATCGTTCAGACGGAGGGATCTTCTTGCCCGGTCAGGCAGGACAAGGAGCAATGGGTTGTCCATCCGATGTGGAAATACGCGCCGTCTGAACTGTTACAAAATATGCTCTAGAAGGAAGGAGAATGGGAAGACAGCATGGGACAGATGAAAGGCAAGGCCAGTATTGAGTTTGAGCATCCGCCTGTTATTATCAGCGCAGGGTCCGTGGCAGGAAAAAAGGAGGGAGAAGGTCCTTTGGGCCAGCTCTTTGATAAGGTGGAGCAGGATGATATGCTGGGAAAGGATAACTGGGAGCAGGCGGAGAGCGCCATGCAGAAGGAGACAGCGGAGCTGGCCATAGCGAAGGCCGGTATCCAAAAGGGAGATCTTCGGTATATGTTTGCCGGAGACCTGCTGGGGCAGCTGATCGCTACTTCCTTTGGCACAGTAGACCTGGAGGTGCCCTTTTTCGGACTCTTCGGCGCCTGCTCCACCATGGGAGAAGCCATGGGACTGGGAGCGATGGCAGTGGGAGCAGGATATGCGGATACGGTACTGTCCATGGCATCCAGCCATTTTGCAACTGCGGAAAAGCAGTTCCGCTTTCCTTTGGCTTATGGAAACCAGAGGCCTATGTCAGCCAGCTGGACAGTGACCGGCTGCGGCGCCGTGGTGATGTCAGGAACCAGGAAGGAGGGCCTTGCAAGGATCCGCGGTATCACTACGGGGAGAATGGTGGATCTGGGGGCAAAGGACTCCATGAATATGGGAGCAGCCATGGCGCCTGCTGCCTTTCACACCATTGAGCAGAATCTGGAGGATTTTGGGGTCAGTGAGAGCTGGTATGATAAGATCATCACAGGAGATCTGGGAGAGATCGGAAGAACGGTTCTTCTGGATTTTATGAGAGAGAAGGGAAGAGACCTGAGGGAGCTTCATATGGACTGCGGTATGGAGATCTTTGACAAGGAAAAGCAGGATACCCACGCAGGAGGAAGCGGCTGCGGCTGTGCTGCAGTCACACTGTGCTCCTACATTCTCCCAAAGATCCAGGATGGAACCTGGAAGAGAGTCCTCTTTGTGCCAACAGGAGCTCTTTTGTCAACCGTAAGCTTTAATGAGGGACAGAGTATCCCCTCTATTGCTCATGGAGTGATCCTGGAGCATATAGAAGCCTGACAAAGAGAGCAGAAAGGAGCAGAACGATGGAATTTGTAAAGGCATTTCTTGTAGGCGGAGTGATCTGTGCCCTGGCGCAGATATTGATGGAGAAGACGAAGATGATGCCGGGCCGCATTATGGTGCTTCTTGTAGTAAGCGGTTCGATCCTGGGAGCCCTGGGGATTTATGAGCCCTTTCTCTCCTGGGCAGGAGCAGGGGCCTCAGTCCCGCTGCTGGGCTTTGGAAATACCCTGTGGAAGGGCGTAAAGATGGCTGTGAAGGAGAGCGGCCTTTTAGGAATCTTCAAGGGCGGATTCACGGCGGGAGCAGCAGGCATCTGCGGGGCATTGGTGTTCGGATACCTGGCATCCCTTGTATTTAAGCCAAAAATGAAGTAGCCATAAAGCGTTTTATAGGATGCAGTCAAGCCGGCTGCCATCGCTGCATAAAAAACACACCCTGGATATCCCTCCGGCAAGCCGCCCGAAGGAAGGATCGCAAGGTGTGTTTTTTTTGAACTGTTACGGTTATTGTGCCCCAGGCCCGCTTATACTGTTGGGATCAACCGTAGTCTGTGGCTCATAGCCGGGGCCGATGGGAACGATCATTCCTCCCGGACCTTCGCTGCCGTCAGAAGGCTGGATAATGGTGGATGTGCTGGAGTGGAGCGGGCATTCACCTGGGATAGCGAACAGGGAATCATCGGTGACAGAATACTCGCCGTCAGGCAGGATCATACAGGGGCGTGTTGTCTTTACAGGACAGAACTCCGTGGCTCTTGCTCCGGATTCCGCACATACCGTGACGCTCACATGCTTGTCGCACACCTCTGTGGGTACGGTGCCCTTTGCAAAATATTCGGTATAAACAGCATTTCCTCTGGGATCTGCGCTGCAGACGCCGGATACGGCAAGCTTGCCGGATTTGCGGCAGATCTGGGCTGTTTCAATGCTGTCAGGAACCGTGAAGCCGGGATCCGATAAGCCCTCATGCACCCGGTTCATAATGTTCCTCCAGATATCCTTGTGGAAGGAGGTGCCGCCGTTGTTCGTCAGCTTCTGGTTATTGTCACAGCCGGCCCAGATACCGGCAGTATAGTAAGGAGTAAAGCCCACAAACCAGATATCATTGTTGGCAGTAGTGGTACCGCTCTTACCGGCAGCGGACATTCCTGTGAGGGCCGCCCTGGTGCTGGTGGAGGAGATGGATACACCCGGCCTTGCAAAGAGGCGGTTGCCCTTCATGGACTCTGACATGGCATCTGTCAGCAGAAAGGCAGTGGAATCCTTCAGTACCTGCTTTGTTTCAGGCTCATTGTCAATGAGTACCTTGCCGTTGTGGTCAAGGATCCTGGTAAAGAACCGGGGCTTTGTGTAGAGGCCGCCGTTGGCAATGGAGGCATAGGCACCGGTAAGCTCCAGGTTGGAGACGCCGCGGTAGATGCCTCCCAGGGCCAGAGCCGGATTGAGGTCATTCTTTGTCAGGGAGGTAATCCCCATATTTTCTGCGTATTCAATGGCAAGCTGCGGTGTCACTGTTTCCATGAGACAGCGTACAGCCACAATGTTCATGGAGTAGATAATGCCGGACCGAATATTGGAATAGCCCACAAAGCCGCGGCTTTCTCCCCACCAGTTCCGGAAGGTCTTTGTGCCGATGGTGTAGGGAGCATCATAGTAAACGGTTCCCAGGGTTGCCCCGCAGGTATCCATGGCAGGAGCAAAGGCAGTGATCACCTTGAAGGCGGAGCCGGGCTGGCGCAGTACGTTGCTGGCGCGGTTTAAGGTACGGTTGGCTGTCTTTTCCCCGCGGCCTCCGCAGATGGCCTTCACTTCTCCCGTGTGCTGGTCCATGATGACAAAGGAGGTCTGAGGCTGGAGGGTCAGTGTCTGGCGCTCTCCGATGATCTCATCGCCCTCCCTTAAGAGCCAGGACTTGTACTGGTCGATATCGGCCTGTACAGAATCAGGGGTGGTATACAGCCCCTCAAAGGAAGAGTCCCTTAAAATGTTCTTGCGGTAAGCCTTTAAGCCTTCCTCTGAGAAATGCTCGGTGGTCCCGTCACTGTGGGTAACAGAGAGGCGGTATTCCACGGAATATTTGGCAGCAGTATAGTTGTCCGGATTGTTGACCTCCTCATCCACGATAGCCTGGATCCGGGGATCCTGGGTGGTGAAGATCTGAAGGCCGCCGGAATACAAAAGATTGCTGGCCTGGCTCTCCGTGTAATCCATTTTCTCCATCAGGGCTTCTATGACCTGCTCGATCAGCTCGTCGGTAAAATAGCTGTATGGCGTGTTGGTGGTCTCCTTGGCAGCTGTATTTACATTTTGGATGCGGTCGTAGACATTATCTGCCAGAGCCTCCTCCTGCTGATCCTTTGTGATATATCCCTGGTCCACCATGGCCTGGAGCACGATCTTGCGCCGCTCCTCATTTTTCTCCCGTCCGGAAATGGGATTATACCGTGTTGGTGCTGGGGTGATGGTAGCCAGAACCGCACACTCAGATAAGGTCAGATCCGATACGTCTTTGTTGAAGTATCTGCGGGCAGCTACTTTGACACCCAGGGTGTTGTTCCCCAGGTTAATGGTATTCAGATAGTTGGTAAGGATCATTTTCTTTGTATCTTCCTTGCTCATGCCGGAATTCTTCTCTAGCTGGACAGCCAGGTACTGCTCCTGGAACTTACGCTCCAGCTTTGCTCCGAAGCTGGACTCCATGCCGCCTGCAAAGAGATTGTTCTTGATGAGCTGCTGTGTCAGGGTGCTTCCGCCGCCTGCATAGTCATCGCTTAAAACGCCCTTGACAGCTCTGGCAATGGAACGGATATCAATTCCGTTGTGGGACCAGAAACGGGAATCCTCAATTGCCACAAATGCATTGATCAGATCCTTGGGAAGCTCATCGTACTCAGCGGACTCGCGGTTGGAGCCGCTCATAACCAGGGTATCTGTCAGGTTGCCCTCGGAATCATAGACAGTAGTGGCAAAACGGTCAGGCTGTATATTCATGATATCCACGGAAGGGGCGTTGTCAATGATTCCCTTCAACATACCAAAGCCAACTGCTCCTCCTGTGACTGCCAGAAAAAGGAACAGCACAAACAACGCCTTAAAGACATTTAAGACAAGCCGTTGGGCGTATTTGCCTGATTTAGAATGAAGAGACTTGAGCCTGCGCTCAACCTCGTGTTGTCCGTAGTTCATAAAATCTCCTTTTCGAATTTTCGTCTTTCTGAAATTGACCTTCTGTAAATTATACACCAGTTTTATTAAAATGAAAAGGTTTAAATATGCCCTTGATATTAAGAAACAACTATATTATGATAAAAAAAGCGGAAAATAACGGCTTTGTGGGGATTTTTCTTCCAAAAAGCCGGCAAAGGAGCGGATAAAGTGGTAGAAAGCTACAAAATTGTGTATAAGGGCGGAACAGGAGAGATCGTGGAGAAAAAATCGCGTTTCATCGCTGATATCCGGCCGGTTGAGTCAGAGGAGGAGGCCCTTGCCTTTGTGGAGGAGGTGAGGAAGCGCTATTGGGATGCCAGGCACCACTGCTATGTCTATATTATCGGAGACAGGGGACAGACAGCCAGGTGCAGCGACGACGGAGAGCCCTCCCAGACAGCGGGAAAGCCCATGATGGACGTGCTGGCCGGAGAGGAGCTGCACAATGTATGCGCTGTGGTTACAAGGTATTTCGGAGGCACTCTTCTGGGTACGGGAGGCCTTGTGCGGGCCTATTCCGGGGCCTTAAAGGAGGGGCTTCGGGACTGTGTGGTGGTAGAGAAAAAGCTGGCATATCTTTTCGAAGTGACAACGGATTACAACGGCGTGGGGAAGATTCAGTATACAGCCGCCCAGGCGGGCATTGACACCCTGGATACCCAGTATACGGATAAGGTCGTATTCCAATTCCTGGTGCCCTTTGCCGAGGAGGGGCGCTTTACTGCCAGACTGACAGAGGGCACAAACGGCAGGGCTGTTATCCGGCGGGGAGATGAGGTGTATTACGGCAGAGCCGGGGGAGAGCTGATCGTGTTTTAAAAAGCAGAAACTCATGTAAAAATCCCTTGCAATCTACAGGCGGCAATGCTATACTATACGGCTGTAGACAAAATATAAAAGAGGTTCTTATATAATAAGGAAGAGTAAGCATTATGAAGATGAAGAGAGAAGATATTAGGAATATCGCGATCATTGCCCATGTAGACCATGGTAAGACGACCCTGGTGGACCAGCTGTTAAGGCAGAGCGGGGTCTTTCGGGCAAACCAGGAGGTCCAGGAGCGTGTCATGGACTCCAATGACATTGAGCGTGAGCGCGGTATTACGATCCTGTCTAAAAATACGGCTGTTTTTTATAAAGATACAAAGATTAATATCATCGATACCCCAGGACATGCGGATTTCGGCGGCGAGGTCGAGCGCGTGCTTAAGATGGTAAACGGCGTTATCCTTGTGGTAGATGCCTATGAGGGTCCTATGCCCCAGACAAAATTCGTTCTGCAGAAGGCCCTGGAGCTGGATCTGTCTGTGATCGTCTGCATCAACAAGATCGACCGTCCTGAGGCAAGACCGGAGGAGGTCATTGATGAGACATTAGAGCTTATGATGGATCTGGATGCATCCGATAAACAGCTTGACTGTCCTTTTGTGTTTGCTTCTGCAAGGGCCGGCTTTGCAAAATGCCAGCTGGATGACCCGGAAGTGGATATGAGTCCTCTCTTTGAGACGATCATCAATTCGATCCCTGCTCCTGAGGGCGACCCGGATGCAGATACCCAGGTACTGATCAGCACCATTGATTACAATGAATTCGTTGGCCGTATCGGCATCGGCAAGGTAGACAACGGCGGTCTGAGAGTCAATCAGGAGTGCGTTCTGGTAAACCACCACGATCCTGATAAGTTCAAAAAGATCAAGATCGGCAAATTATACGAGTTTGACGGATTAAAGCGAGTGGAGGTGCAGGAAGCGTCCATCGGATCCATTGTGGCGATCTCCGGCATCACAGATATCCATATCGGCGATACCATCTGCTCCCCGGAGCATCCTGAGGCAATTCCTTTCCAGAAGATCTCCGAGCCCACCATTGCCATGTACTTCATGGTAAATGACAGCCCCTTAGCAGGGCAGGAAGGAAAATACATCACCTCCCGCCATATCAGAGACAGGCTGTTTCGGGAGCTGAACACAGATGTAAGCCTTCGTGTGGAGGAAACAGATTCTGCGGACTGCTTCAAGGTGTCAGGCCGCGGCGAACTCCATCTTTCCGTTCTCATTGAGAACATGCGCCGTGAGGGTTATGAGTTTGCGGTCAGCAAGGCAGAGGTGCTCTATAAGTACGATGAGCGCAACCGCAAGCTGGAGCCAATGGAGCTGGCCTATGTGGATGTGCCGGAGGAGTACACCGGCGTGGTGATCCAGAAGCTTACCAGCCGCAAGGGCGCCCTTCAGGGCATGAGCCAGGCAGCAGGAGGCTATTCCAGACTGGAATTCTCCATACCATCCAGAGGCCTTATCGGCTACAGGGGTGATTTTCTTACAGATACAAAGGGCAACGGTATCTTAAATACCATTTTTGACGGCTATGCAGAATACAAGGGCGACCTTTCCTACCGTCAGACAGGCTCATTGATTGCTTTCGAGGCAGGCGAAGCCATTACGTATGGCCTGTTCAATGCCCAGGAGAGAGGAACGCTGTTTATCGGACCTGGAGTAAAGGTATATTCCGGTATGGTCGTGGGACAGAGCCCTAAGGCGGAGGACATTGAGATCAATGTCTGCAAGACAAAGAAGCTGACCAATACCCGTTCCTCCAGTGCAGATGAGGCCTTAAAGCTTACGCCTCCCAAGATCATGAGTCTGGAGCAGTGTCTGAATTTCATCGATACCGATGAGCTTTTGGAGGTAACGCCTGAGAGCCTGCGCATCCGCAAGAAGATCCTTGATCCCCTTCTCCGCAAGAGAGCTTCTTTCAAAAAATAAGAAACGTACATGCCGCCTGAGGGCAGCATCATAAGTAAATTTGTGACGAATCCTGTCGAACACTTCTGGCAGGATTCGTCTTTTTTTTGTTCTATTTCCTGTTATCTCCTCATACACTATTTATGTGCCGTACAAAAGCAGTGAAGTATGATGGAAAAAATGGAAACGGCAGAATGAGAAAATAATTTAAGAAGCAAAGAGGAGATGTACTATGTCAGAAAAAATGATTGAAAACAACCGTGTAAGCGTAATAGGAAAAATTGTGTCAGGCTTTACCTTCAGCCACGAGGTCTTCGGAGAGGGCTTCTACATGGTGGATGTGGCAGTGAACAGGTTAAGCGAGCAGGCGGATATCATCCCGCTAATGGTATCGGAGCGCCTTCTGGATGTCCACAGCGATTATTCCGGCTGCACCATTGAGGCTATTGGGCAGTTCCGCTCCTACAACCGCCACGAAGGGGTGAAGAACCGCCTTATGCTGTCCATTTTTGTGCGTGAGATCCATTTCATGGAGGAGTTTACGGATTATACAAAGACGAACCAGATCTTCCTGGACGGCTATATCTGTAAGCTTCCCATTTACCGGAAGACGCCCTTAGGGAGAGAGATCGCTGATATCCTTCTGGCAGTCAACCGTCCCTACGGCAAATCCGATTACATACCCTGCATCAGCTGGGGAAGAAATGCTAGATATGCCTCCGGCTTTGAAGTGGGCGCCAGGGTGCGTGTCTGGGGCCGCGTCCAGAGCAGGGAGTACACGAAGAAGATTAGTGATACGGAGTGTGAGAAGCGCATTGCCTACGAGGTTTCCATCAGCAAGCTGGAATGTGACGAGTGATCAGACGTCAGCAAAATTACCAAATCTTTCAAAATTCTTTCAAAAATCATAAGAAATATTTGCATTCTCTTTTAAACTGTGCTATTATGAGCGAAGTCTATGAAAGCAGGCAAGAGGTGCATAAAGATGAAAGAATGCTTGATACAGGTTATCTGCGGTCCGGGTAAGGGCAAGACCTCCAGTGCGATCGGCAGAGGAATCACTGCGCTGACAGAGGGCAAGTCTGTCATCATGGTGCAGTTTTTAAAGGGCTCTCTGGAAATGAGGAATATGGACATTATCAAAAGGCTGGAGCCGGAATTTAAGATCTTCCGCTTTGAGAAGTCCCATACATTCTTTGATAAGCTCTCTGAGACGGAGAAGGAGGAGGCCAGGATCAATATCCGCAACGGCCTGAATTTTTCCAAAAAGGTCCTTGTGACGGGAGAGTGCGATATCCTGATACTGGATGAGATTCTGGGAATTCTGGATGAGGGAATCATCACCCTGGAGGAGCTTTGCACCGTGATCAGCCAGGCAAGGCAGGCACAGATACAGCTGATCATGACCGGCACGGTATACCCGGAGGCTTTGAACGGCTCTGTGGATGAAGTGACAAGGCTGGAGACAAGATTTGAATAACTGTTGACATTGAAAGCTAAGAATGCTAATATAAAACCAACAATCATAGAGTAGAGGTTGCGTCAATCATCAGTATCCGGACCGTATGTGGCAGGCACAGTAGATGGCCGGGGAAAGGGAACGACGCCGAAGGGGGGATATTTCCTGGCAGTAGTCCCTTCTGGGTGCATGGTGAAGAATCATGTGACTGTCATCCTGGTGGATGGAGAGCTACTGAAGAACGTGTATTCGTCATAGGAATGATGCGTAAGAAGGGCTGACATTTACCGCAGCCCTTTTTTGTTACATGGGAAACCTGCGTGGCAGGATTCCATGTTACATTTTCGTTTTCCAGTACAAACCATGATTGAATGATAAAAAAAGGAGAGAATAAGATTATGGCAATTTTTGAAGGAGCAGGCGTGGCATTGATTACACCTTTTAAGGACAATGGCGAGGTGAACTATGACAAGCTGGAGGAGGTTGTAGAGGAGCAGATCGCAGGAGGCACAGACGCGATCATTGCCTGCGGAACCACAGGAGAAGCCTCCACTATGACCCATGAAGAGCATCTGGATGTGATCAGGTATGTCTGCGAGGTGACAAAAAAGCGTATTCCTGTGATCGCAGGCACAGGCTCCAACTGCACGGAGACAGCCATCTACCTATCTGAGGAGGCAGAGCGCCTGGGAGCAGATGGACTCCTTGTTGTTTCCCCTTACTATAACAAGGCTACCCAGAAGGGCCTGATGGCTCATTTCACAGCGGTTGCCAATTCCGTGAAGATCCCGATGCTTCTCTACAATATCCCAGGCAGGACAGGTGTGAACATTCAGCCGGATACCATTGCAGCCCTTTGCAGGAACGTGGAGAATATCGTAGGCGTAAAGGAAGCCAGCGGCAATTTCTCTGCCATCGCGACCCTTATGAATCTGGCAGATGGAAAGGTTGACCTGTATTCCGGCAATGATGACCAGATCGTACCCCTTCTTTCCTTAGGAGGAAAGGGCGTGATCTCTGTCCTCTCTAACGTAGCTCCGAAGCAGGCCCATGATATCTGTGCATCCTATTTTGCAGGAGATGTGAAGACAAGCGCAAGGCTTCAGCTGGAGGCGATCCCGCTGATCGCAGAGCTGTTCCGGGAGGTAAATCCGATCCCTGTAAAGGCTGCAATGAACCTGCAGGGCAAGGGAGTCGGCCCCTTACGCATGCCTCTCACGGAGATGGAGCCACAGAACCAGGAGAAGCTGAAGGCAGCTATGACTGCATACGGCATCCTGTAAAACGGGCCTCAGAAGAGAAAGGAAGGTTATACAAATGGTAAAGGTCATCATGCACGGCTGCAATGGTGCCATGGGACAGGTGATCACCTCCCTGGCAAAGGATATGGAAGATCTGGAGATCGTGGCTGGTATTGATATCAACAACACAAAGGACAATGGCTATCCTGTGTTTGCTTCTCTTGCAGACTGCAATGTGCAGGCAGATGCAGTGGTGGATTTTGCCTCTGCAAAGGCAGTGGACGGGCTGTTGGATTACTGCGCGGCTGCCCATATGCCGGTAGTCCTTTGCACCACAGGCCTCTCTGAGGACCAGATAAAGAAGGTGGAGGAAGTGAGCAGTAAGACGGCGGTCCTCCGCTCTGCCAACATGTCCTTAGGCGTAAACCTGCTTCTGCGCCTTGTGCAGGAGGGTGCAAAGGTACTGGCTCAGTCAGGCTTTGATATTGAGATCGTGGAAAAGCATCACAACCAGAAGAAGGATGCCCCCAGCGGCACTGCCCTGGCATTAGCAGACTCCATCAACGGAGCCATGGGCGGGGAGTACCATTATATTTATGACAGGAGCACCCGCAGGGAAAAGAGAGATCCAAAGGAGATCGGCATTTCAGCAGTCAGAGGAGGCTCCATTGTGGGAGACCATGATGTGATCTTCGCAGGAAGGGACGAGGTCGTCACCTTCAGCCATACAGCTTATTCCAAAGCGATCTTTGGAAAGGGAGCGCTGGAGGCAGCAAAGTTCCTTGCCGGAAAGGGCCCGGGCCTTTATACGATGGCTGATGTGATCCAGCTGTAAATTGGAAAAATATCCCACCATAATATATTCTCCATCCGCACATAATAAGGATAGAAAGCGAAAGGAGAATGTCATTATGAAAAAAAGCAGACCAGTTATCTTAGCCCTGCTGCTTCTTATGATGGTGATATCACTGTCAGCCTGCGGCAGCAATAATTCCAACAACCCTTCTGCCAGCGGTACGACACAGACCACCGGCGGAACAGGAGGCGGACCTACGAGCGGCTCTACGGATGGAGCCATGAACAACTCCACCACAGAATCCAATGGAGCCGGTGAGGCAGGAGGCGCTGGAACCGGAGAAACAAGGGAAGGCGTGATCGACGGGCTGATGGATGACGTGGAGGACGGCGTAGATGACGTGGGAGATGGGCTTCGCGATATGACAGGTGAAAGCGGAGCAGCAGACAGGACAAATACAACAGATACATCCACTGAAAAGTAAGGGTACAAAAACAGGCTGTTCTCTGCCGGTGATGGCGGAGGAGGCCTGTTTTTTGCTGCATGTGTATACTCACATCCACGGCACAAAATGCAAAATGCAAAAGCTCAAGCGGTAATCCCTTGAAGAGCCCGGCATTTTTCAGTATAATGCAGATAGGAGTACCGGGAAGGGGGAATATGAGGAGATACAGACAGAAGCGCCTGCTGCGAAGGCAGCGCATCCGGGCTGTCCGCGCATGGAAGAAGGCGGGCAGCAGGAGGAAAGAGCGGGCTTATAGGGTCCTTAAGGCGGCTCTTGTTCTGGCAGCATGGGCGGCCCTTCTTTGGACGCTTGCCGTTCCATTAGGACTGGGTTCCAGAGCGGCAGAGGCAGCTGCGTCAGCATTTCATATATACCATATTGAGGAGCAAAGAGAGGCCTGGCATGAGGGGCCGCAGCAGGAAGAAAGAGGGTCTGTCAGGAAAGAAGGCCTGGGTCTTCTGCTGGATGAAGGGCTATTTATTCTCTTCAGGCTGGAGGAAGGCGTCCGGACGGAAACTTTGCCTAGATCCAGTAATTAGTGTTCCATGAAAAGATTCATTAGGAATTTTAATGACTGCCCTTCTTGTATTCATAGACATTATGTATTATAATTCCTACTGAAAAGGCATTCTTTTATTGAGATAGCTTATAAATCACGATTAATTTTAAGAAAAGAAAAGGACAGGTGGAATACTCATGGAAAAGAAAGAAATGCTCTATGAAGGAAAGGCAAAGAAGGTTTATGCAACGGAAGATCCGGATGTATTAATCGTATCCTACAAGGATGATGCCACAGCATTTAACGGCCTGAAGAAGGGAACCATCGTTGGAAAGGGCGCCATCAACAACCGCATGACCAACTTTATTTTCAAAAAGCTGGAAGAGAAGGGTGTGCCTACCCACCTGGTAGAAGAATTAAATGACAGGGAGACTGCTGTGAAGAAGGTGGAGATCGTGCCCTTAGAGGTTATCATCCGCAATTATTCCGCAGGCAGCTTTGCAAAGAAGATGGGCATGGAGGAAGGCATCAAGTTCAAATGCCCGACACTGGAATTCAGCTACAAGAACGATGATCTGGGCGATCCATTCATCAATGGTTACTATGCCCTGGCTCTGGGACTTGCTACCAAGGAGGAGATTGACGACATCACCAACTATGCATTCAAGGTAAATGAAGTTCTCCAGGAGTATTTTGACAGCCTGAACATCGATCTGATCGATTTCAAGATCGAGTTTGGACGTTACCATGGAAAGATCATCCTTGCAGATGAGATTTCTCCTGATACCTGCCGTCTCTGGGACAAGGATACCCACGAGAAGCTGGATAAGGACAGATTCAGAAGGGATCTGGGCAATGTGGAGGATGCATATGAGGAGGTATTCCGCAGACTGGGAATCCAGTAAGGAAGGTAGTAACGCCTGGGCATATACCCAGGCGTTCGCTGGTTAGGACCGTTCATAAAAAACCTCTGTGCGCCCGGCTGGCGAAGGAGCCGCCGCGCCATAAAAGTCTGGCGGGCGCACTTGGCATACCAGAATTTAGTGCCGCCTATCCGGCGGCGGAACTTTCATAGAAAGAAAGGAAAACCGAATGAATCAGATGGACTTATGTGTTGGGGCGGATAAGTTACATGAAGAATGTGGAGTTTTCGGAATCTATGATTTTGATGGGAATGATGTGGCGTCTACCATTTATTACGGACTTTTTGCCCTTCAGCACAGGGGGCAGGAGAGCTGCGGCATTGCGGTAAGCGACACAGAAGGCCCAAAGGGGAAGGTGAGTGCCCACAAGGGAATGGGCCTCTGCAATGAGGTGTTTACACCGGAGATGTTGGAGCAACTTCATGGCAACATCGGGGTAGGCCATGTGCGGTATTCCACTGCCGGAAGCAGCACCAGGGAAAATGCACAGCCATTGGTGCTCAACTACGTAAAGGGAACCTTGGCTCTGGCTCATAACGGCAATCTGGTAAATGCTCCTGAGCTGCGTCATGAGCTGGAGTATACCGGGGCTATTTTCCAGACCACCATTGACTCCGAGGTCATCGCCTACCACATTGCCAGGGCCAGGATCAAGACGCCTACGGTAGAACAGGCAGTGGCGGAGGCTATGAAGAAGCTAAAAGGTGCCTATTCCCTGGTGATCATGAGTCCAAGGAAGATGATCGGCGCAAGAGATCCCTTTGGCTTTAAGCCTCTCTGTATCGGAAAGCGGGACAATGCCTACATTCTGGCATCGGAGACCTGCGCTCTGGAGACCATTGGAGCAGAGTTTGTCCGGGATGTGGAGCCGGGAGAGATCGTTACCATCACGAAGAAGGGCATCACCTCCAACCGCGACATGTGTCTTGCGGATCCGAAAAAGGAGGCCAGGTGCATTTTTGAGTACATCTATTTTGCAAGGCCTGACAGTGTGTTTGACGGTGTGGGAGTCTATCATTCACGTATACAGGCAGGGCGCTTCCTTGCCATTGACTCACCCATTGAGGCGGATCTGGTGGTGGGAGTCCCGGAATCCGGAAATGCAGCTGCCTTAGGCTACTCCATGGAGTCCGGCATTCCCTATGGCACGGCCTTTGTGAAGAATTCCTATGTGGGGCGTACCTTCATCAAGCCAAAGCAGAGCAGCCGCGAATCTGCTGTGCGGATCAAGCTGAATGTGCTCAAGGAGGCAGTGGCAGGAAAGCGCGTGATCATGATCGATGACTCCATTGTCAGAGGCACCACCAGCGCCCTGATCGTAAATATGCTGCGGGACGCAGGGGCAAAGGAGGTGCATGTGTGCATCAGCGCTCCTCCATTTTTGCATCCCTGCTATTTCGGAACAGATATCCCTTCCGAGGACCAGCTGATCGCCCACGGGCGCACGGTGGATGAGATCCGGGAGCTGATCGGCGCGGACTCTCTTTCCTATTTAAAATTGGAGAGGCTGTATGAGATGGCAGGAGGAAAGCCTATCTGCACTGCCTGTTTTAACGGCGATTATCCCATTGAGCCGCCTACGGAGGATATCAGGGGAAGCTACGAGAAATAAGGGAGCATCCAGCCCTCCTCTCGGCAGGCCTCGGCACATCATGCGGAAACGTAGCAGTTGCTGACAGCAGCCATTTATGGTAATATGAATGTGACAAATACGAAAAATATGAGAGATACGGAGGTTATGACATGAGTGATCATGACAGATATGTAAGCCCTCTTTCTGAGCGCTACGCCAGCAAGGAGATGCAGTATATTTTTTCACCGGATATGAAGTTCAAGACCTGGAGGCGCCTGTGGATCGCCCTGGCTGAGACAGAGAGAGAGCTGGGCCTTCCTATTACAGAGGAGCAGATCGAGGAGCTGAAGGCTCACAGCGAGGACATCAACTACGATGTGGCTAAAGCGCGGGAGAAGGAAGTGCGCCATGACGTTATGAGCCATGTGTATGCCTACGGCGTACAGTGCCCAAAGGCAAAGGGCATCATCCATCTGGGAGCTACCTCCTGCTACGTTGGCGACAACACTGACATTATCATCATGACAGAGGGCCTGAAGCTGGTTCGCAGGAAGCTGCTCAATGTACTGGCAGAGCTCTCCCAATTTGCAGAGAAATACAAGGATCTTCCCACACTTGCCTTCACTCATTTCCAGCCAGCCCAGCCTACCACAGTGGGCAAGAGGGTAACCCTTTGGATGATGGAGCTTAAGCTGGACTTAGATGAGCTGGATTATCTCATTGATTCCATGCGTCTCCTGGGCTCAAAGGGAACCACGGGAACACAGGCAAGCTTCTTAGAGCTGTTTGACGGCGACCATGAGCGCTGCCGCAGGCTGGATCAGCGGATCGCAGAGAAGATGGGCTTCTCCGGCTGCTATCCCGTATCAGGACAGACCTATTCCAGAAAGGTGGACAGCCGTGTGATCAGCGTCCTGGCAGGCATTGCCCAGAGCGCCCACAAGTTCTCCAACGATATCCGCCTTCTTCAGCATTTAAAGGAAGTGGAAGAACCCTTTGAGAAGAATCAGATCGGCTCCTCCGCCATGGCATACAAGCGCAACCCCATGCGCAGCGAGCGCATTGCCTCCCTGGCAAACTATGTGATGAGCGACATGATGAACCCCATGCTGGTGGCTTCCACCCAGTGGTTCGAGCGCACCTTGGATGACTCTGCCAACAAGCGTCTGTCCGTACCAGAGGGATTCCTGGCAGTGGACGGTATCCTGGACCTGTACTTAAATGTCGTGGACGGCCTTGTGGTATATCCGAAGGTGATCGAGAAGCACCTGATGGCAGAGCTTCCCTTCATGGCAACGGAGAATATCATGATGGATGCCGTAAAGGCAGGCGGCGACCGCCAGGAGCTCCATGAGCGCATCCGCCAGCTGTCCATGGAGGCAGGAAAGAACGTAAAGGAAAAGGGACTGGACAACAACCTGTTAGAGCTCATTGCAGCAGATAGCGCCTTCGGCCTGTCCTTAGAGGAGCTTAAAAAGGCCATGGATCCCATCAAGTATGTAGGCCGCGCACCGAAACAGGTGGAGGAGTTCTTAGAGGAAGTGATAAAGCCGGTGCTGGAGGAGAATAAGGATGTTCTGGGGATGAGGGCGGAGATCAATGTCTAGATCTGTGTACAGGATCCTTTAGGAATGTATAGTTGATTTTATAGAATGAATAAAAATCCAGATATCAAGTGCAGATGATGTGCGCGATATCTGGATTTTTTGCTGCCATAAAAGTCAGGGATGTATATATTCTATCAAATCAGGAAGCTCACATTCAAGAACATAACAAAGGCGGGCCATAACAGCCAGATCAACACGCTGCATGTTTTCGTTTATATAGGCCTTCAGCTGTGTGCGCTGCATCTCTGCCCGGCAGGCCAAACGGTTAATGCTGATTTCCTGCTCTTCCATAACATCTTTTAATTTAAGGCGTATATATCCGTATTCAATGTCTTTCATGCCGTGGATCCTCTCTAAAATGAAAAATAATGAGTATATATCTATCGTAATAATTATTGCCATAAATTAGAATGAGTGGTATCATATGAGTAGATATATACTCATGTAAAGGCGATATTCAGGAGGAGAAATAGTTCAAATGAAAAAAAGGAATGTAAAGACCATATTATGTATCTTAGGCCTGACCCTTTCCATAAGCGGGAAGGCTACGGAAAATGTCTATGCCGGGGCATGGGCACAGGATAACACAGGCTGGTGGTATGACAATGGAGACGGAACCTATCCGGCGGCCTCCTGGCAGTGGATCGATGGGGCATGGTATTGTTTTGATGGTAGCGGATATATGAGGACAGGCTGGATCGACAATACATATTATTGTGCTTCAAGCGGGGCCATGGTGACGGAATGGTATAAAATCGGAAGCAGCTGGTATTACTTTGCCGGAGATGGATCGGTTGTGCGAGATCAGTGGATAGGAGATTATTATCTTTTATCATCCGGTAAAATGGCAGTTAATCGCTGGATCGATGGTTATTGGGTAGGTTCCGATGGAAAATGGATTCCGGGCTACGAAGAGGATGACGAAGAGGATCAGTATGCCAGTGATGATGATGAAACTTTCTATCAGGGCAGTGACTCAAGCAGCAGCTCAAATCATAGTTCAGGGAGCAGTAATCAGGAAACCGGCAACACCAGCGAAAGTTCGGGAACCAGCAGTTCTGGTGCAAATAATCAGGTGTCTAATACTAATATAGACAGCACGGCGGCTGCATCCCAGCAGGGGAAAGACGGATGGGAAAAGGAAGGCAGAGAGTGGTACTATTATGAGAATGGAGAAATGGTAAGAAACCGGTTGATAAAATCTGGAAGTAATTGGTACTACGTGGGCTCTGGTGGTATGCTCATGAGAAATACAACGATTACTGCAGATGGAAAGGAATATCGGCTGGACAGCAGCGGTGTTGCAAGAGAAAACGGGGAGAGATCTACCCTGTCAATTGATGGGCATACAAAGATAGTGAGCTATACTATTGGAGAAGATTTTCCATTAGATGGCGTTATTACTTCAAATTATAAAATTGAGCGGATCGAAATTACCATTAAAAAAAATACGAAGACCGCATATAAAAAGACCTTTAATCCTAATGCCAAGGAATTTGATCTGAGAAGCCTGGCCATCAATGCGGCAGAGATCAAAAATTACGGAAAGGGAACCTGGTCATTAATGGTAGTGGTAGAGGATGCCGATGAAACAATTGGAACAATGATACATGAAGATTTCACAGCAAATGTTGCCGAAGCCGTCCGGTTTGAGCTTTCCAATGAAACAATTCCACGCCGCGTGAGCTATGGCTGCAATTTCGGCCTGTATGGGGTGATCAGCTGCAATTATGTGATTGATGAAGTGGACGGAAGGATATGTAAAAAGCAAAGCGGTGCGGATGTTGTCATGCGCAAAGAAGTTTATCCTAATGCTAAAACCTACGATATTCATGGACCCGTCAATGATGCGCTTATTTTTGAGCAATTAGAGAAAGGAACCTATTTCTATATTGTTACTGCAAAAGCAAAAGGAAAGGAACATAAGCTGATTTGCAAATCATTTGTTGTGGACTGAAATGGAGGAATATTGTGAGAAAGATCTGTAGAACAATATTATGTATTGCAGTGAGTATTTTTTATATGCAGTTTAACAGTTATGCAGCTTCAGAAGCAGAACTGTTGAATCAGACGAACCAGCTATATGCGACGGTAAAAGCAAATAATAATAATATGAGTTTTGATGGGCTGTGCAGCGCATATGTATACCAGCAGATGACAGCACTGGGATTGGGTGGCCCTTCGGCAGAATACGCGAATCAATGGTATGGGGCGGCCAGCCAGAGACCATACTCCGATACGGGATACCAAATGATTGCAAGTCTGGGCAGGGATTCGTTAAGAGCGCTATACCAAAAATATAATGTAAACGGAGAATTATATTATCTGGTAGTTTCATTTCCGTATCAATATAGAATGTCCTATGACAATCCAGGAGCAGGACATGCTGTTTTTATATATGCCATAAAAGACAACAAAGTATTTTTTTCAGAAAGCTATAGTTCAAAGCAATTTGGCTATCAGACAAATGAAGGGCAGGCTGTCTCTGTAGATTTGGACTCATTTATTAATTTATACTCCAGTATGTATGGAGAGCCCATTGGGACAGTGTTTTTCAAAGTAAAGGAAGGCTGGGACAGTTCTCAGGGCTATTACCGATATGGACTTCCTAGCGGGCAGTATGCGAAGAAACAGTTTGTGGATCTGGGGCGGGATCAAAAGTATTATTTTGATAAGAATGGGAAGATGGTTACGAGCGACTGGCTCAAAGCAGATGGAAAATGGTATCATGCGGCTGCGGATGGTCATATGGATCTGGGCTGGCAGTATCTGGATAGTGAATGGTATTACTTCAATGACCCGGCGGGAGATATGAAGACGAACGGCTGGGAAACCTTTGAAGGAAAACGATACTTTTTATCCAATGACGGCGCGTGCATTCGGAACAGAAACGAATACATAGATGGAAAAAACTGGTATTTTGATGAAGACGGTGCGGCGTCTGAAATTACAATTGTGCAGGGATGGAACCAGATTGGAAATGGCAAGAAGTATATATTTTCAGATAATTCTTATGCCACATCGCAATTCGTGGATTTAGGGAGAAATCAGAAATACTATTTTAACGCAGACGAGTGGCTGGTAACCAGCAACTGGATTACCCATAAAGGGAAGCTGTACCATGCGGCTGCGGATGGTCATATGGATCTGGGGTGGCAGTATCTGGATAGCGAATGGTATTATTTTAATGACCCGGAAGGCGATATGAAAGTCAACGGCTGGGAAACCTTTGAGGGCAAACGGTATTATCTGAGCAGCAGCGGAGCAAGATATCGCAATACGATTCAGACCATTGACGGAACAGCTTACCGGTTTGATCAGGACGGAGCTGCGTCAGAACAATCAACGGGACAGGAACAGAGTTCCGTTCCCCGTTCCGGCAGCAGCCGGGCTGTCAGAGAATATCGGGATAATAAGCAGGCGAGTTCTAGCAGCGATAAGAGTAAGATGCAGGCAGTAACCGGACAGGCGAAACCGCAGTAGGATAAAGATTGAAAAAAAGTAAATTGAGCCAAAACAGGTGGGTGCATCAGTCATTGATACCGAGATGCCTAATTATTGAATTTACTATAATGCAAAATGCCCGGCACGGAAATTGGCATGTAAAAGGAGATAGTTTACATCTACAAATTATTTATATTTGGAAGGTTCTCCTACGAATATAAAATTTCTGGTAACAAGCTTATGCTTGATGAATATAGTTATTCAAAAGAATGATAGCGGTTCATTTATATGATAAAAAGAAGGAGAAAGGGTATATGAAAAAATTTAAATTATTAGTAGCGGCAGGAATGGCATCGGTATTCATGGGGATTACTGCTTATGCAGGCGGATGGCAGCAGGATACCTCTGGGTGGTGGTATCAGAATGATAACGGCTCATATCCTAAGGATTGCTGGCAGTGGATTGATGGAAACAATGACGGAATTGCGGAATGCTATTATTTTGATAATCAGGGCTATTGCCTTATGAACGGAATAACGCCGGATGGGTATACGGTGGACGGAAATGGCGCATGGCATGTTTTTGGAACGGTACAGACTCAAAAAATAACCTCCCAGATACCATTGACAAAAGAAATTGCTGCTGAAATTGTAAAATCGCATACAGATAAAGTTGGATATTGGAGTCCTGCTGATGAAATTGCGGATAATATATTAATAATGTGGCAGATATGGCCTACAGGCTTTAGAGGGAAATTTACAGTGGATTTAAATACGGGAGATTGTTATGAGGAAGGGCCGTATTGGGGACCTGAGGATCCCTTAGAGGAGCTTTTTACCAGGGAATATCATATGAATGTCAGATCATATTTGCAATAAGAAAGCCATAGCAGGAAGAGGCGGGTACTGCTGCTGTACCCGAAAATGCGGAATGCTACAGCGAAAATACACACGGAAGATATTTTCGCGATCCATATTAAAAGAAATGTTGTTTTTGTGTTAATACGAATTTAGGAGGGACGAGAAATGAGAAAAAAGCATATGTTCATTCCTGCTTTGGCAGGAGCAATTTCTTTGGCAGCTACGATGTCTGCCTTTGCGGGAGAATGGAAGCATGACGGCAGCGGCTGGTGGTATCAGCAAGAGAACGGGTCATATTTGTCTTCGGGATGGAGCCAGATTGACGGAACCTGGTATTATTTTGATACAAATGGATACATGTTGGCAGATACCATCACACCAGATGGATATTATGTGGATGCAAATGGCGCGTGGATTGAAAATGGCATTATTCAGACAAAAACAACAACACAAACAGCAAAAGAAAAGTTTACATCGAATGAAAGAAAACTATGGGAACAAATTTTTACTGCAGAATATTATGCAGATAGTTCTAGCGGCGCTGAGTATGATATTGGAGTTTTCATTAAAGTTCTGTTGTCAGAGAGTTCCCTTGGTACACCGTACACAACAGATGGAGACAATTACCAAATTCCAAAGGGAAGCCTTCAAAATATATTAAAAAATCTAGTAGGTGAATCGGCATATACTTCTGATGAATATTCATGGGAACGATGGGAGATGGAAGACCAAGGGGATGGTAGCATCCGTTTTCAGAGGGGCGATTTTGGAGCATCGTATCCCTATGCCCAAATTCTTACGATAGATGAAATTGATGCAAAACGATTAAGAATTACAGGAAAAGTGGGCGAACGAGAAACAGGAACCAATCAGGTGATATCTTCAAAGCCATTTACAGCCCAGTTGGAGTATGTGCCGGGCGGAGCATATTCAGCATTTGTTGAAAGAACATTCAGCTATTGACAGGATAAAAATGCAATGAGACAGGAGAAAAAAGCATGAGAAAGAGTATGAAAATTTTAACAATGGCGGGGATAATGTCAGTTATGATGGGGGCTACAGTCTATGCAGGCAGTTGGCAGAGAGATGATGTCGGCTGGTGGTATCAAAATGACAATGGCTCTTATCCGGCAAATGCCTGGATGTGGATTGATGGCAATGGAGACGGCGTGTCAGAGTGCTATTATTTTAATAGCAATGGATATTGTCTGATAAACAATATCACACCAGATGGCTATGTGGTGAATAGTGATGGCGCCTGGATTGTAAACGGGCAGGTACAGACGCAGGGATCCGCGCAGACGCAGAAAAAATCTTTCTATACAGAGGAAGAGGCTGAGAATCTGGTGATTGAATACTACTACAATCAATATCCTGGAACAAAGGATAGATATGTGATTTTTTCTAATGAAACTACGAAAAAAGGTGACAATTACTACTTTATCGTAAGATGGCAGATGTCTGAGGAAGAGGTTCAAAGACGAATGAGAGAAGGGGGAGATATTTCCGCTAATAAATACGCCGGAACGGCAATATTTAACAGGAGAACAGGAGAAATAGAGTGGAAGTGGTAGTGCTCTGTATGCAAGTAGTATTCAATAAAAGGACTGGAGAGATGAGAATTGAGTGGTAAGAAAATATTCATTGCGATTATTGGGCTGGTGATGTGTCTTGTGTTCCCATTCCCATCCATGGCAGGGGAACATTTGGTTGACCAGGCGCAATGCCGGAATGTGGAGGAGCTCATTACAGTGATTCGGGGAATGTATAACCAGACGAATCGCGGGCCGTATGTGACAGAGGGAAATCAGGTGCTCCGAACACGTGATGACGGATCCGCTGTGCTCCGCTCTGCGGTTGTTACAGGCGATCCGCTGGTGGATCCGGTCATGAAGACATATGGTTATCAAACCTACTCGCTGGAATTTTATTATGACAATCCGGACTATGATAAATCGTATGTTTCAGGAACAAATGGGCCTAATTTTATCTATGCGGTGATAGACAACAGGGAATATCGGTATTATTTTCAGGGGAATTCCATGATTCGCCGTATTGGGCCAGAAGGAACAGTGTCGGATAATCCTAAGACAAACGAATTTCTGAATCTGCTTTATCAGGCAGGCTGTTATTACCAGAAAAATCCTGCCTCCTATTCTTCTGTTCGCAGCCTGCAGCAGGAAAGCATTGTATTTGGCCCGAATTACTATGTGATGCAGAAGGATATCGTTGTCCAGGCCGGGATTCTGGAAAGCTTTGAAGAAGGAAATGGGGAGTATGGGATCTTTACGATAGATAAAAATACGCAGATATCGAACCGCATACAGGAAGAAGTAACCTGGCGGGAGGGCGACAATGGCTATAGCTGGCTGAAAAGATATCTTGAAACAGAACCGGCAGATGGCGGATATGTGGTTAGTCTTGATTGCCTTCGTGTTAATACAACTGGTAATCATGTGGATGTTATTGAGGGGATTTTTGCGAGCCATTAATGATAATGCAATTTCTATAGCGGTAGAAGAAACACAGAGCAAAGGGCGCCCATTGACCGGGCGCCCTGTTTGTGTTATAGTCTCATAAGGAAGAGTTTGGAAATGGTGGTATCTCAATAAGAGGAGATTATAGATGAATGTCAATCTGGAATATTACCGGGTGTTTTATCATGTGTGTGAGGGCGGAAGCCTGACGGCGGCGGCCCAGGAGCTGTGCATCACCCAGCCGGCGGTTAGCCAGGCCGTAAGAATGCTGGAGAAGGAGGCGGGGGCAAAGCTTTTTCTGCGCACCTCGAAAGGAGTGCAGCTTACCAGGGAAGGGGAGCTTTTGTACCGGTATGTGAAGCCTGGGGTGGAGCAGCTTTTAGAGGGAGCAAGAAGGCTTGAGAGGATGCTGGATATGGATATGGGGGAGGTGCGGATAGGGGCAAGCGATATGACGCTGCAATTCTTCCTGCTGCCATTTCTGGAGGAGTTTCACCGCAGGTATCCGAACATCAAGGTCAATGTGTCCAATGCGCCTACGCCGGAGACAGTGAGAAGCTTAGAGGAGGGAAAGATCGACTTTGGGGTGGTGACCACCCCGGTGGCCTGCAAAGACGGCATGAATCAGATCCCGGTGAAGCCCATACGGAATATCTTTATTGCAGGAAACAGCTTCGCCCATTTAAAGGGGCAGGTTCTGGCCTATGACGCCCTCTGCGGGCTGCCCTGTATCTTTTTGGAGAGAAATACCAGCACCAGAAGCTTTATGGATGAATTTCTGGCGTCTAAGGGGATTGAGGTGAAGCCGGAGTTTGAGCTGGCCATCAGCGATATGATCGTGCAGTTTGCTAGACGGAATATGGGGATCGGCTGCGTGATGGAGGGCTTTGCAGAGGAGGCCATTGAGCGGGGAGAGGTGTTTGAGCTGACCTTTCAGGAGGAAATGCCTCTGCGCCATATCTGTATTGTTACAGGGGACTCCAACCTGATCTCCATGGCAGGCAGGAGTCTGCTGGATATGATTACAGGGACGGGAGAACATGACGGCAGGATAACAGGATATTAAGCAGACAGGAGTATATACAAGAGATGAAGCATATAACAGAATGCATCAGGAACTATGTGGATGGAAACAGGGGAAGGATAAAGACGGCTTTGCAGATGGCCTGGCCGTCTGTGCTGGAATCCTTTTTTGTGGCCCTGGCAGGTATGATCGATTCTATGATGGTGAGCAGTATCGGTGCCTATGCGGTGGCTGCGGTGGGCCTTACGACCCAGCCGAAGTTTATCGGCCTGGCGCTTTTTATTGCCACCAATGTGTCTGTTTCAGCCATCGTGGCCAGGAGAAAAGGAGAGGAGGACAGGAAAGGAGCAAACCAGACTCTGATGCTGGCCTTCCTGTTCACTGCCCTGGCAGGTGTGGCGGTTAGCATTGCCTGCGTGGCTCTGGCAGATCCGATCATAGACCTGTGCGGGTCCGGGCCTGATACCCACGACAGCGCAGTCCTCTATTTCCGCATTATCATGGGCGGGATGATCTTTAATATTCTTTCTCTGGTGATCAACGCAGCCCAGAGGGGAGCGGGAAAGACCAGGATCGCCATGGTGACGAACGTGACTTCCAATGTGACAAATATTATCGGAAATTATCTGCTGATCGGCGGTCATTTCGGATTCCCGGCTATGGGGATCAAGGGGGCGGCCATTGCTACGGTCTTCGGTACGGTAGTGGCCTGTGCCTTGAGCATCGGCTCCTTGTTCCGCAGGGACAGCTATGTGAATATCCCGTTTGTTATCAGGGAGAAGGTACAGCTGACCCTGGAGCCGGTGGGCAGCATTGTGAAGGTCAGCTCCGGCGTGTTTCTGGAGCAGATCCTGATGCGTGCCGGGTTCATGTCCACGGCTGTGATGGCGGCAAAGCTGGGCACGGATGCATTTGCGGCGCACCAGGTAGGAATGAATGTGATGAGCCTGACCTTTTCCTTTGGAGACGGAATGCAGGTGGCTGCGGTGGCCTTGATCGGCCAGAGCCTGGGAGCGGGAAAGCCGGAGCTGGCAAAGCTTTATGGAAGCATTTGCCAGCGCATTGGCAATGTGATCTCCATTGTGCTGTCCGTGACCTATCTTCTGGGTGGGCGGGCCTTGTACTGCTTGTACTTTAAGGAGCCCCACATCGTGGATATGGGAGTGATGATCATGCGTCTGATCATTGTCATTGCTATTTTCCAGCTGGCTCAGGTCATCTATATGGGCTGCCTGCGGGGAGCCGGCGATGTGCTGTTTACTATGACGGCCTCCACCATTTCCGTGACGATCATAAGAACGGCGGTGAGCTATATTGCCTGCTTTGTGATGGGATTGGGGCTTATGGGAATCTGGCTGGGAGTGCTGGCAGATCAGATGAGCCGTTTCTTATTCACTACCTGGCGGTTTAAATCCGGGGTATGGACAAAGATAAAACTGTAAACAGCATGCCAGAACAGCATCAAAGCAACTCGCTGCGCTCAAACAATCATTGATGCTGCTCTGAACGGAAAAACCAGCTGACTAAGTGCTTCTAATGTCCTGCAAAGTCGCTCCAGCCGCCCTCCCGGCAGCCGTCCAAAGGGTTACACCATAAGCACAGATTATGGAGAACATAACAAATAATCTCTTTACTTATGGCAGGTGTTGTAGTAAAGTTAAGATGTTAAGGTTTGCAAATGAACATAACAGGGTTATACCCGAAGGAGGATTTAACGTATGGTTAGAGCAATTGTAGGTGCTAACTGGGGAGATGAAGGAAAGGGCAAGATCACGGATATGCTTGCAAAGGAATCGGACATTATCATCCGTTTCCAGGGCGGAAGCAATGCGGGCCACACCATTATCAATGATTATGGCAAGTTTGCCCTTCATCTTCTGCCGTCAGGTGTATTTTATCAGCACACCACCAGCATTATCGGCAACGGTGTGGCACTGAACATTCCGTATCTGATAAAAGAGATACAGTCCCTGGTGGACAGAGGCGTTCCAAAGCCCCACATCCTTGTTTCCGACAGGGCTCAGATCCTGATGCCTTATCATGTACTGTTTGACACCTATGAGGAAGCGCGTCTGGCAGGCAAGGCCTTCGGCTCTACCAAATCGGGTATTGCGCCCTTCTATTCTGATAAATATGCAAAGATCGGCTTCCAGGTAAGCGAGCTCTTTGACGATGCGCTCATCAGGGAGAAGGCTTACACGGTATGCGAGAAGAAGAATGTGCTCCTTGAGCATCTGTACCACAAGCCTCTGTTAGATCCGGAGGAGCTGATCAAAGAGCTTCAGGAGTATCGTGATATGATCGCTCCTTATGTATGTGATACCTCCGCTTACCTCTATGACGCGATCAAGGCTGGCAAGAAGATCCTGCTGGAGGGACAGCTGGGCTCCTTAAAGGATCCGGATCACGGCATTTACCCAATGGTAACCTCTTCCTCCACCCTGGCTGCCTACGGCGCTATCGGTGCAGGCATCCCGCCGTATGAGATCAAAGATATCACCACCGTGGTAAAGGCATACTCCAGCGCAGTTGGCGCAGGCGCTTTTGTCAGCGAGATCTTTGGCGATGAAGCAGAGGAATTAAGACACCGCGGCGGAGACGGCGGCGAGTATGGCGCTACCACAGGCCGTCCGAGACGTGTGGGCTGGTTTGACGCAGTAGCTACCAGATACGGCTGCCGTATCCAGGGTACCACGGAGGTGGCATTTACCGTGTTGGATGTCCTGGGATATCTGGATGAGATCCCTGTATGCGTGGGCTATGAGATCGATGGCGAAGTGACAAGGGATTTCCCGACTACCGCAAGACTGGAGAAGGCAAAGCCGGTACTTACAAAGCTGCCCGGCTGGAAGTGCAATATCAGGGGCATTAAGAAGTACGAGGATCTTCCTGAGAACTGCCGCAAGTACATTGAGTTCGTGGAGAAGGAGATCGAGGCTCCGATCGCTATGGTTTCCAATGGACCTGGACGTGAAGATATCATTATGAGAAAGTAAGCTTAACCAGAAAACGCGTCACTGGCGCGTTTTCGGTATGCTTTGGCAAAAGGAAAGGGGCTGCTGGATGCGGCGCCCCTTTCTTTTTCTGCACATTCAAATGCCGTGCCAAAAAGCAAAGAAAGATTGCAGTTCGACACTGTGCAAAAATACTCAGATATATGGGAATACCGAAATGTGAAAATAAAAAAGGTGTTTTCAGGCACCGGGTAGGAGAAAAACATGAAGATTTTGATGATCAATGGATGTGTCCGGGGAGAGGAATCCAGGACATGGATGCTGGCCCAGGCTTTTCTGGAGGAGATGAAAAAGAATGCACCTGCGCCCTATGAATATACCCAGCTGGATCTGGCGGAAATGGATTTTCAGCCTTTAAGAGGCCGTTTCTTTGAAGAGCGGCAGAGGCTTTTGGAGGAAAACAACCGGCAGCATCCGCGCTTTGCCTATGCACACCAGTTTGCCCAGGCAGACCGTATCCTTGTGGCGGCGCCATTTTGGGATCTGAGTGTGCCCGCGATCGTGAAGCTCTATATTGAAAACATTTCCCTGGAGGGGATCACCTTTGGCTGTGATGAGAGGGGCATATATGGCATGTGTAAGGCAAAGGATATGCTGTTTTTCACCACCAGGGGAGATTTCTACGGGGACGGTCCCATGGAACAGGGGGCAAGGTATCTGGAAGCACTGTGCAAAATGTTCGGAATTCCCACATTCCGCTGTATCTATGCGGAGGGAATGGACACGCGCCCGGATAAGGCGAAAGAGCTTATGGAGCAGGCGCTTTTCGAGGCCAGAGAGGCCGGACTTCGGTACTGGGGATGATCCGGAAAGCTCCGCAAGGATGCACACGCCGCGTCAAGGAAAATGTGCTCTAAAAAAACAGAGCACGCGCGGCGGCGCACAAAACGTGCAAGCCCCTCATGAGTGAGGAGGGCGGGGAGCTGAGGCGGGCTTGCCCGCTTTGTTCCCGCCGTTCTCGGAATCATCCTCCGAAGGCTTTTTCAGCGCCTTCATCATGAGCCCCATGGCATAGAGCACGGCAGTGATAAAGACAATGGAGAAGAGCACAGCCATCAGATGATTGGCAGGTGCTCCCGTGACAGCAAGCACAATGGCAGTGATAAAAAGCCCTGCAAGGACCATGGCCCCTGCAAACGCAAAAATACGGCGGAATTTCATATCAGTCTCCTTTCATGAGTCAGGGACGCTGCTGTCTGCTCCGTCATCCCTCCGGGTGTCCGAGCAGACAGCAGCAGTCCGATGTATCTGAAGCAGCCGGCCTTATCTGGGCCGACTCCATCTACTCAGCCAGCTCTTCCCACAGCTCATACAGTTCCTCCAGCTTTGCTGCGATATCTTCCTTCTCCTTGTTCAGCTCCATGAGCCGTCCCACATCAGTATAGACCTCCTCCTGGGACAGCAGAGAATCGATCTCCCCGTCTCTTGTCTCCAGGCTGTGGATGGTGTCCTCCACCTTTTTAAGGTCGTTCTGACGCTTCCTTAAGCGGGCCTGCTCCTCCTTCTGGGCCTTCCAATCCAGCTTGCTGCCCTCCGCAGTGGGAGCGGCAGAAGAAGAGATCTGAGCAGTCTGTGAAGCAGAAGAGGAGCCTTGAGAAAAGGCCTTCTGGGCAGCTGTCCGGGCCGCGAAGGCAGCCTCCACATCTTCCTTTTTCTCCAGATAATAGTCATAATTTCCAATATAGTTGATAAAGGCCTGGTTGGTCAAATCCAGTATCCTGGTGGCTGTCCTGTTGATAAAATAGCGGTCGTGGGACACATAGAGCACTGTTCCCGTGTAGCGGCACAGGGCGCTCTCCAGGATCTCCTTTGAGGTGATATCCAGGTGGTTGGTAGGCTCGTCCAGAAGCAGGAAATTAGCATCTGAGAGCATGAGCTTTGCCAGGGAAACACGGCCGCGCTCACCGCCGCTTAAGTCCCCTATCTGCTTAAATACATCGTCTCCTGTGAACAGGAAGGAGGCTAAGGTGTTCCGTATCTGAGTATTGTTCATGGTGGGATAGGTATCCTGTATCTCATCAAACAGGGTCTTCTCCATGTGAAGCACCTGGTGCTCCTGGTCATAATAGCCGATATGTACCTTGGCTCCCAGGCGGATATCCCCGGTATCGGCAGGGATCAGGCTGTTGATGATCTTGAGAAGCGTGGTCTTTCCGGTGCCGTTGTTGCCGATGATGGCAACACGCTCCCCGCGCTTGATCTCAAAGTCTACATTTTGGAACAATGTCTGGGAACCAAAGGACTTGCTTAAGCTGCGGACAGTGAGCACATCGTTTCCGCTGACCGTATCCGGCTCCAGGCGGATGTCCATGGAGTCGTTGACCTCCACAGGCTTTTCCAGGCGGTCGATCTTTTCCAGCATTTTTTCCCGGCTTTCCGCCCTGCGGATGGACTTTTCCCGGTTAAAGGATTTGAGTTTTGCAATGACGGCTTCCTGGTGTTTGATCTCCTGCTGCTGGTTTAAATAGGCGCGGATCTGGGCATCACGGAGCATTGCTTTTTTATCGCTGTAGGCAGAGTAATTGCCGGAAAAAACAGTGGCATTGCCATTGTCCAGCTCGATGATCTTTGTCACCACACGGTCCAGGAAATAGCGGTCATGGGCAACGATGATAACGCTTCCGCTGTAGCCTTTTAAGTAGGTTTCAAGCCAGGCAATGGACTCCATATCCAGGTGATTGGTAGGCTCGTCAAGGAGCAGGATATCCGGCTTTGTGAGGAGCAGTTTTCCTAAGGAAACGCGGGTCTTCTGGCCTCCTGACAGGGCGTTTATGGGCTTTGAAAATTCCTCCTCCAGAAAGCCCAATCCCTTTAAGACTCCGGTGATCTCGCTCTGGTAGGCGTAGCCGTTTTCCAGCTCAAAGGTGTGGTTTAAGCGGCTGTATTCAGAGAGCATGTCCTCCAGCTCCTGGCCTGAGGCTGATTTCATCAAATGCTCCAGGCTTCGGATGCGCTCCTCCATCTGGATAATGGGGCGCTTTACTTCAAGAAGGGCATCGTAGATGGTTTCCGCCCCCATAAGATCCTGGTGCTGGGCCAGATAGCCGATGGAAGCGCCCTTGGTCCAGGCCACATTTCCCTCGTCACAGGGCATTTCTCCGATGATGATCTTCAGCAGGGTGGTCTTTCCGGCGCCGTTGATGCCCACGATGGCGGCTTTTTCATGCTCCTCTATATGAAATGATACACGCTTTAAAATATCATTTTCCCCAAATGATTTGCTTACATTGCTGCACGATAAAATCACGGTAAACTCCTTTACATGTAAAATCACTAAAATTCTTCTGCATTGACAAGTATAATATAGGAAAATTATTTTTTCAAGAACATACTGAAACTGGTTTGACATTGTTTTGGCATATGTTTATAATAGAAATATTGAAGAATGCTAGAAGAGTTACAAGAAGAAAGGTGAAATAGAATGGAACGCAAAGAGATATCCAGGGCAGTGATTTCACGTCTGCCCCGCTATTACCGATATCTTGGGGAACTGATCGAGGAAGGCGTTGAGCGTATTTCCTCCAATGAGCTCAGCACCCGGATGAAGGTAACAGCATCACAGATACGTCAGGATTTAAACAATTTCGGAGGCTTTGGACAGCAGGGATATGGCTACAATGTGAAATATCTTTATTCCGAGATCGCGAAGATCCTGGGTATTGACCGGCAGCACAACCTGATCATCATAGGCGCAGGTAATCTGGGGCAGGCCATTGCCAATTATACGAATTTTGAGCGCAGAGGATTTGTTATCAAGGGGATGTTCGATATCAATCCAAAGCTCATTGGCCTTGTGATACGTGGTATTGAGATCCGTTCTGTGGATGATCTGGAAACCTTTATCAGAGAGCATGAGATCCAGATCGCAGCACTTACTATACCGAAGACAAAAGCTCCTGAGATCGCAGACCGCCTGGTACATGCAGGTGTGAAGGCGATCTGGAATTTTGCCCACACCGATCTGGTGGTACCAGACGATGTGGTGGTGGAGAATGTCCATCTGTCAGAGAGCCTTATGCGCCTTTCATACCGTGTATGTAGTATGCAGGACCAATGGGAGCAGGACAACAAGCAGTCAAAATAAGTTGCAGGAAGCATAGAACGCATGATACTGGGAGTAGGGACTGATTTAGTTGAAATAGACCGCATCCGCAAAGCCTGTGAAAAGGATTATTTTGTGGTGCGCACATTTACTGAGATGGAAAGCCGGCAGGCAAAGGGGTCAGCCTCTAAGCTAGCCGGCTCTTTTGCTGTAAAGGAAGCAGTGGCAAAGGTCCTTGGCACAGGTTTCCGAACCTTTATGCCCATTGATGTGGAGGTGCTGCGGGATGAATTGGGAAAGCCCTATGTGCGCCTCTACGGGGGAGCCCTTGTCAGGTTTCAGGAGATGGGGATGGAGCGCATAGAGGTGTCCATTTCCAACACAGGCGAATATGCCATGGCCTTTGCCGTGGGCGAGGGCGGCGAAAGAGGAGGTATGCCATGAGAAAGCTTGTAACGGGAAGGCGGATGAAGGAGATTGACGCCTACACCATAAAGGACATAGGGATCCCTTCCATGGTGCTTATGGAGAGGGCGGCCCTGGCGGCAGCGCTGGAGGCAGAAAAAGAGGCAGAGGAAGGCAGTGTGATCTGGGCTGTCTGCGGTATTGGCAACAATGGTGCGGACGGCGTGGCGGCTGCCAGAATGCTGCATCTGAAGGGGTATGATGCCAGGGTCGTGCTGGCAGGAGACCGGACGCGGGGCACAGAGGAATTTAAGAGCCAGCTTGCGATCGCAGAAAGGCTGGGCGTGGCTGTGTCAGTCTGGCAGGAGATGGAGGGCAGAAGCTGTGATATACTGGTGGATGCCCTTTTTGGCGTTGGCTTAAGCAGGATGATCGAGGGAGAGTACAGGCTGTGCATGGAAATGCTGGAGAGACTTCCTAAGAGGCCTTATACGGTTGCTGTGGATGTGCCCTCCGGTATCCATTCCGATACAGGGGCCGTGATGGGGATTGCCCTGAGGGCCGATGTGACAGTCACCTTTGGATGGGAAAAACTGGGAACGGCCCTTTATCCGGGACGGGAGTATGCAGGCCGCGTCATCATCGATCCCGTGGGCTTTCCACCGGCGGCATTGGAGGACGCTCCCGGCCAGGGGAATCCTTCTGAAGGCGGAGAGCCTTTGAGCGCCTTTTCAGAAGACCTTTCCGAAGACCGTCCGGGAAATCTTCCCCTGGGCTGGGCTGCTGCCTATGAAAAGAAAGATCTGGAACGGATCCCCGGAAGGCGGGCCTACTCCAACAAAGGGACCTTTGGCCGTGTCCTCATAGCAGCGGGCTCGAAGGATATGTGCGGAGCCGCTTACTTAAGCGCCCTGGCTGCCTACAGGACGGGGGCAGGTCTTGTGAAGATACTGACCGTGGAGGAGAACCGGCAGGCGTTAAAGACCCTTCTTCCGGAGGCTATTTTGGCTGTGTACAGGCCGGAGCAAATCCTGGAGGGACGCGAGGCCTTCCGGGAAATGATAGAGGAGCAGATGAACTGGGCCGATGTGGTGGTGCTGGGGCCGGGGCTTGGAACAGAGGATTATGCAGAGTATCTGGTGGAGGATATCCTGACAAGCGCCTTTGTTCCGGTCATCCTTGATGCGGACGGGCTTAATCTGGTAGCTGCTCACCCGTATCTGACGGCATACTATACAGAAAATATTGTTATCACACCCCATCTGGGAGAGATGGCACGTCTGACAGGACAGTCTGTAAAGGAGATCCAGGAGGATCTTCCCGGAGCGGCCTTAAGCTATGCCTCCCGCTACGGGATCACCTGCGTTTTAAAGGACGCTGCTTCTGTGGTGGCTGGAAAGGATGGGGAGCTCTATATTAACACAAGCGGCTGCAGCGCCATGGCAAAGGCAGGCTCCGGCGATGTGCTTACAGGCATCATCGCCGGACTCATGGCTATGGGGCTGGAGGTAGAGGATGCCGCATGTCTGGGCGTGTATGTCCATGGACTGGCAGGAGAAGCAGCCAGTGTATCGGGAGGCCACAGCCTTCTTGCCACAGAGCTTGCCAATGCAGTGGAGCAGGTGCTGTAGTCATAGGCTTACGATACCCTCAGTGGACAAGGCGTGTGTGCCCTCGACCACTGAGGGTAATTGAAAATGGAAAACAAAGGGAGGACATTGTCATGAGACCCTACAGCAGGGTATATGCAGCCATTGATCTGGATGCGGTTGTGTCAAATATGAAAGAGATGAAGGAGAATCTGCCGCCTTCCACGGCCATGATCGGGGTGGTAAAGACAGACGGATACGGCCACGGCGCTGTTCCTGTTGCCAGGGCCATTGATCCTTATGTAGAGGGCTATGCGGTGGCTACGATCGATGAAGCCATCATACTGCGCCGTCACGGGATCAAGAAGATGATATTGATCCTGGGTGTCACCCACGAGTCCAGGTACGGGGAGCTTCTGCGCTATGACATCCGCCCGGCCATATTCCAATATGAGAAGGCGAAAGCACTTTCCGACCTTGCGGTAAAGAACGGGAAAACAGCCTTCATCCATCTGGCAGTGGATACCGGCATGGGGCGCATCGGCATGAAGCCGGACAAGGCTTCTGCTGATATGGCAGAGAGGATGAGCAGGCTTCCCGGACTGCGCATTGAGGGAATGTTCACCCATTTCGCCAGGGCGGATGAGGCGGATAAGGCTGCCTATGAGGCCCAGTATCAGGCATACCTGCGCTTTCTGGGCTACTTGGAGGAGCGTGGAGTGGCGATCCCCATCCGCCACTGCTCCAACAGTGCAGGGATCATCGAGTCCCTGGGCTCCAACAGCCTTGATATGGTGCGTGCGGGCATTTCCATCTACGGGCTCTATCCTTCCGACGAGGTGGACAGGGAGGCCGTAAAGCTCCGTCCCGCTATGGCATTAAAGAGCGTCATCACCTACATAAAGGATATGGAGCCGGGATGTCCCATCAGCTATGGGGGTACCTATGTGACAGAGAAGCCCATGAGAGTGGCTACCATCCCTGTGGGTTACGGGGACGGCTATCTGCGCAGCCTTTCCGGCAAGGCCTCTGTCCTGATCCGCGGAAAGCGGGCCCGGATCCTGGGACGTGTGTGCATGGACCAGTTTATGGTGGATGTCACGGATATCCCGGAGGCCTGTGAGGATGACGAGGTCACCCTGATCGGCAGGGACGGGGACGATGAGATCACAGTGGAGGAGCTGGCAGCCTTAGGCGGCGGCTTCCACTATGAGATGGTCTGCAATCTGGGAAAGAGGGTTCCCAGAGTCTATGTAAGAGGCGGGCAGATCGTTGGCACAAAGGATTATTTCCACGATGTATATGAGGGCTTTGGCTATATGTAGCAGCAGTTCTGGCAGGCTCCAAAGAAAGTCCTCCGTCATATGATAATCATGCAGGGGTCCACCTGTGTATACCTGGGGGAAAACAGGTCAATACTAGATGGAAAGGTGACAAAAATGACGGAGTGTGAGCAGTGTGATTATCAGACGTGGAGATATTTATTATGCAGATTTGCGGCCGGTGGTGGGTTCCGAGCAGGGAGGCGTCCGTCCTGTGCTGGTGATACAGAACGATGTGGGAAATAAGCACAGCCCCACGGTGATCTGCGCAGCCATTACCTCCAGGATGAACAAGGCAAAGCTTCCTACCCATGTGGAGCTCTGTGCCAGGCGGTATTCCATGGTAAAGGATTCCGTCATCCTGCTGGAGCAGCTGCGGACCATTGACAAGCAGAGGCTCAGGGAGAAAATATGCCATATTGACGGGGAGCTGCAGCAGAAGGTGGACGAGGCGCTGATGATAAGCCTGGAGCTGCATACATAAGTAGCTGCAGCGTATGAGGTCAGACAGGTCTGCGTGCTTGCTGCGCAGCCATACAAAGGATGGAGAAGGAAAATGAGGGGCTTCAGGAGGTTTTTCTGGGATAAATTCTGGGAGAAAGGATTGGGCCTCATTGACGAAATCTAAGAAAAATGCTATGATAAGCAGAGTTATGCCATTTATTACTGTGAAAGTCCTGCCGCCGTATAGGCGGCATGTATTCAAGTATGCCAAATGCGTCCGCCAGACTTTCGCGGTGCGGTAGTGCGTCCGCCCGCTGGACGCATGTAGGTTTAGCAGGGCATTTCTCTGCTTTTCATGTTTCAGGTTAAGAAAGGAGTCTTTTTTTTATTATGGACGATGGTTATTCGCCTGTCAGTATTTTGATTCTCATTGGTTTCATTCTGCTGGAGGGGGCCTTCTACGGTTTTGGCTCTGCCATTCAGAATGTAAATGAAGGAAAGCTGGAGGATGAGGCGGAGGAGGGCAACAAAAAGGCGGCCCGCCTTCTTGAATTTGTAAACCGGCCAGGCAGGTTTATACATACGATCCAGATCACCACTCATCTGATCGGCATGATCACAGGCGCTGTTATACTTCCGGTGCAGGTAAGGCAGTTTTTGAAGGCTGTGTTAAAGCCGGGTGAAGAATCGATTGGCAAGGCTTCCGGGAACGGCTTCCTGACTGGTCCCTGGTGGGGGCAGACTCTGGGGGTCGTATTCGTCACCCTGGTGCTCCTTCTTCTGATCATCAGCTTTGGAATCGTTATCCCCAAACGGCTGGCAAAGAAGAATCCGGAAAAATGGGGCTACCATATGCTCCCGGCAGTGCTGCTTGTCACTGGTGTCTTCCTGCCCCTCACAAAGGTCATCACCCTGATATCCGGGCTGATTCTGAAGGCCTTTGGGACGGAGCTTTCCGACGAGGATGACAATGTAACAGAAGAAGATATCATGTCCATGGTAAATGAAGGTCATGAGCAGGGCGTGTTAGAGGCGGATGAGACAGAAATGATCACCAACATCTTTGAGCTGGGGGATAAGGATGCCTCCGATATCATGACCCACCGCACCAACATCACGGCCCTGGACGGCTCTATGCCCCTAAAGGAGGCAGTGGACTTTATTTTGAGTGAAGGGGTGAACACCCGCTATCCTGTCTACGGAGAAGATATTGATGACATTATCGGTATCCTCCACTTGAGAGATGCCATTTCCTGCGCCTCAAAGGAGGACAAGGAGGATTGGCTCATAAAGGATATCCCAGGACTTTTGCGTGAGGCAAACTTTATACCTGAGACCAGGAACATTGACACCCTTTTTAAGGAAATGCAGTCAAAGAAGATCCACATGGAGATCGTAGTGGATGAGTATGGACAGACAGCAGGCCTTTTGACAATGGAGGACATTCTGGAGGAGATCGTCGGAAATATCATGGATGAGTACGATGAGGAGGAGGAATTTATCACTCCGGGACCTGATGGCTCCTATGTCATGAGCGGCCTTACCCCTCTGGACGATGTGATGGATACCCTGGAGATGGAATTTGACCAGGAGGACCTGGATGCCTATGATACCCTGAATGGTTATCTGGTATCACGCCTGGACCGCATCCCCCAGGAGGACGAGCAGCCGGAGGTGGACTTTGGCGGTTACCGCTTCAAGGTCATGAAAGCCGGAAATAAAATGATCGAGAGCGTTTTGGTCCAGAAGCTCCCCAGGGAGCAGCCGGAGGAAAAGAAAGAATTGGTGGAAGAGAAGAATGATGCAGTTAGCAAAGAGCACCAGGGAGATGTTTCATGACAGACGTTTTTTAAAGAAAGCCCTGATGATCGCCTGTCCCGTGGCCCTGCAGGGTATGCTGAACACAGTGGTGAACCTGGTGGACACCCTGATGATCGGAAGCCTTGGGGCTACGGCCATTGCAGCCGTGGGACTGGCAAATAAAGTATTTTTTGTGTTTTCCCTGCTGGTGTTCGGCATTGTCAGCGGAAGCGGCGTGCTGGCAGCCCAGTTCTGGGGAAACAGCGATGTGAAAAATATCAGGAAGGTATTGGGCCTGTCCATTTTGTTAGCCCTGGGCGGGGCCTTGTTTTTTGTGGTGCCTTCCATTGTCCGTCCCCAGATGGTAATGCGCATATTTACCACAAGTGAGGCCAGCATTTCCCTGGGGGCCGGCTATCTGCGCATTGCAGCCCTTACCTACCCCTTTATCGCCCTTACCAATGTGTATGTGGCAATGCTGCGGGCAGTGAACCGTGTGGTGTTCCCTGTGGTGACAAGCTGTATTGCGATCATTGTAAATATCTGCCTGAACTATGTGCTCATCTTCGGAAAGTTCGGAGCTCCCGCCCTGGGCGTGGCCGGGGCAGCTCTGGCCACCCTTACGGCCAGGATATTGGAAATCTGCCTTGTGCTGGCATATGTATATGGGAAGCGGCTGCCTTTGGCCTGCGGCTTTTCCGGTCTCTTTGGCTGGAGCGGGCAGTTTATCAGGAAGTTTTTTGATACCTCTGCCCCTGTGATCGCCAATGAGTTCATGTGGGGGCTGGGAACCACCATGTATTCCCTGGCCTACGGCCGTATGGGGGACAATGCGGTGGCCGCTATCACCATTGCCACCACGATCCAGGATATCGTGGTGGTGCTGTTCCAGGGCTTGAGCGCTGCCACGGCAGTCATCCTGGGCAATGAGCTGGGAGGAGGGAAGCTGAAGCGGGCGGAGACCTATGCCACCCATTTCTTTATCCTGGAATTTTTTGTGATGCTGGCTTCGGCAGCAGTGGTGGTAGGGATACGCATACCCATCATCGGCCTGTACAACATCACGCCTGAGGTCGCCCATGATGTGAACCTGTGCATCCTTCTGTTTGCCGCCTATATGCCCTTCAAGATGTTTAATTACATCAATGTGGTAGGCGTTCTTCGGAGCGGCGGGGACACGAAGATGTGCCTGTTTTTGGATACGAGCGGCGTGTGGTTTATTGGCGTGCCGCTGGCATTTTTAGGGGCTCTTGTGTGGAAGCTTCCGATCTACACCGTATATGCCCTGGTAATGCTGGAGGAGGTTTATAAGGCGGTTCTGGGGTATATCCGCTACCGGCAGAAGAAGTGGCTGCGGAACCTGGCTGTGGAGATCACATGATTTCCCCACTTGTCAGTCTAAAAAAATCGTGTTAAGATAAAAAAGATATGTATCCCTTCCTGGAGCTGCAGGTACAGGGGATAGAGTGAGAAAAAAGAAAAAAGAAAGAAGAAAGGATGTTTTACCAATGTCAGGACATTCAAAATTTGCCAACATTAAGCATAAGAAGGAGAAAAATGACGCTGCAAAGGGAAAGATATTTACTGTCATCGGACGTGAGATCGCAGTTGCAGTAAAGGAGGGCGGCCCGGATCCGGCCAACAACAGCAAGCTCCGTGATGTAATTGCAAAGGCAAAGGCAAACAACATGCCTAACGATACCATTGACCGCGGCATCAAGAAGGCAGCAGGAGACGCAGCCTCCGTGAACTATGAGACCCTTACATACGAAGGGTACGGCCCCAGCGGCGTAGCGATTATCGTAGATACTCTGACAGACAACAAGAACCGTACAGCAGCAAATGTGAGGAGCGCCTTCACAAAGGGAAGCGGCAATGTAGGCACACCGGGAAGCGTATCCTACATGTTTGACAAGAAGGGCCAGATCATCATTGACAAGGAAGAGTGCGAGATGGACGCTGACGAGCTCATGATGGTTGCCTTAGATGCAGGCGCAGAGGACTTCTCTGAGGAGGAGGACAGCTTTGAGGTGATCACTGCTCCGGAGGATTTTTCCGCTGTCCGTGAGGCCTTAGAAGCTCAGAAGATCCCCATGCTGCAGGCCGATGTTACCATGATCCCACAGACCTGGGTAGAGCTTTCCGATGAGGAGGATATCAAGAAGCTGACCAGGATCCTGGATCTGCTGGATGAGGACGATGACGTCCAGGCTGTCTACCACAACTGGGATGAATAATATAAATTAATTGTGAAAAGCTCCTTTTTGAACGTCATTGATTGGTCAGAGAGGAGCTTTTTGTTATTGGATGGAGGTTGCTTGAAATTGCTTTGGAAATTGCTTTGGAAATTGCTTTGGAACAGGTGGGAGTAAGGAGGTTATGATGAGAAAATTGAGATTGGCCTTAGTACAGATGGAGGTTGTCCCGGGGGTAGAAAGGAATCTTGAGACAGCCAGAAAAGGGGTAAAAAAAGCTGCAGAGCAGGGAGCAGAACTGGTGGTGCTGCCGGAGATGTTCTGCTGCCTGTATCAAAATTCTGAATTTGTGCGAAGGAAGGAGCCGAAAGGAGGACAGATCTGGCAGGCTTTAAAGGAGATGGCTGCGGATAACAGCGTATATCTGGTGGGAGGCTCCATGCCGGAGGAAGAGGGGGGAAAGATTTATAATACCAGCTTCATTTTTGACCCGGAGGGCCTGCAGATCGGAAGGCACAGAAAGGTGCACCTGTTTGATATCGATGTGCCGGGGGGACAGCAGTTTTTTGAGAGCAGGGTATTTTCTCCGGGAAATGATGTGACAGTCGTGGATACGGCTTTTGGGAAGGTGGGAGTCTGCCTGTGCTTTGACATCCGCTTTCCGGAGCTGTCCCGGATCATGGCGCTGCAGGGGGCGGAGGCTATCATAATCCCCGCGGCCTTCAATATGACTACGGGGCCGGCCCATTGGGAGCTTCATTTCAGAGGAAGGGCAGTGGATAACCAGCTGTTCATGGCAGGCTGCGCTCCTGCCAGGGATGTAAACGGCCCCTATGTCTCCTATGGAAATTCCATCGTAACAGATCCATGGGGGAGGATCCTTGGCAGGCTGGATGAGAAGCCGGGCATCCTGGTGCAGGAGATCGACCTGGATGCGATCAAGGCTGTCAGGGAGCAGCTTCCCCTCATAAAAAACAGAAGAAAGGATTTGTATCATATCGGGCTATCCGGCATATAATAAAAGGAACCAGTGTAGCAGGAGCGTATGGATATGGCATGGGTATCAAAGGCAGCAGCAGTATCAGCACTGGGGCTTCCCAGAGATGTGATCCTGGGAGATGTGCTTGTGAGCTTTGTAGGGCGGCGGGAGGTGTGCATTGAGAACTACAGGAGCATCCTGATGTACACAGATACCCTGGTGAAGCTCCAGGCACAAAACTGCCGCATCCTGATCCATGGCTCCGGCCTGTGCATCGAATACTACACGGCGGAGGAAATGAAGATAACAGGGACAATTGCATCGGTAGACTTTGAAACGTGACAGCCCGTGCAGATGAGCTGGCCGGAAGTGCCGAGGAAGCTGGCATAAGGAGGGAACCTCTTTGATCACATGGCTTTTACATAACTGGAAGGGATACGTGAAGATACGGCTCCAGGGCTATTCCCCGGAGCGTTTTTTAAATCTCTGCAATGCCCGCGGTCTGGAGCTGTGGGGGCTTGTCTGCGGCCCTGAGGGGGATTACGAATGTTATATGACAATTGAGTCCTACCGCCGTGTAAGGCCCTTGGTGCGAAAGGCCAGGGTGAGGCTGCGCATCCTAGGCCGCTTTGGCCTTCCTTTTTTTATGTACAGGCACAGAAAGCGCTGGTATTATGCAGCCGGAATAGGCGGATTCTTTGGGATCCTATGGATCATGACGTTATTTATCTGGGATATCCAGTTTGAAGGAAATTACCGGTACACGTACGATACACTGGTGAAATGGCTGGAAACCCAGGACACCTACTATGGGATGTTAAAATCCAGGATCAACTGTGAGGATCTGGAGGCAGCCATCCGCACGAGCTTTCCGGAGATTACCTGGGTCTCTGCACGGGTATCGGGAACAAGGCTTCTGATCCACATCAAAGAAAATGAGGTCCTCTCTGTGATCCCTGATAAGGATGATACCCCCAGAGACATTGTGGCGTCAAAATCAGGTATTATCACCTCCATGGTAGTGCGCCAGGGCATTGCCCAGGTGGCGCCAGGTGACGAGGTGGAGGCGGGCCAGGTGCTGGTAAAAGGGCGCATTCCCATTATCGGTGACAGCGGGGAGGAGCTGAGTGCCTACTATGTCCCCGCAGATGCTGACATCCGGGCCAGGACAATGACACAGTACGAAAAACGGTTTCCTCTGGTGCATCAGGTGCGCATTCCCACAGGGGAAAGGCGGAGGGGATGGTACATAAAAGCAGGAAAATGGTCCTTTACCCTTCTCATGCCCACTGCCTCAAAGCTGGAATGGGATTATTCCATGGAGGAGAAGCAGCTCAAGCTGTTTTCCAATTTTTATCTTCCCTTTTATCTGGGGAATATCGAGGGGCATGAGATGGTATCCTATGAAAGGAACTACACAAGATCAGAGCTGGAAGCATTGGCAGGATCCATCTATTCCCAATTCGCAGAAAATTTAGAGGAAAAAGGGGTACACATTCTTGAAAATGATGATAGAATAGATACAAGTGCAGCCGGAAGCGTGATATCCGGAACCCTGGTGACAGAGGAATCCATTGTGGAGCATCAGCCCATTACGGAGGAGGAGCCGGGGATGACTATAGATTCAGAGGAGACGTAACATAGCCTAATGAGTGTAATTGAGACAATGATCGACATTCCGGCAGAGCATGAGCGGAATGTCTGCGGACAGTTTGATGCTTACTTAAAGAAAATAGAGCGCACGCTCCACGTCACCATGATCGCCAGGGACGGAGAGATCAAGATCATCGGGCCGGAGAAGACGATCGGCCAGGCAAAGAGCGTATTCAGCAATCTGATCGAGCTTTCAAAGCGGGGCAATGCCATTACGGAGCAGAATGTGGACTACGCCCTGTCCCTGTCATTTACGGAAAATGACGGACAGATACTGGAGATCGACAAGGACATCATCTGCAGGACTGTCACAGGAAAGCCGGTAAAGCCAAAGACCCTGGGGCAGAAGCAGTATGTGGATTCCATCCGGAAGAAAATGATCGTGTTCGGTATCGGCCCGGCCGGTACAGGAAAGACCTACCTTGCCATGGCCATGGCGATCCAGGCCTTTAAAAACGGCGAGGTGGGAAGGATCATACTGACCCGCCCTGCCATTGAGGCGGGAGAAAAGCTGGGCTTTCTGCCGGGAGATCTCCAGAGTAAGATCGACCCTTACCTCCGCCCTCTCTACGATGCCCTTTACCAGATCATGGGGGCGGAGAGCTACCTGCACAATTCAGAGAAGGGGCTTATCGAGGTGGCTCCCCTTGCCTATATGAGAGGCCGTACCCTGGATAACGCCTATATCATCCTGGATGAGGCCCAGAATACCACCCCGGCTCAGATGAAGATGTTTCTTACCAGGATCGGCTTTGGCTCAAAGGTGATCATCACCGGCGACCAGACCCAGAAGGACCTGCCATCCGGCGCTGTGTCCGGCCTTGATACGGCCCTAAAGGTGCTGAAGAAGATCGATGATATCGGCTTCTGCTATCTGACAAGCTCTGACGTGGTGCGCCATCCCCTGGTGCAGAAGATCGTCCAGGCCTATGACGATTATGAGAAGAAGGCAGGACCGAAAAAGGGCGGTGCTCCCAGGGAGAAGGAGTTTAAGGGAGCTGGGAAGGCACCGAAGCTTCGGAGGGCGAAGGTACGTTTTTGAGAGAGAGGAACTGTGTATGACGATTACAGTGGAATACGAGGCAGAAAAAAGGCTGGATCTTCCCTATGAGGAGATCATAAATGACATTGTGACAGCGGCACTGGATTATGAAAAATGCCCCTACGAGGCAGAAGTAAACGTCATTTTGACAGATAATGCATCCATACAGGAGATCAACCGGGAGCAGCGCCGAATCGATGCACCCACAGACGTGCTCTCCTTCCCGCTGGTGGACTATGAAAGCCCTGCGGACTTTGACCACGTGGAGGAGGCTGTGGAGGATTATTTTAATCCGGAGACGGGGGAGCTGATGTTGGGAGACATTGTGATCTCCGTGGACAAGGTGGAGGAGCAGGCAGAAAAATACGGTCATTCCCAGACAAGAGAGCTGGCCTTCCTGACCGCTCACAGCATGCTCCATCTGTGCGGCTATGACCACATGGAGGAGGAGGAGCGCCTGGAAATGGAAAGGCGTCAGAGAGAGATACTTGACATGAGGGGGTACAAGAGATGAGAAGCAGGCGAGGATGGCGGCAATGGTTTGGACTCTGGGGGGCAGCGGCTCTTTCCATGGCAGCAGCGCTGTCTCTGACAGGCTGCTCCAAAGAGGCAGCAGTGGCCCCGGCTCCCACCAAAGGGACAGAGGCAGCCACAGAAGCGCCTACGCCTGCTGCGGATATTACAATATACTCAGATGAGGAGAAACAGGAAGAGCCTGATATCGGGGATACGGACTACTATCTGCCCGAAGAGCGGGAGGAAGAGGACGGACGTATCCGCAGCTATCTGACTGGCCAGATGGTGGACGTATCAAAGGGAAATCGCCGGCCTGTAGCTGTCATGATGAGCAATGACAAGGAGGCCAGGCCCCAATACGGCATCAACAGGGCCGGCGTTGTCTACGAGGCTCCGGTGGAGGGCGGCATGAACCGCTATATGGCGATCCTGGAGGATTATGATGATCTGGACAGGATCGGCTCCGTGCGCAGCTGCCGGACCTACTATACGTATTTTGCCAGGGAATTTGACGCCATCTACGCTCACTACGGCCAGAGCACCTTTGCAAAGCCCTATCTGGACAATGTGGACAACATCAACGGTCTGGATGCCATCGGAGGAACGGCCTACTACAGGAGCAAGGACAAGAAATCCCCGCACAATGCCTACACAAGCGGGGAGCGCCTACAGAAATCCATCGGGATTCTGGGCTATTCCCAGGAGTACGATCCCTCCTATAAGGGCCATTACCTCTTTGCCAGGGACGGCATGGAGGTGTCCTTAGACGACAGGCCGGGAGTCATGGATGCAGCCGTCTTAAAGCCGGGCTATGCCATGAACCAGGCCACCTTCCGGTATGATGAGTCAGACGGACTCTATCACCGTTACCAGTACGGCGGCGTCCACGAGGGCAGCGAGGGCCCCATTACGGCAAAAAATGTGATCTTCCAGTATTGCCAGTCCGGCTATTATGCCACCACGGAATATCTGGCGATCAATGTACATACCTCTGAGTGCGGCTACTTTATGACCGGGGGAAAAGCGATTCCCATCAGCTGGGAAAAGGACGGGGAATTTGGCGTTACCCATTATTATGATTTGGACCACAGGGAAGTAGTGTTCAATCAGGGCCAGACCTGGGTATGCATTATATCTACAAGGGATTTTGATAAATCCCAGATTTTGGGAAAAGACGGAGCACAGTAAAGAGAAATGAAACAGGGCAGAAAGAAATCGAACACCGGACAGCAAAAGGCGGCCAACTTCGTGATACAGGGCAGTATTCTGGCAATGGCAGGTATCCTGGTGCGCATCATCGGCATGCTGTACCGGATGCCTCTAAACGATATCATTGGCAAACAGGGAAACGGCTATTATACTTCGGCCTACAATGTCTACAACATTCTTCTGATCCTTTCCTCTTACAGCATGCCTGTGGCAGTATCAAAGATGATCTCCTCCCGCCTGGCGAGAGGGGAGTACAAAAACTGCAGGCGCATTTTAAAGACAGGGCTTATCTATGCGACCATTGCAGGAGGCATAGCGGCGGCCGTGCTCTGGTTCGGGGCAGATGCATTTGCAGAGATGATAAAGACGCCCTTTTCCCGGTATGCTCTGAAGACGCTGGCTCCCACTATCTGGATCATGGCTTATCTGGGAGTCTTAAGAGGCTATTTCCAGGGCACAGGCACCATGGTGCCCACGGCTGTATCACAGATACTGGAGCAGATCGTAAATGCAGTGGTGAGCGTGGTCGCAGCAGGACTTCTTTTCAATGTGGGAGTTTCCATGAATGCAGCCCAGGGGGCAGAGGATTATTCCTATGCTCTGGGCGCTGCCGGAGGAACCATCGGCACGGGAGCAGGGGCATTGACCGCTCTGATCTTCTTTATGATCCTGACTGCCACAAAGGGCAGGAGTGCAGTGGGCTCCTCAGGGGACAGAAGAGAGGATCGCGGCCGGGTGGAAAGCTATGGACGTCTCTTTTACATCCTGACGGTCACAGTGGTCCCCATCGTGGTGAGCAGCGGCATTTACAACTGTTCCAACGTGATCGATAATTATCTCTTCGGCCAGGGGATGGACAAGCTGGGCTACAGCGCAGCTGCCATTGCTATTTTCTGGGGAGCTTTAGGGCAGTACCAGCTCCTGTTCAATATACCGGTGGCTGTGTCAAACTCCCTTTCCTCCTCGCTGATCCCATCCCTCACGAGAGCAGTCTCCAGCGGCAACAGGGAGCAGACTTTAGAGCGTATCGCCACCTCCATCCGGTTTTCTCTTTTGATCGCCATTCCGGCAGCGGTTGGGATCACGGTGCTGGCAGAGCCAGTGTGTAACCTTCTGTTTATCAGCGAGGACAACAGCCTGTTGATCCGCCTTTCCATGGTGGGCTCTCTGGCTGTGGTCTTTTACTCCCTGTCTACGGTCACCAATGCCATTCTCCAAGGGCTCAACAGGATGGACGCGCCCATCCGCCATGCAGTGGCAGCCCTTGTCATCCATGTGGCTGTCCTGGAGCTGTTCCTTAAGGTCCTTAAGATGGGGATATACAGTGTGGTATTTGCCAACATCATATTTGCCCTGGTGATGTGCCTGTTAAATGCAAGGACCATCGAGGTGGTTGCAGGATACGACCAGGAGTATAAAAAGTCCTTTCTTCTGCCAACGGTCTGTGCCCTGCTCATGGGAGCGGCGGCTTACGGGGTGTACAGGGGCGTGGAGCTTATCCTTCCTTCCTCCCTTATGAGAGGCAGGTTGGGCATGGCTCTGGTGGTGCTGCCTGCGGTGGCGGCTGCCATTGTGGTGTACGGCGTGCTTTTGGTGAAGACAGGGGCGGTGAACGAGAAGGAACTCAAGGGAATGCCCATGGGGACAAAGCTTGTGAGGATATTGAAAAAGGTCCGTCTTTTGTAATGGCGGAAAGAGCGGCGTTTGCCGGTTTTTGCCGCAGCTGCAGGAAAATTGAAAAAATGTGATTAAAACAGAGAGAGAAAGCAGATACTAACGCTAAAAGGAGGTAAAGCTCTATGAAGCGTGTGATGTACTGCTTTCTTTTATTTGCTGTTACATCCGTAGTCTGCCTGATCGCAGGCTATGGTCTTACTAGATATTCCGTGAGGCAGGAGAGGGCTGTCCCAAACACGGTGATCGAGACAGAGACCGTCAACGACATGGACGAAAAGACTGCTATGAACCAGGAGCAGATAAAGCCGGTCCTGGAGACCAGCTCCCCGGCGGAGGAGTATTATCTGGTGTCAGAGGCGGGCTTCCTTCTGGTATTCTGCAGCGACCGCAGCACCATCTGCCTCTATACCCACATCCCGGAGACTGATTTCCCGGAATCAGAGCGGGAAAGGCTCTTAGAGGGGATCTGGTTTCCATCTATGATGGATGTGTATCATTATCTGGAGTCTTATACCAGCTGAATGAGAAATATCATTATGAAAAAGGCAGGAATGCTGCAAAGGCAGTGTTTCTGCCTGTATTTTTTGCCGGATACAGGAAGTAGTTGAAATAAAGAGTAAAACCGTTTAAAATGTGTTGTGATAAAGCATGAGAAGAATAGAAAAAGAAAAGCGGGGCTTATATTGATGAAAAGACGGGTAGGGATCATAGGCGGCGGCGCTTCCGGCCTGGCGGCAGCCATTGAAGCGGCCAGGGCCGGGGCTCAGGTTACGATCATAGAGCATATGGACAGAGTAGGAAAGAAGATCCTTTCCACGGGAAATGGCCGCTGCAACCTGACGAATCTGCGGATGGAGTCTGACTGCTTCAGGAGCAGCCAGAAAAGCTTTCCGATGAAGGTCATAGAGGGCTTTCCGGTGGAGGAAACACTGGAATTTTTTGGGATTTTAGGTATTGTGCCAAAGAACAGAAACGGATATATCTATCCCAATTCCGACCAGGCCTCCTCGGTGCTGGACGTGCTGCGCAGCGAGACCAGTCATCTGGGGGTGGAGGTGCTTCTTTCATGCCATGTGAAGGAGATCAGGGAAGGCGATCATGGCGGCTTTGCTATTTTGACAGATCAGGGAAGGGTGGACACGGATGCTCTGATCCTGGCAGCAGGTTCTAAGGCAGCGCCCGCCACCGGCTCTGACGGGAGCGGCTATGAGCTGGCAAAGAGCCTGGGCCATACCCTTATCAAGCCTCTTCCGGCGTTGGTGCAGCTCCGCTGCCAGGGGAGTATGTATAAGCAGCTGGCAGGTATCCGCACCGATGCCCGCATCTGTTTGACAATAGACGGGAAAAAGACGGCGGAGGACAGAGGGGAGCTGCAGCTGACCGATTATGGGCTGTCCGGGATTCCTGTATTCCAGGTGAGCCGGTTTGCGGCAAGGGCGCTGGATGAGGGAAAGAAGGTAAGGGCCTATATCGATTTTATGCCGGAATGGGAGGCAAAGGATGCTTTTTACCTGTTACGGAAGAGAGCGGATGTGGTGGGATATAAGCCGGCGGAGGAGCTTTTTACCGGAATGCTGAATAAAAAGCTGGGAGCAGTGCTGTTAAAGCTTGCCGGGATCAGCCCTGAGAAAAAAGCAGGGGAATTGTCGGGAAAGCAGATCGCAAAGCTCCTTGGGCAGTTAAAGGAGTATGAGGCTATCGTCATGTCCGTCAATCCCTTTGCCAATGCCCAGGTGTGCTGCGGAGGCGTGGACACAAGACAGGTCGACCCGTCCACCATGGAATCAAAGATCAGGAAGGATCTGTATCTGGCAGGAGAGATCCTGGATGTGGACGGCATATGCGGCGGCTATAACCTGCAGTTTGCCTGGTCCAGCGGAGTGCTGGCAGGGCGGAGCGCCGCGGGCGCAGGCAGCAGCGGACCGGGAGAGCGTCAGGCTGTACGAGTCAGCCACGGCTCCGGTGCATCGGCCAGCCGGAGCTTTGCAGCCCGGCCCTCCCGCACAGAGGAACACAAAAAACGGAGTATCCCCAAAGAAAAGAGGAACCATAGATGATACGTATCAACCAGCTGAAAATGCCCCTGGGCCACACCATGGAGGAGCTGCAGAGCCAGGCGGCAAAAAAGGCCGGCTTAAAGCCGGAGGCATTGTCACAGGTCCGCATCAGAAAGCAGTCCATTGATGCCAGGAAAAAGCCGGATATTTTCTACAGCTATGTCGTAGATATTGAGTTAAGGGAGTCAGGCGGCCAGAGAGAGGAAAAGCTGGTGCGCAGGCTGAAGGACAGGAACATTTCTGTCCACAGGGAGGTCCCCTACCGGCTTCCAAAGCCGGGTCCGGGTGTTCTGTCCCATCCCCCGGTGATCGTAGGCACGGGCCCGGCAGGACTTTTCTGCGGCCTGATCCTGGCGAGAAAGGGCTACCGCCCGCTGCTGTTAGAGCGCGGGGAGGATGTGGATGCCAGGACTGCGCGGGTGGACAGGTTCTGGAAGGAAGGGGAGCTCTGTCCGTCCTCCAATGTCCAGTTTGGCGAAGGAGGAGCAGGCACCTTTTCCGACGGAAAGCTGAATACCCTGGTAAAGGATGCCTCCGGCAGAAACCACGAGGTGCTCCGTATTTTCACGGAATTTGGGGCTGACCCATCCATCTGCTATGTCAATAAGCCCCACATTGGCACCGATGTCTTAAGCTGCATCGTGAAGGCCATGCGCCGTGAGATTGAAAGCCTGGGAGGCCAGGTACGCTTCTTAAGCCAGGTGACGGATGTCACCATAGAGGAGGGCAGGCTTACCTCCCTTACTGTCAATGACAGGGAGGTCATCCGGACAGAGGCCGCTGTATTTGCCATTGGCCACAGTGCCAGAGATACCTTTGGGCAGCTCTGGGCCAGAGGCATACCTATGGAGCCAAAGCCCTTTGCAGTAGGCCTGCGTATCCAGCATCCCCAGAGCCTGATCAATAGGAGCCAGTACGGCAAAGAGGAGGTAAAGGAGCTGGGGCCAGCCAGCTACAAGCTCACGAGGCAGACCTCGTCAGGCCGCGGCGTCTATTCCTTCTGCATGTGCCCCGGAGGCTATGTGGTAAATGCCTCCTCTGAGCCGGGCCGCCTGGCGGTAAACGGCATGAGCTACCACGACCGGGCGGGGGAAAATGCCAACAGCGCCCTGATCGTTACCGTGACGCCGGAGGATTTTGCATCCTATGGCACAGGCCCCCTGGCAGGCGTGGCCTTTCAGCGTGATCTGGAGGAAAAGGCCTATCAAGCCGGAAATGGGCGCATTCCCGTTCAGCTCTACGGTGATTTTAAGGAAAACAGGGTGTCGGAAGCCTTTGGAGGCGTGACTCCGGCCTTTCGGGGCCAGTATGCCTTTGCAAACCTCCGCAGAGTGCTGCCGGAAGCTTTGTCCCAGTCCCTGCTGGAGGCCATGGAGGGCTTTGGCTCTATCATAGAGGGCTTTGACCGCCCGGATGCGGTTTTTGCGGGAGTAGAAAGCAGGACCTCCTCGCCGGTGCGCATCCCCAGGGACAGCCACATGGAAAGTGAGATCAAGGGTCTGTTTCCCTGCGGAGAAGGAGCCGGCTATGCAGGCGGTATTACTTCCGCAGCCATGGACGGCATCAAAGCTGCCGAGGAGCTGATAAGCAGGTATCAGCCCTTTGCTTCGGAGGAACGTCACGCATTTTAAAAAGATGTAAGGACTTTGAAATTGACGAGGCCTGCAAATTGGTGTAAGATAAAGCGAGTAGTGGACAAACGCAGCAGTTTAAGCAATAGGTACTGTTGCGAATAAACATCAAGGAGCATGACATGGAGTGCCAGGTACGCAGTACATTAAAGGATAAAAAGAGGATCGTCATAAAGATAGGCTCCTCCTCCCTGACCCATCCTGAGACAGGCGAGCTGAACCTTATGAAGATAGAAAAGCTGATACGTGTGATCAGCGACTTGAGAGGAGAAGGCCGGGACGTGGTCTTGGTATCCTCAGGCGCCATTGCCGCCGGAAGGCAGGCCCTGGGACACCACAGGAAGCCGGATACCCTGGCACAAAAGCAGGCCTTTGCCGCCGTGGGGCAGGCAAGGCTCATGATGGTATATCAGAGGCTTTTTGCTGAATATAATCAGACAGCAGCCCAGATCCTTCTCACAAAGGATACCATGGTCAATGATTCCTCCAGATACAATGCCCAGAACACCTTTGATGAGCTGTTAAATCTGGGAACCATACCCATTGTAAATGAAAATGATACCGTGTCCACATCGGAGATCCCCTACGTGGACAGCTTCGGAGACAATGACAGGCTTTCGGCCATTGTAGCCGCCCTGATCGGTGCGGACCTGCTGATCCTGTTATCCGACATCGACGGTTTGTATTCAGACGATCCGCGCAGCAACCCGGATGCCCGTTTTATCAGTCTTGTACCGGAGATCACCCCGGAATTTCTGCGCATGGGCAAGGACACCTCCAGCAGCGATGTGGGTACGGGCGGCATGTCTGCCAAGCTGGCAGCGGCCAGGATCGCCACAGACAGCGGGGCGGATATGGTGATCGCCAACGGAGATAAGATGGAGGTCATTCTGGACATTATGACAGGGCAGGAAAAGGGAACCCTGTTCCTGGCTCACGCCAATCTGGATTTTGATCTGATGCACTATTTGAATAATGAATATTAGTTCGTGTGCTGGAACACAGCCACAGAAGAGAGGAAAGGCCGAGATGGACACATCAAGAATTGACCGCATTAATGAGCTGTACCATAAATCCCAGTCCGTAGGACTGACAGAGGAAGAGAAAGAAGAGCAGGCCAGACTCCGCAGGGAATACATAGAAGCGATCCGGGGAAGCCTGCGGGGCAATCTGAACCGGATATCTATAAAGGAAGAGGACGGTTCTGTCACGGATCTGGGAAAGAAATATGGCGGAGTCAAGGACGTTTAGGGGAGGAAGAGGGATGACATTACAGGAAATAGGAAGCCAGGCAAAGCAGGTATCCCGTATTCTGGGAACACTGGGCTCCAGAGAGAAAAACATTGGCCTTGAGGAGGCCGCCAGGGCCCTTTTGGAGGGCGAAGAGGAGATCCTTTCAGCCAATGAGGCTGATTATGAAAAGGCACGCCTGGAGGGCATGAGCCAGGGCCTTTTAGACCGCTTAAAGCTGACTCCTGGCAGGCTCCAGTCCATGGCGGACGGCCTGCTCCAGGTGGCATCCTTAGATGACCCGGTGGGAGAGGTCCTTTCCATGAAGCTGCGTCCTAACGGGCTCCAGATCGGACAGAAGCGGGTACCCTTAGGTGTTATCGGCATGATCTATGAGGCCCGTCCAAATGTGACGGCAGATGCCTTCGGCCTTTGCTTTAAATCAGGAAATGCCGTGATCCTAAAGGGCGGCAGCGATGCCATAGAATCCAACAAAGCGATCGTACAGTGGCTTCGCACAGGACTTTCGCGTGCCGGGCTCCCGGAGAATGCGGTGCAGCTGATCGAGGATACCAGCCGTGAGACCACAAAGGAGCTCATGCGTCTGAACCAGTACGTGGACGTTTTGATCCCCAGAGGAGGCGCAGGGCTGATCAAAACGGTTGTGGAGAACAGCACAGTTCCTGTGATCGAGACAGGCACCGGAAACTGCCATATCTTCGTGGATGAGTCTGCGGATTTCCACATGGCCTTAGACATTATTTTTAATGCCAAGACACAGCGCATCGGCGTGTGCAATGCCTGTGAGTCCCTTCTTGTTCACAGAAAGATCGCAGACAGCTTCCTGCCCCTCCTAAAGAAGCGCCTGAGTGAAAAGCAGGTGGAGATCAGGAGCGATGAGGCCGCCAGGGCCATCGAGCCCTCCTTTAGACCGGCCACAGAGGAGGATTGGGGGAAGGAGTACCTGGATTATATCCTGTCCTTAAAGCTGGTAGATTCTGTGGATGAGGCGATCAGCCATATCAATACCTATAATACAGGTCATTCCGAGGCCATTATCACCTCTGATTATTTCCATGCCCAGCAATTTTTAAACGAGGTGGATGCTGCGGCTGTGTATGTCAATGCCTCCACCCGCTTTACAGACGGAGAGGAATTTGGCTTTGGCGCTGAGATCGGTATCAGCACCCAGAAGCTCCACGCCAGAGGACCTATGGGGTTAAAAGAGCTGACTACCACCAAATATATCATATTTGGAGACGGCCAGATACGGTAAATGAAATAGAAGCAGAAAAGAGGAGACATAAATGCCAGTAGAAGAAGAGGGCAGAAAGAGAAGCCGCAAAAAAAAGAGCCAGGAGGAGGAGCCCTTCAGCCTGAAGAAGGAGATCATCAGCTGGATCCAGATCATCGTGGCGGCAGTTGCCATTGCCATGGTTTTAAACAACTTTATCATTGCCAACAGCCGTGTACCGACAGGCTCCATGGAGACTACCATCATGGCAAAGAGCCGTGTCATAGGCTCCAGGCTGTCCTATATCAACAGTGATCCTGAGAGAGGGGATGTTGTCATCTTCCATTTTCCTGACGACCTGACAGGAAAGACCTACTACGTAAAACGCATCATCGGTATGCCGGGCGAGACGGTGAATGTGGTGGATGGCAAGGTCTACATCGATGGTTCAGAGACCCCTCTGGATGAGCCCTATCTGCCGGAGCCCATGGAAGGCTCTTACGGTCCCTACACGGTGCCGGAAGGGTGCTATTTCATGATGGGTGACAACCGCAACAATTCCATGGACGCCAGGTTCTGGAAGAACAAATTCGTGGAAAAGGATAAGATCATAGCAAAGGTATTGTTCTGCTATTTTCCGCGGATAGAAATGATAAAATAGGTGGAAATATGAAGATCATCATATCACCTGCCAAGAAGATGAATATCAGGGAAGACGAACTGGACACAGCAGGTCTTCCCTGTTTCCTTTCAAAGGCAGAAGAATTAAAGGAATACATAAGGTCTCTTTCGTTCGAGGAGGCGAAGGAGCTTTGGGCCTGCAATGAGGCCATTGCCAGGCTGAATTTTGAGCGCTTTGCATACATGGACTTGAAAAAGCGCCTTACCCCGGCTCTCTTATCCTATGAGGGGATCCAGTACCAGTATATGGCTCCGGGGGTATTTGAAAAAAGTGAGTGGGAGTATGTCCAGAAGCATCTGCGGATCCTTTCCGGATTCTACGGCGTGTTAAGGCCCTTAGACGGCATTGTGCCCTACCGTCTGGAAATGCAGGCAAAGGTGGCACTGCCGGGAGGCGTCAAAGGCCTCTATGACTTCTGGGGCAGCACCCTATTTGAAAAGCTGCTGGAGGGAGAGGAGGAGGATCCTGTCATCGTCAACCTGGCATCAAAGGAGTACAGCAAGGCAGTGGAGCCCTACCTGACACCGGATACCACCTTTCTCACCTGCATATTCGGAAATCTGGCAGAGGACAGATCCGGGAAGCCGAAGGTCCGTGTAAAGGCCACTGAGGCAAAGATGGCAAGAGGTGAGATGGTGCGCTTCATGGCAGCTGAGCAGGTGGAGAAGACAGAGGAGCTGAAGGCTTTTGACGGCCTGGGCTACAAGTTCCATGAGGAGCTTTCAAAGGAAAAGGAATTTGTGTTTGTAAAATCATAACAAAATGCAATATATACTTTACATTTTGAAAAGTATATATTATAATAAGGCTATAGGAACAGACAAAGGAGTCAGCGTATTTGAAAAATCTGAAAATGAAGGCTGCCAGGGCCGGGCTGGACCTGTCCCAGGAGGATCTGGCGGTCAAGGTGGGTGTGACGAGGCAGACTATTGGGATGATTGAGGCAGGCAAGTACAATCCGACCTTGAACCTCTGCATTTCCATATGTAAGGTTTTAGGAAAGACATTGGATGAACTGTTTTGGGATGAAAACCTGGAATGAAATGGAAAGGAGTTTTGCATGATGGATGAGAGAATGATACGGGAGAGGAACAGGATCTTAAGCGAGCTGGCACTTTTGATGTATGGCTTTGCCCTATGTGCATTTTTGGTAAAGATATTGCTTTTGGGCAAGGCATTGGATGATTGCGTGGTGGAGTATGTGATCATGATCGCAGCGCCGGTATATCAGTATGTCAGGGCCAGGCAAAGAAAACTGAGCCTGTACCAGCCGGAGCTTATAAGCAGAAGCCTCCGGAGAAAGAAAAATGTGTTGTCCGTAGCAGTGGCTGCCGGGATGTTTGCCCTGTGCTTGTGGCGTTTTTCGGCAGATATCAGAGAGGGGCTTTGTTCCCTGGCCGCATTTATTCTGGTATTTGTGGCAGTAAAGCTTCTGGTGGTAAAGATCGAGAAGGAGAGAAGCCGGAAGCTGGACAGGGAGTATGAGGATGAATAGAATAGGCTGGCAGCATAACCAGGACTGGTCGGATCCGTTTTGGTTATGCTGTTTTTGTTTTACAAAGCATCCGTCAAAGCGCGTCAGTGACGTGCTTTGACGGATTGTGGAAAAAATATCAAAAACATATGGGAAAGCTCTTGACAAAATCACAATAGATGGTAAAATAAAGTAAAAGTTACACGCGTAACCAAAGAGAAAGAACAGGAAAACTTATTTTTTTGCCGCTTAGTTACACGCGTAACTTAGCGGCAGGCAGGGGAAAAGGAGGAAGATTATGAAGCATAAGGTATTGCTGTTAGGCATGGGTTTCTGGGGCAGACGCTGGCTGGAGCTGATCTTAAAGACAGACCGCTGTGAACTGACCGGAGCAGCGGGCAGCCCAAAGGAGATGGAGGAAATCTGTCAGAGCTACGGCATTGATCCAGCCATTACCTTTACTGATTTTAAGGAGGCCATTGCCAAAACAGAGGCAGAGATCGCTGTGATCGTGCTTCCGGGTGTGCTGCATTTTGAGGCAGACAGGCTGGCATTGGAAAAGGGTATGAACCTCATTACGGAAAAGCCTCTGGCCATGGATATGGAGGAAGCCAAGGGGCTGCTGAAGCTGAAGGCCATGTACCCCTCACAGAAATTCATGACCTCACAGAATTACCGCTGGAGGCCTTATAACCAGGCAATCAAGAATGCCATTGACCAGGGAATGATTGGCAAGGTAGAGTCTGTGCTGCTGGAATTCCGCCAGCAGGAGGATCTGCAGGGCTACAGAGCCGGGCTTAAGATGCCCCTTCTGCAGGATGTTTCCATCCATCATTACGATCTGATCCGCTTCTTTACGAATGCTGACTGCGAGAGCGTTTACTGCCGTGTCTGGAGACCATCCTGGTCCTTATTTGAAGGAAAGCCAAACACGGAAGCCATCCTCCAGATGGACAATGGCGTCACTGTTACATACAATGGAAGCTGGGCCGCCAGAGGAAAGGAGACCTCCTGGGACGGAAACTTTACCATTACGGGAGACAAGGGCTGCCTGACGCTGGATGCAGATGGAAAGGTATATTTCTATGAGCATAAGAAGGCGGAAGCGGTAGTGCTTGACACCGGCAGACAGCAGGGAGTGGAGGTTCCCCAGCCTGAGATGAAGTACACGGAGATGGAGTATGGCTTCCACATGTTCATGGACAGCCTGGAACAGGATTGTGCCCCGGAAACCACACTGGAGGATAATATAAAGAGCTTTGCCATGGTAATGGCCAGCCTGGAATCTGCAAATTCCGGAAAAGCAGTTGACTGTAAAAAAGTGCTCTTGTAAAATGCAAATGGAAAGGAAGAGATCTCATAATGTCAGAAGAAAAATATACATTTAGAATGCGTTTTTCCACCTGGTTTGGCCTGGCTGCCCTTGTGTTTGGAGCCTTCTGCGGAGGCGCTATGGCTTCCGGCGCTTATGCCACCAGCTACTTTGCCAGATATGGCGGCGGCCATCTGCTTGCCTTTGTCCTGATCTTTATTGCGATCATGGCTCTCTGCTGCATACTGGGACTGAACGTGATCAGAGCCTACAAGGTAACGGATTATAATGGCTTCTATCTTACCCTTTACGGCCTGCAAAATCCTGGCGCCAACCCAGTGTTAAAGCAGATCGTTGGATTGTTCTTTGACTGCTTTACCATTCTATCCGGCATTACGGCCTGCTCCGGTGCCATGGCTCTTTTTGGTTCCCTGGCAAACTCGATGACGGGAGTACCTGTACAGGCAGGCTCCATTATCGCCGCCTTTATGTTTGCCGTTTTAAGCGTATATGGCGGGGCTTTTTTAAGAAAATTCAACTCCGTTATGACGCTGGCCCTGACCGGAAGCCTCCTGGCTATCCTGATCGCTGTCTGCGCACTGCGCGGCGATGTGCTTTTAAATTTGCTGGGCAATTTCCAGGTTGGCGTTGACTGGAGCGGTGCTTCCCTTGCCACAGGCTATACCATGTTGATATCCTACTGCTTTAATGTGTGCTCCTGGGGAGCTACCTTAAGCAGCTATTCAGAAAAGATACGCGACCAGAAGGACGCCATCGGTTCCGGCATCCTGATCGCTGTCTTTGTAGGAGCCCTGTTCTTTGTCACCTCCTGCATCGTGCTTCCATTCCTCCCGGAGGAGTTGAATTCTACGCCGATCTTAAACATTTGCCAGAATTACCTGGGAAGCACTTTGACGGTCATCTACTGGGTAGTTATTTTTATCGCTGTGATCACCACCGGCCCCACCTTTGCCTTCAGCATTGCAGCGCGTTTTATCAAGCTTTGGAAGAGTGATGCTGTGGGACAGAAGCTGAAGGTCTTTATCATCGCCATGGGCTTTATGATCATATGCTTCTTTGTATCCCTTATGGGCCTGATGAAGATCGTACAGATCATGCTCACCTCAACAGGAGCCATTGCGGCCTTCTCCATCTTTGTCCCACTGGTCATCTCCATCTTCCGCATCCGGAAGCTGAACCGTGAGGAGAAGAATCAGTAATATCCATCTATAAAATGAAAAATGCCAACGGAAATGCAGTTTTGCAGATCCGGCTGGCATTTTTTGTTTGTGTTGACTTTACTAGCAATTTAAAGTAAAATTCAACTTGTTGAAAAAAGAGATTGATACCCTGTAAATGAAACTATACAGAGTTAGGAGCAAGATAGATGGAAGAATCCGGAGTATTTTATACAAAAACGGCAGGAACGTCCGCCCCTCCGGCCACTGAGCCGGAGCGTCAGCAGTATTTTATGAAAAGGGCGAAAATGCAGCTGGCAGAGATATCTGCAGAGCTGGGCAGGCCCCTTACCTGCTGCATTAATACCTTTGGCTGCCAGATGAACGCCAGGGACTCGGAAAAGCTCTTGGGTATCCTGGAGACCATTGGCTACGAGGCAGTGGAGACCGAGGATGCAGATTTCGTTCTCTACAATACCTGCACTGTCCGGGAAAATGCGAACCTGCGGGTGTATGGACGCCTGGGACAGCTGGGAGCCAGGAAGAAGAAGCATCCTGAGATGATGATCGCCCTGTGCGGCTGTATGATGCAGGAAAAGGAAGTGGTGGAGAAGATCAAGAAGAGCTACCGCTATGTGGACCTGATCTTTGGAACACACAACATTTTCAAGCTGGCTGAACTTGTGAGCATCTGCCTGGAGGGCAGAGCCGGAGAGCTGGCCCAGGAGCCGGACAGAAAGAGCACGGCCGGAGAAGGATCCGGACCAGAAAGAGATGCGGCGGCAGGCAAAAGACCCGGAAAAAAGCGGAGAATGGTGATCGATGTCTGGGAGGACACCACCCAGATCGTGGAGGATCTTCCCGTAGAGCGCAAATATCCCTTTAAGTCCGGCGTCAACATCATGTTCGGCTGCAACAACTTCTGCAGCTACTGCATCGTACCCTATGTAAGGGGACGGGAGCGCAGCCGTAGGCCGGAGGAGATCATAAAGGAGATAAAAAACCTGGTGGCAGACGGTGTGGTGGAGGTCATGCTTCTGGGACAGAATGTGAACTCCTACGGAAAGAACCTGGAAAGCCCTATGACCTTTGCTGAGCTTTTACAGGAGGTGGAGAAGATCGATGGCTTAAAGCGCATCCGCTTCATGACCTCCCACCCGAAGGATTTGTCCGATGAGCTGATCCAGGTGATGGCCCGTTCAGAAAAGATCTGCCGCCACCTGCACCTGCCCCTGCAGTCAGGAAGCAGCCGCATATTAAAGGTCATGAACCGCCGCTACACAAAGGAGCAGTACCTGGCATTGGCTGAGAAGATCAAGGCCGCAGTTCCCGGTATTTCTCTGACAACAGATATCATCGTTGGCTTTCCGGGGGAAACAGAGGCTGATTTTGAGGAGACACTGGACGTGGTGAGACGGGTGCGCTTTGACAGTGCATTTACCTTCATCTATTCCAAACGCACAGGTACACCCGCGGCTTCCATGGAGGATCAGGTCCCGGAGGACGTGGTGAAGGAGCGGTTTGACAGGCTGCTAAAAGAGGTGCAGGATATGTCGGCGGAAGTATGCGGCAGAGACCTCCACACAGTCCAGGAGGTGCTTGTGGAGGAGGTAAATGATCACTCACCGGAGCTTATGACAGGCCGTATGTCAAACAACACTATTGTACATTTCCCAGGCGATCCGTCTATGATCGGAAGGCTGGTCAATGTTTACCTGGAGGAGAGCAAGGGCTTTTACTATATGGGACGGACCGCAGATTAAAAGACCTGCGCCGGCACATACACATAGTAACTATTCAGCTGAATAGTTACTGTACATACGAGAGAAGAGAGGCAGACCATTGGATTTATCACAGTTATCCCCTATGATGCAGCACTATATGGAAACAAAACAGGAATACCCGGATTGTATCCTGTTTTACCGCCTGGGGGATTTTTATGAAATGTTTTTTGACGATGCCCTGACGGTATCAAAGGAGCTGGAGATCACCCTGACGGGAAAGGACTGCGGATTAAAGGAGAGGGCGCCCATGTGCGGCGTCCCCTTCCATGCAGTGGATTCCTATCTCTACCGTCTGGTGCAGAAGGGCTACAAGGTGGCCATTGCGGAGCAGATGGAGGACCCGAAGCTTGCAAAGGGCCTTGTTAAGAGGGAGGTCATCCGTGTGGTGACTCCCGGAACCATCACCAGCGCCCAGGCACTTGACGAGACAAAGAACAATTACCTTATGGGTATCGTGTATCTGGACGGAAAGTACGGCGTATCCACCGCAGATATCAGCACAGGAGATTTCCTGGTGACGGAGGTGGAGAGTGACCGGGAGCTGTTTGATGAGATCAACAAGTTTTCACCCTCAGAGATCATCTGCAACAACGCCTTCTATATGTCGGGAGTGGATCTGGATGAGCTGAAAAACCGCTACCATGTGGCAGTGTCCGATCTGGACAGCCATTTCTTTGGGGATGAGTCCTGCAGGAAGGTTCTGCGGGAGCATTTTAAGGTGGGCGCTCTAAGCGGTCTGGGGCTGGATGACTATGCAGTGGGAGTGATCGCGGCCGGGGCCGTCATGCAGTACATGTATGAGACACAAAAGAGCACGCTGGAGCATATCACCTCCATCACCCCCTATTCCACCGGGCAGTTTATGATCATCGATACCTCTACCAGGCGGAATCTGGAGCTGGTGGAGACCATGAGGGAGAAGCAGAAGCGCGGCACTCTGCTGTGGGTGCTGGACAAGACAAAGACGGCCATGGGAGCCAGGCTCTTAAGAAACTACATTGAGCAGCCCCTGATCCACAAGGAGCAGATCATAAAGCGCCAGAATGCGGTCCAGGAGCTGAATATGAATTTCATTTCCAGGGAGGAGATCTGCGAGTATTTAAACCCCATCTACGACTTGGAGCGCCTGATCGGGCGCATCAGCTACAAGACGGCCAATCCCAGAGACTTAGTTGCCTTTAAGACCTCCCTGGAAATGCTGCCATATATCAAGCATATCCTGGAGGAGTTTAACAGTGAGCTGCTTAAGGAACTGGCAGAGGAGCTGGATCCCCTGCAGGACCTGTACCAGCTTATTGACAGGGCTATCGGAGATGACCCGCCCATTACCGTCCGTGAGGGAGGCATCATAAAGGACGGTTACAATGAAGAAGCCGACCGCCTGCGCCATGCAAAGACCGAGGGAAAGGACTGGCTGGCAGAGCTGGAGACCAGGGAAAAGGAAAAAACCGGGATCAAGAACTTAAAGATCAAGTTCAACAAGGTTTTCGGCTACTATTTTGAGGTCACCAATTCTTTTAAGGATATGGTTCCGTCCTACTTTGTGAGGAAACAGACGCTCACCAATGCAGAGCGCTTTACCACAGATGAGTTAAAGCAGCTGGAGGACATCATCATGGGGGCGGAGGATAAGCTGGTGTCCCTGGAATATGACCTGTTCTGCCAGGTAAGGGATGACATCGCCGCCCAGGTGATCCGCATCCAGAAGACGGCAAAGGCCATTGCCGGAGTGGATGTGTTCTGCTCCCTGTCCACAGTGGCAACCAGGCGCAACTATGTCAAGCCAGTCATCAATGAAAAGGGCGTGATCCAGATCAAAAACGGCCGCCATCCGGTGGTGGAGCAGATGATGCGGGACGACCTTTTTGTGGCAAATGATACCTTTTTGGACAATGGCAAGAACCGTCTGTCCATTATCACAGGGCCGAATATGGCGGGAAAATCCACCTACATGCGTCAGGTGGCCCTGATCGTCCTGATGGCCCAGCTGGGAAGCTTTGTGCCGGCTCAGGAGGCGGATATCGGTATCTGCGACAGAATCTTTACCCGCGTGGGGGCTTCTGACGACCTTGCCAGCGGCCAGAGTACCTTTATGGTGGAGATGACGGAGGTTGCCAATATCCTGCGCAATGCCACGAAGAACAGCCTTCTGGTATTGGATGAGATCGGAAGGGGGACCAGCACCTTTGACGGCCTTTCCATTGCCTGGGCAGTGATCGAGCATATCAGCAACACAAAGCTTTTGGGAGCAAAGACGCTCTTTGCCACCCATTACCACGAGCTCACAGAGCTGGAGGGCACCATTGCAGGGGTGAAGAACTACTGCATTGCCGTGAAGGAGCAGGGGGACGACATTGTATTCTTAAGAAAGATCGTAAGGGGCGGAGCGGACAAGAGCTACGGCATTCAGGTGGCAAAGCTGGCCGGGGTGCCGGATTCCGTCATTGCCAGGGCAAAGGAGATCGCATCGGAGCTCACGGAAAATGATATCACGGCCAAGACAAAGGAGATCGCAAAGATCAGCGCCAATATTACCCAGCACAAGGCAGTTCCAAAGCCGGATGAGGTGGATATGCAGCAGCTCTCCTTCTTTGACACGGTAAAAGACGATGACATTATCCGGGAGCTGGACGGACTGGAGCTTTCCACCATGACGCCCATCGATGCCCTGAATACATTATACCGCCTCCAGACAAAGCTTAAAAACCGTTGGAAGGAGAATCTATGAGGTTTCACATACTGACATTATTTCCTGATATGGTGATGGGAGGTCTGGGGACAAGCATCACAGGCAGGGCCATGGATAAGGGAACCATTTCCGTGGAGGCCATTGATATCAGGGATTATTCCAAGGATAAGCACAGGCATGTGGACGATACGCCCTATGGTGGCGGAGCCGGTATGGTGATGCAGCCGGGGCCTGTGTGCGATGCTTATGAGGATCTGTGTGCCAAGCTGGGAAAACGCCCCAGGGTCCTTTACATGACGCCCCAGGGCCGTGTGTTTGACCAGTCTATCGCAGAGGAGCTGGCAAAGGAGGAGGACCTGGTATTCCTCTGCGGCCACTACGAGGGGATCGATGAGCGCGCCCTGGAGCTGATCGCCACGGATCACCTGTCTGTAGGGGACTACGTGCTGACAGGAGGCGAGCTTCCGGCCATGGTGATGATCGACTGCATTTCCCGCCTTGTGCCGGGGGTGCTGGGCTGTCAGGCATCGGCGGAGGAGGAATCCTTCCACGACAATCTGCTGGAGTATCCGCAGTACACCCGCCCGGAGGTCTATCAGGGACTGTCTGTGCCTGAAGTGCTGCTTACAGGTCATCACAAGAATATTGAGGCCTGGAGAAGGGAGCAGTCCATCCGGCGGACCCTGGAGCGTCGTCCGGACCTGTTAAAGGATGCCAAACTGACCATAAAGGAGCAGAAGCTTTTGGACAGCCTGCGGGATGGAGAAGAGGGCTTAAAGGAGCTTGAGTCGGTCATTGACAGGTATGTGGAGGCCGTGGACAGGCCGGAGGCTGCCGGAAGGACAAAGCGCCGGGCCATGGCTCTTACAAAGAAGCTTCTGGCTGCAAAGGAGTGCACCCTGGAGGATATCAAGGGCTTTTACAGGGTCTGCGCCCTGCGGATAAAAATGCTGCGGGATAGAAAAATGCATTGACAGAAGCCGGGGAATGCTGTAAAATCTCATGAAAAATCATATGTTATAGGTAACTGTTCAGAATAGTTACTATTATAGAAAGAAACAGGAGTTGATAACGTTGGATCCAGCTGGTGACACGATCGCCATACGTATTGTGATCATTCTTATTTTACTGGGGCTTTCCGCCTTCTTTTCTTCTTCGGAAACAGCCCTGACTACCGTCAATAAAATCCGTATCCGCACTCTGGCAGAGTCCGGTGACAAGGCAGCCATATGGGTGATGAAGCTGTCTGAGAACCAGAGCAAGATGCTCAGCGCCATTCTCATTGGCAACAATGTGGTGAACCTTTCCGCCTCCTCCATGCTGACCATGCTGGTGACAGAGGTCTTCGGCAGTGCTGCTGCGGGAGCTGCAACAGGTGTCCTCACCCTCCTCATCCTGATCTTCGGCGAGATTACGCCAAAGACCATTGCGACCCTTGAGGCGGAGAAGAATGCCCTGCGGTTCGGCCATGTGATCTATCTGCTGATGACCGTGCTTACGCCGGTGATCTTTTTGGTAAACCGCATGTCCCTCTGTGTCCTTAGGGCTCTCAAGGTGGATCCCAATAAGCCGAGGGATGACATGACAGAGGACGAGCTGCGCACCATTGTTGAGGTGGGCCACGAAAAGGGCGTGATCGAGTCAGAAGAAAAGGAAATGATCAATAACGTATTTGATCTGGGCGATTCCGTAGCCAGGGATATCATGGTACCCAGGATCGATATGACCTTTATCAATATTGATGCAGGGTATGAGGAGCTGCTGGAGATATTCCGGCAGGAGCGCTACACCCGTCTTCCTGTCTACCAGGACAATACGGACAATGTGGTGGGCATCATCAATATGAAGGACCTGCTTTTGATCGGGGACAGGGAGCATTTTTCCATAGCAGATCATCTGCGCCAGCCTCTCTACACCTTTGAGTCAAAAAAGCTTTCAGAGCTTATGCTGGATATGCGCAAGACCTCCAACAACATTGTCATTGTGCTGGATGAATACGGAGCGACAGCCGGCCTGATCACCCTGGAGGACATTCTGGAGGAGATCGTGGGCGATATCCGGGATGAATATGATGAGGATGAGGAGGACGAGCTTGTGGATCTGGGGAATGGAGAGTACCTGGTGGAGGGATCCATGAAGCTGGATGACCTGAATGACAAGCTGGGCCTGGAGCTGTCCTCTGATGACTATGATTCCATCGGCGGCTTTTTGATCGAGCGCCTGGACCATCTTCCTGCGCAGGGGGAGGAGACAGAGGCAGAGGGTATCCGCCTGGTGGCAGAGCAGGTGGAGCGCAACCGCATAGACAAGGTGCATCTTTATCTTCCGTACAAATTGCCGCATGGCTGAATAGTTACGAAAAAGAGGAGATTTCATAATAAAATGCTTGCATTCCGGCATAATATATGGTAGAATGCAAACGTTGTGACAAGAATAGATGGTCCTCTGTTACCAGAATGCAGTGAATTTGTTTTACCGCAGAGCGTATTAAGAACATCCAATAGATGAAGGAGGTTCACACATGAACGAGATTATTAAGAACATTGAAGCAGCTCAGATGAAGGAGACTGTTCCCAGCTTTAAGGTTGGCGATACCGTAAAGGTATACAACAAGATCAGAGAGGGAAACCGCGAGAGAATCCAGATTTTTGAAGGAACTGTCATCAAGAGACAGAACGGCGGCGCAAGAGAGACCTTCACCGTAAGAAAGAATTCCAACGGTATCGGCGTAGAGAAGACATGGCCATTACATTCCCCAAGCGTTGACAACATCGAGGTTGTACGCAGAGGTAAGGTAAGACGTGCAAAGCTGAACTACTTAAGAGCAAGAGTTGGTAAGGCTGCCAAGGTAAAAGAATTAGTTAAATAATCAGTAATGAGCGCAAAAAAGGGACAATGAAAATTGTCCCTTTCTTATCACATGGGGAAGACCGTGAGCTTCCCTGTGTGATAAAAACAAGATGGGATGTGAACAGTGGAGTTTTATATCAACGAGGACACCGCCTGGCTGCGCCGAAGCATCCGCTGGGTGGTGAATATTGTGGTGGTCCTGGCATGCGCGTGGTTTTTGGTATACGGCTTCTGCGGGCAGGTGCAGGTATCGGGCAATTCCATGCAGCCCCTTCTGGATGCCGGGGACGTGGTGCTTGTGAACCGCCTGATCTACGATGTGGGAAAGCCGGAGCGCTTTGACATCGTGGTTTTTGAACGTGAGGATAATAAGAAGAACGTAAAACGCGTGATCGGCCTTCCTGGAGAGACGATCCAGATCAAAGGCGGATTCGTTTTTATAGATGGGGAATGCCTGAATGCGGAGAATGGCCTGGAACAGGTGTCTCTGGCAGGAAGGGCAGAGAACCCGGTGCAGCTGGCGGAGGATGAGTACTTCCTGTTGGGAGACAACAGGGACAGCAGTGAGGACAGCCGCTTTTCCAATATCGGCAATGTGAAGGAGGAGCAGATCCAGGGTAAGGTGTGGTTTCGGATCCTTCCCCTCTTAAATATTGATTTTATCCCTTCCCCGTAAAATGCATGTACTCCCAAGGTCTCCTTATGCCGCAAAAGCAGATGCGTGGAAGAGTTTGGAAGTTCATATGCTAGAATAGGAGTTACATCAATGAATATACAGTGGTATCCCGGCCATATGACAAAAGCAAAGCGGGCCATGAAGGAGGACATGAAGCTGATCGATCTTGTGATCGAGCTGGTGGACGCCAGAGTCCCCTTTTCCAGCCGCAACCCGGACATCGATGAGCTGGCAGCAGGAAAAGCCAGGATGGTGCTTTTGAACAAATCGGATCTGGCAGATGAGGCCAAGAACAACAGATGGGCGGAGGCTTTTGAGTCCAGAAACATTCATGTAGTGAAAATTGATGCGAGAAACAAGGGAACCCTAAAGCAGGTGCAGTCTGTGGTGCAGGAGGCCTGTAAGGAAAAGATCGAGCGTGACAGAAGGCGAGGCATTCTAAACCGCCCGATCCGCACCATGGTGGTGGGCATTCCCAATGTGGGAAAGTCAACCTTTATCAATTCCTTTGCTGGAAAGGCCTGTGCAAAGACGGGGAATAAGCCCGGCGTGACAAAGGGAAACCAGTGGATCCGTTTAAATAAGACCCTGGAGCTTTTGGATACACCCGGTATCCTGTGGCCCCGGTTTGAGGATCAGCAGGTGGGTGTGAACCTGGCCCTGATCGGTTCTATCAACGACCAGATCTTAAACAAGGATGAGCTGGCCTGCGAGCTGATCTGCTTTCTGGAAAGGGCATATCCCCAGGTGCTCACAGAGCGCTTTGGCCTGGAGGAGGAGAGAGAGGCTGCCACAAGTATCAGGGAGGCAGCTGCTGTATTAGAGCAGATCGCAAAAAGCAGGGCCTGCCTTATGAAGGGCGGAGAGCTGGATATTGCCAGGGCAGCAGCCCTTCTGCTGGATGATTTCAGGGCCGGAAAGCTGGGAAGGATCACATTGGAGGAAGCAAAAGACTACGAGGATAAGGTGAAATAAGATGCCCAGGACGTTAAAAGGGGAGAAGCTGGAAAAGGAGCTCTTAAGGCTGGAAGCCATGAAGGAATTTGAAAAGGAGAATGCTTCCTATGCTGCGATCTGCGGCATTGACGAGGCCGGAAGAGGCCCTCTTGCAGGCCCTGTGGCTGCGGGAGCTGTCATTCTGCCAAAGGATTGTACGATCCTCTATCTCAATGACTCCAAAAAGCTTTCGGAAAAACGCCGGGAGGAGCTGTTCTTAGAGATCAAGGAAAAGGCCGTTGCATGGAGCGTAGGCATTGTAAGCCCTGGAAGGATCGACGAGATCAATATTTTACAGGCTACCTATGAGGCCATGCGGACAGCGATTGACGGCCTTAAGGTAAAGCCGGATCTTCTGCTCAATGATGCGGTGACGATCCCTATGGTGGATATCCCCCAGATCCCCATCATCAAGGGAGATGCAAAAAGCATCTCCATTGCAGCAGCCAGCATTTTGGCAAAGGTGACAAGGGATCACATGATGGCAGAGTATGAGGAAATGTTTCCGGGCTACGGCTTTGCAAAGCACAAGGGCTACGGTACGGCAGCCCATATCCAGGCGATAAAGGAGCTGGGGCCCTGTCCCATCCATCGCAGGACCTTTATCAAGAATTTCACCTCCTAGTATAGCGTTCGACAAATAACTGGACCAATCACGCCGAATGCTTTTTCGAGTGTGCTGTTCAAAAAACGCAGGCGTAGCGGGCTACGCTGAGGCTTTTTGAACAGTGCAATCGGGAAAGCAGGCTGGTGATTTGGTGTAGCTATTTGCAAAACGCTATACCAGGAAGAGGCGCAGGGAACGATATGAATAAAAGACAGCTGGGCAGCCGCTATGAGCAGTTAGCGGCTGCCCATTTCGAAAAAAGGGGCTGCATTGTCCTGGAGAAAAATTACAGATGCCGCCAGGGGGAGATCGACCTGATCTGCCGGGATAAACAGTACTTGGTCTTTGCGGAGGTAAAATACCGCCGCAGCGAGGCCTACGGCTCCCCGGCGGAGGCGGTGGACTGCCGTAAGCAGAAGCGAATACGGGAGGCGGCCAGATACTATATGTACAGCCATAGGATGGGGGAGGATACTCCCTGCCGGTTTGATGTGGTCAGTATACTGGGAGACCGGATAGAGGTGATCGAAAATGCATTTTAGGGAGGAGGCTTCCATGATCGATTGGAATTATAAGAATGAAAACCAGATATTTTCTATCTGCGAGAGGGAGGGCGTGCCCTACCTTTCCTTCAAAGCCCTGGAAGCGACCGGGCTTGTAAAAAACGGCTTTTCCACCCGCCTGGGAGGAGCCAGCAAGGGGAAATTTGCTACCATGAATTTTTCCTACAGCCGCGGAGACGAGCCGCAGGACGTCCTGGAGAATTTTACCAGGATGGCCCGTGCCCTGGAGGTCGACCGTGACAGGATGGTGGTCTCCTACCAGACACATACTGTAAATGTGCGCAGGGTCACGAAAGAGGATGAAGGAAAGGGCGTGATCCGGGAGCGTGACTACAGGGACGTGGACGGCCTGATCACCAATGTGCCCGGCATTACCCTGGTCACTTTTTACGCGGACTGCGTGCCTCTTTATCTGGTGGACACTGTCCACAGAGCCATTGGGCTCAGCCATTCCGGCTGGCGGGGAACCGTAAACCGCATGGGACAGATTACGCTGGATGCGATGGGAGAGGCCTTCGGGACAGATCCCAAGGACGTGGTTGCCTGCATCGGCCCCAGCATCTGCAGGGACTGCTTTGAGGTGGGAGCTGAGGTAGCGGAAGCGTTCGGAAGTGCCTTTGCTCCCAAATGGCATTCCCTGCTGTTTTCGCCAAACGGCAAGCCGGGGAAATATCAGCTGGATCTATGGAAGGCAAATGAGATCATCTTCCTGGAAGCCGGAGTAAGGCCTGAGAATATACATACGACCAATATCTGCACCATGTGCAACAGCGGCTATCTGTTTTCCCACCGGAGAGTGGGGGAGGAGAGAGGCAATCTGGGGGCCTTTTTGTGTTTGAAATAAAATGTTATTAAATCTTGACAACAGACCTTCTTCATTCTATTATTTTTATAGTTATGAGTATTTAGAGCCTGTTTCGAGTGTTACGGTTGTTTTTGATAGTTGGAAGGGATAAAGCAGTCGGTCTCCCAATGGCGGGAGACTGGCTGTTTTCGTGCAGGGATGATGAAAAAGACCGCTGACTGGTTAATGCCGCGCTGCATAAAGAGCGTTCGGTCAGCTGCAAAGGGGAAAGAGAGGACGAACAAATGAAAAGCTGGAATGAAGTAGAGCTGGTGCCGGAGTTTTCGGAGCAGGGAGTGGACTGCTACCGTCTGGAGGAAGGCGGCTTTGAGAATGAATACTATGTCGTGTCAGAGGCAGAGACAAGGAAGCTTCTCAACACACCGGAAATCGTGGGCTATGAGGTCTACCGCTGTCTGATCCCGGCTACGGCCCAGATGATGTACTATTTCAAAGAAAAGAAAAAGGTGACTGCAGCCAATATCCTCTCCATTCTGCGGGGGGCCCTCAACTATCCTTTGGAGGAGAGCTGCTACAGGGAGCATATCCGCGTCCATGACATCAGCTTTCTCTCCAGTGAGAGAGTCTTTGACCATGACGAGATCGCAGGCCTTGAGATCAAGTACAGCAAGCTTACCATGGTTCCCGGCAGCACCCTTTTGATCGGAGATATCATTGCATCCGGCGAGACCCTGGTGCACTGCCTGCGCCATGTGACCAGCTTTTACCGCAAAAACGGGGCAGAGCTGCGCAATATCATCATTTTTACCATCGGCGGAACAGAGGGGATCCGCCTGCTGGAGCGGCTGACAAAGGAGATCCGGGAGTTCTGGCCGAACTTTGAGGGCTTTATCACAGTCTATTACGAGGGCATTTTCAGCACCTACCAGGACAAGGGGGTGTCCGGCATAAACCTGCCGGATGTGGATTTCTACTGGAAGGGCGGCATTATTGCTCCGGAGTTCCGGCGTGAGACCTTGTCCATGCGTGATCCGCTCTTTGAAAAATGCATTATCTACGACGGAGGAGCGCGGCGCTATGAGATCCACGAGCACATCAAGGAGGTTCTGGAATTCTGGGAGGGACTGCTCTCACGGGCAGACCAGATCGACAAGAAGGAGCTCTTAGATGAGAAGCTGGGCTATGCCACTCCCATCAGCTATGAGGACTGGATCTGCGTAAACCACTATGGAAGGCTGGAGCCTGTGGTGACAGAGTGGCTTTACAAGCAGGAAAAGGGCTATATCGAGAGTGTGAAGGATGTGACCCTAAAAGAGATCGCAGAGCGCAGGATCCTGGAGTTTAAGACTGCGCTGCGTAAATACATTCTGTAACAATATAACGATATCTTGAGTTTCCGGCAGCCGCGGTGCAACGTGCGGAAATTCAGGATCAAGATGACAAAGGGGATAAGAGTATGAGTGAGAAGAACACGCAGCAAAAGACAGATGTGGATTATGCGGAATGCGCCGTGCCTGTGAAGGGCAGGAAGGGCTACATTACCATGTTTATGATCATGCTGGGCTTTACCTTTTTTTCAGCCAGCATGTGGGTGGGCCAGGAGCTGGCCGGGGGCCTGGACTTTTCCGGCTTTATGGGCGCGATTGTCCTGGGAGGCATTATCCTGGGGCTTTACACCGGACTGCTGGGTTATGTGGGAGCAAAGACGGGCTTAAGCCTTGACCTGCTGGCCCAGAGGGCTTTTGGCATCAAGGGCTCTTACCTGCCATCTGCCATGATCAGCTTTACACAGATCGGCTGGTTTGGCGTAGGCCTTGCCATGTTTGCCATCCCGGTGGCCAATGAGCTTCTGGGCGGAAGCACCACAGCCCAGTGGGCCCTTGTGATCCTGGCAGGCGTCTGTATGACAGGCTCTGCCTATTTCGGTATCCAGTCCCTTACGATCGTGAGCTATATTGCCGTGCCTCTGGTGGCAGTGCTGGGAAGCGTGGCTATGGTCATGGCGATCCGTCAGGGGGATGGGACTATCGTGGATCAGTTTGCAGTCTCCAGCGGGACCTTAAGCGTAGTCGGAGGAGCAGGTCTGGTGATCGGGTCCTTTGTGTCAGGCGGAACAGCCACCCCAAACTTTACGCGGTTTGCAAAGAATGGGCTGGTAGGCGGCATCACCACGGTGGTGGCCTTCTTTATCGGCAATTCCCTGATGTTCTTTTTCGGCGCAGTGGCATATATCTTTGTGGGAGGAAATGACATCTTTGAGGTCATGATCCGGCTGAACCTGTTTTACCTGGCAGTGCTGGTCTTAGGACTTAATATCTGGACTACCAATGACAATGCCCTCTACTCTGCGGGCCTGGGCCTGTCCAATATCTTCCACCAGAGGAAGAAGCCCATGGTCCTGTTGTCAGGCATCATCGGTACTGTGGCTTCCGTGTGGCTGTACTATCATTTCTGTAACTGGCTGAACGTGCTGAACTGTACGTTACCTCCGGTAGGGATCATCCTGGTGCTGGGATATTTTATGCATCCGGAGGAATACGAGCGCGGAGCTGTGAACAGGAAGAGAGTGGACTGGTTTGCCATTGCAGGCGTGATACTGGGGGCCGTGGTGGCCAATGTGGTAAACTGGGGGATCGCTTCCATCAACGGAATGGTTGTGGCGGCTGTGTGCTATGTGATCGGACAGAGGATGGGAAGAAAGTAGTGCGATCCTGCCGGTCGGGCTTTTTGTTACATAGGAGGCTCCGGAGGAGTTTCCTATGTAAAAGTAAAAAGGCGTCTGGGTGATTTAGCCCAGGCGCCTTTTGAAGCAAAACTATACTAATGTCTGAAAATACTCATATCCGCCGCTCTGATGCTTTTTCACCAGCCGCTGGATCTTTTCTGTCGGACTTAAGGATGCGCTGATGGAGCGGTCATGATTCAGGGCATTGATGATGGCAGCCATGTATTTGGTCATATCCGCCTCAATGTACCAATCCCTCGCAAGGAGCTCCTTCGGACGGTAGTTTAAATCGGTGGTGATCACATAATCCAGATATCCCCTGTTATGGAACTCATCGAATTTCTCCAGTCCATTGGTGAAGAGTCCGAAGGTACAGCATACAATGGCTTTTGCAGCTTTTCTCTCCTTCAGCTCCTTACAGGTATCCAGCATGCTCTCGCCGGAGGAGATCATGTCGTCAATGATCAGTACGGTCTTTCCCTCTACGGAAGAACCCAAGAACTCATGAGCCACAATGGGATTGCGTCCATTGACGACCTTTGAGTAGTCGCGGCGCTTATAGAACATACCCATATCAACGCCCAGATTGTTAGCAAGATAGACCGCCCTGTTCATGGCACCCTCGTCAGGGCTTATGACCATCAGGCTTTCCTTGTCGATCCTAAGACCGGGCTCTCTGGAGAACAGGGCCTTGATGAACTGATAGGTGGGCATGAAATTGTCAAAGCCGAAATGAGGAATGGCATTCTGAACTCTGGGGTCATGAGCGTCAAAGGTGATGATATTGTGTACGCCCATAGCTGCCAGCTCCTCTAAGGCCATAGCGCAGTCCAATGACTCCCTTTTGCTGCGTTTATGCTGGCGGCTCTCATACAGGAATGGCATGATGACGTTTACGCGGTGGGCAGTGGAAATGCAGGCGCCGATGACACGCTTTAAATCCTGGAAATGATCGTCCGGAGACATGTGGTTGGTATATCCGCTGACAGTATAGGGAATGCTGTAATTCATCACATCTACCATGGCATAGACGTCTGTTCCACGTACCGATTCATGAATGACAGCTTTCGCCTCTCCGGTCCCGAATCTGGGGCAGCTGCATTTTAAAAGATAGGAATCAACGTCATACCCGCGGTAATGCAGATCCTCCTTGCGGCGCTTCAGCTCCTCCAGGTCATTGCGGCGGAACTGTACGATGTGGTCGTTTACCTTTGCTGCAAAGTCCTTGCAGCTCTCCAGGGCAGCGATCTTAAGCGGCGCTACAGGAAGAGAATCATTAAATACAAAATCGTTAGCCATGATAGCCTTTGCTCCTTTGTCGAAATATCATTAATTGGAAAATATCACATATGATTTATACCATTTCCGGGAAACAGGGTCAAGTGATTCTACGTATTTCTACCAAAAAAACAAAAAAATTCCTGAAACTGAACTGCCGCCTGGCTTCCGCAGTTTGTGCCGCGGCTGCCGGAAGGTAACCGCGGCACAAACTGCCCATTTACAAAAATAAGTAAAATTGTTATGATATAATTCAATAGACAAGAAAAGAATAAAAAATAGTTGAGCGCCAGAGCGCGAAACTATTTGCTGCGCAGACGAAGGGGAGCGGAGTTTGCGATTCCCATAAGTTTTTATGAAGCGAGGGACGAGCGTAATAAAAAAAAGAGGTTTTGACATGAAAAAAAAGCTGGAAGGCCATAAGATCGCCAAAGTAGATCCGGGCTCCATTGGCGAGGAGCTGGAGCTGGAGGCGGGCGATTATGTTCTGTCTATTAACGGCAATGAGATAGAAGATATTTTTGACTACGAATACTACATCAACAGCGCTTCCATTACCATGCTGGTGCGAAAGGCCGACGGCGAGGAGTGGGAGCTTGATATTGAAAATGACTATGAGGACCTGGGCCTGACCTTTGAAAATGGTTTGATGAGCGAGTACCGCTCCTGCTGCAATAAGTGCATCTTCTGCTTTATTGACCAGATGCCGCCTGGGATGCGGGAGACCCTTTATTTTAAGGACGATGATTCCCGCCTTTCCTTTCTCCAGGGCAATTATATTACCCTGACGAACATGAAGGAAAAGGACATTGACCGCATTATCCGCTTCAAGCTGTCACCCATCAACATTTCCGTGCAGACCACCAACCCGGAGCTGCGGTGCAAGATGCTGAACAACCGCTTTGCAGGCAGGGCGTTAAAGATGATCGACCGGCTCTATGAGGCCGGAACCCAGATGAACGGCCAGGTGGTACTGTGCAAGGGGGTCAATGACGGGGAGGAGCTTATGAGGACCATAAGCGACCTTACCAAATACCTTCCGTATATGGAAAGCGTGTCCGTGGTTCCGGTGGGCCTTTCCAAATACAGGGACGGCCTCTATCCCCTGGAGCCCTTCACAAAGGAGGATGCAGGCGAGGTCATTGATATGATCGAAGACTGGCAGAAAAAGATCTATGCAGAGCACGGCACCCATTTTATCCATGCCAGCGATGAGTTCTACACCCTGGCAGAGCGTCCGCTGCCTGAGGAGGAGCGCTACGACGGCTATATCCAGCTGGAAAACGGCGTGGGGATGCTCCGGCTTCTGGCCACAGAGGTGGAGGAGGAGCTTTTGAGCCTTTCAGGAGATGAGGAGGAAGGGCTGGTATCCATTGCCACGGGCCGCCTTCCTTATACCTATATATGCAAATATGCGGGCTGGATCAGGGAGAAATTTCCCGGCCGCACCATACAGATCTACCCCATCTTTAATGACTTTTTCGGAGAAATGATCACGGTATCCGGCCTGCTGACAGGAGCCGACATCATCTGTCAGCTAAAGGACAAGCCCCTGGGAGAATACCTCCTTCTTCCCATCAATATGTTCCGCAGCGGGGAAGAGGTTTTCCTGGACGATGTGACAAAAGAAGAGGTAGAAAAAGCTTTACAAGTCAAAATTCGTATAGTAAAATCAAGCGGGCATGATTTCGTCCAGGCGATCCTCCACCCTGAGCTTGAGGTGGTGGAGGAAGAGGAGCCATCCATGCCCGGAGCCGATTACGGATATGAGGGATATGAATTAGATGAAATCTGGCAGGAAGATGACGAGCTGTGAGAGCTGCGGCAACTATGTATATGATGAAGAGAATGAATATTATATCTGTGAGGTCGATCTGGATGAGGATGACTATATACGCTTCTTAAAGGGAACCGTAAGGGCATGCCCCTATTACCAGTCAAACGATGAGTACAGGATCGTCCGGAAGCAGATATAAGAGCAGTGAGGGAGTGAGGGAAACATGAGCAAACCAATCGTTGCGATCGTGGGCAGGCCCAATGTGGGGAAATCCACGTTGTTTAATGTGATTGCAGGAGAAACGATCTCCATTGTAAAGGATACGCCGGGAGTCACCAGAGACAGGATATACGCTGACTGCAGCTGGCTGGATATGAATTTTACCATGATCGATACAGGCGGTATTGAGCCTGACAGCAATGACATCATCCTGTCCCAAATGAGGGAGCAGGCGGAGATCGCCATCGCTACGGCGGACGTGATCATTTTCATTGTAGATGTGCGCCAGGGCATGGTGGACGCCGACTCCAAGGTGGCTGACATGCTGCGCAAATCCAGAAAGCCTGTTGTGCTGGCAGTGAACAAGGTGGACAGCATGGCAAAATTTGGAAACGATGTCTACGAATTTTATAACCTGGGTATCGGGGATCCTATCCCTGTATCAGCGGCTTCCAGGCTGGGTATCGGAGATCTGCTGGATGAGGTCATCAAGCATTTCGATGTCTCCCAGATGGAAGAGGAGGAGGACGAGCGTCCAAGGATCGCCGTGGTGGGAAAGCCCAACGTAGGAAAATCTTCCATTATAAATAAGCTTCTGGGAGAGAACCGGGTCATTGTATCAGATATCGCGGGAACCACCAGAGACGCGGTGGACACGGAGATCGTTCACAACGGCGTGCCCTATGTGTTTATCGACACAGCGGGACTGCGCAGAAAAAATAAGATAAAAGAGGACCTGGAACGCTACAGCATTATCCGCACCGTGACAGCGGTGGAGCGCGCCGACATTGTGATCGTTGTCATCGATGCAAAGGAAGGCGTGACAGAGCAGGATGCCAAGATCGCCGGTATTGCCCACGAGAGGGGCAAGGGCATTATCGTGGCTGTGAACAAATGGGATACCATTGAGAAGGATGACAAGACCATCTACAAATACACCAATAAGCTCAAGGAGACCCTGGCCTTTATGAACTATGCAGAGTACATTTTCGTCTCTGCGGCCACAGGACAGCGCCTTCCAAAGCTGTTTGAGATGATCGACGCTGTGCGTCAGAACCAGAACCTGCGTGTGGCCACAGGCGTTCTCAATGAGATCATGACAGAGGCAGTGGCTATGCAGCAGCCGCCTTCTGACAAGGGAAAACGCTTAAAGCTCTACTATATGACCCAGGTTGCGGTAAAGCCGCCTACCTTTGTGATCTTTGTAAATGACAAGGAGCTGATGCATTTTTCCTATACAAGGTATTTGGAGAACCAGATCAGGAGTGCCTTTGGTTTCCGCGGTACCTCCCTCAAGTTCATTATCCGGGAGCGCAAGGCAAAGGAACAGTGACAGCAGGAAAGGCTGTATTGACTGAAAGGGGGATTTGAGAATGGAACGAATCTTATGTTTGGCAGCAGGTTATGTGTGCGGCTTGATACAGACAGGTTATCTGTATGGAAAGGCTCATGGGATCGACATCCGCCAGCACGGAAGCGGCAATTCCGGCAGTACCAATGCCCTCCGCGTGATGGGCATCAAGGCAGGCCTGACGGTTTTTATCGGAGATCTGATGAAGACCGTGATACCATGTCTCATAGTCAGGCTTTTATTTGGAAGCAGACAGCCGGATCACATGTATGTATACATGCTGTATGCAGGCTTTGGCGTGATACTGGGGCACAATTTCCCATTCTATCTGCAATTTAAGGGAGGAAAGGGCATTGCGGCCACGGCAGGGATCATCCTGTCCATTGACTGGAGACTGACCATCCTGTGTCTGGCTGTGTTCATCGGCATTGTGGCAGTCACCAGGTATGTATCCTTAGGCTCTCTGGTGGTCTCCACCATTCTGCTTATCTGGAATATCCTGATGGGAAGGACGGGAGCCTACGGCCTTTCAGCCGCTGCCTACACAGAATATTGCGCCGTTACCTTTGTGATCGCTGCAATGGCCTTCTGGAGGCACAGGGCGAATATCGTAAGGCTGGCACAGGGCAAAGAGAATAAAATAGGGGCAAAAAAACAATAAGGGCCTCTTAGCGACAATACAGGTACGGACGGTGAAAGAAAATGGCATCAGTTGGAATAATCGGTTCAGGAACCTGGGGCACAGCCCTGGGCATCCTGCTTTACGGAAACGGACATCAGGTAGAGATCTGGTCAGCCTTTGACAGCGAGGCCGAGGCCCTTCGGAGCACCCGCCTCCACCCCAATCTGGGCGAGGTGAAGATACCAAAGGAGATCGGCATTACCACGGATCTTAAGAGTGCAATGGAGGAAAAGGACCTGCTGGTCCTGGCAGTGCCCTCTGTTTTTGCGCGTGAGACCGCCAGGAAAATGAAGCCCTGGCTCAAAAAGGGGCAGCTTATCACAAATGTGGCAAAGGGGATCGAGGAGGACACCCTCATGACCCTGTCCCAGCAGATCGAGGAGGAACTCCCGGAGGCAGAGGTCACAGTGCTCTCCGGCCCCAGCCATGCGGAGGAGGTCAGCAGAGGCCTTCCAACCACCTGCGTGGCGGGCGCCCACAAAAAGGAAACAGCAGAATATGTCCAGTCCCTGTTCATGAGCCAGGTATTCCGCGTGTATACAAGCCCCGATATGCAGGGGATTGAGGTAGGCGGAGCTCTGAAGAACGTGATCGCCCTGGCGGCAGGTATTGCCGACGGCCTGGGCTTTGGAGACAACACAAAGGCGGCCCTTATCACCAGGGGTATTGCGGAGATCACCCGTCTTGGCATGGCCATGGGCGGGAAGATGGAGACCTTTGCAGGCCTTACGGGCATTGGGGATCTGATCGTGACCTGCGCCAGCATGCACAGCCGCAACCGCCGTGCCGGAATCCTCATCGGACAGGGCTTATCCATGGAAGAGGCCATGAAAGAGGTCAAAATGGTGGTAGAAGGCGTCTACTCCGCAAAAGCAGCTTTGGCTCTCTCTAAAAAATACAATGTTTCCATGCCCATCGTCGAGCAGGTAAATGCAGTCCTGTTTGACAGCGTATCCGCAAGGGAGGCTGTGACAGAATTGATGCTCAGGGACCGGAGGGCGGAGAACTCCGGGCTTGTGTGGGAGCAGGAATAATAGGAATTTGAGTAGAGATGATAGGAGAAATGCGCTTCGGCGCATTTCTCAGACTGTAGACAAAGTTGGTGCTAGTTGATTACGCCCAGCACCACTTTTCTTTTTCCTGTATCATTCGGAGTAAATTGA
>NZ_JAJCIC010000030.1 GCF_020554865.1 Lacrimispora sp. 210928-DFI.3.58
AAGAAAAGTGGTGCTGGGCGTAATCAACTAGCACCAACTTTGTCTACAGTCTGAGCCGAGGTGAGAGCCTCGGCTTTTGTAATGCCGGATGATGCAGCATCTGTGTGATTCTTTTGACATAGCTTGATGAATCCGTAATGCTGGGGTATAATGATAGGAGGTTTTGCGGTTCAGACTGTACGGAAGAATCAGGACAAAAAAATCCCTGATCTTCAAACGATCAGGGATAAAAAATCGGAGTAACAGGATTTGAACCTGCGACCTCTCGGCCCCCAGCCGAGCGCGCTACCAAGCTACGCCATACTCCGCCTCGAACTTCTATATTATAGCAGAGTTTTTTTGATTTGAAAAGCCCTAATTTTGTTTTTTTAGGAGAAATTTTACATGACACAGACAAATCCCAAGAAGAGGATCGTAAGCTTTGATCTGGATATGACCCTGTTGGATCACAAGACCTGGAAAATACCGGACAGCGCTATGAGGGCGCTTAAGTGTTTGAAGGAAGACAGTGTTGTTGCGATCGCCAGCGGCAGAAATATGGACCATGAGATGAGTATTATGTATAAGGAGCTGATACAGCCGGATGCTGTTATCCATATGAACGGTACGAGGGTGGAGGCAGAGGGAACGGTGCTGTATGAGCATTTGATGGATAAGGAGAGGCTGAGAGCTCTTCTGTCCTATGGGGAGAAGAACGGTATTTCTGTGGGTGTCAGCATGAATGGGCATGATTATTTTACCAACATTCCAGGGGTAGTGCTCTATGATAAGACGCGCTGGGGCATTTCAGAGCGCAGCTTTCAGGATGTCTGGGAGCTTATGGATATGCCTGTGCGCACATTGGTTTACATAGGGGGACCGGAGCGGATAGAGGAGCTGGAGTCCGCATTCCCTGATTTGAAATTCCCTATGTTTTCGGGACGTATGGGCGCAGATGTGGTGGAGAAGGAGGCTTCCAAGGCAGAGGGGCTGAAACGGCTGTGCGAATATTACGGGATCGCCATGGAGCAGACCGTAGCCTTTGGAGACAGCATGAATGATTATGAAATTATCCGTGAAGCAGGCATCGGGATCGCTATGGGCAATTCCTGCGGGGAATTAAAGGCAGCGGCAGATTATGTAACGGATGATATTGATAAAGACGGAGTGTGGAATGCCTGCCGGCATTTCGGACTGATAGGATAGGAAAATGGGAGGTTAAGGATGGCAAGAAAATTTGATCTGGTAATTATCGGGGGAGGCCCAGGAGGCTACACAGCGGCTCTCAAGGCAGCAGAGTTTGGAATGAAGGCAGTCGTGATCGAGGCGAAAAAAATAGGGGGAACCTGTGTGAACCGCGGCTGCATTCCCACAAAGGCTCTTCTTCATGCCTCGAATATGTTCCACATGATGCAGAACTGTGATGAATTTGGCGTATCCACGGATTTTATTTCCTTTGATTTTGCGAAAATGCAGCGGTATAAGAGGGAAGCTGTTATAAAATACAGGGAGAGCGTGGTGCGGAATTTTGAGCGCCTTCAGGTGGAAACAGTCCACGGCACAGCCACACTCCGGCGTGACAGGACCGTGGAGGTCGAGCTGGCAGAGGGAGGAAAAGAGTTTTTCCAGGGCACTCATGTGATCATTGCCACAGGCGCTCTTCCCATTATGAGCCATATTCCGGGAGCGAATCTGCCGGGAGTCTGGGACAGTGACAGGCTGCTGGCAGCTCAGAACTGGAATTTTGACCGCCTGACGATCTTAGGAGGCGGAGTGATCGCCGTGGAGTTGGCGACGATCTTCAATAATCTGTGCGCTCATGTGACGATCATTGAAAAGCAGAAGCATCTGATGGCACCCATGGATGACATTATGTCAATTGAATTGGAGAAGGAGCTGCGCAGGAAGGGAATTGATATTTACTGTGACGCCACTGTGACTGAGATCCGGGAGGAAGAAAACGGCCTTTGGTGCACCATCACCCCAAATGAGGAGGGAGAGCCTGTGAAGATGCGGGCAGGACAGGTGCTGATGGCTATTGGACGGCGTCCGAATATTACACGGCTTATGGGAAATGATGTTTCCCTTAAGATGCAGAATGGAAAGATTGCAGTATCAGAGGATTTTGAGACGAGCGAGCCGGGAGTTTATGCCATTGGCGATGTATGTACGAAGAATCAGCTGGCACATGTGGCAGCGGCCGAGGCCACCTATGTGGTGGAGAAGCTGGCGGGAAGGAATCACAGCATCCGCCTGAAGGCCGTTCCCAGCGGGATGTTTGTCTCCCTTCCCATTGTGCCCAACTGCATCTATACAAGTCCGGAGATCGCAACAGTAGGAATTACGGAGGAAGGGGCAAAGCAGGTGGGACTGAAGGTGCGCTGCGGCCATTTCTCCATGAGGGAAAATGGAAAGTCCATTATTTCAGGAACGGAAAATGGCTTTATCCGCCTTGTATTTGAGGCGTATTCCAATACCATCGTGGGCGCGCAGATGATGTGTCCCAGGGCAACCGATATGATCGGGGAGATCGCTATGGCCATTGCCAATGGACTCACAGCGGAGCAGATGTCCTTTGCCATGCGTGCCCATCCTACATACAATGAGGGGATCGGGCTGGCGATTCAGGATGCCATGCACCACGAACCTGTATAAGCCGGGTCACTCAGCTTAAGAAGACTACGCTGAGTAAGTGTGGCACGTACTGCACGCAAGGGCCTGAGGGCAGACGCTGCGTGCTCATAACAAGGAGGAAATTTTATGAATATGATTGAAGAGAGGCTGAAAAGCCTCCGCAGCCTGATGAAGGAGCGGGGGATGGATGCCTATATGGTACCCACGGCAGACTTCCACGAGTCGGAATATGTAGGGGAGCATTTTAAATGCAGGAAATATCTGACAGGATTTACCGGATCCGCAGGCACCGCAGTGGTGACGTTGGAGGAGGCAAGGCTGTGGGTGGACGGCCGCTATTTTGTCCAGGCAGCAGGCGAGCTTTCAGGAACCTCCATTATCATGATGAAGATGGGCTGTGAGGGAGTTCCCACAGTGGAAGAATATTTGGAGGAAATATTACCGCAGAAGGGCGTTCTGGGCTTTGACGGCCGGGTAGTAAATGCCTTGGCCGGGTCAGAGCTGGAGGAGCGGCTGGAGGAAAAGGAGGTTTCCTTCTGCTGCAGCGGGGATCTGGTAGGAGCTATCTGGAAGGACAGGCCGCCGCGCTCCGCAGAGCCGGTGTGGGTGTTAGATGAGCGGTATGCAGGAAAGGCGGCGGAGGATAAGATCAGGGATGTGAGAGCCGCCATGAAGAAGGCCCATGCTACGGTCCATGTGCTGACATCCCTGGATGATATTGCATGGCTGCTCAATATACGCGGAAATGACATTGCCTATAACCCGGTGGCGCTGGCTTATGCAGTGGTGACAATGGATAAGCTGTATCTATTTGCCAATGAACAGGCTCTTGAAAATAACGCATATCCATATTTGGATAATGATGAGAATGTGACAACCAGGGCCTATCTGGAGGGAAAGGGAGTTACCATACTTCCTTATGAGCAGATATATGAGATGGCGGCAGAGCTCAAGGGAGAGCGCGTTCTTCTGGAGATGGGCCGGGTAAATTACTCCATTTACTGCCTGTTAAAGGAATCAAATAAGATCATCAATAAGATGAATCCCACAGCAGAGGCCAAAGCTGTGAAGAATGCGGTTGAGATCGAGAATGAGAAAAAGGCCCACGTAAAAGACGGCGTAGCAATGACAAAGTTCATCTACTGGCTGAAGAAGAATATTGGACGGATCCCCATGGATGAGATCAGCGTATCGGATTATCTGGAGGAGCTGCGAAGGCAGCAGGAGGGCTGTCTGGGACTCAGCTTTTCGACCATATCCGCATACGGAGCACATGGGGCTATGTGCCACTATTCCGCCACAGAGGAGAGCAATGTAAAGCTGGAGCCCAGGGGACTTTATCTGGTGGATTCCGGCGGACAGTATTATGAGGGAACCACAGATATCACAAGGACCATTGCATTGGGGCCTCTCACAGATGAGGAGAAGGAGCATTTCACCCTGGTGCTCATGAGCATGCTGCGGCTGGGAAATGTGAAGTTTCTCCATGGATGCCGGGGGCTCAGCATTGACTATGCTGCCAGAGAGGTGCTTTGGAAGCGGGGATTGAACTTTGAGCACGGTACAGGCCATGGAGTAAGCTATCTCTCCAGCGTTCATGAGCGTCCAAATGGGATCCGTTTTAAGATGGTTCCGGAGCGTCAGGACAGCGGAGTGTTTGAGGCTGGAATGATCACCTCAGACGAGCCTGGACTTTATATTGAGGGCAAGCATGGAATCCGTACAGAGAACCTGATCCTTTGCGTGGAGGATGAGAAAAATGAATATGGGCAGTTTTTGCGGTTTGAGTACCTGACCTATGTTCCGATCGATGTGGAGGCCATTGATAAGTCACTGATGACGGAGCAGGATGTGGAGTATCTGAACCAGTACCACCGGGCTGTGTATGAGAAGATTTCTCCTTATCTGACTGCGGAGGAGGCAGAGTGGCTAAAAGGTGTGACCGCTGCTATCTAATGACCAAACTATATACGCCGGAATCGGATATGCCTGCTGCAAAAGAGCGGCAGGCGGTCAGATTCCGGCGTGTTTTATGCTTCTGTATAGGGAAGGTCAACTAAAGTGTAGGGATGGCCGATGGCCGGAAGGATCTTGTCCAGCAGATCCCTTGTGCGCAGCCTCAGACTGGAGGTGTTGATGCAGGGATGACATCCGATGTATTCGTGGTTTTCCAGGACATCCTTGTCGATCAGCAAACGTACGCGGTGCTCCTTGTCATTCATGAGTCCGAGAACGCTGACAGAGCCGGGAGTGATGTCAAGGAATTGCTCCATAAATTCCGCTTCAGCAAAGGAAAGACGGGCGCTTCCGATCTGTTTGGAGAGAATGGCTGTCTTGAATTTTTTGTTTCCCGGCATCATGAGAAGATAAAAGTCGGTCTTTTGAGCATTTCTCAGAAACAGATTTTTACAGATTTCGATTCCCAGAAGCTTGTCCACCTCGTGGCAGGCCTCAATGGTGGGCATAGCGTCGTGGTCCAGGCGCTGGTAGGGAACATGGAGGGAATCCAGCAGGTCATAGGTGCGTATTTCCTTCTCCGGACGTCCTGAGATATCTGAGGGGCGTCCGGTGTAAAGAGTCCGGTCAATATAGCAGGTCTGGTTATCTGGTATGGGATGTGTGGTCATGTGCAGTACCTCGTTTGGAAAGTGTTTTAAACTGGGTGCAGTTCTTTTTATTTACACATTATATAGGATATATGGTAAAATGTCCACGTGGATATCATTTTCAGAGGAAAGAGAACATAAAAAATGGAATATTTCAATAATAGAAAAGAGAAAAAGGGCAGTGTGAAAAATGAGGCTTCAGGGAGAAACGGGAAGGGGCAGGGACTATGCCCGGTAAGCCAGCTGTGCGGCGGCTGCCAGATGCTGGACCTGGAGTATGAGAAGCAGCTTCGCTTGAAGCAGAAGCAGGTGGAGGAGCTGTTAAAGGGTTTATGTCCGGTAAAGTCCATCATAGGAATGGAGAATCCCTTTCATTACCGCAACAAAGTGCATGCCGTGTTCTCCCAGGACAGGAGGGGCAATACGGTTTCCGGAATTTACCAGGAAAACAGCCATATTGTAGTTCCGGTGGACAAGTGCATGATCGAGGACGAGAAGGCGGATGAGATCATCGTCACGATCAGGGGAATGCTGAAATCCTTTAAAATACGCCCCTACAATGAGGATACAGGCTATGGGCTTCTGCGCCATGTGCTGGTGCGCCGGGGCTTTCAGACCGGGGAGATCATGGTGGTTCTGGTAACGGCATCCCCTGTATTTCCCTCCAAACACAATTTTGTGAAGGCGCTTCGGGAGAAGCACCCGGAGATCACCACTATTATCCAGAACATCAACAGCAGAGGCACCAGCATGGTGCTGGGAGAGCGGGAGCAGGTGCTGTACGGGAAGGGATACATTGTGGATGAACTGTGCGGCTGCAGGTTCCGGATTTCCTCGCGTTCCTTTTATCAGGTGAATCCGGTGCAGACAGAGCGGCTTTATGGCAAGGCTCTGGAGCTGGCCGGGCTGACCGGAAAAGAGACGGTAGTGGATGCCTACTGCGGGATTGGGACAATCGGTATTATTGCCAGCCGTCATGCAGGCCGCGTCATAGGCGTGGAGCTGAACCAGGACGCAGTGAAGGACGCCATCAGCAATGGTAAGCTGAATGGGACAAAGAATATCCAGTTCTACTGCAATGACGCCGGAAGGTTTCTTGTGAATATGGCTGCCCGCGGAGAGAAAGCCGACATTGTGATCATGGATCCCCCCAGAAGTGGAAGTACGGAGGCTTTTATGAGTTCGATTGGAAAGATGGGGGCAGAAAAGGTGGTGTATGTCTCCTGTAATCCGGAGACATTGGCCAGGGACCTGAGATTTATGAAGAAGCTGGGGTATAAAGCGGTGGAGGGATGGGCGGTGGATATGTTTCCGGCGACTGCTCATGTGGAGACTGTGTGCCTCTTAAGCCGCATAAAATAAGGGTTTATGAGGATTTTTTAAAGCCAAAAAGTGGGCGGTGACAACCTTTTGACAACCCTTTTTTGAGAAGTTGTCAAAGGGAGGCCGCCTTTTCAAATATATCCACACTGCGGGAGGCCATGGTATCCGTGGCAAGGAAATTCAGGAAGAGGCCGGGGACAAACGATGGAAGAGTTCCATTCTGTCTCCTGGTGTGTACACTATACTCGAAGTAAAAGCCGGACAGGGGTCTAAGACCGGGATTGGTTTTATTTCGTTGGATTTTGTGCAAAAGCGATAACGGAATAACGGATCGTTATTGAGCCTGCGGGCATGGGGATAATTCCTGATGTTTGCAGGTTTTTTGTTTACGAAAAAATTTCTAACTGATATAATAAACATGACATACAGCTGTCGTGTTGAGCTTGCTATGATATTAACGGAGCGTGAGAGATTATGAAGATAGACAGGCTGATAGGAATATTGTCGATCTTACTGCAGGAAGAGAAGACAACGGCTCCTGAACTGGCAGAAAGATTTGAGGTGTCCCGCAGGACAATAAACCGGGATATTGAAGATCTCTGCAAGGCCGGGATTCCTATAAAGACTGCCCAGGGTACCGGTGGTGGAATCAGCATTATGGACGGATACCGCATGGACAGAACGGTCCTGACATCAAAGGATATGCAGATGATCCTTGCGGGGCTTAGGAGTCTGGATAGCGTAAGCGGAAGCAGCTACTATGGTCAGCTAATGGAGAAGATCCAGACCGGATCATCGGATTTCCTCAGTGGAAGGGATTTCATGCTGATTAATCTGTCGTCATGGTATAAGGACTCTCTTGCACCAAAGATTGAAGTAATCCAGAGCGCAATAGAGAACAGGCATCTTGTGGAGTTCAAGTATTATGCTCCATCGGGAGAAAGCAGAAGGACGATAGAACCATATTATCTGGTTTTCCAATGGTCAAGCTGGTATGTATGGGGATGGTGTTTGAAACGTGAGGATTACAGGCTGTTCAAGCTGAACCGTATGGACAGAGTTGCAGAAATGGGGAAAGATTTTGTTTGTCGGAATGTACCTATGCCGGATCTGTCAAATGAGAAGATATTTCCGGGCTGCATAAAGGTGAAGGCTCTTTTTGCACCGGATATGAAATGGCGGCTGGTTGAAGAGTTTGGTCCGCATTGTTTCACGGAAGCGGATGATGGAAGGCTGCTTTTTTCGGCAGAATATACGGATATGGATAACCTTGTGACATGGCTTATGACATTTGGGTCAAAGGCTGAAGTATTGGAGCCGGTTGAGGTGCGGAACATTATCCGCAGGAATGCGGAAGAAACATTACAGATTTACATGGAGGATTAGGATAATGAGATTAGATGGCTTTGGATTATTTGTTGAGGATATGGCAAAGATGATCCGTTTTTACAGGGACGTTCTTGGATTTGAGATTAAGGAAGAAGAGGATGCGTCAAATGTTTATCTTGTGAAGGACGGAACATTGTTCCTTTTGTATGGCAGGAGAGACTTTGAGAAGATGACAAGACGGAGATATGAATATATCAAGGGACTGAATGGTCATTTTGAAATGGCGTTATATGTCGATACATTTGCTGAGGTTGATGAGGCGTATAAGAAGGCTGTAGAAAATGGTGCGGCATCAGTGCTTCCGCCGGAGCTGGAACCCTGGGGACAGAGAACCTGCTATATCGCGGATCCGGAAGGAAATCTGATAGAGATCGGTTCATGGAACAAGCCTTATGAAGAGAAGGATCTGACGGTGGGATAAAGGCTATGGCCTTGATTATAAGAAGGAATAGAAAGAGTTCGATATGCCAAAGGGAACGCTTGCTATCGTAACTGTTCCGAAAATGAATTAGATAGCGGTAAGGGGCAGCGGGAATCCCAATGATGAAGATGGCGAATACAAGCAGGCTATAGGTTTTCTGTAGGGGATTGCATTTACGATGAAGATGAATAAAAAAGGTGATCATCAGATAGACGGATACTTCGATTATGTGGTGCCGCCTTTGGAAGGATCCTGGTGGCAGGGCGAGCGGCATCCGGTGGATGCCATGGTGCGAACAGACTGAGCCGGCAGGCGAGGCGGCGTGGCTGGTGTTGCTTATGCACATAAGGATACTTTTCAATGGATATCCGCCATCCGTTTGCCGGAATTTGTTACGAAAGAAGATCGTGTCATATGATGATGAGCCTGCCGCGGTAGAGGTGATACACGTAAGGCTGCCACGGAGAAGCGGAAGACCGTGGCAAGGCATCCGATAAGGAGGGCTTGAATGTATGGAATATATCAGAGTTACGAAAGAAAATCTTGAAAAGGAGCACATCTGCTGTGCCATTTCAAACAAAAGGGATGTGCAGGTAGCATCGAAAAAAGCTTGGCTTGCAGACAGGCTTGATGAAGGACTTGTGTTTCTTAAGAGCGTGGAACGTGGTAAGTGCTTTATTGAATATCTCCCTGCGGAGAATGCATGGAATCCCATCAATGCCCCGGGGTATATATATATCGATTGTCTGTGGGTATCAGGTTCTTTCAAGGGACATGGATATTCAAGTGATCTGCTTTCCGAATGTATTAAGGACAGCAAGGAGAAGGAAAAGAAGGGGTTGTGTATTCTGGCAGCAGCGAAGAAAAAACCGTTCTTGGCAGATCCGAAGTTCTTAAAGTACAAAGGCTTTGAGGTCTGTGATGAGGCTGATAACGGAATTCAATTATGGTATCTGCCATTTGAAAAGGGAGCAGAGACTCCTTCGTTTAAAGAATGTGCAAAGCATCCTCATATAGATGAAGGTGGCTATGTTCTTTTCTATACAAACCAGTGCCCGTTTAATGCGAAGAATGTGCCGGTTTTGGAAGAGACGGCTGAGAAGAATGGTATATCTTTCAAGGCTGTAAAGATTGAGAGCAGAGAGGATGCTCAGAATGCACCGACTCCGATCACAACATATGCTCTGTTTCATGACGGTGAGTATGTCACGAATGAGCAGATGAATGATAAGAAGTTCTTGAAGCTTATCAATGGGTAGGAGGAAATGATATGGCGTCAACAAAAGAGTATCTGGATTTTGTCATAGAACAATTATCATGGCTGGATGAAATCAGCAGCCGGGCAATGATGGGAGAATACATCCTTTATTATCGAGGAAGGGTGTTTGGAGGAATATACGATGACGGACTTCTGGTGAAGCCGGTTCCGGCGGCTGTAAAGCGGATGCTGGATGCTGAAATGGAACTGCCTTATGAAGGAGCCAAAGAGTTGATTTTGGTTGATGATGTAGATAATCGGGAGTTTCTGGGTGAGCTGATTGAAAGTATGTGGGAAGAACTGCCGGAGAAAAAGAAAAAATAAAAAGGAACCGTTGTGGCTGATGGAGAAGTTTTTCTCTGCCAGCCATTATTCTTTGCTCAAAAATTGGAAAAAGCCGTTAACTCATACCTAAACCTTCAGAAAAGCTGAAGGAGGTCTGAGTGATGTATATCCTGGAATATAAGGACGGAGTGAAACCAGAAAAGCTAAGTCCGAAGGCAAAAGCCAATATGGAGCGCCGTTTGCGAACTTTTTGCGAGCGGCGCTTTTAGCGCTGACAGACAGAGCAAAACCCGACATAATGAAGTTCAGGGGATACTGTGTGACGATGAGCAACCGAAAATGGAAACCTGATACCTATGTGAAATTTAGTTTGGATATGGAAGATTATTATAGGATTAAGGATCAGGAAAAATAACTAATTTTAATGTATTGAACTTATAGCGACAACTGCTGATACGTGTAGATTAATAGCTGTTTTTTGTGATATATATAAAAGGCTGCATTTTTACAAAGAAACTGTGTTGACCATGGACATTGAAATGTAAAAGTGCATAAATAAGAAAGAATGAGAAAAAATAAATTTATCACCCACTTTATCACCCACCTATGCTATAATAAGTGGGTGATAAACTCATAAAGGAAGGTAAATCAATATGAGGAAAGCAGACGAAATAATAGAAGAACTTCGGAAGTATGATTCCGAAAGAGAGTGGTTTGAATTTAAGGAAAATTGGTTTAAAGCAGATGAGTTGGGTGAATATATATCAGCATTATCTAATAGTGCAGCTATTGTAGGGAAAAAGTTCGCATATTTTGTCTGGGGAATCAATGACCAGACCCATGAAATTGTTGGAACTAGTTTCAATTGCAATCAAGATGTAAAGCATGAGCCATTAAAACACTATCTTGCAAGGCAGTTTAGCCCAGATATCAATTTTACATTTGAAGAACTGCTTATAGAAGGGAAAAGGATTGTTCTTTTAACTATTCCGGCAGCGAAATCTTTACCTACATCCTATGCAAGAGAAAGGTATATTCGTATAGGATCAAGCAAAGAAAATTTAAGAAAATATCCTGAAAAAGAAGCCTTTCTATTTGAAGTACTCAGGCATGGATTTCCAACAATAGAGAATACTCCGTCAGACTATCAGGAACTTACATTTGAAAAGCTGCTTATTTATTATGGAGCAAAAGGATTAAAGCTGAATCAGGATACCTTTAAAAAGAACCTGTCTTTCTATACAGAAGACGGGAAATATAATATTTTGGCACAGTTATTATCTGATAATTCACATATACCAATTCGGGTAGCAATTTTCTCTGGCACGACAAAAGCAGATAATATGTATTCCGTGCGTGAATTTGGCAATCAGTGTCTATTGTATTCATTGGATGAGGTATTGCGTTATGGTGACGTGCTGAATATCATTCAGGCAGATGAAAGGGAACGTGTTGTTGAGAGAAAAGAAGTTCCGTTATTTGAAAATGATGCTTTTCGTGAGGCGGTGATTAATGCCTTCGTTCATAATAAATGGGTAAGTGGAAATGAGCCGATGATTACGGTATTTTCTGATAGAATTGAGATATTGTCCCGGGGTTCCCTTGCACCGGAACAGACGATGGAAGGTTTTTTCGCAGGAGAATCTGTACCGGTGAATAAGAAATTGTCAGAAATATTGTTGCAGCTTCATATTAGTGAAAAAACTGGACGAGGTGTACCTAAAATTACGCAGAGATATGGAAAAGAAGCCTACGAATTCAGAGAAAATTCTATTGTAGTTACAATTCCATTTAATTGGATTAATGTTATGGGCGATAAGGTGGGGGATAAAAGGAGTGATAAAGTGGGTGATAAAAATACTGGGTTATTCTTGAACCATACGCAGGCCCGTATTTTGGCAGAGATACGGAATAATCCGAATATTACGAAGCCACGTCTTGCTGAGATACTTCAACTCGGTAAAACTACGATAGATAAAGGAATAGCAGTTTTAAAGAAATGTGGATATATAGAAAGAGTAGGTTCTAATAAATCCGGTTATTGGAAGGTGTTAAAATAAAGTAAGCGTATTTTAGTGAATTTGACCAATGCCTCAGCGGAGAAAAATAATAAATAGCTTAAGGCGGCATATAGAAATTTGCGATAGGCTATAACAGAGAGAAGTACATGTCAGGTGACGGTAGCGATCTACCGAAGAACAAAACCCTGTAGAGTTGGAATATTGTGTAGAGGAATACCATACCGCAGATGTTGAAGTAACAGAACTATCTACGGCTGCTTATGTGAAGAAGGAAAGCCAGATGTTGATTGCTGATAAGATGCAGTAAATTGTTGATGCGGAGGCTCCAATCACGTATGATCGGTTGATGAAGAAAACGTTGCGGGCATTTAATATCGCAAGATCCAGCACACAGACGTTGGATGTAACGGATAAGGCGCTGAATAAAGATAGCCTGCTTAAAGCTACGATTCGGACAATGGGGTATGCAAGAAGCAGCACTGCATTACTTGCCGCGGCAGAGCGAGGTCTGAAGTATGGCAGGAAGACCGGAGAGATTGTTCAGGACGCGGAGAAGCGGTTTATGTTAAGCAGTTGACAAAACTTGAATAAAAAACGTATGTACAAACAAAACAGCGATTAAATTCGGTTGCTCAACGAAAAGACAGTCGAAAGTATCGCATTGCTTCAGAAGAACAAAAATAATTAGGATGGTGATGAGAATGCCAAAAACGATGCTTCCTTCTTTTCTTCTCTACTGCTATATTGGTGCGATCACTCCGGGGCCGGCGAATCTTTGTTCCCTGTCTACGGCGCTTCGGTTTGGAAAAGGGATCGCATTGCGGCAGTGGAGGGGATTGTTTACCGGATTTTTTCTTGCGTCTATGGTGTCAGTGGGGATCACATATTTTCTGGGAACAATGTTGAATCAGTATGTGGGGATATTTGCGTGGGTGGGAGCAGGCTATATTCTGTGGATGGCATGGCATATGCTCCGGCCTTCGGGGAGCCTATCGGAGAAAAATGTGGACATGCCGTGCTTTCGGACCGGGCTTTTGGTGCAGCTGACCAATGTAAAGATCATGGTATTCTGCCTTACTGCATTGGCATCCTACGTATTGCCCTACAGCGGCTCCTTCTGGGTGCTGCTGGGAGTAGGCCTGTTTCTTCCCTTTACCGGGCCAATAGCCAATCTGGTATGGTTATTTGCGGGGGCCTCCCTGCAGCGGTTATTTGTCAATCACCGCAGGGCGGTGGATATTGTGATGGCGGCTTCTTTGATGCTGTGTGCAGTCAGTTTGGTATGGCCTCATTGAGGAGGGGAAGATCAGCGTACTGTCAGAAAGACATATGAAATTTCTGTTTAGAAGTGGGAGGAAATATGCTATATTATTGTAGGGGAACGGTAGAGGTCTGTTTACAGCAGAATGGAGTTGGATTTCAAGAACAAAAGAAAAATAAGCGGGGAAATGATTATGAGAGGGGTAAAACGCCGGACATTTGAGATCATCCAGATAGGGAAGGATCAGGATATTCCGAGCATTGCATTTGACTTTTTTATAGCGGTGGTGATAGTCGCCAATCTGTTTGTGACGTTGTTCGAGACCTTTTCTGCGGCTGAACCATTTATGAAGCTGCTGCAGACCGTGGATTTTATAACAATGGTCATCTTTGGCATTGAATATAGTCTGAGAGTGTGGACGGCTGAATACCTGTATCCGGAGAAAAGTCCGGCAAAAGCAAAGCTTGCCTATATGCGCTCCTTCTATGGAGTGATCGAGATGCTGACGTTCCTGCCGTATTTCCTTCCGGTATTTTTTCCGATGGGATTGGTGGCCTTTCGGATGTTCCGTGTGGCAAGGATCTTCCGGCTGTTCCGTATCAATACATACTACGATGCATTCAATGTTATTACTGATATATTGAATGAGAAAAAGGATCAGATTTTTTCGTCTGTCTGTATCATCATGATACTGATGATCGCCTCTTCCCTGTGCATGTACAGCCTGGAGCATGACGTGCAGCCGGACAAATTTCAGAATGCATTTTCTGGGATCTGGTGGTCCATGTCAACGCTGCTCACAGTGGGCTACGGAGATATTTATCCCATTACTTCAGCGGGACGGATGATTGGAATTTTTATTGCATTTCTGGGCGTAGGAACAGTGGCGATCCCTACAGGTATTATTTCAGCGGGCTTTGTGGAGCAGTATACAAAGTTAAAGACGATCTCCACCTATTCTGACGAGTCAGACATCCGCTTTATTACATTAAAAATCGATGAAGGCCATATCTGGCAGAACCTTCCGGTGGAAAAGATCTTTCTGCCGCCGGGCCTTATTTTGGCAGCTATCTGCCGCGGAAACAGGACGATTGTGCCGCGGGGCGACACGGTCCTTGAGGCCGGGGATAAGCTGGTGATCGGAGCAGAGGGCTACAAGGATGAGATCGGCATAAAGCTGAAGGAAATTGTCCTGAGGGAGCGCCATCCGTGGGTGGGTAAGCCTATCCGTGACCTGGATATTTCCAGGCAGACCCTGATCGTCATGGTGCGCAGAGGAAACAAAATCATCATTCCAAATGGTTCGCTGGTATTACAGGCAGAGGACATGGTGATCATGTATACAAAGCGGGATGTGCGTGACAGTGTGGAGATCAGCCTCTGATAGGATCCGGGGAGGAAGAAATGGAAGCATATTATTACAGCCATATGAATAAAAGGGAGCAGAGCGTGTATCATGCAATGAGGAGCGGACTTACTGCTCTTGCCCCCTCTTTTCCGGTTCCGAAAATGGAGGGAAAGGAGTTGGGCGATATCTTTTTTAAGCTCCGCCTAGATTGTCCGGAGATATTCTACGCAGTGAGCTTTCACTACCGTTTTTACCAAGGGGCAGACAATGTGGAAATGCTCCCGGAATACCTGTTTGACAAGGCAAAGGTGAAGGAGCATAAGAGTGCAATGGAGGCCCGTGTGGCGAAGCTTGCCAGAGCCGGGGCCGGCCTTACGGAGTGGGAGAAGGAGAGGTATATCCATGATTTTATCTGTTCCAATGTACGCTATGACAAGCTGAAAAAGCCCTATTCCCATGAGATCATCGGGCCCTTAGGGCAGGGCGTGGGAGTGTGTGAGGGCATTGCGAAGTCAGTAAAGATCCTGTGTGATGCCCTGGGCATCTGGTGCATGATCGCCATTTCTGACAAGAATACAGAGAAGGGCATCAAGTACCGCCATGCGTGGAATATTGTGAGGATTGGAGGGACGTATTATCATCTGGATGCGACCTTTGACAACAGCTTAGGGCGCGATGGCATTATCCGGTACGACTATTTTAATCTGGATGATGGCCGGTTCTTTAAGGACCATGAGCCCCTTTTATATGAGGCGCCGCCGTGCGGGGATGGGAATCACTTTTATTATAAGGAGAAGAAGCTTTCCTTTACAAAGGCGGAGGAGGTGTTCAAACGGGCACAACAGGCTGCACGGAAGGGAAGGCCGTTTTTGTTTCACTGGCGGGGCGGATATCTCACCAGGGAGGTGCTGGCTGAGCTTGCGGAGGGGATCAGGAAGGCGGCAGAGGAACGGGGAATGTATGTGAAGCTGAGCCTCAATTGGCCGCAGGCCGTGATACTGGCCGTGTTTGTGAAAGAGGCGGCAGAGAAGGAGATCCGCATGGAAAATGCCAATGAGGGAGAGGAATAAAGAGGAGTATATCTCCTATATGGAGAGGCAGAAAGGAAGGACTATGGAAGGCAGAAAAAAGATAGGTCTTGTGCTGGAAGGCGGAGGCATGAGAGGCATTTATACAGCCGGCATTCTGGATGTTTTTATGGATCATGGCATCCGCTTTGACGGAGTGATCGGGGTTTCTGCAGGAGCAGTCCACGGCTGCTCCTTTATCGCGGGGCAAAGGGGAAGAAACATCCGTTATTATAAAAAATACTGCAATGACAGGCGTTTTATGAGCTTTTGGAACCTGATCACAACGGGAGATATTGCGGCGGAGAAATTCTGCTACCATGAGCTGCCGGAACGGCTGGAACCCTATGATTATGAGGCCTTTGAACGGTCAGATACAGAGTTTTATGTGGGATGCAGCAATCTGGAGACTGGGAAGGCGGAGTACATTAAACTGACGGATATGAAGGGACAGATCGACTGCCTGAGGGCATCTGCTTCCCTGCCCTATGTGTCCAGGATCGTACGGGCTGAGGGGATGAAACTGTTGGACGGAGGCTGTACGGACAGCATACCGGTGAAGGCTTTTATGAGGCTGGGATTTCAACGGGATGTGGTGATCCTGACCAGGGAAAAGGGCTATAGAAAGGAACCGGAGCATACGTGGATGGCAAGGCTAATGTACCGCAGATATCCGAAGTTTGTGAGGGCTGTTGCGAGACGCCATCTGGTCTATAACAAGACGCTGGAGGATATAGAAGCCCTGGAAAAGGCAGGAAGGATTTTTGTGATCCGTCCCAGGGAGCCCTTGAACATTGGCCGTATGGAGCATGACCCTGAGGAACTGCAGCGGGTTTATGATATTGGAATGGAGGATGGAAAGCGCCAGCTGGCAGATATGGTGAGCTGGATGGAAGGCTAAGGTATGCCCGGCAGCGGTTGCTGCCGGGCATCATGCTATGCTGTCTGTCAGTCGCTGCAGGTGTTGCAGCCGCAGCCGTCATTGCGGCTGTCACGGCGCACTTCCTCTAAGGTAAAGCTGCGCCCCTGGCGGCCCCAGGAGCCGTCATTGAAGCCGGCCCAATAGCCATCGCGGAAGCCATCCTGGTATGCGCGCCTTCTTACGCCGCTGCAGATGTCATTATTGCTGAAAGTGGTATTGCAGCCGCATCCACAGGTGCTGTTTGTGTTGAAGCCGAAAGTATTGTTACAGCCGCAGTTATTGCCGCAGCCCCAGGTGTTGCCGCAGCCCCAGGTATTGCCACAGCCCCAGGTATTGCAGCCGCATCCACAGCCACAGCGGGAGGTATTGTTGCATCCACAGCCACAACGGGAGGTATTGCAGTTGCATCCACAGCTATTTCCACGGTTACATCCAGATCTAGAATTACACATATATGATACTCTCCTTTTCATTGATCTGCTGTTCCAAAAGAGAACGGCAGGTTGATACTGCACTGCATGATACGGCGGTGCCTGCCGCCTTTTTTGCTGCCTTGCAGTGGTTGATTGGTTTGTAGTATATCATATGGGACGGGGAGACAAAGTGTGAATGACCGTCTGAAATATTTTCCTGTCACGGGCAGAGGATGGTTTCATAAACTATAGTAGAAAATGGATTGAAAGGAGTATCCAAATCTATGGATCCTTATACAGATGTACGCGGACAATGCTGCGGCAGAGGACGCTGCCGCATGCCGCGCAATGCTTCAGCTTGCGGCAGCAGCGGTTATACGCGGCCTTTTCGTACAGATATGATGAATGACTTATGGCAGGGCTGGGAGAGTATGGAGGGGTGGGCTTCGATACCGCCGGTTGAGGCGTATACGCAGCCAGGTCAGTCCTATATGCAGCCTGATCAGTCCTATATGCGGCCCAGTCAGTCTTCTATGCAGCCAGGTCAGTCCTACACGCAGCCCAGTCAGCCTTCTATGCAGCCCAACGAGTCCTATGCGCAGCCTGATCAGTCCTATACGCAGCCTGGCGGATCTTCCATGCAGCCAGGTCAGTCCTACACACAGCCCGTTCAGTCCTATATGCGGCCCATCCAGCCGGGTAATGGCTGCTGCCCGTCTACAGCAGCCGGCTGTCTGGAGCAGCAGTATCCCACTGCAATGGCCTATGTGCCATGGCAGCAGTGGCAGGCGACCTATGGGCCGGAGCGGGGGCTGGCTCAGGGAACAGTCTTTCCGGAGATGGATCTGCCATTTATATTCGGGGGGTGCAGCAGATGATGAACACTACATCACGCGATGCTATGCTCCAGCAGGTAAATCAGGCCGGATTTGCCATGGTAGACGCTAATCTTTATTTAGACACACATCCCTGTGACACAGAAGCCATTGCCTATTATAATGAGATGCGGGAGGCCTACAGGAGCGCGAAGGAGGCCTTTGAAGCACATTTCGGGCCTCTCCGGGCATCAGGAAATGCAGACACCGCATATTGGTCCTGGGTCAGTGATCCATGGCCCTGGGAAGGAGGCGATTACTGATGTGGATATATGAAAAACGCTTGGAATTTCCGGTGAACATCAAAGAGCCAAATGCGAAAATGGCGCAGTTTATCATGAGCCAATACGGCGGTCCCGATGGCGAGATGGGCGCCTCCATGCGCTATCTCTCCCAGCGCTATGCCATGCCTTATAAGGAGTGCAAGGCAACGCTCACGGACATTGGAACCGAGGAGCTGGCACACCTGGAGATCGTTGCGGCCATCGTCCATCAGCTTACGAGGAATCTGACAGCAGAGGAGTTAGTAGAGCAGGGCTTTGGGCCTTATTATATTGACCACACAACAGGAATATGGCCCCAGTCGGCAGGCGGGGTTCCCTTTAATGCCTGTGAATTCCAGTCAAAGGGAGATGTGATCACAGACCTGCATGAAGATATGGCTGCGGAACAGAAGGCCAGAAGTACTTACGACAACATCCTTCGGGTGGTGAAGGATTATGATGTCTGTGAGCCTATCCGGTTTTTGAGAGAAAGGGAGATCGTGCATTATCAGAGATTTGGCGAATTGCTGCGCATCACCCAGGAGAAGCTGGATGAGAGGAATTTCTATGCCTTTAATCCGGCTTTTGACGGTAATCCTATGCCGGGACGGCAGGGGCAGGCCGACCAGCTGTAACAGTCAGGTTGTCGGGACAGTTACAGGCGGAAGCGGACAGTTCTATAGACGGATGATCTGTCCATTCAGCAGCAGGGCATCCTCCTCCTGGTGGGTCGTCACCAGGAGGAAACGGCCTGCGCGGCGGTCTAAGATATAGCGGATGACCTCCTGCTTTGTACCCTCGTCCAACCCTGTGAAGGGCTCGTCCAAGAGCAGGATATCGGAGGGAGCAAGCATAGCCCGGAGGATTGCGACACGGCGCTTCATGCCGCCGCTTAAGGTGGAGACAGGGCGGGTGAGGCATTCTTCGGGCAGCAATTTCAGAAGCTCTTTTTTGAGATCAATATCCTTTTGGCAGTTTCCAAGGACCATTGCCACATTTTCCATGGGAGAAAAAGACTCGCACAGCCTGTTTTCCTGAAAAACGGCGGATATTCTCAGGCTGTGAAAGGGAGTGGACCCCTCATGGCACTCGGCTGTGATGAGCCCGGAATCCGGCTGCTCCAGTCCCATGAGAATGCGCAGCAGGGTAGTTTTGCCGGAGCCGGAGGGACTCATAAGGCAGTAGCAGATATCCTGCTTTAAGGTCAGGCTGACCTGATCCAGCACAGAAAGAGCTCCATAGCTTTTTGTAATATGGTCTAAATGGATATACATGGATGTGATACCTCCCGGATGCTTGATGAAAAAGGGCCTAATGGCGGATATGTCCCAGAAGCCACAGGAAAATGCGCTCAAAGACAGCGCTGATCAGGATAATGACAAAGGTCCAGGCAAACAGTCCGGCAGTATCCAGGTAGAGCTTAGAATAGTAGAGCTGTTCGCCGATGGAGCTGTCCGGTATGCCAATGACTTCGGCAGCAATACCTGATTTCCAGCTCATTCCCAGGGCAGTCCTGCAGCCGCTTACAATGTATGGATGGACGGCAGGAATATAGATAAAGCGTATCCTCTTCCAAAGAGGAAGAGAGAAGACCGAGGCCATCTCCAAAAGCTCATTGCTGGTACTCATAAGGCCTGCCAGGGTACTGGTGTAGATCATGGGAACTACCACCAGGAAGGAAATGAAGACGGAAAGATTGCCGGAACCGATCCATATGAGAGCCAGGATGACAAAGGAGGCTACAGGGACAGATTTGACCAGGAGCATGACTGGCTCTAAAAGCTCCCTTATGAGAGGACATGCATAAGCAAAAGCCCCCAGCAATATCCCGCAGCCAAAGGCAGACAAAAATCCCAGGCTTATCTTGAAAAAGGAGTGGGAAAGGGTGATCCAGAAGCCTGCGGTGCGGCCCTGGTCCAGGAGAGCAGCCATCATATCAAGAGGACCTACGAAGATGACAATATTATTGATCAGAATGTGGACGGCCTGCCAGACTGCTATCCAAAACAGCCATATGATCCATTTCCTGACAGTATGGGCTTCCCTCATAAAAACCTATCCTTTCTGTGACAATATAATAATGGCATGATAGCCGGAAAACGGCGGCGCAGGATCATCTGCTCCGCCGTCTCCGTGAAAAACTGGTGAGTGAAAATGCGTAACGATTCAGCACTATGGCATATAGTAGAAATCATCTCCCGGCATAGCGCCGCCGATGGATGCCGCATCCTGGCTGTTTAATACCTCCAGGTATCCGCTCAAGGCATCCTTCATTTCCTGGCCTGTGATGCAGACAATGTTGCAGAAGGGAAGTGCCTTCTGGGCAATCGGAGCCTTTTCAACGATGCCCTGGTCTGCGATCAGCTGTGCTGCTTCCTCAGGATGCTCTGAGGTATAGGCAGCGGAGGAAGCGTGATCCTCTAAGAACTGCTTTACAGCCTCCTCATTCTCCGCTAAAAAGCCGCTGCGGGCGATGGTAACGCCTGTGACAAGCTGGCTTTTGCTTTCTGCATTTAACAGGTTCCACTGCTCTGTCAGATCCAGCACTGTCTTAAGTGCATCATTCTGGATGCAGGCAGCTGTGGCGAAAGGCTGCGGGAGAACGCCGATGGCGGAGGGGTCTTCCTTTAAGATAGAAGCCACCTCTGTTGCCTCTGATTTAAACTGCAGGTCCACATCATCCCCGGTGAGTCCATTTTCAGCAAGGAGGTAATTTACCACATACTCGGGAGTCGTTCCCTTTCCGGTCATGTAAATGGTCTTGCCCTTTAAATCTGCCATGGAAGCAATGGAATCATCGGATGCAACCACATAGAGAACGCCCAAGGTATTGATATCGATGACGGCTACCTGACCCTTTGTCTTGCTGTAAAGGACGCTTGCCACATTAGCAGGTACCAGAGCAATGTCCAAGTCTCCGGTTGCGATCTTGCCCACCAGCTCATCTGCCTTTCCTGCCATGGTAAACTCATAGGAAAGGGCGGCCTCACCATTGGCGGCAGCATCCATCAGCTGTACAAGTCCCATGGAGGTAGGGCCCTTTAAGGAGCCTACACGGACAACCATACTGCTGTCTGCGCTGCCGGCTTCGGGTTCAGAAGCCTGGGCGGCACTGCTGTCTGCTGTGGATGAAGCCTCCGGGGAAGCTTCGGCAGATGCTGCTTCTGTGGTCTGTACTTCGGCAGCCTGTGTCTCAGAAGCCTTTGGTGCAGAAGACGGATTGCCGCAGCCGCCAAGGACAAAAGAGGCGCCCAGAAGAGCTGCCAAAAGCAGGTTCATACGTTTCTTCATAATACATCTCTCCTCTCATAAACAACCTCTACTATAGCATAGAACCCTTATGTTTTCTACAAAATATTTGAGAAATATTATTGATATAAATATGACAATATGAGATAATGAACATAACGTTTGGGGAGACCCCATGAATATTTACCTAGTGGAGGAATAAGGGATGAAAGTAACAATATGTATTGGAAGTGCCTGTCATTTAAAGGGATCCAGGGAGATCATTGAGAAGCTGCAGAAGCTGGTGTCAGCCAACGGCCTGTCAGACAAGGTGGATTTAAACGGCGCATTCTGCTCCGGCAACTGCGATCATGGCGTCTGTGTTACGGTAGAGGGAGAGCTGTACTCACTGAAGCCGGAGGATACAGAGGAGTTTTTCGAGAACGAGATTAAGGGGAGACTGTAATTATGGGCATGGAAATCATTGATTTCAAAGCCACCAAATGTAAGCATTGCTATAAATGCGTCCGTTACTGTGAGGTAAAGGCGATCCAGGTAAAGGATGAGCGGGCGGTGATCATGCCGGATAAGTGCATACTCTGCGGACACTGCCTGAAGATATGTCCTCAGTCAGCCAAGACCCTGCGCAGTGATCTGGATATGGTGAAGGGGCTTATCAGGGCGGGCCACAGGGTAGTGGTATCCATTGCTCCCGCCTATATGGGGTTATTAAAGTACAAGACCATCGGACAGGTAAGGGATGCCCTGATGCGTCTGGGATTTGAGGATGTCAGGGAGACATCCGAGGGCGCTGCCTTTGTGACAGCCGAATATACAAAGCTTTTACAGGAGCACAGAATGGAGAACATCATCACCACCTGCTGCCCCAGTGCCAATGATCTGGTAGAGATCTATTACCCGGAGCTGGTGCCCTATCTGGCACCTGTGGTATCGCCGATGATCGCCCACGGCAAGCTGTTAAAGGAGGAGCTGGGCCGCGATGTGAAGGTGGTATTCTTAGGCCCCTGTATTGCAAAGAAAAAGGAGTCCAGGGATCCACGCCATGACAGCTGCATTGACGCTGTGCTGAATTTTAACGATATCAACCAGTGGCTGGAGGAAGAGGAGATCGTGATAGAGGACTGCGAGGATAAGCCCTTTACGAAGTTCGATCCAAAGGTAAACCGCCTTTATCCTGTTTCCAACGGCGTAGTGAGCTCTGTTCTGGCCACAGAGCAGGGGACAGACGGCTACCGCAAGTTCTATGTCCACGGCGAGTCCAACTGTATTGACCTGTGCAAGAGCATGGCACGCGGAGAGATCAAGGGCTGCTTTATTGAGATGAATATGTGCTCCGGCGGATGTATCAAGGGACCGATGGTGAATGACGAGTCCATTTCCAGATTTAAGGTAAAGCTGGATATGGAGGAGCGGATCAAGCGTGAGCCGGCAGAGGCCAGGGAGATGGAGCCTGTATGGGAGAAGCTGACCTTTGGCAAGAGGTTCTTAGACCGCTCACCGAAGGATCTGATGCCCACAGAGGAGCAGATCCGGGCAATTTTGAGAAAGACAAATAAGACAAAGCCGGAGGATGAATTAAACTGCGGAGCCTGCGGCTATCCCACCTGCCGTGAGAAGGCCATTGCCGTGTTCCAGAACAAGGCAGAGGTAAGCATGTGCATCCCCTTCATGCATGAGAAGGCGGAATCCATGGCAAACCTGGTGATCGAGACCTCACCGAACATTGTACTCATTGTAGGGGATGATATGCGGATCCTGGAGTACTCCGATGTAGGCGAAAAATACTTTGGCAAGACGCGCTCTGAGGCGTTAGACATGTACCTGTACGAGTTTATCGATCCGGTGAATTTCCAGTGGGTATTCGACACCCACCAGAACATCCACGGCAAGCGGGTCAACTATCCTGAGTACAACCTGTCCACCCTGCAGAACATTGTATACATAGAGAAGGAAAATGCAGTTTTGGCCACCTTCATTGATATTACAAAGGAGGAGGAGCAGGCCAGAGAGGAGTACGAGAAGAAGCTGGAGACCATTGACCTGGCACAGAAGGTTATCCACAAGCAGATGATGGTTGCCCAGGAGATCGCAGGCCTGTTAGGCGAGACAACGGCAGAGACAAAGACTACCCTGACAAAGCTGTGCCATTCCCTTTTGGAGGACGGCAGCGACAGCGGCTACACAGGCGGTGAGGAGGACAGGGATATCCCGGATGCCCACCTGGGAAGCGGTGCAGTGCCCTTAAAGGGCGTTATGACGGCTGAGAGCCAGGAAGAGCAGAAGAAGACGGGATATGTCCATGTGGGAACCATTTCACCTGCTCCAAAGCCCGCAGGCTATGTGCGCGTGAACAGCGCAGATCTGAAAAAGCCGGGCGGCATCGGAGGTAGATAATGGGGATCACAGTTGATGTTGCATATAAGAGCCTGAATAAATATACGGAAATTCTCTGCGGAGACAAGGTGGAGCTTCTTCAGACAGAGGACTCCAATATTATGATCCTTGCAGATGGAATGGGAAGCGGCGTGAAAGCCAATATCCTGTCAACATTGACATCAAAGATCCTGGGCACCATGTTCCTGAATGGCGCTACCCTGGAGGAATGTGTGGATACCATCAGTGAGACGCTTCCTATCTGTCAGGTGCGTCAGGTGGCTTATTCCACCTTCAGCATTCTCCAGGTCTACCATAACGGGGATGCCTATCTGGTGGAGTACGACAATCCGGGATGTATTTTCATCCGCGACGGAAAGCTGATGGAGATTCCGAAGAATGTCCGTGTCATGCAGGGAAAGTCCATCAATGAATACCGCTTTAAGGTGAAAAAGGGTGATGCCCTGATTCTTATGAGCGACGGCACGATCCACGCAGGTGTGGGGGACCTGCTGAATTTCGGATGGCTGTGGCAGGATATTGCGGATTATGCGGTGCGCCAGTATCAGCTCACCATATCGGCTATGCGTCTGGCAGCAGCCATCAGCCATGCCTGCGATGAGCTGTATCAGTTCCGGCCGGGAGATGACACCACCGTTGCCTGCATGAGGATCATTGACAGCAAGCCAGTCCATCTCATGACCGGCCCTGCCAGGAATCCGGAGGACGATGTGCGGATGGTCCATGATTTTATGTCCAATGACAACGCAAAGACCATTGTCTGCGGCGGCACCAGCGCGACTATTGTATCCAGGGTGCTGAACCGGCGTCTGGATGTATCCTTAGATTATGTAGACCCGGAGATCCCGCCCATCGCCTATATGGACGGCGTGGACCTGGTGACAGAGGGCGTGCTGACGCTCAACCGCGTGGTCCAGCTGCTGCGGCGTTATGTGAAGAATGAGACGGTTTCCGAGCAGTTCTTTGAGGAGCTGGATAAGCCCAATGGTGCATCCATGGTGGCAAAGGTGCTGATCGAGGATTGTACCGAGGTGCATCTCTATGTGGGGAAGGCGATCAACAGCGCATACCAGAATCCGGGACTTCCCTTTGATCTGGGCATCCGGCAGAACCTGGTGGAGCAGTTAAAGCATGTGATCGAGGAGATGGGAAAGCATGTGGTCGTCACCTATTATTGACGGTTTCATTGGGGATTTTGCTGAAAAACGCGTATAGGAAGAGTGTACGCTATTTTGTACTTGCATTTTTCGGCAAGGTATAGTAGATTTCATTTGTTGATATTTATTTAACGATCGCAAGGAGCTAAGTTTTTAAACGGACATGCCTGCTGATGCAGGCATCACCATAAATGAAAGTCAGATGGCTCGGTGCTTCGCACTCCCGCCATCTGCCGCCGATATTCGGAATCCGGGCTATTGCCCTGCTTCCTCATACCGGCTTGCCCGTCCGATGTCCAAACGCCTGTGTGTGCCAGCACGCCCGTTCGTTTGTCCGCCGTCCGGGACTTTTAGTAAAATAAGGAGGAAATGAAAATGATAACCAATGATGCGACCATCCTGCGTCTGAAGCATGATGTCCTTTACGAGGTAGCAAAAGCGGCATGGGAAGGAAATCTGGAAGAGCAGAGAGACCAGATCCCGTTCAAGATGATCCCAGGCCCCCAGGCACAGTACCGCTGCTGTATTTATAAGGAAAGAGAGATCATCAAACAGAGGGTACGCCTTGCAGAAGGTAAATGTCCTGCTGGAAAAGACAGCTACAATGTGGTGCAGGTGATCAACGCAGCCTGCGAGGAGTGTCCCATCGCATCCTATATCGTTACGGACAACTGCCGTAAGTGTATGGGAAAGGCCTGTCAGAATTCCTGTAATTTTGGTGCGATTACCATGGGCCGTGAGCATGCCTACATTGATCCGAACAAATGTAAAGAGTGTGGAAAATGCTCCCAGGCATGCCCTTACAACGCCATTGCCCACTTAGAGCGTCCCTGTAAGAAGATCTGCCCGGTGGATGCCATTACATATGACGAGTACGGCATCTGCGTGATCGATGAGAAGAAATGCATCCAGTGCGGCGCCTGCATCCACAGCTGCCCATTTGGCGCAATCGGTTCCAAGACCTTTATGGTAGATGTGATCCGTCTGATCAAAGCTGGCAAGCGTGTAGTTGCCATGGTAGCTCCTGCAACAGAAGGCCAGTTTGGCAATGATATCACCATGGCAAGCTGGAAGATCGCATTGAAGCAGCTGGGCTTTGCCGATATGGTAGAGGTCGGCTTAGGCGGCGATATGACTGCAGCTTATGAGGCGGAGGAGTGGGCTGAGGCCTACAAGGAGGGAAAGAAGATGACGACCTCCTGCTGCCCTGCATTTGTCAATATGATCAAGCAGCATTTCCCAATGCTCCTTGACAATATGTCAACTACAGTTTCTCCTATGTGCGCTGTTTCCAGACTGTTAAAGAGCCAGGATCCTGGGACCGTCACTGTGTTTATCGGCCCCTGCATTGCAAAGAAGAGCGAGAGCCTGGATCTGAACATTGAGGGAAATGCGGACTACGCCATGACCTTTGGTGAGATCAGGGCTATGATGCGCGCAAAGGGTGTGGAGCTTGCTCCGGCAGAGAACGACTACCAGGAGGGCTCCGTATTCGGCAAGCGCTTCGGCAACGGCGGCGGCGTGACAGCGGCTGTGCTCCAGTGCTTAAAGGAGATGGATGAGAACACCGATATCAAGGTGATGCGCTGCAATGGCGCTGCTGAGTGTAAAAAGGCCCTTCTTCTCATGAAGGTGGGAAGACTGCCTGAGGACTTTGTAGAAGGTATGGCCTGCGTAGGCGGCTGTGTTGGAGGCCCCAGCAAGCACAAGACCGAGATCGAGGCAAAGAAGGCAAGAGACCAGCTCATCGCTTCCGCAGATGACAGGAAGGTGCTGGAGAATCTGAAGAAGTATCCGATGGATCAGATTTCGATGCACAGGCATTGATGTTGTTTTTAGAGAGGATGCTCTCCATAACTGATTTATAGTTATAGAGAGCATCCTCTCTCTCATTAATGCACAAGAAATACTTTATGTTTTTGCGGTATGGCGGATCAGGACGGTTAAGATCAAAGTGCATAAAAACACTAGGACAGGAATCAGCATAATCCCTGCTTTATAACCAATATGCTCCATAAATATACCAAGTATCCATGATAAAAGCGTAGTAGAAATTGATTGCACCAGGCTAATGGTTGCTGTAGCTGTTCCGGTCATATTTGGATACAGGGCACAGGCCATTGCAATAATGGTAGGATATGCGGCGCCTGTAAATACACCACCCATAAAAAGTGCTATAATGATAAAAAGTCCATTTCCGATCAAAAGAACTACCATATAAATAATGGCTGTAACGAAACACGCAGCGCAAAGATACTTCTGATAAGGAATCCTTTTATCAATGACCGGCTGTATAAATCTTGCAACAACAATTCCAGTCCAGAATAACACCAGGGCAAAGTTCCCGATCTCATCCCCTAATCCAAGCCCTTTTTGGACATAGGTGGTGATCCAAAGACTGATTGACTGTTGATATCCCATATAGAACGCACATAGTAACGCTAACAACTGCAGGTGACGGTTTAAAAGCAATGTTGCAATATTAGATAGTAATTTTTTTATGGAATACTCAGAAGGCGCTGACTGAATAACCTCTGCTTTGGAAATTACGAGAATAAAAAGTCCCACAATCATTGTGCAGAGAATGCCAATATGTATAAATGACTGATTCCAGACAAATCCTGCATACTGAGCAAGTACACCATATATTGGTCCGGCGAGGGAGCCAATGCTAAAAAATGCATGCATAATATTCATGTATGCAGTGCGCCTTTCGCCATATGCTTCTGACACAAATGCACTGATAAGGAGATTCAGATAAGCGTTTGTTGCACCAAGCAGTATAAAATAGAAAAGAAGCAGATGATATATGGGTGCCATACCAATACAATACATGACCGCTGTATAAACAGCAAAAATGATTGCGATCAATTTAAGTTTTGGGAAGCGGTCTGCTAATGCACCACCAAACATCATTGCACTGAAAGAACCGATGGATTGAAAGGAACCGATCAGGCCAATTTGGGAATTGGATAAATGATAACTTTCCATCATCTCTGGGATTAAAATTCCAGTCATGGTTGCTGCAGTTGCAAAGAAGAACATAATGCCGAAGAGACAGTAAAGGATGGTCTTCATTTGAATGGCCAATGTTCGGTTGGTATCAATTATTTTATTTTTTTGCATAAAGTTAATCGCTTTCTGTGAAATCAAGTACTGGCTGCCTTCGATACTTAGATGGATTGATTCCGACATTTTTTTTAAAAGCCTTAGAAAAATAATTTTGATTACTGTAGCCACAAGCTTTCGCGATCTGGTATAATTTGAGTGTCTCATCATTTAACAATTCTTTCGCCATCTGAATACGTACCATTGTTATATACTGGCCAATTGTCTGACCGGTTTCTTTTTTAAAAAGATTGGAAAGATATGCAGGGGATAAATATACAGACCTGGATAATGTCAGGATATTTAGGTCACAGCTGGCATAATTACGCTTAATTATATGACAAACAGTAAATACTGTACCATTCATTTTTTCTCCTTTTACAGAAAATGCATTACCAAGGGATTTCACGATAGTGATGATCCCGCATTACCAGACGGTTTTCATCACAGTGGATATTTTTGGCACTCTCCCTTTCATCATAATATAGATCCTGTTCGATATATTCCCCTGGGAGCCAACCGCATTCCATATTATCTGTGCAGAAGCACCGAAAGGAAAAGCCCTCTGGACGAAGCTGGTTAAAATACAATTTTTCCATCATATGAAGGGCCGAAAGAGACATATGGTATGCAAAATCTCCGGTGCTGTCCGTCCAATTTATGCTGGCGCATGTTGAGGTAAGAAATGCGATCCGTTTCAATTCGCTTTTTCGCAACAATGGAAGAGCAGCTTCGACCATGGCCCAGGTTCCATTGATATTGTAGTCAAGAACATTCAGAAGTTCTTGATAGATATGTCCTGTTCCGATGGCTCCATCATCTTCAGCTTTCCTTTTTGCACATAGGACAAGAATATCTATTTTGAAGGATTCCTGTTCAATCTGTGTGATAAATTTTTTTAGCTGAAGCTTGTCTAATAAATTAATTCCAACGGCATAGACATTGCGTGTGATAATAGAATCGTGTGTGCGGTCTGTATAGCAGCCATATACCTTATTACCCTTTTGGGCATACCAGATAGCGGTTTCCATTGCTTCCGGATACTCTAGCCCTGAAACTAAAATTATTTTTTCCATAATAAATACCTCTTCTAAAATGGCCATGTCATGTCCAGAGCATCTGTCATAACCAGTGTATCTTCCCATGTGCGGTCTGTTGTAAACTGTTTATAGGCAGTAATTGCGGCATCCTCTGGTTCAAAGTATCCATTCGCTGACTTAGCGCCCTGCATGTAGCTTCTCACCCAGCCAGGATGATATAATCGAAATGTATAGCCCTCTTTCTGAAGCTGGTTGAACATAAGCCTTGCGGCCATGTTTAAGGCGGTCTTCGACATGCAGTATGCCGAACACTCTTTCCGATGGGCAACAGAGATACTGCCTGCTTCTGAAGAGACGATACAGATTCGCTTCATTCCGCTTTTCATCAATGGAAGAGCGGCTTCCACCATTTGAATAGGGCCGATTGTGTTTACACGAAACACAGCCAGCATTGCATCACGGCTGCCGCTTTGTGAAATTCCAGCAACATTCACAAGCATATCTAGTATGTCTGTCTTCTTGGAAATCAAATGGATCGCTTGCTCTACTGACTCATGGCTACTCACGTCTAATGGCAGCAGTTCCAGAAAATCAGGAAACCGCTTTTTCAGGCCTTCAAGCTGTTTCCACTCCGGCATAAACTGACCGGCAAATACCTTCCATCCATTTATTGCAAATAATTCTGCCAGTGCATAACCGACACCTCGATCAGCGCCAGTGATCAATACTTTGCGCATATAACTCCTCCTTATACGGTATTCCAATGGTTCGCTCCCAGACAGTCATTTTTTCTGTAAGCACCACTTAAGAGAGTTCATAATAAGCTTTCTAAAAGCTGGATGTTCCCATACTGCCACAGTATGACCAAGAGTAATAACACTCATACGTCCTTTTCCCAGTTCACGTGTATAACCAGCTATCTGGGTCCCGCCACTTTCAGAAGTAGAATACAGAAATGGCTTTGCATCCGGAGCAAGATCTGTAATCTGATAATGTTCATCGTGAACCGTAAAAGAATCAATTCCCTGTGCCACTGGATGTAAAGGGTCTGATACCCAGACGTTGATGTCGCAGCGAGCTGGATGTCCTATAAAGTGATTTCCGATCAACATCTGGAATTTCCGGCAAGGATTTAAAAATTTTTCTTCCTGACGTTTACATGAATGCTCGCTAAATGTACAGGCGGAGTGTACAGCAATAAATCCGTGGCCGGATTCAATATATTTAAAAAAATCTTCTGGCCCTATCTCATGCACTCCGTCCTCGAACCATGGCTGCTGGTTTGCAGCAGTAACATTATTGCCTTTACAACAAATGATGGCTTGAAATTGTTCAATAAAATCCCAGGTCAGAATATCTTTGGCAGCCTTAACCACATCAAATTGGTACTCATTCTTTCCCAGGCCGCAAATGCCTCTCTCGATCACTTCGGCTGGATGCCACCAATCGTCACACAGTATTAATATCTGTTCCATATCAATTACCTCCCATTTACAATAATGTCATATTCTGTTAATCATCAAAATTCAAATAGGCTCCCTTCATGGGACTTGCGGCGTGGTCGCTGAATATTCTGAGAACCCCCTTTGGGTATTTTTTATCTTTAGGTTTCCAATGCTTCCGGCGCTCTGCCAATATGCGGCCGATCTGTTCAGCAGTCTTTGTCTCCCCTTTGACGCCTACTATATTGAGTCTGCGCTTTGGGATATCGATTTCGATCAGATCATCCTCCTCTACGAGTGCGATTGGGCCGCCCGCTGCAGCTTCAGGACTGCAATGGCCAATGACCGGACCAGTAGAAGCTCCAGAAAAACGTCCATCTGTGATCAGTGCAATACTCTTTCCCAATTCAGCATCACTGCTGATTGCTTCGGAAGTATAAAACATTTCTGGCATCCCACTCCCTTTTGGCCCCTCATAGCGGATAAATACGGCGTCCCCTTTTTTGACCCTGTGTTTTAATACGGCATCAAGACATTCTTCCTCGCTGTCAAAGGGTTTGGCTCTGAGAACCGCCTGATGCATTTCCGCAGGGCAGGCAGTATGCTTGATCACAGCACCCTCTGGGGCCAGATTTCCTCTTAAAATAGCAATGCTTCCGTTACATCCGAGTGCCTGATCAAATGGCCGTATAATGTCTCTTTTTGTCAGTGAAACACCATAGCGTTTATTAAAATCTTGTAGTAACTGGTTACAGTGGTCATAAAACCCATTTCCTTTTAAATCTGCTAAATTTTCTCCCAGAGTCTTTCCGGTAACAGTCATGGAGTCAAGATGAAGAAAGGGCTTGATTTCCTCCATGATAGCAGGAACCCCGCCGGCATAATAGAAACACTCTGCGGGCCAGCGTCCGGTTGGGCGTAGATCGAGAAGATAATGGGCGTTCTTGTGGAGGCGGTCAAAGGTATCCCCCGTGATTTCGATGCCGAGTTCATGGGCAATGGCAGGTATATGTAATAATGCGTTGGTACTTCCGGAGATTGCAGCGTGTACTAAGATCGCATTTTCAAAGCTAGCCATTGTTATAAGATCACTAGGTCTCATACCAGGCATTTTGGCTAATTTTACGGACTGTATCCCGGCCTGATAAGCATATTCGAAAAGATCTGGACTTGTAGCAGGCATTAAGGCACTGCCAGGCAATGCCAGGCCAAGAGCCTCTGCCAGGATCTGCATGGTAGAGGCAGTGCCAATGAATGAACAGGCGCCACAGCTGGGGCAGGCATTATGTTTTGCCCAGTTCAATGTCTCTTCTGTAATCTCTCCACGCTGATATTTGGCACTATATATTCCGACCTGTTCAAGTGTCAGCATTTTTGGGCCGGCGTTCATAGTCCCGCCTGGTACCACAATAGCTGGAATGTTGACCCGGCATAGGCCCATCAAGCTTCCGGGCATTCCTTTATCACAACTGGCCAAATATACACCTGCATCAAAAACAGTCGCATTTGCATGGATCTCAATCATATTGGCGATCATCTCCCGGCTGGCCAGACTGAAATTGATCCCATCTGTCCCCTGGCTTTCTCCATCACAAATATCTGTGCAGTAATATCTGGCTCCATATCCGCCTGCGTCGGCAATTCCACGCCGGACTTCCTCTGCAAGAGTATTGAGATGGACACTTCCCGGATGGCTGTCACCAAAGGTACTTTCAATGATCACCTGAGGTTTGGAGAGATCTTCAGGTTTCCATCCGGTTCCTATTCGAAGAGGATCCAACTCCGGTGCTAATGCTCGCATTTCTTGACTTTTCATTATCATGAACAATTCCCTTCCTTGAAAATTTCTTTTTTGTCTAAGTGTGTTTTTGTTTGAACCTCTTTGTGGATTTTTGAAATAAGCATTCTGTTATAAAGCAGATGCATCTGCATGGCCCATTTAGCACCTTCAGGATTTTTGGCTGTAATACATTCCAGTATTTCGCGGTGTGTTTCCATTGTCTCCTGTTTAAGCGCACTGCTTGTTACATCAATGGAGGCGACAATAGATGAATGAATGACAGGTATCAACTTTTCTACCACAGCATTCTTGCTGCACGAAGCTATGATCCTGTGGAAAATAATATCCTCCTGTAGATGATTTTTTCCGGATAAAATAAACTCGTCCACCAGCTCGCATTGCTTTCTAAGGGCCTCTATTTGTGCTTGTGTAGCATTTTGTGCAGCCATTGCTGCGATTTCTGGTTCTATTATCAAACGGACAGTCAACAGGTCCATTGCAAGGCTTGCCTTATCCTTAATAAAGGCTAAGCCAAGTGGATCTTCCGTCATCCCCATTTGTTCTGAAATAAAAGTGCCTGTTCCCCGGCGGATTTCCACAATATTTCTTGAAACGAGAATTTTGATCGCTTCACGGACTGTACCTCTCCCAACGCCGATACTTTCTGCCAGATCGAACTCATTTGGGAGCTTCTCTCCGGTATCTAATCCGCTCTCTATGATATAGTTAATGATTTGCTCCGCGGCCTGTTCTGCCAGCGAGCGTCCATTGTAAATTTTGAAAGAGTGCTTTATCACATTTTCCATTTAAGAATCTCCAGTCGTAAGATGTGTATGATATGCTTTCTGGATTAACCTCCCAGATAGGCTTTTTGGATTTCTTCATTTTTGGCCAGCTCAGAAGCATCTCCAAACAAAGTGATTTTTCCATTCTCAATTACATAGGCACGGTTGGAGTTTTTGAGAGCCATCTTTGCATTTTGCTCTATCAGCACAATCGTGATTCCTTCCTCATTCAAAAGTCGGATGTTTTTAAAAATATCTGATACCACAACGGGGGCGAGACCCATGGAAGGCTCATCCAGTAAAAGCAATTTTGGATGTGCCATCATGGCACGCCCCATAGCGAGCATCTGTTGTTCTCCTCCTGACAGGCTTCCGCCCTTTTGGTGGATACGTTCCTCAAGCCGTGGAAACAATTTGAATACACGTTCAATATCAGGCTGTGCATTTTCACCTTTTGGCCTGGAATACGCGCCCATCTTCAGGTTTTCTAATACAGATAATTCGCTGGAAATTTGTCTCCCTTCTGGAACCTGAACAATTCCCAGTTTTACAATCTGATCAGGTGTAATTTTGCTATTTAATGTCTGTCCGTTGTAGGTGATTGATCCTTTGTAGCTCATGAGGTCGGATATACAGGTTAGCAATGTGGTCTTTCCTGCTCCATTTGCTCCTACAATAGAGACAATTTCTCCTTTATTTACCTCCAGGTTAATTCCCTTCAACGCATGGATATTGCCATATGATGCATGAAGATCCTCAATCTTCAAATAACTCATTCCTCATCCTCCTTGCCCAAATATGCTTCAATTACCTGTGGATCCTGCTTTACTTTATTTGGAGAACCCTCGCATATCTTTCGGCCATGGTCAAGAACCGTGATCACATCCGAAATTCCCATCACAAATTTCATATCATGTTCTACGAGAAGAACCGTAATACCATAATCTCTGATTTTATATATGATCTGAGCTAAATCATTTGTTTCTGATGCATTCATCCCGGCACAGGGCTCATCCAGCATGATGATCCGGGGCTCGCTGGTCAATGCTCTGGCAATCTCCAGAATGCGTTTTTTTCCGTAAGGAAGATTACTTGCCAGGGTCTCCTTTTCGTTTTGCATTCCAACAAATTCCAACATAGCTTCAGCCCTATGGTAACATTTCCATTCCTCCTCTTTCATTTTTTTTGTATGGAACATGGTACCCAGTATCGTAGAATTCGTCCTGGTGTGGTGCCCAATCATAACATTTTCCTGTGTTGTCATGGCATCGAAAAGCCGGATGTTTTGGAAGGTTCTGGAAATTCCTAGGTCTGTAACCTGATGGGGCCGAAGCTTTGTAATATCCCTTCCGTTGAAAGTTACCGTACCGGATGTAGGCATGTATATTCCTGAAATGACATTGAAAAATGTTGTTTTTCCAGCCCCGTTGGGCCCTATAAGTGCATGGATTTCTCCTTTTTTTATTGTCATATCCACTTCATTAACAGCTTTCAGTCCACCAAACTGCATTGTTACCTTTTCTGCTTTTAACAAAATATCCTCTGCCAAAATTTACACCTCCTGAACGACGGTATTTTTCTTTTTTTTATTGATTTTTTTAATAAGAGAATGTATCCCGCCATAAATACCCTTTGGCATAAACAGCATTACCAGGATAATCATAACGCCGTATACTCCGTCGAGATACTCTGAAAATGGTCTTAAAAGTTCTGGAAGAGTGCCGATTACTAAAGTTCCTATAACCGGTCCGAATAAACTTCCCATGCCGCCGCAAACAGTCATGGTAAGCAGGGTGATTGAAGTTTTGTTAAACATATCTGCTGATAAATAATTCATATTGACTGCATAAATGCATCCGGCAAGCCCGGCCAAAGCAGCGGAAATACCACAGACAAGAAATTTATATCCATTTACATTAATACCCATGGCGGCTGCAGCTATGGGTGCATTCCTGATTGCCTGCATTGCCCTTCCTGTTTTTGAATAGATCAAACGGTAACAGAATAGGAAAACTAAAAGAGCAATCGCAAGGGCCAGATAATATAATTCAAAGTTGGTTATTTTGTATCCCAATATTGTTAATTTGGGAATCCCGGTAAATCCATTTGCACCGCCTGTAAGCCATTTTACGTTAATGATAATTAACATAACTGCTTTGGCAAAACCGGAAGTAGTCATGGAAAGAAATATCGCAGATAATTTTGAACAGGCAAACCCTATAAAAAGTCCACAAGCGAATGAGATTAAAATGGCTCCCACTGTTGATAAGAGAAAATGGATTCCTAAGGTTTTATTTAAAATGGCATAGGTATATCCTCCTATGGCCATAAATGCTGCATGACCAAGAGATGTCTGTCCGGTGTACCCCATCAGAAGATTCAGGCTGGATGCCAATATTCCAAAATAACAATATGAGATCAAAATATTAAGGAGATAGTTGTTTTTCCGCCCTACAATAATTGGGGCCAATAGCGCTATGACAATCATAATACCAATGACAGTCCAGGTTGACTTTTTTGTTTTATGCATTACTATGACCCTCCCTATACCTTAGTGATTTTTGCCTGTCCCAAGATTCCCTGAGGCCGCCAGAACAGAACTATGATTAATATGATAAATGTGAACACATCTTTATATGCTGTTGATATATAGAGAGAGCACATTGTTTCTGCAACGCCCAGTAGGATGCCGCCAAGCATAGCACCGGGAAGGCTTCCAAAGCCGCCCATGACAGCCGCCGTCATAGCGCGGTTTCCCATAGAGCTTCCCATAGAGAAGCTTACGGAATATATGGGGCCCATAAGCACTCCGGATACTGCGGCCAGACATGCGGCAATAATGTATGTAGCAGTAATAATGGTGGTAATCTTCACACCCATCAGAGACGCCGCTTTTCTGTTCATTGAGACAGCGCTCATAGCAATCCCTGTTTTGGTTTTTTTCATAAAGATTACAAGAGCAATCATCAGCGCAGAACAGATGCTGATTGTCCAGAGATTCTGTGGTGAAACAGCAAGAGTTTCTCCCATAAACGGGATATGGATCGCCTGATTATTGAACATGGCAGGAAACCGCTTTACATCTGATCCCCAGACTATTTTCGCAATCTGTTGCACGACATACTGCATCCCAAGGGTAGCGATTAAAAGTGCATTTCTCGGTCGATTATACATTGGGCGGTATGTAATCCGTTCTAACCCCAGCATTACGATCGAGGTTATAATTCCGGCACCGACAAATACCAAGACAACGGGCAGCCCTAAGCGGGTTGAAAGCGTCAATCCAATGAATGCGCCTAACATATAAAACTCACCTTGCGCAAAATGTCCCATTTTCAAGGTACTGTAAATAACACTATATCCAAGCGCAATTAAAGCATAGATAGCACCTTGAGATATACCACCAATTAAAGCCTGCAAAAACATAATCATATGGATGCATTCCCTCCTTTTAAAAAAGAGCCGGAATGTGGTTCCGGCTCTGTTATGTTTATTAGGGATAGATCTTTGTCTGCGAATAATCCTCTCCCCATTCGCCGATATTTACCTGCATAAGTCCTTCGCCATCGTCAAATGCGCTATAATCGAAATGACCCTGTACACCATCAAAGGAAGCGTTTCTCAGCTGCTCATTAAGCTTTATGCTGAAATCGTCTGCATTTACATCATAGGGTCCAAGATTATTTAATGCGGTTACAATATGAAATACAGAATCATATACACGGGCAGGAACGTCGGCAGGATCCTGACCTAAGGGATCGAACTCCCTAAAATTGTTGATATATCTGACAATATCAGGATTGCTCTCATCTGGAATGTAGCCAACAGGGAAGACAACTCCCTGCAGATCCTTAGCCTCCCATACCTCTGCTACCTGGCGCTGTGCCATACTGGTTCCGCCGGCTACCAGAACATCTTCCGGGACATTGCCCCAGTTTTGTTCAATGTTTTTCTGCAAAACATTTGACTGACCGCTGACTAATCCCCAAACAATTACAACTTCTGCTCCGCCATCCTTCATTTTTAATACCTGAGCCGTAAAGTCGCTGTCCTCGCCTGTGATGGAATCCTTTGTCACTAACTCGAGGTCATATTTTTCTTTCAGGACTTTTTCGATGTGATCAGCGGCAGAAGTCCCACCTTCTGTATTGATATGGATCATACTAAGTTTTGTATAACCTTTTTCTTCGACCAGATATTTGAGCAAAGTTTCGGCTTGAACGAGATCTGTACTGGTTTCGATACAGAGATACTGAAAGCCCTGCGCAACAGAAGCGGGGCCGGATACAATGCCCAGAAGCGGAACCTCTGCTTCATCGAACATTGGGCCTGATACCAAAATCATAGTGGTCAGCAGGTGGCCGATTGATACATGCGCTCCATACTGGTCAAGAACATACGAGGCGGCTATTGGAGCGCCATCCGTTGAGCCTTTATCATCTACGTATTCAAATTCCAAAATGTAGTCTTTTAACAAATCATCTTCATTGATTACTTTCATAGCAGAATCAATGGAAGCCTTATAGAGTTCACCAAATCTGGAAGATGTGCCGGACAGAGGGCACATTACTCCGACTTTCACAATCTGTTTTTCTCCGTTTTGATTTTCCAATGAGTCCGAATTGTTTGTATTTACAGCATTAGCTGAAGATGCTGCTGAACCTGAATTAGCATTGGAAGAGGAGCTGCTGCATCCATTGAGTGTCATACTCATAATCGCTGCTGCCATTAAAGAGGCAGCTATCTTACTAAAATATTTTTTCATATGTTTTCCCCATTTCATTGTTACAGTCCTACGTTGTTTTCATTCTCTGCTAGCGAAGAGATACGACATCGCACATCCGATGTCTGTAAATATGTTATAACGAAAATATGTCAAAATGTCAATACATATAGTATATTTTTTGAAATACAGTAGGATTTTACTCTTTTATTTGTGCATTATATAAAGAGAATTTAGATTATATTTAAAAGATATGGTAATTTGACGATAAAAATATTAAAAACAATGCATATTCCCGTATGTGCGAGATTCATTAGATAAAAGAATAGTGGAGAGAAAGTGGAATAAAAGAAAAAGAGACATATGATGACGATGCATTAAAAATTAATTCCATGTGTATTTCCTCCCAAAACCGTCAATACTCACTGTTGAAGGACATCCCTTCCAAAATAAGAGATCAACTGAGCAGTGAGGAAAGATAGAATGAAGAGAGAAAATGAAACAAAACATTTGGAGATCACAAGAGGGGACCTGTTCTATGCAGACCTTTCCCCGGTGGTTGGTTCCGAGCAGGGCGGGGTGAGGCCAGTGCTGGTGATACAGAATGATACGGGAAATAAATACAGCCCTACGGTGATCGTGGCAGCTATCACAAGCAGGACCACGAAGGCGGCCATTCCCACCCATGTGGGAATCAACCGGATGGCTGGAGGGCTTAAGCAGGACTCTACGGTGCTGGCAGAGCAGATACGGACCATTGACCGCAACCGTTTAAAGGAATACATAGGACATCTGGGAGCGGGACAGATGGCCGGGATCGAGCGGGCAGTGATCACCAGCCTGGGGCTGGGGCATCTGTGCGGGTAAGCTGTGGTGAATTGCTTTTTTCTGCGGGATTTGTTATGATAGCAGAGGAAATCAAAGGAGATAGAGAAAACAGATCGTGAGATAGGGAATATGAGATACCAGATCATAGATGGGACAGTAACCCTGGGCGGCAGGACGATACTGTCCCATATTGAATTTGAGATACGTGGAAATGAAAAGATAGCGGTGGTGGGGAGAAATGGGGCTGGAAAGACAACGCTCCTTAAACTGATCGCAGGAGAGCTGGAGCTTGACCGGGATGACAGGCGTAAGGGGCCGGGGATTACGCGTTCCAGGGCCCTGACGATCTGTATGCTGGGACAGATGGCCTTTCAGGATGAGGCCAGAACCGTAGAGGAGGAGCTTTTGGCTGGCTGCCCGGCTGTGGATACCTATGACCGTGAGCGCTATGAATATCAAAAGGAGTACGATACCCTGTTTACAGGGCTGGGGTTTGTGAAGGAGGACAAGGGAAGACGGCTGTCCTCTTTTTCCGGTGGGGAAAAAACAAAGATTGCTCTGATAGGGCTTCTCCTGGCAAAGCCGGATATCCTGCTGCTGGATGAACCCACCAATCATCTTGATTTGAATACGGTGCAGTGGCTGGAGGATTATCTGAGGCAGTACGGCAAGGCAGTGGTGATGGTGTCCCATGACCGCTTTTTCCTGGACAGGACAGCGGATATTGTCTACGAGCTGGAGTCAGGACGGCTTACCAGGTATTCCGGCAACTATACGAGCTACAGGGAGCAAAAGAGAAAACAGTATGAGCTGAAAAGGAAGACCTATGAACGCCAGCAGGAAGAAATCGCCCGTCAGAATCAGCTGATCGAGCGCTTTAAGCACAAGCCAACGAAAGCCTCCTTTGCCCGGTCGAGAAAGAAAATGCTGGAGCGGATGGAGCGGGTGGAAAAGCCTGAGGAGGATATGTCCCATATTTTTACAGGGAATATCACGCCTCTGATCGCGGGGAGCAAATGGGTGCTGGAGGCAGAGCATTTAAAGATCGGGTACGGAAAGCCCATACTGGAGCTCAGCCTGCGCATCCGCAGAGGACAGAAGATCGGGATATTGGGAGAAAATGGAAGCGGGAAATCTACCTTTCTGAAAACCGTGGCCGGCTTTCTTGATCCTGTGGAAGGAGTCTGCTGCCTGGGAAACAACATCACAATAGGATATTTTGACCAGTTTTCGGCGGAGATCACCTCGGAGAAAACAGTGGCGGAGCACTTTGGAGGGCTGTTTCCGGGGCTTACGGATAAGGAGGTCAGAAGTACCCTGGGAGCCTATTTGTTCCGCGGAAAGGATGCCTCAAAGCGGGTATCCGGCCTGTCAGGGGGAGAGAAAGCCAGACTGGTGCTGGCAGAGCTTTTGGAAAGCCTCCCCAATTTCCTCATACTGGATGAGCCCACCAACCATATGGATATCCAGGCAAAGGAGACGTTGGAGTCTGCTTTTCAGGCATATCAGGGAACGATCCTGTTCGTATCTCATGACAGGTATTTTATCCGGCAGGTGGCCCAGTCTATCCTGATATTTGAGGATCAGTCTGCTATGTATTACCCCTTTGGCTATGAGCATTACCTGGAGCGCTTAAAGAAGGAAAGGCAAGGTGAGAGCCTGGCTGCCAGGATGAAGGCGGAGGAGCAGGCATTGATCGCAGGCCTTAAGTCGGTTCCGAGGGCAGAACGCCACCGCCTGCGGGAGATCCCCACAGAGGAGGCCTATGACGACTGGCGTTTGAGACTGGCGCGGGAGCGCATGGAGAAGGCGGCAGAGCGGGTGGAGGAGCTGGAAAGGCAGCTCGCGGAGGCAGAGCTTGCGGGCTGGAGGCTGTTTTACACGGAGGAGGCTGGGGCCTGTGCGCAGACGGAAAATGTCTCCTATGAGGCCGCCTGCCATGAATGGCACACCTGCTGCATGGAATGGTATGACATTTTCCAGGAATGCTTTCCGCACTCTGACATCACACATTTACCATAAGAGCTCCAAGCTCTGTGACCTCGCAGCCCCCTCTGGTGCGGTGGACCTTGATGTAGCCGCCTTCTGCCAGCCTCTGTAAGATGGTGCGGATCTTGCCCTCTGACAAGCTGATCCCCTCCTCCGCCAGTCTGCTCTGGATCGCGGCCCTGCCGATACGCGGGCTGGCTGCGATCAGGGAGAGGATTTTCTTGTCGGTCAGCTCCAGCCGTGTTTCGCGGCTGCGTATCTGGTTTAAAATATATCCCGGCAGATCGTTTAACTGCAGAGGCTCCCGTTTGTACAGGCAGGAGAAATAGCTGCACAGATTGTTGACTTCTTTGATGTTTCCCGGCCAGTCATATCTCTTTAAATAAGAAGAAAGATTTTCTGAGAGCACCTGTCTGGCAGTGACAGAAGGGTCCTTAAAGGCATGCTTTAATGCGCTTTCCAAAAGAAGGGGGATATCTCCCCGGCGCTGCCTTAGGGGAAGGGTGTTTAAGGAAACCGTATTGAGCAGGAAAAAGAGGTCATCCAGAAAGCGTCCCTCCAGCACCAGAGCGTAGAGATCCGTGGTTGTGGTGGCAATGATCCTTACATTCAGGGGACTTAGCGTGTCGGCACCCATTGCCATATAGTATCCGTTGTGGAGCACATTCAGAAGAAGCTGCTGGGTCTCTAAGCCCATGTGATGGATGCCGTTCAGCAGCAGAGTTCCTCCTGCTGCGGCCTCAAGGGCCCCCACACGGTGATGCAGGCCCTGGGCCGGGTTTTCCCTGGAGCCCAGAAGCTCGGCTTCAATATAAGAGGGTGTCAGGGAAGAGAAGTTCAGTGAAACAAAGGGCCCCTTATGCCGCATGGAGTTGCGGTGAATGGCCTGAGCCAGCATTTCCTTTTCCGTGCCGCTTTCCCCCTGGATGATGATATGGTAATCATTCAGGGATACCCTTCTGGCAGTATCCAAAAGATGGAGCTGGATGGGATGGCAGGTCACAAAGTGGCTGAAATCACAGAGATGAAGGACCCTGGGCGGAAATAAAAGCCTGGAGGCCCCTTCCTCACAGGGGGCGCCGTGGAGAAGATACAGGGCTGTATTGCGGCTGAGAGTAAACTTCTGGGACCAGAGGCGTAAGGGCCGCATTCCCTCCTTCTCTATGATGATGTCATTCTGGTTGGGAAAATCGTAGGGGATTCCGTATTCCTTTAAGAGCTGGACAAAGCTTTCCCCTATTTTATTCCCATCTTTAAAGCCGATAAGCTTCTGAAAGGCGGCATTGATGAATTCCACCTGCCCGCCCTGATTGACAAGGCACAGGCCCTCGGAAACATTTTCAATGATGATCCGGCTGATCTGCCTGGAGTCCAGGCTGCGGCTGAGCTGCTGGTTGGAGAGCTTTAACACCTGGACGAGATGGCTCATGTAGTTTCGTGTGATCTCATCTGCCAGGCTGGTGGGAAGGCCAAAGAAGGCGATGATCTCATTGATGGTGGAGATATCCACTACTCGGTTTCCGATATCAATGACAGTCCGCACGCATCGGGGGACAAGATGAAGCTCGCCGGGGGTCACACCGTAGATAATATCCTCCTGGTATCCGGGACATCCCGGATAATAGGGGATAAACTGGTATTGAGAAAACCCGTATTCCTGCAGCTGCCTTACCACCTCCAGAGCAGAGGCCTCCGTATCGTTGACAAGATAGACCAGAGAACCCGGCGGGATCTGCAGGATCTTATGGAGATAGGTGTGGTTGAAAATACGCATGCATATGAGCTGCCCGATCCTGTCAGGAATGGAATAAGGCAGATTATGATAAACATTCTCACTGGAAAACAGGATAAGGTCTGTCTTCTGAAGTGCTTCCGGGGTCAGATCTGCGGACTGAATGGATTCAATGGTAAGATATTGGCTGAAAATAGAGGAGAGATAGGAGGCAATCCCGATCTTTGCCACTGGATTCTGTGTTAATATCAACAATTTTTTCTTCATTCTATAGGACCTCCCTTTATTAGGTAAATTATAAGGCATTTTTCGCGGCAAAACAACCTAAATGCCTTAAAAAAGAAAGAAAAATAAAATGTTTTGATATTTGAAACTGCGTTTCTTTGACATCAATGTGTTAATTCACTAAAATACTAATAAGCAAGGGCGCTCTTTAATGTCAAATAGATGAACTGCGCCATGCTTTTTTCTTTATATCCAAAATGGTAACAGGACGGATATACGGAAAAAGCGAAGAAAAGGAGGATATGCAAATGAAAAAAAGAACATTGTCATGGATGCTTGCGGCAGCGATCGTAGCTGGTTCCCTGGCAGGCTGCGGCGGAGGTTCCACGGAAACAACGGCAGCATCAGGCGGACAGGAGACCACAGCAGCAGCTTCCGCTGAGGCAGGAGCAGGGACCGAGGCAGCAGCTGGTGAGACATCCGGCAAGGACAGCCTGGTGATCGCAATGGCTTCCGATATTTTATCCATGGATCCCTACAGATACGACGAGGGCCCCACAAACCAGGTTATGCTTCATATGTATGAGGGACTGGTCCGTCAGGCAGCTGATATGTCTTTCGAGCCATGTCTTGCAGAAAGCTGGGATACATCTGAGGACGGCCTGACATGGACCTTCCATTTAAGAAAGGGCGTTAAGTTCCATGACGGCGAGGAGATGGATTCCGCAGATGCTCTGGCTTCCATTAAGACAGCCATGAATCCGGATTCCCCATCCGCATTCAGCAGCTACACCAGCAGCTTTACTTCTGTTGAGGCTCCTGATGCTGAGACGATTGTGATCACAACCGATACGATCAATCCCCTGATGCTGTTCGATCTGGCTCAGATCTACATCTTAAAGCAGGAAAATGTTGAGGGCAAGACAGAGGAGGAGATCGCTGCCAAGGTAGTCGGTACAGGCCGCTATAAATTCGTAGAGCAGGTAAAGGAAGACCATATTGATATGGTCGCAAATGAAGATTACTGGGGCGAGGTTCCGGCGATCAAGAATGTGCGCTTCCGCCCGATCACCAATGAGGCTACCAGAACTGCAACCATGCTGACAGGAGAGGTTGATTTCACCATCGGTGTTTCTGTCCGCGACATTGACAGACTGGAGAACACAGAGGGGATCAGCGTTTTAAGACAGAAGGGTCTGCGTGAGATCTATCTGAACCTTGACAGCCGTGAGGATTCTCCTCTGTTCCCAGGACAGAAGAACCCAATGTCTGATCCAAAGGTACGTCAGGCTATGTATCTCGCAATTGATGAGTCTGCTATCATCAAGAGCATCATGAACGGCTGCGCGTTTGAGATGAATTCTATCGTTCCTGAGGGTTATGTTGGTTACAAAGAGGTAAGCCGTGAGGCATATGATCCGGAGAAGGCAAAGGCTCTTTTAGCAGAGGCAGGATATCCGGATGGCTTTGAGGTAACCCTGGATGCGCCAAATGACCGCTATATGAATGACGCGCAGATCGCTCAGGCTGTTGCCGGCTTCCTTGAGAAGGTAGGCATCAAGGTGAACTTAAACCTGATGCCAAAGGCAAACTTCTTCAGCTACATCAAGCCGGTTGAGAACAATTCCATGTTCTTAATGACTGGCTGGTCTGATTCCTCAGGCGATGGCCTGTCACTGGCTCACGATATGCTGCACACCTATGACAGAGAGGCTGGCAAGGGTACAGTAAACAGAGGACATTACTCCAATGCAGAGGTAGATGCCCTGATCGAACAGGCATTGACTGAGCTGGATGATGCAAAGAGAGGCGAGCTGGTAGCTCAGATCGATGAGATCGCAAGAGCAGATTACGCATATATCCCGCTTCACTTTGAGCAGGATACCAATGCGATCAAGGATACCTTGAACTATACTCCAAGAATGAACAACTATGTATTCGCATGGGAGTTTTCTTACAAATAAGTGAGAGATAGACAGGTAATGCCTGCAAAGGGAGCCGTGTGAAACCGGCTCCTTTTCAGGCTTTTACGGAGTATCAGGCAAAGGGCGCCGCTGGAAAGGGCGGCCCTTGGTGGCGCGTTTTGTCCGGTACTCCGAAAGGCTTCGTTCGCATAGAAGCCTGCCGTCAGGCGATATGGAGGTTTTAAAAGCACAGAGGTATTCCCGGAGGTCCGGCTGGAAAGGGGCTTTGAGGAGTACAGCTAATGGAATAGGAGGCAAGCGACAGTGATAAAATATGTAGTAAAACGTTTCGTGCAGATGATCGTGGTGCTGTTCATCGTATCAGTGCTGGTGTTTCTTCTGACGAACTTTATCGGCGATCCTGTAGACATGCTGGTTCCCGAAAATGCCACTCTCGAACAAATCGAATCCGCCAGGGCACGCCTGGGCCTTGACAAGCCCCTTCCTGTACAGTACGGCATCTTTTTAAATGATGTGCTCCATGGAAATTTGGGAAAGTCCTATACCTATGGCCTTCCTGCCATGAGCCTGATCGTGGAGCGTATGCCGGCCACGCTGGAGTTAGTGGCTGTGGCAGCCACACTGGTGCTGCTGGTATCCATACCTCTAGGTGTGTACGCGGGAGCTTATCCGAAGAGAAAGACAAGTAAGCTCATCATGTCCGGTTCCATTCTGGGCATTTCCCTTCCCTCCTTCTGGCTGGGAATGATGATGATCTATATTTTTGCAGTGGTCTTGAGAGTTCTTCCTGCTTCAGGAAGAGGAGAGCCTGTGGATGTGCTGGGGGTAAAGCTGAGCCTGTTCGCACCTGGAGGGATCCGCTATATCATCCTTCCGGCCGTTACCCTGGCACTCACCAATCTGGCTACCATGCTGAGGCTTACCCGCTCCGGCATTCTGGAAAATATGCGCCAGGATTACATCAAGTTTGCCAGGGCAAAGGGCGTTCCGGCAAAGTCCATCCTCTTTGGACATGCCCTGAAAAATGCATTGATCCCGGTCATCACTGTTTTTGGCCTGGATCTGGGAAATATGATCGCCTTTACTACCATCACAGAGACCATCTTTGCATGGCCCGGCATGGGAAAGCTTTTGATCGACGCCATCAACAAGGCAGACAGGCCCATCATCGTGGCATATCTGATGGCGGCCTCCTGCATGTTCGTGGTTTTGAACTTTATTGTAGATATTCTTTACACTCTGGTTGACCCCAGGATCGAATTGAGGTGATGACATGGAGCAGACAGTACATACAGAGAATAAAAGTTGGTGGAAGCGTTTTCTGGCATCGGAGTTTTTCTTCCACTATAAGCACAACCTGCCGGCCATTATCGGAAGTATTTTGGTGCTGATCGCAGTTGTGATCGCAGTGTTCGGGCGCTTCTTCGCTCCCCAGAACCCATACGATCTGACACAGATCGACCTGATGGATTCCTATCTTCCGCCGGTGTGGCTGGATGGAGGAAAGGCCGGCTTCCTTCTGGGAACAGATGCCCAGGGACGTGACATTTTCAGCGCTATCATTTATGGAAGCGCCAGTTCTATTATGATCGGTCTGGTGGGTATGTCGGCTTCCTGTATCATAGGTACAACATTGGGACTGATCGCCGGATACTTTGGAGGAAAGGTTGACGCCCTCATCATGCGTATTGCAGATGTGCAGCTGTCATTTCCTTCCATGCTGATCGCCCTTTTCATCATGTCCGTATTCGGGCGCGGTGTAGGAAAGCTCCTTATTGCCCTTACTATGGTGGGCTGGGTTACATACGCCAGAACGGTCCGTGGTGAGACGCTTTCCGTGAAGAAAATGGAGTACGTGGAGGCAGCCCGAACCATTGGCCTGCCAAACCGCATCATTATCTTAAAGCATGTTCTGCCCAATGTAGTGAATTCCATTATCGTTCTGGCAACCATCCAGGTGGGCAGCTTCATTCTGACAGAGGCTACCTTGAGCTTTCTGGGCGTGGGCGTTCCTATCACAAAGCCATCCCTGGGGCTGCTTGTGAAGACGGGCTTTGATGTTCTGTTCTCAGGACTTTGGTGGGCTTCCGTGTTCCCAGGCCTGTATATCATGCTGATCGTGTTCGGTATCAATCTGCTGGGAGATTTCCTGCGTGATGAGCTGAACCCCAACCTGAAATAAGGAGGCGCCAGATGGAAGACAAGATTTTACTTGATATAAAGGGTCTTAAGACCTATTTCCACACCTTCAAGGGAGTGGTGAAGGCAGTTGATGATGTAAGCTTTGACGTGAAAGAGGGAGAAATTTTAGGAATCGTAGGTGAGTCGGGAAGCGGCAAGTCTGTCACAAGCTTTTCTATCTTAAAGCTGGTGGAGGAACCGGGAGTCGTAGAGGCAGAGCGCATTTTCTTTGACGGAAAGGATCTGACAAAGGCCGGGGAGAAGGAGATGACGAAGATCAGGGGCAAGGAGATCGCCATGGTCTTTCAGGATCCCATGACCTCCTTAAATCCCCTCTACACCATACAGAGGCAGATGGAGGAGGTGCTGATCCTCCATGAACCCCAGATGAATGCGGCCCAGAGGTGGGCGCGCTGTATCGAGCTTCTGGCCTCCGTGGGCATCCCCAATCCGGAGGAGCGCTTAAAGGAGTATCCCAACCAGTTTTCCGGCGGTATGCGCCAGAGGGTGATCATCGCCATTGCCCTGGCCACCAATCCAAAGCTTCTGATCGCCGATGAGCCGACGACAGCTCTGGATGTGACCATTCAGGGACAGATTCTGAAGCTTATGAAAAAGCTGGTAAAGGAGCACCATACCTCTCTGATCTTGATCACTCACGACCTGGCTGTGGTATCCCAGATGGTGGACAAGATCAATGTTATGTACTGCGGCAAGCTGGTAGAGACAGGAAGCACGGAGGATATCATTTATCACAATGCCCATCCCTACACAGAGGGACTTTTAAATTCCATTCCAAAGCTCTATGAGGACAGGGACCGTCTGGACTATATCCCAGGCATGGTTCCCAACATGTTTGAGCTGCCTGAAGGCTGTTATTTTGCGCCCAGGTGCAAATATTGCCAGGAGATCTGCCGCCATGAAAAGCCGCAGATGCAGGAGGTGGGGCCAGGCCACAGAGCAGCCTGTCATTTCCCACTGCTGAAGGAAAAGCAAGCAGCAAAGGAGGCAAAGTGATGGAGCCATTGATCGAAGTAAAGAATTTAAGTCAGGAATTTCATCTCACAAAGGGCCTTCTGCAGTCCCTGCGTTTTGAGAAGGGAAAGCTGATAAAAGAGGATAAGGTGGTACATGCAGTCAATTCCGTGAATTTCCAGATCCAGAAGGGCGAGGTCTTCAGCCTTGTGGGAGAGAGCGGCTGCGGCAAATCCACCACAGCCAGAACCATCATCCGCCTGCTGGAGCCCACTGGCGGACAGGTGCTTTATAAGGGCAAGGATATCAGCCATTTAAGTGCAAAGGAGCTTCTTCCCTATAGAAAGAGCATGCAGATGATCTTCCAGGATCCTTATGCTTCCCTGAATCCGAGGCAGAGGGTGGAGGAGATCATCATGGAGCCCCTTCTGTTCCACGGCATTGCAAAGACCAGGTCTGAGGCCAGGGAGAGGTGCATGGATATCTTAAAGCGCGTGGGCATCCGCCCGGAGCAGGCCGGACGTTACCCACACCAGTTCTCCGGAGGCCAGAGACAGCGTATCGGAATCGCCAGAGCCCTTGCGGTGAACCCGGAGTTTATCATTGCCGATGAGCCTGTGTCTGCTCTTGACGTGTCCATCCAGGCACAGATCCTGAACCTTTTGATGGATTTAAAGGATGAGTTCAACTTTTCCTATCTGTTCATTGCCCACGATCTGTCCGTAGTAAGGCATATCAGTGACAGACTGGGAGTGATGTACCTGGGGTCCATCGTGGAGCTGGGAGATAAGCATGCCCTTTTTGGCAATCCTGTCCATCCCTACACAAAGGTGCTCTTTTCCGCAGTGCCTACCGTAGGTGAGAAGCCTCTGGTGGAGAGCATTGAGGCTCAGGGAGAGATCCCCAGTCCGGTCAATCTGCCCAAGGGCTGCTATTTCAGTGACCGCTGCCCCTATGCGACGGAGAAATGCCGCAGGGAGAAGCCAGTCCTTAAGGAGATCGAGCCGGGACATCTGGCAGCCTGCCATATGCTGTAAGAACAGTACGGAATGTAAATGTCAGCAGAACATCAGGGATGAGGTGATGTCTGCTGCGGACAGCAATATATCAATTGATGGAGCGAAAGGTACTATGGATAATGTAAGAGATGAGATGATACAGACAGGGAAGGAGGCTATCTCACAGAGGATCGATTCCCTGAGGGAGGAGCTTCTGCGATTATCCCATGACATTCACGATCATCCGGAGATCGGATTTCAGGAGTTTCTGGCTGTGGAGTACATATCAGAGGTGCTAAAGAGCCAGGGCTTTCAGGTGGAGGAGGGCTACTGCGGTGTGCCCACCTCCTTTAAGGCAGTAAAAAAAGGAAAGGACGCCGGTCCGGTGGTGGCCTTCTTAGCAGAGTATGACGCCCTTCGGGGAGTAGGCCATGGCTGCGGTCATAATGTGATCGCAACCTGTGCAGTGGGAGCATTCCTGGGCCTGGCATCCCAAATGGAAGAGCTGGCTGGAGAGGTGTGGATCATAGGAACACCGGCAGAGGAGGGCGGCGCAGGAAAGGCAGTGCTCCTGGAGAAGGGCGGATTTGAGGGTGTGGATTTCGCGCTGATGATGCATCCAACCGGAGGAGGCGAGCAGTTCAACTATATCAACCGTGGGGGGCGCGCTTCCGGTTCCCTGACGGTTTCCTTCCATGGAAGGTCAGCCCATTCCTCTAATCCCGCTCTGGGCATCAATGCTTTAAGTGCGGCGATCAGCGTCTTTAATCAGATCGATATGCTGCGTCCATGCTTTGATATCCAGGATAATGTGAACGGCGTGATTTTGGAAGGAGGTACAGCCTCCAATGTGATCCCGGAATATTCAAAATCCGAGTTCTGTATCCGGGCCGAGACCATGAAACGGGTGGAGGAGCTGGTTCAGATGATAAAGGACTGTGCGGACAGGGCAGCCGGGCTTACGGGAGCAAAGGCAGAGTTTGAGGAGGAGCCGATCTATGCGGAGCGCTATCCCTGCAAGCCCATGTGCGACGCGTTCAGGGACAATATGGCTGCGCTTGGGATCTCCATGTGCTATCCAAAGCCCGGACAGCGTTTCGGATCCTCTGATATTGGAAATGTTTCCATCAGGATCCCGGCTATTCACGATTATCTGTCCATCACGGATGACATGTCCATCATGGCCCACTCTGTCCAGTATGCAGAGGCAGCGGTGACGCCCCAGGCAGATGAGATCTGCATTAAGGGGGCAAAGGGACTGGCTATGACCGGCCTTGACCTGCTGCTGAAGGAGGACCTGCGCAGGGAATCCGTTGCCTATCATGAGCAGATCGTTCCTGATTTTTATAAAAAATAGTTGAGCGCCCGTTTTTATGGAGTGAGGGAGGAGCGCAATAAAAAGGAAATGTGAGTAACGGAGAATTTGTGAGATAACAGGAGAGTAATCATATGATATTGTTAAAGCAGGCGGACGTATACAGCCCGGTCCATTTGGGGAGAAAAGACGTTCTTGTATGCGGCGGCCGTATTGAAGCAATGGGAGACGAGATCCAGCCGGGAAACAACTGTCAGGTTGTGGATGCTGCCGGAAAGATCCTTGTGCCGGGACTGATCGACTGTCATGAGCATATAACCGGAGGAGGCGGAGAAGGCGGATTCTTCACCAGGACTCCGGAAGTGTGCCTGTCTTCTTTGATACGTTCGGGCATCACCACTGTGGTAGGCCTTTTGGGCACAGATGATATGACCCGCAGTGTTGAGGCTCTGGTGGCAAAGGCAAAGGCTCTGGAGACAGAGGGCATCACTACCTACACGCTCTGCGGCGCCTACGGATACCCATCGCCTACGATTACGGGAAGTGTGAAAAAGGATATTGTATATATCGATAATATGCTGGGAGTCAAGCTGGCCCTGTCAGACCACCGGGCGCCCAATGTGACGCTGGAGGAGCTGATCCGTCTTGCCAGCGATGTGCGCACGGCAGGCATGATCGGCGGAAAGGCCGGGATCGTGGTGCTGCATATGGGAAGCGGGGAGAAGAGGCTTGATTTGGTGTTTGAGGCCTTAAAGCAGACCAATATTCCGGCAAAGACCTTCCATCCCACCCACATGACCAGGTCGCCTGAGCTGTTTCGGGAGGGAATGAAGCTGGCAAAGCTGGGAGGATATGTGGATATCACGTGCGAAAGCTTTGACGAGAGCAAGGAACGCCCAGGCTATATCGCAGGACTGTTAAGGGAAGCAAAGGAGGCAGGAGTGCCTATGGACCACATTACCCTGAGCTCTGACGGCCAGGGCAGCTGGTCTACCTATGATGCCTATGGAAATCTGGAAAAAATTGGAGTCACTTCTGTGAGAAATCTGTATGATCAGCTGGTTGCCCTGGTAAAGGAGGATGGCTTTGAGCTTACAGAGGCTTTGAGCTATTTTACAGAAAATGTAGCCAGATCTCTGGAGATCTATCCGAAAAAGGGCTGTATTGCAGAGGGGACGGACGGCGATCTGCTTCTCCTGAAGCCTGATCTGAGCCTGGATACTGTGATCGCAAAGGGAAATATCATGATGGAAGGAGGCACCCTTCTTGTCAGAGGGGCATACGAACATGATTGATATTAAGATGATAAAGGATATGACAGACGCCTTCGGGCCCAGCGGCTTCGAGGAGGAGGTTGTAAAGACCATCCGCGGATATTGTCAGCCTATGGATATGGATCATGACGCCATGAACAATGTATATGTGAGGCTGGAAGGGCCCATAAAGGAGCTGTTGGACGGAAAGCGGGAGGGCAGGAAAAGGCCTGTGATCATGCTGGATGCCCACACGGATGAGTGCGGCTTTATGGTCCAGGGGATCATGGACAACGGGCTTCTCTCCATCATCATGCTGGGAGGCATGGATCTTGCCAGCCTTCCGGCTCACACTGTGATCCTGCGCACCGGAGCAGGAAGGAAGATCAGAGGTATCATTACCTCCCGTCCCGTGCATTTTATGACAGAGAAGGAGAGAAGCGCTCCTCTCGATATACAGGAGCTGTTCATTGATGTGGGTGCAGGAAGCCGCAAGGAGGTAGAGGAGCTTGGGATCCGTATCGGAGATCCTGCTGCCCCGGAGGTGTCCTTTGACTATGATGAGGAGCGGGGGCTGTGCTTTGGAAAGGCCTTTGACAACCGCATGGGCTGTGTCTGCATTCTCCATACCATGAAGGCCCTGCAGGAGATGGGAGCCGGGCTTTCTGTGGATGTTGTAGGGGCCTTTGCTTCCCAGGAAGAGGTAGGCCTCCGGGGGGCCACTGTGACTTCAGAGCAGGTGCAGCCGGATCTTGCCATTGTATTTGAGGGGTCACCGGCAGACGACTTCTATTACAGCAGGGAGAAGGCCGAGGGCGTTCTGGGAAAGGGCGTGCAGATCCGCTGTATGGACAAGAGCTATATCACCAATCCGGCATTTTTAGCTTATGCCCATGAGCTGGGAGAGAAGAAGTCCATCCCCTACCAGGATGCAGTGAGAAGAGGCGGCAGCACCAACGCAGGCAAGATCAGCCTGGCGGGACGGGCGGTGCCTACTCTGGTGCTGGGAATCCCCAGCAGGTATGTTCACAGCCACTATAATTTCTGTCTGGAGAAGGATATTGCGGCCACCGTGGATATGGCGGTAGAGGTGATAAAGAATCTGGATAAGGAGCGCATCGATCAATTGATGAGGCGCGATGTGTAAACACGATTATTTATAAAAGAGAGTAGAAAGAGCGTTTGAGGAAGATGGTTTTGGTCATTTCCTTGAAGGCTCTTTTTCATTGTCTATTTTACCGTTCAGTGATAGAATAGCCACGTGGGAGGAAGAGGACTCTAAACCCTTCCTTCCGGGAAACTTTAGAAAATCTTTTGTATTTTATGAAGGCCAAATTTGGTTTTGGCTGTTAAGATATGGCACATAAGGAGGATATGGATATGACAGGGGACCGGGTACTTCTGGTAGAGGATGACAAAGAGATCCGCGAGGGCGTGGAGATATTTTTAAAGAGTCAGGGCTACCTCGTATTTCAGGCTGCAGATGGGATCGAGGGACTTGAGATATTGGAAAAAGAGAAGATCGATCTGGCCATTGTGGATGTAATGATGCCCAGAATGGACGGAATTACGATGACGGCAAAGCTGCGGGAAAAGCACGATTTTCCGGTCATTTTCCTATCCGCCAAATCAGAGGAAGTGGATAAGATCCTGGGGCTTAACATGGGAGCGGATGACTATGTGACAAAGCCCTTTACTCCAATGGAGCTGCTTGCCAGGGTCAATTCCCATCTGAGGCGTTACCACCGTTTTATGGACCGCTTAAATTCCAGACAGGAGGAGAATCCAAAACTGCACCGGCTGGGAGGCTTAGAGGTCAATGAGGAGACGGTGGAGGTATTTGCCGATGGAAAGCCGGTGAAGGTAACGCCGATCGAATTTAAGATTTTGCTGCTGTTGATACAGAATCCGGGACGGGTATTTCCGGCAGAGGAGATATACGAGCGGGTTTGGAACGAGCGGGCGATCAATACGGATACGGTGATGGTACACATCCGAAACCTCCGGGAAAAGATCGAGGTTAATCCGAGAGAGCCCAAATACATAAAGGTGGTGTGGGGAGTTGGATACAAGATTGAAAAACAACCATAAATGGGGCGTGCTTCTGATCGTCCTGATCGTGCTGGCTGTTTCTGCTGCTACCGTGGGACTTTACCCCTATATGCATCAGAAGGCCAGGGCATACAATGAAAAATGGGGAACAAGGAGGCTGGAGGAACGGTACGATTTTGGAAATATTGCCACTCAGGCCATGAACTTCAGCTATGAGATCTGGCATCAGAGGAGGCAGGAGGAGGAAGGAAAGCTCCTTACGTATTCCCAGACATTCCTGCCTCAGCTGGAAAAACAGCTGAATAAAGCAGCCGCCATGGAGCAGGGAGGAGAAGCAGGAGCGGGTTCCTTAGGGCAGGGAAATGCCGGCGGCAGTATGGAAGCAGCGGCATCCTCCGAAGGCGGAAATACGGCAGGTCATATGGGAAGCTCTGTTTCTGTCAGCCCAGGATATTCCGTAGGCTATACGGTGGGGATGGCCGGAGATTCGCCGGATGGCGGGAACACGGATGTCTATATTGGCGTATACCCGGAGGAAGCTGCGGGGGAGCAGACCGAAGAAGACGGCGAAGAGCCTGATCTGGCAGAAGGGGCAGGTCCAGAGAAATATGATGCGGATTATTACAGGGAGCTTCAGAAGATGATGGATGAGCTGGGGGCTGCCTGGCAGGATCTGTACCAGCAGTATGGAAGCACCTTGTCTTATGCCGTTTTAGGACCGGATGGAAACTATGTGCGAAGCAATGTGAACCGGCCGGAGGAGTATTTTGACGCTCCACTGGAGACAGACGAGCTGCAGTTTACAGTGGAATTTTCCTCCTCCGGAAGGATGAGTCTGGCGGAGGTCTCCGGAACAGATGACTTCTGTTCCAGGATGCTCCAGGCTGCAAGTAAATATGAATTTTATGATCCTCTGGCGGTGCGCCTTACGGACAGCTACCGCTACAGCGGCGTCCAGTTTTTCGGGCCAAAGGATATGATGATCGTGTTCCGCTGTAATCCCATGATTATGAACGGCTGGGGAACAGCGTCGAGATCAAATAGTGAAGGAGCCTTAAATTGCTGGGATTATCTGAGCGGGAAGGGATTCTATACAGTGGTAGTCCTGATGTCTGCTGTGCTTTTGGTGACAGCCCTTTGCTTGCCCTTGATAAGATCCTTTGAGATCGGAAGGAGCGCTCTGTGCAGGCTGGCCTTTGAACCCTTAAGCTGTATTGGCATCGGCTGGCTCTGCTTGATGGCGGAGGGGAGTATCCCGGCATCTCTGGTAGCCTATACGATTGATGGAAGTCTGAAAGAGGAACTTTTGGAGGCCGGCTTTTTGGGCTGGTCCAGCACGGCGCTGACGCTGGCGGCAAACCTTATTTTCTGGTGTGCGGTCTACGGCTCTTTCTACTGGGGGATCACCTGCTACAGAGGCATATTCAGCCTGGGGCCCTGGCGCTATTTTAAGGAGCGCACCTGGGCAGGAAGATTTCTCCGGTTTATCAAAGGTCAAATATGCAGGGGATTGAATGTGTTCCAGGAAACGGATTGGGAGAGCCGCTCCTCAAAGATTATTGGAAAGGCGGTGATCGCCAATTTCCTGATACTGGCACTGATCTCCTGCCTGTGGTTCTGGGGCATCGGTGCGCTGGTCATTTATTCCTTTGTTCTGTTCTTTATGCTGAGAAAATACTGGGGACAGATGCAGGAAAAATATCAGACGCTGTTGAATGGGATCAACCAGCTAGCTGAGGGAAATCTGGACGTGGAGATCCGGGAGGATCTGGGGATATTCAACCCCTTTAAGGAGCAGCTGGGAAGGATACAGGAGGGCTTTAAGAAGGCAGTAGCCCAGGAGGTGAAGAGTGAGCGAACAAAGTCAGAGCTGATCACCAACGTATCCCATGATCTGAAAACACCGCTGACAGCTATTATCACCTATGTAAATCTGCTAAAGCAGGAGGGGATCACGGAGGAGGAGAGGAATTCCTATATCCAGATCCTGGACAGAAAATCCATGCGGTTAAAGGCCTTGATCGAGGATCTGTTTGAGGTCAGCAAGGCCAGCAGCGGCACGGTCACCCTTCATTTGGAGCAGGTGGACATTGTGAGCCTCTTAAAGCAGGTGCGGTTTGAACTGGCGGATAAGATCGAAAGCTGCGGCGTGGAATTCCGCTATCAGCTGCCGGAGAAAAAACTGGTGCTGACTCTTGATGGGCAGAAGACTTGCCGGATCTTTGAAAACCTCCTGGTGAATATCACCAAATACGGACTTCCGGGAACAAGGGCTTATATCCAGGTGACGGAGGAGCGGGGAGGCTGGGTATGTGTTTCCATGCGCAACATTTCTGCAAAGGAGCTGGATGTGGCACCGGAGGAGCTGACAGAGCGCTTTGTGCGGGGAGACCAGTCAAGAAATACAGAGGGCTCCGGATTGGGGCTTGCCATTGTGAGGAGCTTTGTGGAGGTCCAGGGCGGCGCTATGAAGATCGATATTGAAGATGATATATTCCGTGTTATTATACGGTGGAGAAGGCCGGAGTGCGGGGAGGAGAAAGGGCCGGAAGGAGAGGCAGGATCGGGTGCTGATAGAGGTCCAGGCACTGGAGCAGGCACAGCCTCTGAAACTACCAGTGAAGGCGGAGCCTTTCAGAACGCCAGCAAAGACGGGGCTGGCGGTAAAACGGAGCAGGCCGAGATCGTGGATCTGAACTCACTGGATCATCAAAATGCAATTGCTGTACCGCCATATCAGCCGGACTGGGGATCCGAAAAAGGAGAGGACATTCTAAGGGACTCCGGCTCCTTTGAAGGCTTGCTGAGCTCGGCAAAGCAGCGAATCAAAAGGTGGATGCCGAAAAGGATACAGAACATAAAGAAGGATTGATAGCAAAAACGGCAGGCCGGTATGGATATACCGGCCCCAGACTGTAGACAAAGTCCCGAGCGAGAGCTCGGACTTTTCTACATTTATCGCCG
>NZ_JAJCIC010000031.1 GCF_020554865.1 Lacrimispora sp. 210928-DFI.3.58
ATAGACCATGTCTATTTTTATGAAATTGAATTTGCGAAACTAATTATACGTTATCGGATTTCAGAGAGCGAATTGCGCATCTGGAGGGAAATCCGAATTTCCATCTTCACTATGGCGATCTGGGAGATTCTATGAGCCTGATCGCGGTGATCGGAAAGGTGCGTCCTGATGAGATCTACAATCTGGCGGCTCAAAGCCACGTACAGGTTTCCTTTGATGAGCCGGAATTTACGGCAGATGTAGATGCAACAGGTGTGCTTCGCATTCTGGAGGCAGTGAGACACTGCGGCTTGGCAGAGACATGCCGGATTTACCAGGCCTCTACTTCTGAACTTTATGGAAAGGTGGAGGAAGTTCCACAGAATGAAAATACTCCCTTCCATCCATACAGCCCTTATGCAGTAGCAAAGCAGTATGGCTTCTGGATTACGAAAGAATACCGGGAAGCTTATAATATGTTCTGCTGTTCCGGTATCCTGTTTAACCATGAGTCAGAGCGCAGAGGTGAAACCTTTGTGACAAGAAAGATTACGTTGGCAGCTGCCAGAATCAAGCAGGGAAAACAAGACAAACTGTATCTTGGCAATCTGTCCAGCCTGCGGGATTGGGGATATGCAAAGGATTATGTGGAGTGCATGTGGCTGATCCTTCAGAATGATAAGCCGGAGGATTTTGTAATTGCAACAGGCGTGCAGCATTCTGTGCGCGAATTTTGCCAGCTGGCGTTCCATTATGCGGGAATCGAGCTGGAATTTTCCGGAGAGGGTATGGATGAGAAGGGCATCGATAAAGCAACAGGTAAGGTGCTGGTAGAGGTTTCTCCTGATTTTTATCGTCCGACCGATGTAGTAAACCTGTGGGGGGATCCAACAAAAGCAAAGAAGCAATTGGGCTGGAATCCCACAAAGACCAGCTTTGAAGAGCTGGTAAGGATCATGGTGAAGCATGATATGGAAAAGGTGGCTGTTGAGAGGGCGGAGGAGCATATCCGCTGCAATCTGGAAGAGTATTTGGAGAAAGGCGTGGTGAAGTAGGTCATGATGGAGAAGAATGCAAAAATCTATGTAGCCGGACACCGCGGAATGGTGGGTTCCGCCATCGTGAGGGAATTAAAGCGACAGGGCTATGAAAATATTATTACCCGTACCCATGCAGAATTGGATCTGTGCCGTCAGGAAGCGGTAGAAGCGTTTTTTGAACAGGAAAAGCCGGAGTATGTATTTCTTGCTGCCGCAAAGGTGGGGGGAATCGTGGCAAATTCAGAGGCATTGGCGGACTTCATGTATGATAACATGATATTGGAGATGAATGTCATTCACAGCGCATGGAAAAACGGGTGCAAAAAGCTAGAGTTTTTAGGCTCCTCCTGCATATATCCGCGCATGGCTCCCCAGCCTATGCCGGAAAGCTGCCTGCTTACAAGCGAATTGGAGAAAACCAATGAGGCCTACGCGCTGGCAAAGATATCAGGCCTGAAATACTGCGAGTTCTTAAACCGGCAGTACGGAACAGACTATATTTCTGTCATGCCTACAAATCTGTACGGACCAAATGACAATTACCATCCGGAGCACAGCCATGTGCTTCCGGCACTGATACGCCGTTTTCATGAAGCAAAGGTGAATGGCGTGAAAGAAGTGACCTGTTGGGGAGACGGCAGCCCCCTGCGTGAGTTCTTGTATGTGGATGATCTGGCGGATCTATGTGTGTTCTTAATGAATCATTACAGTGGAAATGAAACAGTAAATGCCGGTACGGGTAAGGAACTAAGCATTAAGGAGCTGACAGAGCTTGTAGCAAAAGTGATCGGCTACAAAGGAACGATTCTGTGGGATACCTCTAAGCCAAACGGTACGCCAAGAAAGCTGCTTGATGTGTCGAAAGCAGCTAAGATGGGATGGACCTATAAAACGGAATTAGAAGATGGAATTCGTTTATCCTATGAGGATTTTTTGAGCAATCCTATGCGGGCAGAGAGATAAGTAACGTGCGGCAAGAATGAGGTGAACAGATGAATATTGTATTATTGTCCGGAGGCTCAGGAAAACGGCTGTGGCCTCTGTCAAATGATATTCGGAGCAAGCAATTTATCAAGCTTTTTAAAAGAGATGACGGAAGCTATGAATCTATGCTTCAGCGCGTATATGGACAGATACTCAAAGTAGATAAGGATGCGGTTGTAACGATCGCAACCTCCAAGACGCAGATTTCCGCCATTCACAATCAGGTGGGAGAGGGGATCGGGATTTCAGTGGAGCCCTGCCGGAGAGATACCTTTCCGGCCATTGCCCTGGCGTCCGCTTATCTGCACGATGTCCGGAAGGTAGGGCTTGAGGAAGCCGTGGTGGTATGCCCAGTTGATCCCTATGTGGAGGATGATTATTTTGAAATGATCAAATGCCTGGGAGAACAGGCAGAGAAGGGGGAAGCGAATCTCGTTCTTATGGGAATCGAACCTACGTATCCCAGCGAAAAATATGGATATATCATTCCGGAAAGTAAGGAGTACATCAGTACTGTTTCAAGGTTTAAGGAAAAGCCGAGTCTTGAGAGGGCAAAGGAATATATTCGTCAGGGCGCGCTGTGGAATGGCGGCGTCTTTGCATATAAATTGAAATATGTACTGGACCGTGCCCATGAGCTGATCCAATTTACGGATTATTATGATCTGTTTGCAAGGTATGAGTCCCTAGAAAAAATCAGCTTCGATTATGCAGTAGTTGAAAAGGAAGATCATATACAGGTAATGCGCTTTGCCGGTCAGTGGAAGGATCTTGGAACCTGGAATACACTGACAGAAGCCATGGAAGAAACTATTGTGGGAAAAGCCGTTATGAATGAGGCATGTGAGAATGTGCATGTGATTAATGAGCTGGATGTTCCTGTACTTGCAATGGGGCTTCAGGACGTGGTGATATCCGCAAGCCCGGAGGGGATTCTGGTTTCTGATAAGGAGCAGTCAAGCTATATTAAGTCATTTGTGGACAGCTTTGAGCAGCAGATCATGTTTGCAGAGAAATCCTGGGGTAGTTTTCGTGTGCTGGATGTGGAGAAGGAAAGTCTGACGATTAAGATCACATTGAATCCGGGACATTCTATGAATTACCATAGCCATAGAAATCGTGACGAGGCATGGATCGTGATTTCCGGCAGCGGAAAAGCGGTTATAGATGGTGTAAAGCAGGAAGTAAGGCATGGAGCTGTTATTACCATGAAAGCAGGCTGTAAGCATACAGTGACTGCAGAGACAGAGCTGAAGATAATAGAGGTTCAGCTGGGAAAAGAGATAACGGTACATGACAAGGAGAAGCACCTTCTGGAAAAAGATGAAAACAATATGCAAGGGTAAGAGGAGAGATGGACAAGAACATTTTAAAGGAATATCGGCTTTGGATGGAGAAGGTTCCAGGTATGGGCATCTTGGACGAAGATGTTATCAATGAATTGAAAAACATGGATGAGAAGCAAATGGAAGATGCTTTTTATCGGGAACTGACATTCGGTACAGGGGGACTTCGGGGAATCATTGGAGCGGGTACGAACCGTATGAACATTTATACGGTTGCAAAAGCATCACAGGGGCTTGCAAATTACATCATAAAGCATTTTTCGGAGGAAGAAAGGCGTGTTGCCGTCAGCTATGATTCGCGTATAAAATCAGATATATTTGCACGGATAGCATCGGAAGTGTTTGCAGCTAATGGAATTAAGATACATATTTATTCTGAACTTATGCCAACGCCATGTCTTTCCTTTGCCGTGAGAAAATTAAAATGCTCTGCGGGTATTATGATAACCGCCTCTCACAATCCCAGCAAATATAATGGGTATAAGGTATATGGGCCAGATGGCTGCCAGATCACAACAGAAGCTGCGAAAGAGATTTTTGGGGAAATCGAAAGGATAGATCTGTTCAATGGCATAAAATCAGTGGATTTTCATAGGGGAATGCTGGCTGGCGATATTCAATATATATCGGAGGAGGTATATACGGATTTTGTAGAACATGTAAAGAAGGAATCTGTATTAAAGGAAGAAATTAATAAGGATGTCTCTATTATATATTCTCCATTGAATGGTACTGGCTTAAAACCGGTACTGCGTACATTGAAGGAAGCTGGTTATACCAATATAACAGTGGTAAAAGAGCAGGAACAGCCGGATGGACACTTCCCCACCTGCCCTTATCCGAACCCGGAAGTCAAAGAAGCGATGTCATTGGGGATAGAGTATGCAAAAAGGTATCAAGCGGATCTTGTACTTGCCACGGATCCGGACTGTGACCGCGTTGGGATTGCGGTGAGAAATGACGGTGGCAGCTATGTTCTGCTTTCAGCCAATGAGACAGGCTTGCTGCTATTGGATTATATATGTTCGCAGAGACAAAAGAACGGCACAATGCCGGAAGATCCGATAATGATGAAAACGATCGTTACGACTGACATGGCTGAGCGTATTGCCGGGCATTATGGCGTGAAGACAATCAACGTGCTTACGGGATTTAAGTTCATAGGAGAGCAGATCGGCAGGCTGGAATCGATAGGGAAAAAAGATTCCTATATTTTTGGCTTTGAGGAGAGCTATGGCTACCTGAGCGGCAGCTATGTAAGGGATAAGGACGGAGTGAACGGAGCCTTTTTGATCTGTGAGATGTTTGCCTATTATAAGAGCAATAGAATGAGCCTGTTAGAAAAATTGGATAAACTGTATAACGAATATGGTTATTATATGAATACGCTTCATTCCTATGAGTTTGAGGGCTCAGCCGGATTTTTAAAGATGCAGGAGATTATGAAAAGCCTCCGCAAAAGAACAGAAGAGATCGCAGGCAGGAAGGTAATGTCATGTCTGGATTATCTAAAAGGACTAGATGGCCTTCCAAAGTCAGATGTGCTGAAATATTTGTTGGAAGGGAATTGTTCCGTGGTGGTACGCCCTTCTGGTACAGAGCCAAAGCTCAAAATATATATTTCTGTCAGTGCAAAAAACCGGGCAGAAGCAGAATGCATAGAAGAGAGTATGATAAAGTATATAGAAGACTTTTTGAACAATTAAGATTAGGTTAGTCATCCATTCAAGGCGTTATGAAGCGCATTAAGGCAAAGGGGGCAGCTGTGATCATCTATGAACCAACCTTAGAGGATGGTACAACATTTTTCGGTAGCAAGGTAGTTAATGATTTAAATAAGTTTAAAGAAATGAGCAATTCCATTATTGCAAACAGGTACGATAGCTGCCTGGATAACGTGGCTGAGAAAGTTTATACAAGAGATATCTTTAGAAGGGATTAGCTTCTCTCTATATGATGAGAGACAATAGAGGAATGACGTATGAACTGTAATAAAAGGATAAGTTCAAAGAAGCGGAATGGTCAGCATGTGAAGAAACCCAGACAAGCAACAAATACATTAAGCAATCCTCATCAAGAAAATTCAGACGAAGGTTTTGAATCCTTATCATTTCCAGAAAAGGAATATGAGATGCTGAGAACTGAGATTCTGCAATATATGGAGGAATACCAGTCTGTGCGTAATATGATGTATATTGCAACTGCAGCGATTCTTGGCATGAACAGTGCAATGTTTCAAAACTATTATTTGTTTTTGCTTCCGCTCATTGTTATTCTTCCATCATATATAGTTTTCTATAATTATTGGAAAGCCGTTTCATGTGCATCGGCATACATACAGGTGTTTTTGGAGGATGAATATATTCAGGCAACATATCACTGGGAGTTACGCCACAGATATTTTAGCAGACTGCATGAAGAAGATAAAATCCAGGCAGAAGATAAACTGAGAGGATTGGATATGCATATTCAACAGCTCCCTTATCTGGTCTGCGGCTGTCTGTGTATGGCATTATATTGGATTAATATGCTGTGGAAATATGCCAGTCCTTACTTTCAGGCAACGGTAGGAGGAACTTGGTCTGCTATTTGGACAGTTTTTAAGGTTCATTTCCTTATATTCCCAGATGGGTATTCCCTGATAACTACATGGCGTATAATTTTGGATGTTTTTCTGGGTATATCCCTTAGTATATTGTTTGGCTGTATTTTCAAAATATATTGGAATGTGCATGAGGTTGAAATGACCAGGATATGGGAGCATGTGAAGAACATGGAGGTGCGGCAGGAAGAAACGTTGCGGCGGGAACTAGGGCTGCATCCAAAGAGAAATTAAGAAGTAATTTGTCATATGGGTATTATAATAACTAAGATTTCTAAACGGATATTAGAGGAGAGAACATCAAATGTGCGGAATCGTAGGATACATCGGAACGGAGCAGGCAGCTCCCATATTATTAAAGGGCTTATCCAAGCTGGAATACAGAGGCTATGACTCAGCGGGCATCGCCATCCGTGAAGGAGAGGGCGAGCCGCAGCTTGTCAAAGCAAAAGGCCGCTTGAAAATTTTAATTGAGAAAACCGACAACGGCGCAGCCGTCTGCGGGACCTGCGGCATCGGCCACACCCGCTGGGCCACACATGGGGAGCCATCAGAGCAGAACGCCCATCCCCACTGTACGGAGGACAGATCCGTTGTGCTGGTGCATAACGGTATCATTGAGAACTACCAGGAGCTGAAGGAAAAGCTGTTAAGATCAGGCTATACCTTCTATTCCCAGACAGATACCGAGGTCGCTGTAAAGCTGATCGACTATTATTATAAAAAAACGGGAACACCCCTGGAGGCCATTTCCAGGGCCATGCTGCGTATCCGCGGCTCCTATGCCTTTGGAGTGATGTTCCGTGAATATCCCGGCACCATCTTTGCCGCCCGCAAGGACAGCCCATTGATCGTAGGAAGAAATGAGACTGGCTGCCTGATTGCCTCTGACGTTCCGGCTATTCTGGACAGCACCAGGAATGTGTACTATATTGGCAACCTGGAAATCGCGGAGCTGACCCGCGATGAGATCCATTTCTACAACATTGACCGGGAAGAGATCGAGAAGGAAATGGTGGAGATCAAGTGGGATGCGGAGGCTGCCGAGAAGGGCGGCTTTGAGCATTTCATGCTGAAGGAGATCCATGAGCAGCCAAAGGCGGTGCAGGATACCATCAATGCCTATGTGAAGGATGGGGAAATCTGCTTCGCGGGGACAGGATGCGTCATGACCGGGAGGCCGGAAGCCAGCAGTATAGGAGCGGGCAGCATACAGGCCGCAGGAACAGAAGCTGGAGGCCCGGAGACGGCAAGCGCAAAGGGCAGTGGCGCAAAAGAAGAAGGCATGCAAGCTGATGCTGTACAGGCCGGGAAAGAAAACGCTGCGGGCGCGGAAGACGGCCTTACCGATGAACGCCTGGCTGCCATTAAGCGCATCTACATCGTGGCCTGCGGCTCCGCCTACCATGTGGGAGTGGCAGGGAAATATGTGATTGAGGAGCTGTCAGGGATCCCTGTGGAGGTGGACCTGGCATCTGAATTCCGTTACCGTAATCCAAGGTTGGAGAAGGATTCCATCGTCATCATCATTTCCCAGTCCGGGGAGACAGCTGACAGCCTGGCTGCCCTGCGGTTGGCAAAGGAGCGCGGCATCCCGGTGCTGGGGATCGTCAATGTGGTCGGCTCCAGCATTGCGCGTGAGAGCGACTACATTCTTTACACCTATGCCGGGCCGGAGATTTCCGTGGCCACCACAAAGGCCTACAGCACCCAGCTTGCAGCCGTATACTTACTGGCCATCCAGTGCGCATGGGTGAGAAATGAGATCAGCCGGGAGCGCTATAAAGAGCTTCTGACAGAGCTTAACACCCTGCCGGGGAAGATCCAGAGGATCCTGGATGACAAGGAGCGTATCCAGTGGTTTGCCAGCAAATATGCCAATGCCCGTGATATTTTCTTCATAGGAAGGGGAATCGACTATGCGATCAGCCTTGAAGGAAGCCTGAAGATGAAGGAGATCAGCTACATCCACTCCGAGGCTTATGCGGCAGGAGAATTAAAGCATGGGACCATCAGCCTGATCGAGGACGGAACCCTGGTTGTAGGGGTGCTGACCCAGAAGGCATTATTTGAAAAGACCATCAGCAACATGGTAGAGGTAAAGAGCCGGGGGGCCTACCTGATGGGCCTTACCAGCTATGGAAACTACAATATCGAAGATACAGCCGATTTTTCTGTTTATGTTCCAAGGACAGAGGAATATTTCGCCACCAGCCTTGCCATTATCTCATTGCAGCTCATGGGCTACTATGTGAGCGTGGCAAAGGGCCTGGACGTGGACAAGCCCAGGAACCTGGCAAAGTCGGTGACGGTGGAATAAAAGGTTTTAAGGGCTGGGGGGAGAGGCGCGGCAAACGTCTGGCAGCTGATCAGAAAATACTGGAACAGAGGAGAACAATTATGAGAAAAAAAGGAAAAATGAGCAGGGGGGGCGCAGTCAGATTCTTAACCTGCAGCGCCGGGGGCCTGGCATTATCTCTTGCGCTTTTTGCCATACCGGCCTTTGCCGAGGATGGCTGGCAGCAGGACGACAGCCAGAACTGGTATTATATGGAAAATGAGAAGAAGCTGACCAACCAGTGGCTCGCCTGGCCGGACGGCACCATGCGCTATGTGGGCGGAAATGGCCTTATTGTCACAGATAACTGGGTGAGCTTTGAGGGAAGCCGCTACCGTGTGAAGGCAGATGGCTCCCGCTATGAAAATGAATGGTTCAGTATCACCAATGACCCCACGTTGCCCTCCTCCAAGGCCTCTACCCTGTGGTATTACGCCGGATCAGACGGAAAGATCCTGGTAAACGGCTGGTATGAGATCGGAGGAAAGCAGTATTATTTCTATGCTGGAGGAAATTCCCCCAGAAAGACCAATTTTGTCCTGGAGGAGAAGCGCTACTATGTGGACGAGAACGGTGCGCGCCTGGGTCCAGGCTGGTTTTCTGTTGATAACATTGACAGCAAGGGGAACCCATACACCAACTGGTACTATGCCCAGGAGGACGGCTCCCTTTTAACCAATGGCTGGCATGTGCTGGACGGCGTGACCTACTATTTTGACGCCTCCGGCAATTCCTACCGGAAGCGCTGGTTCAACCTGGAGGACGCCAGATACTACGTAGACGAGACGGGAGCCCTTAAGACAGGCTGGTTTTCCATTACCGGGACCAACTCCAACGGCCAGGAGTACACCAACTGGTATCACGCAGATTCCAACGGCTCCGTCTGGCGCGGCGGCTGGGGAGAGCTGGATGGAAAATGGTATTATTTTGACGCAAACGGCCTCTCCTATCGGAAACGCTGGTTTGTGGACGGAAAGAAGCGCTACTACCTGGATGAGGACGGCGTCCTGAAGAACAGCGGCTGGTTTTCCATTGACAGCACAAATGCCAATACAGGGGAGGTGACCCATGCCTGGTATTATGCCCAGGCAGACGGGGATGTACTGAAGGACGGCTACCATGAGATCGAGGGAAAGAACTATTATTTTGATGCAAACGGATATTCCTACCGGAAACGCTGGATGACGGATAACAGCGGAAACCGCCGCTATCTGGGAGAGGACGGGGCCCTGTATGAAAATGAATGGTTTTCTGTCAGCGGCCTGGACTCCCGGAATGCGGAATATACCTACTGGTATTATGCAGGCAAGGACGGGAAGATCCTGATGGACGGCTGGAAGAAGGTGGGGGACAATTATTACCGCTTTAACACCAGCGGGGTGATGCAGACTGGCTGGATCAGCGATGACGATGACAGCGCCGTGTACTACTGCGGTGATGACGGGGCCCGTGTCTATGGCTGGCAGTACCTCCTGATCCCCGACAGCTGGAGGGATGACGAGCATGTCCAGGAATATTTAAATAATCATGGGGAGTACGCCTGGTTTTATTTTAACAGCACCTCCGGCCGGAAGCGTTTCTCTGACAGCGGCTATAAGGAGGTCGTTATTGACGGAAAGCAGTTTTGTGTGGATGACGATGGCATTATCCAGATCGGCTGGGTAAAGGTCAGCAGCAAAACCCCGGCCATGAAAGGCTATAAATATTTCTACAATCCCGCTTCAGAGGAGGACACGGCCTGGCAGCTGGGCGAGCGCGTGGAGAGCAGCTGGCTCCAGATTATGGGCCCGGATGATGAGAATGTTTCCGGCGATGCCGAGTGGTACTATTTTGAAAGCAACGGGGAACCCGTGTGCGCGAACACGGACCAGTTCCTGATCAAGAAGATCCAGCAGGAGAAGTACGCCTTTGATATGTACGGAAACTGCAAGGCAGGCCTGATCGAGATCAGCGGAAGCCTGTACTACTTTGGGGAGGAGAACGGAAACCGGAAATGCGTCACTGGAAAATGCCTGGTGGAGGACGGGATTGATTCCGGAAAATCCGAATACTATTTTGATACCTCCGGCAAAGGAGTCACAGGCATCAAGGACGGCTACGCCTACTACAAGGGAAAGCTCCAGAAGGCGGACAAGGCCTCCAAATACGAAGTGTTTGACATCCCAGGCGAAGGAAAGCGCCTGTTGAATGCCAGCGGAAAGGTGATGAAAAATACAAAGGTAACAGACGGGAATGACAACAAGTGGGAGGTAGGAAGCGGAGGCAGCATAAAGGTCTACGGCACCGATGAGGTGTCCGAACTGGTGGAGCCGGAGCCGACTGTGACTTATTAGGCAAGCGCCGGCCAGAGCTGCTTTTATCCTGCGAATGCCGCATTTTTCCTCTTTGCCCCTACCGCAGCGACTGCGTTTATGTTATACTAAATGATACCAGGGGAGGGGGATGAAAATGAAGGATGTGATTCATGAACTGATAGGTAAGAACACACTGTTTGATGTCTTGTCTTCTGTCTTTGGTTTTATTTCAGCCGTTGGATGGTTCATAGAGTGCTATGAGGACGATAAGAAGCTTCAGCTTCTGAAAAAAGCGGCCATATTATCCGCGCTGGTGATCATAGCTGGTTATGTTTTGGAGCTATCCACGTCCATTGGGATCATTTCCCTGCTGGTCTGGCTCTGGATCATAGAACGTCGTATAAAGCGCGGAAGGAAAATAGAAGAAAATGTAGAAAAGGAAATCCAAAAGGGCTTGAAAGAGGGAGTGCCGGGCCCCCAGGCAGATGAAAGCGATATTAGCCAGATTCTGGGGGAAACCTCTAATACCTTTGTCAATGCGGGAAAATGCCTTGCAGAGAACAGGCCCATGGAGGCAGTGAAATATCTGAATAACTGCAGCGCAAGGCAGATCGGGCAGGTGCGGTATTTTACTTATTATGCAGACGCATTTATGATGCTGGGAAAGTATGAATGGGCGCTGGCAAAATTGAATGCAGTGCCTGCCGGTAAGCTGAAGAAGAAAAAGAGCCTGAAAGCGGTTATGAGAAGAAAAGCTTCCTGCTACAGGAACCTGAACCGCTATGCGGACGAACTGGAATGCTATGACGTCCTTTTAAAGAATAATTACCATCCGGAAAAGTATTATTATCAGCGGGGAAGGGTGAAGGTCCGTATTTTGGAGGTGTCTCCATACATCGCCTCAGCCAATGATGCGCTGCATCACGCCTATGGCACAGAGGAGAGCTTCATCAAGTCTATTTTTGAAGATTTGGATCGTGCACTGCAGTATGGGAATGAATTCGGAGCGGAAATCCTATCTTATAAGGGAGCATGCTATTTTTATCAAAAAAAGTATAAAGCGGCTTTGGAAGCATTTGATCAGTCACAGCAGCAGAAGAGTCTGGCGAACAATCTTGTGTATCTGGGCATTTATCACTATCAGGAAAAGGCGTTTGGGCAGGCAAAGCAGTATTTTACAGAATGCCTGGATGCTGAGGCGGATAATGACAGAGCATTATTTTATATGGCGCAGATATGCTATCAGGAGAAAAATTATGACGGGGCAATGCTCTATGCGTCAAAAGCCGTATCCGTTTTTCCATATAGGGACGAATGCTATTGGCTGCAGGGAATGTGTTACATAGAGAGGTTTGCTTATGGCGATGCTATAATATATTTTTCCAGGGCAATTGAAATAAAGGAGAAAGCAGATTACTACAATCAAAGAGCAATTTGCTATGCGAACAAAAAGGAGCCGGAGTACGGGCAGGCTTATAAGGATGCAGTCAGATGCCAGGAATTGGAGGACACGAAATACCACCGTTTCAGAGTGGTATTTTATAAAGTGAAGGCCGATCAAAATAAGAAGTTTACGGAAGAAGAAATCGGCAGCATGGCTGCACCATATGCAGACGATCCTCGATATTTTAAATTCCTGGGCCTCATGTATGCTGAAAACGGGTATCCGGAAAAAGGAGTAGGTTATTATGAAAAGGCCATAAAATTTGATAGTCAGGACGCAAGAAGCCGATACAATCTTGCAATTGCCCTGCGGAGCCTGGGAGATCCTCAAAGGGCCGCTAAACTGGCAGAAGAGGCCATTTCCTTTGGAGTTGAAGACATTAGGTATTTTGAGTTATTGTTGAAGTGCTATAGGGATTTAAATGACACTGCCAAAGAGATCGAGACACAGCTCCGGTTATCTGAACGCCGGAGCTTCTACGCAAAGCTGAATAAGAAGAACGGCGATGAGGTTTATGCCATAGGAAAGTATGAAGCAGCGCGGAGTTATTATAAAACAGCCCTTGGTTATGCGGAGAACAGCAGCCCGATCCTCAACAATATGGGCTGTGCGTGCTGCTGCCTGTATCAATATGATGAGGCCCAAAGCTATCTGGAAAAAGCCATAACGTCAGACAGCAGCTATTATCTGGCTTATTTTAACCTCGGAAACTGCTGCCTTTGCATGGGAGACACAGCAGAAGAGCTCCGCAGGGCAAAAGAGTATTTCAGAAAAGCGCAAACGCTTAATCCGCAATTCAGGCAATCATCGCAAATGCTGGAATCCATGGATCGAAAGAACATTCGGATGGCCATAGACGAAACGTAAAATCCGATTACAGGCCAATACGGCAGCCCTCCAAACGGCTGCACCGGCTGAACGATTACCTGAACTGCCGCAGCTCAATGCAAAAAAGGCGTCTCCCCTCTTGACTTTTTCAAAATAAGCCGCTAGAATGTACATTAGGTTTTATATCCAAAGGCAATGAAGGTGTACAGTAAGCGCTTATGTTCCGGCAGAGAGGGAGGGCCACCGGCTGAAAGCCATCCCAGGTTCACGTAAGAGAGCTGAATTTCCCACTGGAGCCGCACAGGTGAAGGGCCCATGAAAAGCCCATTAGCCTGCGACGTTGGCATACGTTACATGCATCAAGTGTCTGTCTGTTTTTATGGTTACATAGGAATGACAGGAACCAGGGTGGTACCGCGGGTATATGTCCCGTCCCTTCTGTGATGGAAGGGGCGGGATTTTTTTGTTACCGCCCGGACCAATAGAAAAGGAGAAGCCATGAGAGAGCAGTTAGAAAAAATCAAAGAAGAAGCCTTAAAGCAGATCGCAGCTTCCGATGCCTTGGAAAAGCTGAATGACATCCGCGTATCCTATCTGGGAAAGAAGGGAGAACTGACGAATCTGTTAAAGGGCATGAAAAATGTTGCGCCGGAGGAGCGCCCGAAGGTGGGACAGATGGTGAATGACGCAAGAGCTGTCATTGAAGGAAAGCTGGAGGAGGCAAAGACCGCCCTGGCAAAGAAGGCCCGCGAGGAGCAGTTAAAGAGGGAGGTTATCGATGTTACTCTTCCTGCAAAGAAGAACAATGTGGGCCACAGCCATCCCAATACCATTGCTCTGGAGGCTGTTGAGCGCATCTTCGTTGGAATGGGCTATGAGGTCATAGAAGGGCCGGAGATCGAGTACGATGAGTACAACTTCACAAAGCTGAACATTCCTCCGAACCATCCGGCAAAGGACGAGCAGGATACCTTCTATATCAATAAAGACATTGTGCTGAGAACCCAGACCTCACCGGTTCAGGCGCGCACCATGGAGAAGGGCAAGCTTCCGATCCGTATGATCTCACCGGGACGCGTGTTCCGCTCTGACGAGGTGGACGCCACCCATTCTCCCTCCTTCCACCAGGTAGAGGGACTGGTAATTGACAAGAATATCACACTTGCAGACTTAAAGGGAACCCTGGCAGAGTTTGCAAAGGAAATGTTCGGCGAGGACACAAAGGTAAAGTTCCGTCCCCATCATTTCCCATTCACAGAGCCCAGCGCCGAGATGGATGTGAGCTGCTTTAAGTGCGGCGGCAAGGGCTGCCGGTTCTGCAAGGGCTCAGGCTGGATCGAGATCCTGGGCTGCGGCATGGTGCATCCCCATGTACTTGAAATGTGCGGCATTGATCCCGATGCATATACAGGCTTTGCCTTCGGCGTAGGCTTGGAGCGTATTGCGCTGTTAAAATACGAGATCGACGATATGCGTCTGCTGTATGAGAATGATATTCGGTTTTTAAAGCAGTTCTGATAAGCGATAAAATTTTAGATAGAAGGAGAAACGACATGAATACAGCATTATCATGGATCAAAGCCTATGTCCCGGATCTGGATGTGACTGCCCGGGAGTACACAGACGCCATGACCCTTACGGGCACAAAGGTGGAGGGATATACCTGTTTAGATAAGAACCTGGAGAAGATCGTAGTGGGCGAGGTGCTCTCTGTGGAGCGCCATCCGGATGCCAATAAGCTGGTTGTATGCCAGGTAAATGTAGGCGCTGAAGCGCCGGTACAGATCGTTACCGGAGCTCCCAATATCACCGAGGAATCCATCGGCGTGAAGGTTCCGGTGGTTCTGGACGGAGGCCGTGTGGCGGGAGGCCATGACGGCGGCCCTCTGCCTGAGGACGGAGTGAAGATCAAGAAGGGCAAATTAAGGGGCGTGGAGTCCAACGGCATGATGTGCTCCATCGAGGAGCTGGGCTCTGACCGGAATATGTACCCGGACGCACCGGAGAGCGGCATTTACCTGCTTCCGCCTGACAGCGTTCCGGGAGACGATGCGGTGCGCATTTTAGGCTTAAGGGATGTGGTATTTGAATACGAGATCACCTCCAACCGCGTGGACTGCTACAGCGTGGTAGGCATTGCAAGGGAGGCGGCAGCCACCTTCCGCAAGCCCTTCCATCCGCCGGTGGTAACACCTACAGGCAATAACGAGGACATCCACGACTATTTAAAGGTGCGTGTGGAAAATACCGAGCTGTGCCCGCGCTACATTGCAAGAATGGTAAAGAACATTAAGCTTGGCCCTTCCCCTGAGTGGATGCAGCGCCGTCTGGCAGCCAGCGGCATCCGTCCCATCAGCAACATCGTAGATATCACAAACTACGTCATGGAGGAGTATGGACAGCCCATGCACGCATTTGACTACGACCAGCTGGCAGGCCACGAGATCGTGGTAAAATGCGCAAAGGACGGAGATGTGTTCCAGACTCTGGACGGACAGCAGCGGAAGCTGGATTCCACGATCTTGATGATCAATGACGGGGAAAAGGAAGTCGGCATTGCAGGCATCATGGGCGGTGAGAACTCAAAGATCACAGACAATGTGCGCTCCATGGTATTTGAGTCCGCCTGCTTTGACGGCACCAATATCCGCCTTTCCGCAAAGAAGCTGGGCCTTCGTACCGATGCCTCCGGCAAGTATGAGAAGGGCCTTGACCCCAATACCGCAGAGGAGGCCGTAAACCGCGCCTGCCAGCTGATCGAGGAGCTGGGAGCCGGAGAGGTCGTAGGAGGCATGATCGACATTTACCAGGAGAAGCGCACCGAGAAGAGGATCCCCTTTGAGCCGGAGCGCATCAACAAGCTGCTGGGAACAAATGTAGAGAAGGAGACCATGCTGGAATACTTTAAGGCCCTGGATCTGGGCTATGACCCGGAGACAGAGGAGATCATCGCTCCCACCTGGCGTCAGGATCTGGAGCGCACGGCTGATATTGCAGAGGAAGTGGCAAGATTCTTCGGATATGATAAGATCCCGACCACACTGCCCTCCGGTGAGGCAACCACCGGAAAGCTTTCCCACAAGCTTCTTATTGAAAATGTAGCCAGAGAGACAGCTGAGTTCTGCGGCTTCTCCCAGGGCATGACATATTCCTTTGAGAGCCCGAAGGTATTTGACAAGCTGCTGCTCCCGGCTGACAGCCCCATGCGCATGACCGTGAATATTTCCAATCCGCTGGGCGAGGACTTCAGCGTGATGCGTACCCTATCCTTAAACGGTATGCTCACATCCCTGGCAACCAACTACAACCGCCGCAATAAGGATGTGCGTCTCTACGAGCTGGCAAATGTATACCGTCCCAAGGCACTGCCTCTGACAGAGCTTCCCGACGAGCGCATGCAGTTCACCCTGGGAATGTACGGGGACGGTGATTTCTTCACCATGAAGGGCGTAGTGGAGGAGTTCTTTGACAAGGTTGGAATGAGCAAAAAGCCTCATTACGATCCAAATGGAGATCATCCATACCTGCATCCGGGCAGAAAGGCCGACATTGTCTATGATAAGAAGGTTGTGGGCTTCTTAGGAGAGCTTCATCCTGAGGTGGCTGACAACTACAAGATCGGCGACCGCGCTTATATTGCAGTGATCGATATGCCTGCTATCATGGAATACACGACCTTTGACAGAAAATACACCGGAATCGCCAGGTTCCCGGCTGTGACCCGCGATATCAGTATGGTCGTTCCAAAGGATATCATGGTTGGACAGATCGAGGATATCATTGAGCAGAGAGGCGGCAAGGTGCTGGAGAGCTATCATCTCTTCGACATCTACGAGGGCGCCCAGGTCCTTGCAGGACATAAGTCCGTGGCCTACTCCATCACCTTCCGTGCAAAGGATCACACGCTGGAGGAGAAGGAAGTTACCGCTGTGATGAACAAGATATTAAATGGCCTGAATGGGCTGGGAATTGAGCTCAGGGCATAGGAATCGTATTTTGCCGCAGAGAGAGGAGCCGGGGCAGCGCAATATGGCTGCTGCGGTTCCTCCCTGCGGCAGAATCATTTGGAATTTTTCTAAACAGATATTTTTTTCAAACAATTCAAAAAATGATTGACAAAATTCGATTCCTCTATTATAATTATCTACGTTGCTTGAGAGAGCAGCGAATGCAGAAGTGGCGGAATTGGCAGACGCGCACGGTTCAGGTCCGTGTGGTAGCAATACCTTGAGGGTTCGACTCCCTTCTTCTGCACGAGGAAAATGACAGGAAGCGAAAGGAGCTTCCTGTTTTTTTTATGTCGAAAAATGACCGGATAAATGTTGCAAAAGCAACAGCTATTTTTTGCCAACAGAGGTAAAGTTTTCATAGTAATTTCGTTATAAATGGTATATACTATAACTTATGGCGTCATTTGGCATGACAGTGAACGAAAACAAGAGAGAGGTAGGAAATTTCATGCTTACATTAGAGAATCTTTCCTTTGAGGTCAATGATGAAAAAGGGGAAAAAGGCATTATCAAGGATATCAGCCTTACCATTGACGATGGGAAGTTTGTAGTGATCACAGGACCCAACGGCGGCGGCAAGTCCACGACCGCAAAGCTGATCATGGGAATTGAGCGTCCAACTTCAGGCCGGATCTATTTTGACGGACAGGATATCACGGACATGAGCATTACGGACAGAGCGAAGCTCGGTATCAGCTTTGCCTTCCAGCAGCCCGTGCGGTTTAAGGGAGTCCAGGTGCTGGACCTTCTGCGCCTTGCTTCCGGGAAAAAGCTGACAGTGGCTGAGGCCTGTCAGTATTTGTCAGAGGTGGGACTCTGCGCAAAGGATTATATTAACCGCGAGGTCAATGCCAGCTTATCAGGCGGTGAGCTGAAGCGTATTGAGATCGCCACGGTGATCGCCAGGGCATCGAAGCTCTCCGTATTTGACGAGCCGGAGGCAGGAATTGACCTGTGGAGCTTCCAGAACCTGATTCAGGTATTTGAGCGCATGAGAAAGAGCAACAATGGTTCGATCCTGATCATTTCCCATCAGGAGCGTATTTTGAATATTGCAGATGAGATCGTGGTGATCGCTGACGGAAAAGTGGTGAACCGCGGCACAAGAGAGGAAATCATGCCCACGATCATGGGAACCGCATCAGCAGTAGATGCATGCAGCGGTTTTTATGATAAGGTACAGTAAGCCTGCATGCGCCCGGCTGGCGGACGCGCCACCGCACCATGAAAGTCTGGCGGGCGCACTTGGCATACCTGAACTTAGTGCCGCCTGTCGGCGGCAGGACTTTCATAAGTAACGTGAAGGAGGAAGGAACCATGGATCAGATCCAGGAGAGAATATTGGAAGAGGTAGCGGATCTTCACGGCGTACCGGAGGGAGCCTACAACATCCGCGCAAACGGACAGATGGCCGGAAGGAACACCACGGCCAACATTGACATTGTGACAAAGACAGACAAGCCGGGCATTGATATCCGCATCAAGCCGGGCACAAAGCATGAGAGTGTCCACATCCCGGTGGTAGTGAGCGCCAGCGGATTAAAGGAGGTCGTGTACAATGACTTCTATATCGGCGATGACGCGGATGTGGTGATCGTGGCAGGCTGCGGCATCCATAACTGCGGGAACCAGGACTCCGAGCATGACGGCATCCATCGCTTCTTTGTAGGGAAAAATGCCCACGTGAAATATGTGGAAAAGCACTACGGCGAGGGAGACGGCACGGGAAAGCGCATCTTAAATCCGGGCACAGAGGTTTACATGGAGGAAAACAGCTTCATGGAAATGGAAATGGTCCAGATAAAGGGCGTGGACTCCACCAACCGCACCAATACCGCCGAGCTGGCAGCAGGGGCAAAGCTGATCGTAAGGGAGCGCCTTCTGACCCATGGGACTCAGGAGGCGGAGAGCACCTACATCGTGGAGCTGAACGGAGACGATGCCAGCGCAGATGTGGTTTCCCGCTCTGTGGCAAAGGATCAATCAAAACAGACCTTCAATTCCAAGATCGTGGGAAATGCAAAATGCAGCGGCCATACGGAATGCGACGCCATCATCATGGATGATGCAAAGATATTTGCTATTCCGGGACTGATCGCCAACAACATTGACGCGGCATTGATCCATGAGGCTGCCATCGGAAAGATCGCAGGAGAGCAGATTGTAAAGCTGATGACCCTGGGGCTGACGGAGGAGGAAGCGGAAGCACAGATTGTCAATGGATTCCTGAAATAGCAGGCTTGCAGATCATAGCGTTTCCTGCTGGTGAATATAGTGGTATGAAAGCAGTAAAATGTACTTGTAAGAATCTGGGCTCAAAGAGATTCCGGGAGTACATGAAACCAGCGGGAGGAAAAGATGGAAGACCAAAAACGCGAAAATCTGCTGAATCTGGCCCTGGGGGCAACGAAAGAGGAGCGGGAGCGCTCTGAAAACCTGGAGGTGGGCTATGATCCGGAGGAGAAGACCTGGGAACTGATCGTCCGGTATTTTGGAAGTCTGGATCCATTGCGGGAAATGGGAATCCGGGTAAAGGAGCTCATAGGAGGCTATGCCGTGCTCCGCGTCCCGGAAAGCCGGATCGATGCTGTCAGCAGCTTAAACCAGATCCAATATATAGAAAAACCAAAGAGGCTGTTCTTTGCCGTGAATATGGCAAGAACAGCCTCTTGTCTTTCCGGGCTGCAGCCGTCGGGGCCGGGCGGAACAATCGGTCTGGACAATGTGGCCGGGGTGGGCGGCGGAGCAGGGCCAGGCGAAACGACCGGTCTGGACAGTGCAGCCGGGCCTGCCGCAGGCAGCGCTGCCTTAGGAGCAGGTACTTTGGGCTCCTTGGGGCTGATAGAGGGTGTCGGCTCCGGCCTCACAGGAAGAGGCGTACTGGTGGCTGTCATCGACTCCGGCATCGACTACTTCCATCCCGATTTCCGCAATGAGGATGGAACCACCCGTATTCTCTACCTCTGGGATCAAAACAGGGACACAGTCTATACCAGGGAGGAGATCAACCAGGCATTGTCTCAGGGAGCTTTGGACCGTTCCCTGGGCCTGGCCTCCGTCCCGTCTACAGATACCAGCGGCCATGGAACGGCAGTGGCCGCCATTGCCGCCGGGAATGGACGTGAGAGCAGAGGCGTGTACCGGGGAGTGGCATTTGAAAGCGAGCTCCTCATTGTAAAGCTGGGAACGCCCCTGACAGACAGCTTTCCCAGGACGACCCAGCTGATGGAGGCCCTGGATTTTGTTCTGCGCCGCGCCCAGGAGCTGGGACGGCCTGTGGCGGTAAATATGAGCTTTGGAAACACCTATGGCTCCCACGACGGAACCAGCCTGCTGGAGACATTTATGGACGACATATCCAATTACGGACGCAGCGTATTGGCAGTGGGAACGGGAAATGAGGGAGCCGGGGCAGGCCACACATCGGGAAAGCTTAAGCTGGGCAGGGACGCAGAGGCGGAGCTGTCCATTGCGCCCTTCGAGACAGGTATGGGAGTACAGCTCTGGAAATCCTATGCAGACCAGTTTTCTATCAGCCTTGTCACACCCTCAGGTGTTGCCATAGGCCCCTTAGATGAGAGCCTGGGCCCGCAGACCATAGATACCGGAGAAACCAGGCTCCTCATCTATTACGGAAAGCCCAGCCCTTACAGCCCCTTTCAGGAGGTGTATTTTGACTTCATACCCCGCAGGGACTATCTTGACAGCGGGATATGGGTCTTCCGCCTTACCCCCAGGAGGCTGGTGACAGGGGAATACGACATGTGGCTGCCCTCCAGGGGCATATTAAACCCTGCCACCCGTTTCCTTTCCCCTTCTCCGGAGACCACCCTTACCATCCCGTCCACAGCAGCAAAGGTCATTTCCGTAGGGGCATATGACGATTCCTACGGCTCCTATGCCGATTTCTCCGGCCGCGGCTTTACCCGCCAGATAAGACAGGTCAAACCGGACCTGGCAGCTCCCGGAGTGGACATCGTCACAGCCAGGAGCGGAGGCGGATACGAGGCCGTGACAGGCACCTCCTTTGCAACGCCCTTTGTCACCGGCAGCGCAGCCCTCCTGATGCAGTGGGGGATCGTAGATGGAAATGATGCCTTTCTCTATGGGGAGAAGGTGAAGGCGTATCTGAGACGCGGAGCAAGGCAATTGCCGGGATTTACGGAGTATCCGAATCCGCAAGTGGGGTATGGGGCGCTGTGTGTTCGTGGCAGCTTACCAGTGTGAAAAAAGGGAAAATGCCTTGTTTGTAAAATAATAACATGGTACAATAAAAACAACATTGGTTGAGAGGTGAAAAGAATGCAAGTAAAATTAAGCTCTCAGAAACGGGAAATTATTAGTCACGGAACTGTGTTTTTATTTGATGAGAAGGGTGATCTTACATTTAATATTGACGCAGAAAATTCTTTTGAATTGGTTTTAACTATTAATTTTGACGAAGATATTTCTCAGAAGCGGAGAATCGAAACAAATCTTTCAGAAAACCACCTTAAGATAACATGCATCAATTTTGCAACACTGGGTACAGGGCTGACGGCTCCTTTGGAAATTGCAATAATTGATGGAAAAAAATTATATTTTATGTTCTGGGCATATTTGGAGGGAAGCGAGGAAAATAAAACAAGGGCACGTAAAGTAGAATATACTTTGTATAGTGAATGATGGGAATGGTGATAATGTGGAAAATGGCTTGTTGCGGCAGGAAATAATTGAACTGAATGATAATACTCCGAGAAAAAAACAAAAAAATAATATTACGTGTTATGATATCATGCATGGTGAAAAAAAAGTGGCAGAGATTAATACTCAGGGAGAGGCCACTGTCCTGAATGGAAGGTTTATTCCATATGACCTTTATTTGGAGGATGAGAGCGATTTTGATACGCTGATCAATAATATAAATAATTTTTATCATTGGTGTGCCTCGCGGGTGTTGTCTCTGGATAGAAAATATGCAAAAGAAATTTTAAACAGCATCGGAATGGCACAGGCAATGACAGATCGGGATCGTGCTAAAATATCATTATCATATCACTGTGTATCCCTGACGGATATTTATTGGGTAAAAAAGAGTGATGAAGAAATTTCCTACGAAAAGATAAATTTATATGATAATTCATTAAATGAGGCGGTGGTAGAGCTTTCTTTGCGTGGAAAGCCGATGACAGTTACGAATCAGGAACTGGCACAGGATTTATCTACAAAAGGCTGCTTTCCAAAAGCCTGGATTAGAAGGGAAAAAGATTTTATTTTATTAAAAGATGGCGGTGATGATGCTGTTCAAAAGGAACTCTTAGCAAGTAGATTATGCCAATGCTTTGACTTTAAACAGGTGAAATATAAAGAAGGCTTTTATGATGGGCAAAAAGTAACTGAGAGTAAGATTATCACTTCCCAGAAGTATTCTATTGTTTCCAAGATGGCATTTGAAATATATGCGCAAAATCATGACCTGAATGTATTGGATGAGTGTTTAAGGATAGATAAAGAGACGTACTATGGAATGAATATACTTGATTATCTGGTTGGTAACATAGATCGGCATCCGGAAAACTGGGGATTATTGGTTGATAATCAGACCAATGAATATATTTCGCTATATCCGATCATGGATTTTAACCAGAGCTTTGGAAGTTATGACACTATAGATGGAGCAAACTGTCAAACGGTTTATCCTGAGAAAAGGACGCAGCGAGAGGCGGCTATTGAGGCAGTCAGAAATATTGGGCTACATCAGATTAAAGATATAGATGGAAATCTTTTTGAAGATAAGATAGAATGGAAAACAATGTTTTTTCGAAGACTTGAAGAATTAAAAAATGCTGTAGACGAGCAACTTCGTAACAATAATCCGCACATGATGGAATGTCGGTAATATCCATCTATGTTTTAAAATGCCGCAGGCGATCACCGGACGACCGCCTGCGGTATTTTTTTGCCCGCTATGGAAGAAGATTCGATAAACTTTTGAATCAAAAGAAAAATAATGCAAAATCATTAAAATAACAGTTGACATCTGCTGAAAATGTGTTATTATGTATATAGAGTTGTTGAAACGAAACAAAAAGAGATGTTAAAACGAAAATAAAAAGGAGGATTACCATGATTTACACTGTAACCTTGAATCCAGCCCTGGATAAGACAGTTGAGATCCCTTCTCTGACGATCGACAGTGTCAACCGGATCACCACCATGCGGACAGATCCGGGTGGAAAGGGCATCAATGTCTCTAAGGTGATCGACAAGCTGGGAGGCAGGAGCATTGCCACAGGTATTCTCGGAGGAGATACGGGACGTGCGATCCAATCTGCCCTGGAGGCCATGGGACTTGAGACCTGCTTTCAGTTTGTGGAGGGCGAGACCCGTACGAACTTAAAGGTGATCGATCCGGTGAACCATACCAATACCGACATCAATGAGCCTGGCGTCACCGTATCCGAGGAGATCCTGAATGAGCTTTTAGGGGAGCTGCTGGCAAAGCTGGCTGCCGGTGATATCGTGGTCCTCTCAGGAAGCCTGCCAAAGGGAGCGCCAAAGGATACCTATTGCACCTGGGTGAAGGCCTGTAAGGCAGCAGGGGCAAAGGTGATCCTGGATGCGGACGGAGCACTGCTGGCCGCAGGCATTGAGGCCTCTCCCTATCTGATCAAGCCTAATAATCATGAGCTTTCCGGCCTTATGGGACAGACGCTGGAAACACCAAAGGAGCTGGAGCGGGCAGCCCGCAGCCTGATGGAGAAGTACGGGATCGCGAAGATCGTTGTCTCCATGGGAGGCGATGGAGCCCTGTATGTGACAGAGAACGAGACAGTTTATGCAGAGGGCCTGAAGGTTCCGGTGGGGAGTACCGTAGGTGCCGGAGACAGCGTGGTGGCTTCTCTTGCCGTTGCAGAGGAGTCCGGCATGAGCCTTGAGGAGGCTGTCCGCCTTTCCACAGCCACCGGCGCAGCTAATGTGATGTGCAGCGGGACACAGGCAGCAGAGTACAGCGTGATCGAGGGATTGATCCCGAAGGTGGTATTTGGCAGGCTGTAATACAGAGTGCATCCGCAGCCAGAAAATGATTTGTTGTTCTAAAAGAAAATTCATTGTTGCAAAGCTACATATATTCAATTAAGATGGAGAAAGGAGTTTTATTATGAAAGCAAGAGGCGTTAGACTGCATGCGGCAAACGATTTAAGACTTGAGGAGTTTGAACTTCCGGAGATCACAGATGACGAGATCCTGGTAAAGGTGGTATCTGACAGTATTTGTATGTCCACCTACAAATGTGCGATCCTGGGCACTGCCCACAAGCGTGTTCACGATGATGTGGCTGAGCATCCGGCTATCATGGGCCATGAGTTTGCAGGCGACATTGTGAAGGTAGGTAAGAACCACCAGGATACCTTTAAGCCTGGTATGAAGTTCACCCTGCAGCCGGCTTTAAACTACAAGGGGACCATGTGGAGCCCAGGCTATTCCTACGAGTTCTTTGGCGGAGATACCACCTACTGCGTTATTCCTGCTGAGGTGATGGAGTTAGGCTGCCTGCTGGAGTACAAGGGCCGTGCTTACTATGAGGCATCCCTGGCTGAGCCAATGTCCTGCAGCATCGGTGCATTTAATGCTGCTTACCACACTCAGATGGGCGTGTATACCCACCAGATGGGCATCAAGGAAGGCGGAAAGCTGGCGATCATGGCTGGTGCAGGTCCTATGGGACTGGGCGCTCTGACCTATGCTCTTCACCGCGATGTCCGTCCATCCATGGTAGTTGTGACAGATTTAAACCAGGAGCGCCTGGACCGGGCTGCTCACCTGTTCCCTCCGGCAGAGGTTGCTGAGAAGGAAGGCATTGAGCTGCACTTTGTAAATACCGGAAGCTTCGAGGACCCGGTAGCAGAGCTTATGAGAATCTCCGGCGGAACAGGCTACGATGATGTGCTGTGCTATGCTCCTGTTGCCGCTGTTGTGAAGCAGTCCAGCGATATCCTGGGCCGTGACGGCTGCCTGAATTTCTTTGCAGGCCCTACAGACAACAAGTTCAGCGCAACTATGAACTTCTATGATGTGCACTACAATTCTACTCATGTAATGGGAACCACAGGTGGCAATACCGATGACATGATCGAGTCCCTGGAGCTGACTGCTGCAAAGCGCATTGATCCGGCTGTTATGGTAACTCACATCGGCGGTCTGGACAGCGTAGCGGAGACCACTCTGAACCTGCCTAAGATCCCAGGGGGCAAGAAGCTCATTTACACTCATCTGACCATGCCTCTGACCGCCCTTACTGACCTTCGCGCAAAGGGCGAGGCAGAGAAGGATGAGCGTCTGATCGCTCTGGCTGATATTGTGGATGCTCACAAGGGCTTATGGTGCCCGGAGGCAGAAGAGTACTTACTTGCCAACTTTATCAACGAATAAATGTTGCCGGGACCTTCCGTTTGTCCCGGCACAGACGGGAGGTCCTTATGGATTCAATGGAAACTCGCAGAAATGCGATAGTTGAACTGATCAACGAAAAAGGAACAGTCAGTTTTTCTCAGCTGAAGGATGCATTTCCAAATGTATCTGAGATGACACTGCGCACAGATCTGAAGCTTTTAGACGAGGCAAAGCGTATCCTGCGCATCCACGGAGGGGCAAGATCCGTGCAGGTCATCATTGGCACAGATGATTTTCTGAACCGGAAGTCTGTCCGGAATATCCCTGAAAAACAGAAGATTGCAGAAAAGGCACTGACGCTTCTGCACCCGGATACCACTATTTTCCTGGATTCAGGAAGCACCACCACCATGTTTGCACGCCAGTTCCCGGACCAGTCGAACCTGATCTATACCACCGGCCTAAGCTGTGCAACAGAGCTTGCGAATCTGTCGAAGCCCATCGTGATGCTTCCCGGCGGCAGGCTGAACCGCTACAGCCAGAGTATTTTTGGCTTTTCTGCCATCAAAGAGCTGGAGCGGATCAATTTTCATCAGGTATTTCTGGGGATCACGGGCTTTCACTATTCGGCAGGCTTTACGGGCGGTATCAATGAAGAGGTGATTTTAAAGCAGACAGCCATCCGGCAGTCAGAGCAGGTCATTGCTTTGATGGATTCCTCCAAGATCGGGGTGAAATGCAGCTTTGGCGTCTGCGGACTTGCAGATATTGATATCGTAGTTTCCGATGGGAAGCTGCCGGAGGAATTCCTGGCAGAGTGCAGAAAATATGGCGTGACAGTCCTGTAAGCAGCTGCTTTCCGCCCGCAGCGGACCAGTCAGCGTTGCTGGCCGCGGTGCGTGATCAGTTTCCCCATTGATAGATTCAATAAAAGAGGGGTTCTTTCTTATGAAAAACAACGTTCAACGTTTTGGTAAATTTTTATCAGCAATGGTTATGCCAAATATTGGCGCGCTGATCGCCTTTGGTTTCCTTGCTGCACTGTTTATTGATACTGGATGGATACCCAATAAGGGCTTCAACAGCATGGTCGGCCCAATGCTGACCTATCTGATCCCTATCCTGATCGCTTCCACCGGAGGCCGCATGATCGGCGGCGACCGCGGCCGTGTGGTTGGCGCTATCGCTGTGATCGGCGCCATTATGAGCAACACAGAGATCACCATGCTGATGGCAGCTATGGTTATGGGACCGTTAGCCGGCTTCTGCATTAAGAAATTTGATGATGCCATGGACGGTCATATGCCGGCTGGCTTTGAGATGCTGATCAACAACTTTTCCGCAGGCATCATCGGCATGATCCTGGCGATGCTGGGCTATGTGGTGATCGGCCCTGTGATGAGCGGCATCCTCTCCATCCTGTCCGCAGGTGTCAATGTGCTGGTACAGAACAGCCTGCTTCCTCTGGTTGCCATTTTCATCGAGCCTGCAAAGGTGCTGTTCCTGAACAATGCCATCAACCATGGTATTTTCACCCCCATTGCCACAGCTCAGGCTGCTGAGACCGGCAAGTCCATCATGTATATGCTGGAGCCGAACCCAGGTCCGGGCCTTGGCGTCCTGCTGGCCTATATGTTCTTCTGCAAGGATAAGGCAACAAAGGACTCTGCACCCGGCGCTGTGATCATCCACCTGCTGGGCGGAATCCATGAGATCTATTTCCCATATATCCTGATGAATCCGCTGGTGATCATCGCTCCAATTGTGGGAAGCGTAGTGGGTATTTTCTGGTTCAACATGACCGGCTGCGGCCTGGTAGGCCCGGCATCTCCCGGCTCTATCATTGCCTATATGATGATGACGCCCGGCCCGGATATGCTCAAGGTCATTGCAGGTGTTCTGATCTCCGCAGGCATTTCCTTTGCCATTGCATGCCCTATTGTGAGAATGGCGGGAGGCAAGAGCCTGGAGGAGGCCCAGAGCGAGGTATCTGCCATGAAGGCAGAGGCAAAGGGCCAGACAGTAGTGCCTGGCACCATTGAAAAGACGGAAGAGATCAAGAAGATCGTGTTTGCATGCGATGCAGGTATGGGCTCCTCCGCAATGGGCGCAACGAAGTTCCGCAACCGTATCAAGGGCAACAGGCCTGACATTACAGTGATCAATACCTCTGTGGACAATATTCCGTCTGACTGCGACATCGCTGTGGTACAGACAACGCTGGCTGACCGCGCAAGGAAGTCCGCACCTCAGGCACAGCTGATCACCATCGGCAATTTCCTGGCTGATCCTGCCTTGGATGCCCTGTATGTGCAGCTGACAACAGGCGATGCCCCGGCAGCTCCGGCTGGCGAGAATACGGACATCATTATCCCGGATGTACCGGTCAAGAAGCAGGTCATCATCGCAGAGGGCATCAAACTGGGCCAGAAGCCTGTGAGCAAGGAGGAGGCCATCCAGGCAGCAGGGGAGCTGCTGGAAAAGCTTGGATACGTGGACGGCACCTATGTCACAGCCATGCAGGACCGCGAGAAGCTGGTTTCCACCTACATCGGCATGGGCGTGGCAATTCCGCACGGCACCACTCAGGCAAAGGGCACAGTAAAGAAAACAGGTATTGTATTCTTCCAGTATCCGGAAGGCGTTGACTTCGGAATGGAAAAGGCACAGCTGGTATTCGGCATTGCCGGTATCGGCGACGAGCATCTGGAGCTCTTAAGCAAGCTCTACACCTTACTGGAGGATCCGGCAAGGCTGGAGACCTTAAAGACCACAGACGATGTGGAGTGGGTATTGGAGCAGTTAGGTTAAATGAAGTAATTACATAGGGGAGTATTTTACAGTGCGGGTTCCTTCGCAATAGGGGGAGCCCGCACTGTTCGTATGTCCGCATATGCAGGTATTCATAAAAGTGAAAATTTGGAAACCGGGCGATAAATTTTTTACAACGCGTATTATTTTATGCTATAATCTACATTAGGATAGTTTAATCAAATGAGCCTTGACACAGTTTTATGTGATTTTTTGTAGTAAAATGGACATGATGCAAATATAATAATAGAGATAGGGAGTGGGAGAATGAACATCAGGGAAACGTTGGAGGCACTGGAGGAGCAGACATTAAGTCCCTATGCGTCTCTTTCCGGCAGAACGCGGGGGCGCGACAGGGAGGAGGAACTCTGCGATATCAGGCCGGAATACCAGAGGGACAGGGACCGTATCCTTCACTGCAAGGCCTTCCGCCGTTTGAAGCACAAGACCCAGGTGTTCCTTGCCCCTGAGGGGGACCACTACAGGACCAGGCTTACCCATACCCTGGAGGTGTCCCAGATCGCCAGGACCATTGCCAAATCCCTCCGTCTCAATGAGAGCCTGACAGAAGCCATTGCCCTGGGACATGATCTGGGCCATACGCCCTTTGGACATTCCGGGGAATACATACTGAACCAGCTCTGTGAGGACGGCTTTGCCCACTATGAACAGAGCGTCCGCGTGGTGGAGGTGCTGGAAAAGGACGGAAGGGGTCTGAACCTCACCTGGGAGGTGCGGGACGGTATCAGGAACCACAGGACCTCAGGCCATCCATCCACCCTGGAGGGCGGCATTGTCCGCCTTTCCGACAAGATCGCCTATATCAACCACGACATTGACGATGCCATCCGCGCCAGGATGTTTCAGGAGGAGGAGCTTCCCCGTGAGTACACGGATGTGCTGGGGCACAGTGTCAGGGAGCGGCTCAACAACATGATACACGACATTATCCTGAACAGCATGGACAAGCCGGAGATCTCCATGACAGAGGGCATGGAGGAGGCCATGCAGGGCCTCCGCCGGTGGATGTTTGCCAATGTTTACAAGAATGATATCCCCAAAGCAGAGGAGAGTAAGGCTCAGCAGATGATCGCACAGCTTTATGAGTACTATATGAAGCACGTAGACAAGCTTCCTGTGGAGTATGTGCTCCTCATGGTAAACGGCGGGGAGAAGAAGTCCAGAGTGGTATGCGACTATATTGCCGGCATGAGTGATATCTATGCCATAGACCAGTTTGAGACCTTATTTGTTCCAAAGCGCTGGAACGTTTATTGAGTAACAGCACAGACGGCGGGGAAATCCATACTTCTTGTCCGGCTTGGCAGGGCAAGAAGATACCCCGCATAAACCGTTGATTTGCGGTACTGATACAGAAGGGAGATTATTTCACATGTACTATCCCGATGAAGTCATTGAAGAAGTGAGGATGAAGAATGACATCGTAGATGTGATTTCCGGATATGTGAAGCTGCAGAAAAAGGGAGGCAACTATTTTGGCCTTTGTCCCTTCCACAACGAGAAATCACCGTCCTTCTCCGTATCGCCGGGCAAGCAGATGTATTACTGTTTTGGCTGCGGTGCAGGGGGAAATGTTCTCACCTTTGTGATGGAATACGAGAATTATACCTTTCAGGAGGCACTGCAGTCCCTGGCTGACAGAGCCGGGGTGACTCTTCCGAAGATGGAGTACAGCAGGGAGGCCAGGGAGCAGGCAGAGCTGCGCGCCCGGCTTTTAGAGGTCAACAAGCTGGCTGCCAACTATTTTTATTACCAGCTAAAACAGCCCCAGGGCAGGCTGGGCTATGAATATCTCCACGATAAGCGTCAGCTTTCCGATGAGACCATTGTGCGCTTCGGCCTGGGCTACTCCAACAAGACAAGCGATGACCTGTACCGGTATCTGAAGGCAAAGGGCTATGACGACCGTTTCCTAAAGGAAACAGGCCTTGTGACCATTGAGGAGCGGGGAGGCAGGGACAAGTTCTGGAACAGGGTCATGTTCCCGATCCTGGACACCAACAACCGGGTGATCGCCTTCGGCGGCCGGGTGATGGGGGAGGGAGAGCCGAAATATCTGAATTCTCCGGAGACAAAGCTGTTTGACAAGAGCCGCAGCCTGTATGGGCTGAATTACGCCAGGCTGTCCAGGGAGCGGTATATGCTGGTCTGTGAGGGCTATCTGGATGTGATATCCCTGCACCAGGCAGGCTTTACCAATGCGGTGGCCTCTCTGGGAACGGCATTTACCAGCCAGCATGCCGGGATATTAAAACGGTATGCGGACCAGGTGATCCTGACCTATGACAGCGATGGGGCGGGAGTCAAGGCAGCCCTGCGGGCCATCCCTATCCTGCGGGAGGTGGGTATGTCCATCAAGGTGCTGAACATGAAGCCCTACAAGGACCCGGATGAGTTTATCAAAAATATGGGCCCGGAGGCATTCAGACAGCGCATTGAGGAGGCAAAGAACAGCTTCCTGTTTGAGATCGATGTGCTGAAGCGGGATTACCGGATGGATGACCCGGAGCAGAAGACGAAATTTTATCAGGAGACAGCCAGAAAGCTTCTGCAGTTTGGGGAAGCGCTGGAGCGGGAGAATTATCTTCAGGCCGTGTCCACGGAGCACATGATCCCCGCGGACGAGCTGCGCCAGCTGGTGAACCGGATGGGCATGTCCATGGGCCTTCGGGCAGGAGAGTCTTATTATCCAACCCGCTCCGGGAATGCCGCCTATAAAAATGCGGAAGCCCGGAGAGAGGAGACGCTGCCGGAAAGAGAGGAAGAAGACTTCCGGGATTCCCGGGAACCCTCCAGAAAGCAGGCAAAAAGGGGAAAGCCGGACCGGGAGGACGGCATCCGCCGTTCCCAGAGGCTCCTTCTCACCTGGCTGATCGAGAAACCTGAATTATTCGATAAAGTAAAAGGCATTATAACGGCAGACGATTTTGTGGAGGATCTGTACCATCAGGTGGCAAAGATGGTATTTGAAGGCCACGAGGCCGGAAATGTGAATCCCGCCGGGATCTTAAGCCGTTTTATCAATGACGAGGATCAATATAAAGAGGTGGCAGCTCTGTTCAATGCCAGCTTAAAGGAGTCCTTAAGCAATGAAGAACAGAAAAAGGCATTTTCTGAGACCGTTATGAAGGTAAAGAAAAACAGCCTGGATGCAGCCAGCCGCAATGCCAAGGATATCGCCCAGCTGCAGGAGATCATAAAACAGCAGGCAGCTTTAAAGAAGCTTTCCATTTCCCTGGATTAGGGGATTTCAGACGGCACTGGGAACAGGGAGGCCGCATTTCACAGGAAGGACGGACAAAGATGGAAGGGACCATAGGATTTGAGGAGAAGCTGGCAAGGCTTCTGGCAGTGGCGCGGAAAAAGAAAAATGTGCTGGAGTACCAGGAGATCATTGATTTCTTTGGACAGGAGCAGCCGGCTGCTGAAGAGATGGACCAGCTGTTCGACTGCCTTGAGCAGAATAAGGTGGATGTTCTTCGCGTGGGCTCTGAGGAGGAGCTGGATCCGGATCTGTTTCCGGAGGAGGAGCTGGACGCCGATCTTTTGGACCTGTCTGTCCCGGAGGGAGTGAGCCTGGAGGATCCTGTACGCATGTATCTGAAGGAAATCGGGAAAATACCTCTCCTCGGAGCAGAGGAGGAGATCGACCTGGCAAAGGAGATGGAGCTGGGAGATCAAACAGCCAAAAAGCGCCTGGCAGAGGCCAACCTCCGCCTGGTGGTGAGCATTGCGAAGCGCTATGTCGGCAGGGGAATGCAGTTCCTTGACCTGATCCAGGAGGGAAATCTGGGCCTTATCAAGGCGGTGGAGAAGTTCGATTATAAGAAGGGCTATAAGTTCAGCACCTATGCTACCTGGTGGATACGCCAGGCAATTACCAGGGCCATTGCAGACCAGGCCAGGACCATCCGTATCCCCGTTCATATGGTGGAGAATATCAACCGTCTGGTGCGCGCTTCCCGCCAGCTTCTCCAGGAGCTGGGCCGTGAGCCCACCATAGAGGAGATCGCAAAGCGGGTGGAAATGCCGGAGGACCGGGTGGCGGAGATCCTCAAGATGTCCCAGGAGCCGGTTTCCCTGGAGACGCCCATTGGGGAGGAGGAGGACAGCCATCTGGGCGATTTTATCCAGGATGACAATGTGGCAGTCCCTCAGGAGGCGGCTGCATTTACCCTTCTCCATGAACAGCTCATGGAGGTATTAGAAACGCTGACAGAGAGGGAGCAGAGGGTGCTGCGCCTGCGTTTTGGCATTGACGACGGACGCCCCAGGACCCTGGAGGAGGTGGGACGCCAGTTCCATGTCACCAGGGAGCGGATCCGCCAGATCGAGGCAAAGGCCCTGCGCAAGCTGCGCCATCCCAGCAGGAGTAAAAAGTTAAAGGATTATTTGGATGAGTGATATGAATAGAAGTACAAAGGAAAGAGCAGCAGTCAGGCTTTCAAAGCGCCTTAAGCTGGTAGCCTCTTTTGTGCCGGAGAATGCCAGGATCGCGGATATCGGCACAGACCACGGATTTGTTCCCATTTACCTGGCAGAGACAGGACGGATACGGTCAGCCCTGGCCATGGATGTGAGGGAAGGGCCTCTTGGGCGGGCAAAGGAGCATGTGGAGGAGTATTATAGGGCCTGCCGAGGCCGGGGCAGCGGTGAGGAGCCGTGTTCACCCGTTCATATCGAGACCAGGCTCAGTGACGGCCTTAAAAAGCTTAGTCCCGGAGAGGCAGATACGGTTATCATCGCCGGAATGGGAGGGGAGCTCATGATCCGTATCCTGGAGGAGGGATGCCACATGTGGGACAGCGTGGAAAGCTGGATCTTATCTCCCCAGTCGGCGCTTGACAAAGTAAGGATATTTCTGGCGCAGAACGGTTTTTCTATTGCAGACGAAGCCATGATAAAAGAAGACGGCAAGTTTTACACAGTCATGAGGGTCAGCCGCGGGAATATGGAGTATGCAAACCAGGCCCAGTACCTGTATGGGAAGATCCTCATAGAGAAGAGGGATGCGGTGCTGGGCGAATATCTGGAGCGCGAAAAGAAGCGGCTTGACAATATCCTGGTTTCTTTTGAGGGAAAGCAGGGACAGGCAACAGGATCCCAGGAAAAAGCCATAAAAGCTCTGACAGAGGAGCTTTCATGGGTAAAGGAGGCACAACATGAAATGCAGTGATATCATAGAACGGTTAAAGGGACTGGCGCCGGAGGACTGCGCCTGCGACTGGGACAATCCCGGCCTTCTGGCAGGCAGGAGCGATAAAGAGGTGAAAAAGATATACATTGCCCTGGATGCCACAGATGAGGTGGTGGAAGCAGCCATAAACTGCGGGGCAGATATGCTCCTGACCCATCACCCGCTGATCTTTAAGGCCATCAAGAAGGTCAACGACCAGAATTTTATCACAAGACGGCTGGTGAAGCTGATACAGGCAGACATTTCTTATTACGCCATGCATACGAATTTTGACGCTGCGCCCGGCTGTATGGCTGATCTGGCGGCAAAGAGGCTGGGGCTTTTAAACGCGATCCCCTTGGATGATATGGGAGAGATGGAAATAAATGGAGATAAAGTGGCTTACGGCGTGGGAAAGACAGGAGACCTAGAGCACTCCATGACAGTAAAGGAGTTAGCAGAGGCAGTGAAGGCAGCCTTTGGACTGCCCTTTGTACTGGTGTACGAACAGGAGCTGCTGGAGCGCCGGGTGACAAAGGTTTCTATCTGTCCGGGGGCAGGAGGAAGCGTTGTGGAGGAGGCTCTCAGAAAGGGTTCCCAGGTTTTGATAACAGGCGATATCAGCCATCACACAGGGATTGACTCCGCCGCCAGGAGAATGGCGGTGATCGATGCAGGGCATTATGGGCTGGAGCATATCTTTATTTCCTATATGGGCAGCTTCCTGAAGGAGCAGCTTCCCGGTGAGGTGGAGACAGTGGAGGCCTCCCCGGCCTGGCCGGCTGTGCTGTTCTAGTGTGCCGGTCCGTGGATCGTAACAGCAGACAAAAGGAGAGGAGACGAGAAATATGGTTCATGTAACGATCGGAGCAGAGACCCGTGAATATCCGGAGGGGACTACCTGGCTTCAGGTTGCCCAGGATTACCAGCACCTGTACAAGGAAGATATCCTTCTGGTGCGCGTCAATGGAAAGCTTCAGGAGCTTCACAAGCATGTGAAGGAGTGCGAGCTGAAATTCGTCACCTTGAGAGACAAGCCGGGAATGTCCGCTTACCAGAGGAGCGCCACCCTTCTCATGCTGAAGGCATTTTACAGTGTGGTGGGAGCAGAGAAGGTGGAGAAGGTCACCGTGGATTTCTCTGTGGGGAAAGGCTTTTTTGTGGAGCCAAAGGGCGATTTCATCCTGGATCAGGACCTGCTTGACAAGGTGGAGGAGCGGATGCGGGAGTATGTGGACAGGAAGATCCCTATCATGAAGCGGAATATCTCCACGGACGATGCCGTGGAGCTGTTCCACCGCCATAAAATGTACGATAAGGAGCGGCTGTTCCGCTACCGCAGGGTATCCAGAGTCAACATTTACAGCATAGACGGCTTTGAGGATTACAATTACGGCTATATGGTCCAGAATACAGGCTATCTGCGCTGGTTCCGCCTGGTACTCTACCACTACGGCTTTGTGCTCCTGCTGCCTGCCAGGGCGAATCCGGGCCAGGTGGCGGAGTTTTTGCCCCAGGAAAAGCTGTTTGCAACCTTGTCAGAGTCCTCGGAATGGGGACGGAGAATGGATCTGGAAAATGTAGGCGGCTTAAACGACTGCATTTCCCATGGAGGGATGTCCCATCTGATACTGATACAGGAAGCTCTCCAGGAGAAAAAGATCGCGGAGATCGCAGCCAGCATTGCGGCCAGGAGAGACGCAAAATTTGTGATGATCGCAGGTCCCTCTTCCTCAGGTAAGACTACCTTTTCCCACAGACTGTCCGTACAGCTGGAGGCATTGGGCTTAAAGCCACATCCCATAGCTGTGGACAATTACTTTGTAAACCGCGTGGACAGCCCCAGGGATGAGGATGGAAATTACAACTACGAGGCCCTGGAATGCATCGATGTGGAACAGTTCAACACGGATATGAAGGCTCTTCTGGCAGGAGAGCAGGTGGAGCTTCCCTATTACAATTTCAAAAAGGGGATCAGGGAGTATAAAGGGAATTATCTGAAGCTGGGGCCGGAGGATATCCTTGTGATCGAGGGGATTCACTGCCTGAATGACAGGCTTTCCTATGCTCTTCCCAAAGAGAGTAAGTTCAGGATCTATATCAGCGCATTGACCCAGCTGAATATTGACGAGCACAACCGCATCCCCACCACGGATGGCAGGCTTCTCAGGCGTATGATACGCGATGCACGCACAAGAGGCTCCTCCGCCCAGGAGACCATCCGCATGTGGCCCTCTGTGCGGCGGGGAGAGGAGGACAATATCTTCCCCTACCAGGAGGAGGCCGACGCCATGTTCAACTCCGCCCTCATCTATGAGCTGGCAGTGCTGAAGCAGTATGCAGAGCCCCTTCTGTTCGGCATTCCGAAGGATTCAGAGGAGTATATGGAGGCCAAGCGGCTGCTCAAATTCCTGGATTACTTTATTGGGGTCAGCAGTGAGGATATACCGAAAAATTCCATCCTTCGGGAGTTTATCGGGGGGAGCTGCCTGAATGTGTAAGGGAAGCAGGAGTGTCCAGATGCCCTGGTTCCAGGCAAAAGCGTTATCCGGCAAAAGTGATTTCAGATGTTCCCGAATAGCCCGGGAGGCGGAAGCTTAATGGGGAAATTCGAGAAAACCGGGGCTGGACATTCATTCCATTTTATGTTAGACTAAATAAGTTGTGAGTAGGACAGATGGCCGCTGCTGCGATACCGAGAGGCCGCAGGAGAGGAAAGTCCGGGCTTCACAGGGCAGAGTGCCAGATAACGTCTGGCGGAGGTGACTCCAGGGACAGTGCAACAGAAATGTACCGCCGTCTGCGGCTTGCCGCACACGGTAAGGGTGGAAGGGCAGTGTAAGAGACTACCGCCCGTCTGGTAACAGGCGGGGCACATGTAAACCCCACTCGAAGCAAGACCAAACAGGAGGCATATGGCGGCCCGTCAGCCTCCGGGTAGGTTGCTTGAGGCTGCCGGCGACGGCAGTCCTAGATAGATGGCCATCCAACGACATAACCCGGCTTATCGTCCTGCTCATATACATTCCATGATCGGAGCCTATTCTATTTCTATTCTTAATTAATCTGCGGCCAGGCCGTACTTTGGCGAATCAGTCAGTAAAATTTCAGGAATATTGTACATCAATGAGGAGAGAAAGAAAATGTATATGTTTTGCAATGCAATCCCGCAAAAAAGGGCCCTGTCCGCAGAAGACAGCACCCTTTTTCCATATATTCATTTCACTTATTTCACAACATCCAGCTTAAATCCAAAGTAATTCACTGCATTGTTGTAGCAGATGCCTCTTACAATGCTCTCTAAGGACTTCATATCAGCAGGATACTCGCCGTTGTCTACCCATCCGCCTAACAGCTCGCACATGATCCTGCGGAAGTACTCATGTCTGGTGTAGGACAGGAAGCTTCTGGAGTCTGTGAGCATACCGATGAAGTTGCCAAGGCAGCCTAAGTTTGCCAGGGAGGTCATCTGATCGGTCATGCCAACCTTGTGATCATTGAACCACCATGCAGAACCCTGCTGGATCTTTCCTGGGAACTTCTCCTGGAAACAGCCGAGGATGGTTCCGATGGAAGCATTGTCATAAGGATTCAGGGAGTAGATGATGGTCTTCGGGATCTCGTTGGTAGCGCTTAAAGCGTTCAGGAAATCAGCCATCTGTGCGCTTGGAGCGTAGTTATTGATGCAGTCAAAGCCGGTATCCGGGCCAAGCTTCTCGAACATGTAAGCGTTGTTGTCGCGCTTACAGCCATAGTGGAGCTGCATTACCCAGCCCATCTTATTGTACTCCTTTGCAACGAACAGCATGAAGGCTGTCTTGTACTTTAACTCCTCCTCGCGGGAGATTGCCTCGCCCTTTAAGCCCTTCTTAAGGATAGCGTTAACCTCTTCATCAGAAGCAGGAGCGTACATTACATACTCAAGAGCATGGTCGGAAACGCTGCAGCCCATGGATGCGAAGAATGCCATACGGTTCTTTAAAGCGTCCTTTAAGGATGCCAGGTCAACAACCTCGATGCCGCTGGCCTTAGACAGCTGTGCGATGTAGGCGGCAAAGGTTGGCTTCTCTACGTTCATAGCCTTGTCAGGTCTCCATGCCGGAAGTACCTGTACGTCAAAAGTGTCATCCTCTGCGATCTTCTTGTGCCACTCCAGGGAGTCAACAGGATCATCGGTGGTGCAGATCAGGGTAACGTTGGACTGCTTGATGATGTTGCGGACGGTCATGGAATCCTCCTGCAGCTTTGCATTACACAGGTTCCAAACTTCCTCAGCGGTGTCGCCGTTTAAATAGCCCTCATAGCCAAAGTACCTTCTCAGCTCCAGATGGCTCCAGTGGTATAATGGGTTGCCGATGAGCTTTGGCATGGTCTCTGCCCAGGCCTGGAATTTCTCTCTGTCAGTGCCGTCGCCTGTTACGTACTTCTCGTCAACACCGTTGGAACGCATCTGACGCCACTTGTAATGGTCGCCGCCCAGCCAAACCTGGGTGATATTCTCGAACTTACGGTCCTCATAAATCTCCTGTGGATTGATGTGGCAGTGGTAGTCGAGGATCGGCATGGTCTCTGCATAGTCGTGATACAGAGTCTGAGCCATCTCAGTGGATAATAAGAAATCCTTGTCCAAAAACTGTTTCATTGTTTGAAACCTCCTTAAAATGTTAAAAATTTGTGGTTTTCCTTTTTATGAGATCAGAGGCGATCGTGGTCCGGCTGGGCACATTTACGCCGCTGAAAACCCCCATGAGTGTGTTGACAGTAGTGGTGCAGAGCGCCTCTACCTTGCTGTCAATGGATGTGATCTCCGGGTCCGTGCAGCGGGCCAGAAGGGAATTATTGTAGCCAATGATGGAGAGCTCATCGGGAATGGAAATGCCCTCTGCATTGGCATATTTGACAGCGCCTACGGCCAGGGAATCGTCTGAGGTAAGCACTGCATCAAAGATAAGCCCCTGCCGGTGCAGGGAAAGGAGCAGGTCCCTGGAGGCCTCCATATCCTTCGTGCATTGGCATATCATGTTATCTGACACCGAAAGGCCGTGGGAGTGAAGGGCATCCTTGTAGCCATCCATTTTGTTAAGGCCACTGTAGGAATAGCTGCTGTATAGATAAAGGATACGCTTATGCCCGGATTCGATGAGCTGGGAGGCTGCCTGGTACATGGCGGCACGGTCGTCGCAGACAGTGCTGTAAATATTCTCTCCCTCCAGGTATCCGTTTACAAGCATAATAGGAAGCTCCGCGGCAGCATCGATGATATAGGCATTATCCTTTGCACGCATCTCTACAAATTTAGAGCCTGCAAGGATGATGGCATCCACACGTTTGGACCGGAGCAGCTCAAAATACTTCTGCTTCGCATCCAGATCATAGCCTGTGCAGCACAGGATGGCATCATAATCATGGCTTCTTAAGCTTCGTTCCAGGTAGTAGATTGCTTCTGCAAGATAAGGGTCTGAGGAGTCGGAGCACATGATACCGATGGTCTGCATGGTGTCTAGCCCCAGCCCTCTGGCAAAAACATTCGGCGTGTATCCAAGCTCGTCCATGACCTTAAGGACCTTCTCCCGCGTCTTCTCGCTGACATTGGGATTGCCGTTAAGGACTCTGGAGACTGTGGCGATGGACACCCCCGCATGTTCGGAGACATCATAGATATTCATAAAATCGACCTCACATTCTGTAAGCGCTTACAAGCTAAGTATATTATACATATTCCTGATAAATATTGCAATAGTTTTCTATTTTTTTATTGACTTATTACCGGAAAATAGGTAGAATAATTGTAAGCACTTACATTTTTAACTCAACAACAAATAATAAGGATAGGAGAAAGAAAAAATCATGCAGGACATTGTCAAGATCAATCAGAACGATAACGTTGCCGTTGCACTCCGTCCCATCGCAAAGGGTGAGACGCTTGATGTAGCGGGAGTGGCTGTGACAATTGAGGAGGATATTCCCCAGGGCCACAAATTTGCGATCAAGCCCATTGCCGCAGGCGGAGAGGTCATTAAGTACGGCTTCCGTATCGGTAATGCAAAGGAGGATATCCAGGTAGGCCATTGGATCCATGTCCACAATGTAAAGACCGCTCTGGGAGATGTTCTTACCTATGATTATAAACCTGTAGGAGCAGATGTACAGCCAACAGAACATGTGTATTTTGACGGATACCGCAGGGCCGATGGAAAGGTAGGCATTCGCAATGAGATCTGGATCATCCCTACCGTAGGCTGCGTTAACTCGATCGCAAAGGCTCTGGAGACCCAGGCAAAGAAGCTGGCTGTAGGCAATGTAGAAGATGTGATCTCATTCACCCATCCTTATGGATGTTCCCAGATGGGCGATGACCAGGAGAACACAAGAAAAGTCCTGGCCGACATGATCCATCATCCAAATGCAGGCGGTGTCCTGGTTCTGGGACTGGGCTGCGAGAACAGCAATATCCCGGTGCTCATGGATTACATCGGAGAGTACGATGAGCAGAGGGTAAAATTCCTTCAGTGTCAGGATGTGGAGGATGAGATGGAGACAGCCATGGGCCTCTTAGAGGAGCTGGCTGCTTATGCAAATGCATTCTCCAGGGAGAAGATCGATGCAAGCGAGCTCATCATCGGCATGAAGTGCGGGGGCTCTGACGGACTTTCCGGTATCACGGCAAACCCGGTAGTGGGAGCATTTTCCGACCTGTTGGTGAGCAAGGGCGGTACTACCATCCTGACAGAGGTTCCGGAGATGTTCGGTGCCGAGACTCTTCTTATGAACCGCTGCGCCACACCGGAGCTTTTTGATAAGACGGTAGACCTGATCAACAACTTCAAGAATTATTTTACCAGCCATAACCAGACGATTTATGAGAACCCGTCTCCAGGCAACAAGAAGGGCGGTATCAGTACCCTGGAGGACAAGTCCCTGGGCTGTACTCAGAAGTCAGGAAGCTCTCTGGTAAAGGGCGTTCTGGGGTATGCGGAGCCTGTTAAGGTAAAGGGCTTAAATCTCTTAAGCGCTCCCGGCAATGACCTGGTAGCTGCCACAGCCCTGGCTGTATCCGGAGCCCACATTGTGCTGTTTACCACAGGAAGAGGAACACCATTTGCCTGCCCGGTACCAACAGTGAAGATCTCCAGCAACTCAAAGCTGGCAGGCCATAAGGACAACTGGATCGATTTCAATGCAGGCCGCATGGTGGAAGACAAGACAAAGGAAGAACTGGCAGAAGAGCTTCTGAACTATGTGCTTGAGGTTGCCTCAGGACGCAAGGTAAAGTCTGAGGAAGCCGGCTTCCATGATATGGCTATTTTCAAGCAGGGAGTAACACTGTAGACCCGATAAAATCGTAACTATTCAGCCATGCCATCTTCTTGTTTTCAAAAAGCATGAAAACAAGAAGCTTTGGCTGTCCGCCACATGTCAATTTGCACAGAAATATGCTTATGCAAGCCAGCTTGCAACGCATATTTTAGCACAAATTGCCGCATGGCTGAATAGTTACATAAAATCAGTTTCCTCCTGCATTTTCCGTTGCGCAATGGCGGGATTCGGTGTATACTATTGACAGGGAATCGCATATACGGATTTTTGGTGTATATACGAATCAGATGAGCCGGTCTTAGGCATTTTACAATGGTCATTTCAATGCAGGAGGTATCCATGAAGTTAAACAGAACAGCGCTCCGCACAGTGGAGATTCTAAAGCTGATATCCAAAAAGCCTGACGGCATTACGCTGGATGAAATATGTGAGAGGCTGGATATGCCAAAGACCAGCGCTTACGATATTGTGACTACTCTGGTGCATACCGGCATGATACATGTGGCAAGAGAGCAGAAGCAGCGGTATACGATCGGTCTCACAGCCTACCGGATCGGGATCAATTACACCAACAATCTGGATTTTATCGGCACCATTGAACCGGTGCTGAAGGCTTTTTCGAGGGAAGTGGGAAAGACCGTATTCTTTGGTGTCCGCTCTGATGATGCCATTGTGTATATCTGCAAATTTGAGCCGGAGAACCCGATCATCACCACAGCCACTGTGGGAACAAAGAACCCCATTTACTGCACCTCCCTGGGAAAGGCTATTATGGCCTACACCGAGGAGGAGGACCGGGAGGATGTCATAAACAGGATGGCGTTCAAGCAGCACACAGACAGGACGATTACAACGAAGGAGGCCTTCCGCAGGGAACTGGAGCTTGTGAAGGAAAAGGGTTATGCCCTGGATGCCAGGGAGCTGGAGGAGCACATGGAGTGCGTAGGAGCGCCTGTGTTCGGCCAGGACGGCAGTGTGATGGGGGCCATCAGCGTTTCAAGTCTGTACAAGCCTACAGAGGATTACGATGCTCTGGGATGTCTGGCCCATACGAAAGCGGTGGAGCTGTCACGTTTGCTGGGTTATTTGGGAAAGTTCTAAAATAAGTACAGAAATTCTTGTGTTTTTAGAGCTTTACCTGTTGACAAATCACGTGGTAACGATTAAAATTTAAATATAAATCGCAAATATGAAGTTGATTCGTATATGCGAATAGGTGAGAGAAGGAGAAGAAAAATGAAGAAAGAAAAAGTTTTAGCAAGACTGAACGAAGACTGCCTGGTAGCAGTCGTTCGTGCAAAGAACTATGAGCAGGGTGAGAAGGTTGTAGACGCTATTATCGCTGGCGGCATCAACCTGATCGAGCTGACCATGACCATGGACGAGGGTGATCCGGTAGGCTTCATCAAGATGATGGCTGAGAAGTACAAAGATAACGACAAGATCGTAATCGGCGCAGGTACTGTTCTGGATCCGGAGACAGCAAGAGCATGCATCCTGGCTGGCGCTAACTACATCGTAAGCCCAGGCCTGAACGTAGAGACCATCAAGCTCTGCAACCGCTACAGAGTACCAATGCTCCCAGGCGTTATGACCCCAACCGAGGCTATTACCGCTATGGAAGCCGGCGCAGATATCATCAAGATCTTCCCAGGCAACATTGTTGGACCGGCAGCTATCAGCTCCTTCAAGGGACCCCTTCCACAGGGTGAGTTCATGCCATCCGGCGGCGTTGACGTTGACAACGTTGACAAGTGGCTCAAGGCAGGCGCATACGCAGTTGGCACAGGCAGCAGCTTGACAAAGGGCGCTAAGACCGGCGATTACGCAGCTGTTACCGCAAAGGCTCAGGAGTTCGTTGCAGCAGTTGCAGCAGCAAGAGCATAAGCGCAATAAAAGAGAACCTGAAAATGTATTAAGTATAAAGGAGAATGAAAAAATGGCAAAAGTTGTTACTATGGGCGAAATCATGTTAAGATTATCCACCCCAAACAATGAGAAGTTCATCCAGGCAGACGAGTTTGACATCAACTACGGCGGCGGCGAGGCTAACGTTGCAGTTTCTTTAGCAAACTACGGACATGAGGCTGAGTTTGTTACTGCTGTACCTGCTAACCCAATCGGTGAGTGCGCAGTAGCTGCTTTAAGAAAGTACAATGTAGGCACAAAGCACATCGCAAGAAGCGGTGAGAGACTGGGCATCTACTACCTGGAGACAGGCTCTGCCATGAGAGCTTCCAACGTAGTTTATGACCGCGCTCACAGCTCCATTTCCACAGCTACTCCTGATGAGTTCAACTTTGATGAGATCTTCGCAGATGCTGACTGGTTCCACTTTACAGGTATCACCCCAGCTGTCAGCGATGCTGCTATCGAGCTGACAGAGGCTGCTTTAAAGGCTGCTAAGGCTCACGGCGTAACCGTATCCGTTGACTTAAACTTCCGTAAGAAACTGTGGTCTTCCGAGAAGGCTCAGAAGGTTATGACAAACCTGATGCAGTATGTTGATGTTTGCATCGGCAACGAAGAGGATGCAGAGAAGGTTCTTGGCTTTAAGCCGGGCAACACCGATGTTACTTCCGGTGAGCTGGAGCTGGCTGGCTATGTTGACATCTTCAATCAGATGGCTGACAAGTTTGGCTTCAAGTATATCATCAGCTCCCTGCGTGAGAGCCACAGCGCTTCCGACAACGGCTGGTCCGCTTGCATCATGGATGGACAGACACGTGAGTTCTATCACTCCAGAAAGTACCGCATTGCTCCGATCGTTGACCGTGTAGGCGGCGGCGACTCCTTCGCAGCAGGCCTGATCTGCGGCCTGGTAGACGGCAAGGATATGAAGGCTGCTCTGGAGTATGCAGTAGCAGCTTCCGCATTAAAGCACACCATTCCTGGTGACTTCAACCTGGTTACACGTGCAGATGTTGAGAACCTGGCTGGCGGCGATGGCTCAGGCCGTGTTCAGAGATAATCTCTGTTGATACAAGATAAGAAAAGGCCGATTCCCTTGGTGGGATTGGCCTTTTTGTGTTACATAGGAAACTCCTTCGGCGCGAGTGTGCGTTATTTGAAGGATTTTATGGGAAATACCGAAAATATTGCCGGAATTTCGGGAAAATTCGGCTTGTAACTTTTTCCATTCAGTGCTAGAATAGACAAGACAAGAAGAAATGCTGTGAATGGGACAAGCGCAGTGTGCGTTTCATTTCAGAGAGCTGCCGGCAGCTGCAAGACAGTATGAACGCCATGAACCATCACCCAGGAGCATCCCTCCGAAGCATTAAAGTAGGCAGGGACGGAGGCCCACCGTTACAGGGGATACTGTTGGGAGCCTGAGAGCTTAGACAGGATAAGGGGCTGCGGAAGGAAATGGCCGCAGCAAGCAGAGTGGTACCACGGAGTATTTTCGCCTCTGCAGTCTGATATATTGTATCGGACTGCAGAGGTTTTTTTGTGCCATAGGAAACTCCTGCGGAGCTCCCTATGACACAAAAAGCCCTCCGGGCAGGATTCTTTTTTATTACATAAAATTCCTATGTAATAAAAGAGCTTCTGCCGGATAGGTCCCGTGAGGCCTTGAAGGCAGCTGCATCTTCCGTTTACACATTCTCCCGGATGCACGGAAAAGGCATTCTTCTGTAAAGCACAAAAAGAAAAGAGGAAGTTGGGTATGAAAACCTATAAGAAATTTATGGATGCCCTGGCTTTTGTGGAAAAGCTGGTATTGGTGGCGTCCACCCTTCTGATCCTGGTATTGACTGTGGGAAATGTATTTTCCCGTAAGGTCATCCACCAGTCCTGGTCATTTACTGAGGAGCTTGTAGTAGCAGTATTTGTCCTGATCACGCTGATGGCAGCTGCACTCGCCTGCCGGGAAGGAGAGCTGGTAAGTCTGACTCTTGTTACAGACAACCTTCCCAAGGGACTGCGCAAGCCGTCTATGATCATCATTACGGTGCTCAGCATCATTTTTACCTGTATCCTGTTTAAATATGGCATGGATAAAGTGATCACCCAGATGGCAAACGGCAAGAGGACCTTTGTGTTAAACTGGCCGGAATGGATCTTCTGGTCCTTTGTCCCTATTGGTTCAGGATGTATGGTGCTGCATTTCCTGGAATATTGCATTGATTTCTGCTGCAGAAGGGAGGAGGATAAGAAATGATAAGTGCGGTATTGTTTATTTCCTTTTTTATCTTCCTGCTTTTTGGAGTTCCCATCGGTATCTGTCTGGGACTTTCCTCTGTGTGTGCCATCCTGTATTCCGGCACCTCGCTGACCATCGTTGCCACCAATATGTATTCCGGTATCAGCAAATTTTTGCTGCTGGCAATCCCGTTTTTCGTGCTGTCCGGCAACATTATGGCAAAGGCAGGTATCTCCAAACGTCTGATCAGGTTCGTTAATACCTGTGTGGGACACAGAAGGGGCGGAATCGCCATTGTGTGCGTGATCGTTGCCTGCTTCTTCGGCGCCATCTCCGGCTCCGGTCCTGCCACCGTTGCGGCTCTGGGCTCTGTGCTGATCCCCGCAATGATCGCGGACGGAGGTTTTTCCGCTCCCTTCTCGACAGCGCTGATGGCGACTGCCAGCTCTATTGCGATCGTTATCCCGCCCAGTATTGCCTTTGTGGTATATGCTTCCATATCCGGCGTTTCCATTGCTGATATGTTTACTGCAGGTATTGTGCCAGGGCTTTTGATGGGCGCAGTTCTTGTGATCGTTGTAATGCTGGAGGCGAGAACGCATCATATTAAGCCTCAGCAGAAGAAGGCCGGCTATGGAGAGCGGTGGGAGGCCTTTAAGGATGCGTTCTGGGGCTTTCTTATGCCCGTTATCATTCTGGGAGGTATTTACGGAGGAATCTTTACACCTACTGAGGCAGCTGCCGTGTCTGTGGTCTACGGCCTCTTTGTGGGCATGGTGATCTACCGTGAGGTTACGGTGAAGGATCTCTGGGACATTGTGATTGACTCTGCAAAGACCACCGGCGGCATCATGCTGATCGTGGCCTGTGCGTCCCTGTTCTCCTTTGTCTGCACCCAGTTTGGTATTGCTCAGGCAGCCTCTGACCTGTTAGGCAGCATTGCACATAACCAGTTCACCTTCCTGCTGATCGTGAACATCATCTTCCTGATCGCAGGCTGCTTTATCGATGCCAACTCGGCTATGTACATTTTCATCCCCATCATGCTTCCGGTATGCCGGAATCTGGGTTATGACCTGGTGGCCTTTGGCGTGGTGGCAACAGTGAACCTGGCCATCGGACAGGTAACTCCTCCTGTAGGCGTGAACCTGTTTGTGGCAATCTCCGTAAAGCTGAAGGACGGCTTATCCGTCACCATACAGCAGATATCCAGGGCTGTTATCTCAATGATCGTGGCCTGCCTGATCGTGCTGGCAGCCATAAGCTACATCCCGTCCATCTCCACCTTCCTTCCCAAGTGGATGGCAGGAGATACCTATACAGGCACAGTGACAGCATCCTCACAAGGAAGCGCAAACCTGAATACAACAGCTGATTTTGATACCATTGACGATCACAGTGATCTGGGCTGGGCGGAGCAGACCTGGAACTTTGCCTGCTCTACCACGGAAACCAGTACCTGGGCAGAGGGAGGCCGGAAGTTCGGCGAGCTGATGGAAAAGGCCAGCGGCGGCAAGATCAAGGTCAATGTCTATGCGGCTGATCAGCTGACAGGAGGTAACCAGTCAGAGGGCATCCAGGCGTTGATGAACGGAGATCCGGTGCAGGTATCCATGCACAGCAACCTGATCTATTCCGCCTTTGACCCGCGCTTTAATGTGGTGTCACTGCCTTACCTCTTTGATTCCGTGGAGGATGCAGATGCGAAGCTGGACGGTGCGGCAGGAGAGGCCATGAAGGAGATCCTGAAAGAATACGGCCTCCACTGCATGGGCATTGCGGAGAACGGCTTCCGCCAGCTGACAAATAATGTAAGAGAGATCAAGTCCGTGGAGGACATGAAGAACTTAAAGATCCGTGTGGCAGGGAGCAATCTGCTCATGGAGTGCTACAAGCGCTGGGGTGCAGATGCCACCAATATGAACTGGTCCGAGACCTACACAGCCCTTCAGCAGAGAACCGTAGAGGGCCAGGAGAACCCGCTTCCGGCTATTGATGCGGCAAGCGTTCAGGAGGTTCAGCCCTACGTATCCATGTGGAACGCCAACTATGACTGCCTGTTCTTCTGTATCAATGAAAAGCTCTATGAGAGCCTGACTCCGGAGCAGCAGGCTGTTGTGGATGAGGCAGGCCGGAAGGCAGTTGCCTATGAGCGTTATATCAACCGTGCAGGCGATGACGAGATCAAGAGCCGCTGGACAGAGAAAAACGGCGTGAAGATCACACCTTATGAGGAGCTTGACATTGCCTCCTTTAAGGCAGCAGTAGCCGATATCCCGGCCTGGTTCGAGAAGGAGCTGGAGGGTCAGGGCTATGCGGATGCGAAGGAGCTCATAGAGACCTTTACCTCGGATGTGTCCGCAGCAGATTTTGAGGTAGAAGACCACAGTGACTTAGGCTGGAGCGAGCAGACCTGGAATTTTGCCTGCTCCACCACAGAGACAAGTACCTGGGCAGATGGAGGAAGAAAGTTCGGCGAGCTGGTGGAGAAGGCCACCGGCGGCAAGATCAAGGTCAATGTCTATGCTTCTGACCAGCTGACAAACGGCAACCAGTCAGAGGGAATCCAGGCGCTGATGGACGGAGATCCGGTACAGGTATCCATGCACAGCAATCTGATCTACTCTGCCTTTGACCCGCGCTTTAACGTGGTATCCATGCCTTACCTCTTTGATTCTGTGGAGGACGCGGATGCGAAGCTGGACGGGGAAGCAGGAGAGCGGATGAAGGAGATTTTGGAGAGCTACGGCCTCCACTGCATGGGCATTGCGGAGAACGGCTTCCGCCAGCTGACAAACAATGTAAGGGCGATCACATCCGTAGCTGATATGAAGAACCTAAAGATCCGTGTGGCAGGAAGCAACCTGCTCATGGAGTGCTACAAGCGCTGGGGCGCAGATGCCACCAACATGAACTGGTCTGAGACTTACACGGCCCTCCAGCAGAAAACCGTAGAGGGACAGGAGAATCCTCTTCCGGCCATTGATGCGGCCAGTGTCCAGGAGGTGCAGCCTTACTGCTCTCTGTGGAATGCAAATTATGACTGCCTGTTCTTCTGCATCAACCAAAAGATCTATGACAGCCTGACACCGGAGCAGCAGGCCGTGATAGACGAGTGCGGCCAGAAGGCTACCGAGTACCAGAGATACATCAACCGCGCAGGTGATGATGAGATCATGAGCCGCTGGACAGAGAAAAACGGCGTATCCTTTACCTCATATGAGGATATGGATATCGACTCCTTTAAGGCAGCAGTGGCCGATATCCCCCAGTGGTTTGAGAAGGAGCTGGAGAACCAGGGCTACAGCGATGCAAAGGAACTGATCGAGGTATTTACCGCTAAGGCCCCTGCCTCCGGAGAGAAGGGCTTTGTGATGGAAGACCACAGCAGTTTGGGTTGGAATGAGCAGACCTGGAACTTCGCCTGCTCCACCACAGAGACCAGCACCTGGGCAGAAGCCGGGCGGAAGTTCGGCGAGCTGGTGGAGAGTGCCACCGGCGGAAAGATCAAGGTCAATGTCTATGCAGCCGATCAGCTGACAGGGGGAAACCAGTCAGAGGGCATCCAAGCATTGATCGACGGGGACCCGGTACAGGTATCCATGCACAGCAACCTGATCTACTCTGCCTTTGACCCGCGCTTCAACGCAGTTTCCCTTCCATATCTCTTTGATTCGGTGGAGGACGCGGACAGGAAGCTGGACGGAGAGGCAGGAGATATGATGAAGGCCATTTTAAATGAGTACGGACTTCACTGCATGGGCATTGCAGAGAACGGCTTCCGCCAGCTGACAAACAATGTGCGGGAGATCCGGTCTGTGGATGACATGAAGAATCTGAAGATCAGAGTGGCAGGAAGCAATCTGCTCATGGAGTGCTATAAGCGCTGGGGAGCAGATGCCACCAATATGAACTGGTCTGAGACCTACACGGCTCTTCAGCAGAAGACGGTAGAAGGCCAGGAGAATCCCCTTCCGGCCATCGATGCAGCCAGCGTCCAGGAGGTACAGCCCTACGTATCCATGTGGAACGCCAACTATGACTGCCTGTTCTTCTGCATCAACCAGGGCGTGTACGACAGCCTGACACCGGAGCAGCAGAAGGTGATCGATGAATGCGGCCGCCTTGCCACAGAGTACCAGAGGTACATTAACCGTGCAGGTGATGACGAGATCATGAGCCGATGGACACAGAAGAACGGCGTGTCCTTCCTGGCCTATGATGAGCTTGATATTGATTCCTTTAAACATGCAGTAGAGGGAATCGATGAGTGGTTTATCGGAAAGCTTGCCGAACAGAACTATACGGACGGAGAGGCGCTTGTAGCTGCCTTCCGGAAGTAGGGTAGCAGAAGATCCGATGATAGGATAGCAAAACAAAACGAGGACGGCAGCCACAGCGGCGGTCGTCCTCGTTCCTTTATCCTTTTATAAGAGCCCGTTTTTATAAAATTCCCAGCACCCTCAGGGCACACCAGACCACTAACAGAGCCATTACTGCGTTCATGATCTGATAATGCCTCTCATAAAGCCGTTTTAGCACATTTCCGGCAAAGGCCCATATCAGGTTTCCGATGGCACCTAAGGTCATGAGATAGAAGGCAAAGCAGAATAAGATCAGGGGCCTTGTCTCATGAGGCAGAATGAAGGAGGAGAACATGGTGAGTCCATAGATGATGATCTTTACATTCACAAGCTGGAGGAGGATCCCCATAGGATAGGTGGGGACCTTATCTGCCTCGTTCTCCCCAGGCGGAAGCCTTTTAAAGGTCTGCCAGGCCAGATAGAGCAGGTAGGCGGCTCCGACATACCTCATCACAGGCTGGATGCCTGGAATGACAGCAGCAAGAGTGCTGCAGAAGATGCCGCTCATGAGCATAAGGGACAGAGAGCCGGTCCAGATCCCCATCATAAACTTCACATTTTTTTTTACACCGTAGCGGCTGGCCGAGGACAGCAGGAAAATGTTGTTGGGCCCAGGAGACCATACGGTGATACAGGCCGTGAGGGTCATTTCCCAGAATACAGACAGAGACATCGCAAATATCCTTTCTTAACAAGCAAATCTTCAGCTATTTTATCATATCCTTTCTGCATAATACAATCTTTTCTTAACTTGAGTTTCCACATTTTGCACCCTGGCTGCCGGGAGGACGTCTGGCGCTCCAGTTTCGGACATAAGAAGCACTAAGACATCTGATTTTTCCTAAAAGCCAGAGCAACATCAACGCAACTCGCTGCGCTCAAACAATCATTGATGTTGCTCTGAACGGAAAAAACAGCTGACTAAGTGCTTCTAATGTCCTGCAAAGTCGCTCCAGCCGTCCTCCCGGCAGCCAGGGTGCAAAATGTGGAAACTCAAGTTTCTTAAACCTTACGTCACAATTATTAAGAAAACCTTTATTGGATATATGGAAGAAATCGTATATACTTCATTATGCAATACAGCAATGATATGAAAGAAAAAGGAGACAATTATATTGAGAAAATATCAGTTATATGCACCGGCAATTTTAGCAGCTTTTGTGTTAGGCGTCAGCGGATGTGCCTCTCAGGCAAATGCAGCTGACAGAAAGGAAGCAGCAACACAGGAAAGCCGCGAGGAGACAGCAGTGGAGGATACCACAGTTGTGGAGAGCGTTACAGGAACGATCGAGAGCATGGCAGAGACACAGCCGGAGGCTCCTCAGGCCATTCGCATCTATGGCCCGGTGACAAAGCTTGAGGATGGTCAGCTGTCTATTGATAACCAGTCGGGCTTAAGCAGCAGCGGCGAGATCATTCTGAATGTCAGCTCAGAGCGTACATATATCCTGGACGCGGTTTCCGGCCTTCCGGTGGCAGTGGAGGACATCGCAGACGGAGATACCGTATATACTTACATCGGCCCGGCTATGACCATGAGCCTTCCTCCTATCACAAATGCAGAGGTTATTTTTGTAAATATTCCTGCTGATTTCAAAGTTCCGGATTATGTGCAGGTGGATTCCATGATTACAGATGGAGAGTCCTCTCAGTCCGTCCTGACAGGAGCAGACGGTACACAATATACTCTCTCTGAGGACTGCAACATTTTCCCCTATCTTACCAGGAATATCGTTACCCTGGATGACCTGACAAAGGGAAGAAAGTGCATTGTCTGGTCTGACGAGCACAATACAGCGGAAAAGATCATGGTGTTTGCAGAATAAGAGAAAGACCCGCAAAGGAGAAGGAAGCATCGCTCTTTTGCAGGTCTTTCATTATTTTGTTAATTTCCGCATTCAATGCTGATGGCATTAAACTGAGCCAGTATATCCTCGATCGTCAGGGCCTGTTTTTCTTCCCCTTCTTTGTCGATCACAGCCGTTCCCTGGTGCATCATAAGGAGCCGGTCGCCGTATTCCACCGCGTAGCGCAGGTTGTGGGTCACCATAATGGTAGTAAGCTGTTTTTCCTTTACGATCTTGTCAGTCAGCTCCATAATGGTCTCTGCTGTTTTGGGATCCAGGGCGGCTGTGTGTTCGTCCAGGATCAGAAATTCGATGGGAGTCATGGTGGACATGAGGAGGGCCATGGCCTGGCGCTGGCCGCCGGAGAGGACGCCTACCTTCACATTCATCTTGTCCTCCAGGCCCAGTCCCAGGGAGCGCAGGCTTTCACGATAGTATTCCACGCGCTGCCTGTTGGTGCCGGGACGCAGGTTGAAGGCCTTTCCCTTGTTGTCTGCCAGGGACATGTTCTCTAAGATCGTCATGGAAGGGCAGGTCCCCATGGCCGGATTCTGGTACACGCGGCCGATCCGGCGCTGGCGTTTGTGCTCCGGCATCTTTGTGATATCCTCTGTTCCGATAATGATGCGTCCCTCGTCCAGAGGAATGCTGCCGCAGATGATATTTAACAGGGAGGTCTTGCCGGAGCCGTTGCTGCCAACCACAGACACAAATTGGCGGTCCTTTATTGTCAGGTTAAAATCCTCAAACAGGCACATTTCATTGACGGTTCCTGCATTGTAATATTTCTGTATATGCTTCAGCTCAAGCATGGCTCTTCACCTTCTTTCCCCTGGACGGGCTTACCACCAGGATAATGAGGAACAGGACAGAGGTGATCAGCTTCAGATCAGAAGCAGTCACCGGGATGGAGATCTTGATGCCTGCAATCTGCAGATCACCCAGCATAAGGGCCATGGATACGCAGGCCTTATAGACAATGGAGCCGATGACAACAGCAGTAGTGGACTTGATAAAGCCAAAGCGCTTAAACAGCTGTGTGCCAATGATCACATTTGCCAGTCCGATCACCATGGTGCCTGTTCCCGTAGAGATCTCAAAAAAGCCCTTTTGCTGGCAGTATACGCTGCCTGCCAGGGCAGCAAAGCCATTTGCAATGGCAAGGCCAACGATCTTTACCATGCCCTTATCCTTTGCCAGGGATGTCACCAGGATATCGTTGTCACCTACTGCCCGGAGCAGATACCCGGAGCGTGTCTTTAAATAGGCATCCAGCAGAAGCTTGCAGACAGACACGATGAGAAGCAGGATGACTGCGACCATATATGGCTGCATGGAAGCAGGAACATGCTCTGACAAATATTGATTGCTGAAAATGGTCTCCTTGCTGAAAATAGGAAGATTCGCCTTTCCGGCAATGCGGAGATTGATGGAATAGAGACCCGTCATGACAATGATCCCGGACAATAGATCCCTGACCTTCAGCTTTACGTGTATAAAGCCTGTAACGCAGCCTGCAAAAGCTCCTGCCAAAAAGGAGAGGAAAAGTGCAGCCACAGGGTGCACGATGCCGATCACGGGCAGGCCGTTTGCAATCCCGGCAGCTGTGATGGCAGCTCCCATGGGAAAGGTGCTGTCCACGGACAGATCGGGAAAATCAAGTATCTTATATGTAATGTATACGCCCAGTGCCATGATCGCATAGACCAGGCCTTCCTCCAATATACCGAAAAGAATCGTTGTCATGCTGTTCCTCCAAAACAATGCTTGGCGTCTGGTGGAAATGATCCCTCAGACGCCGATTTTATTACCTTACCATATAAGCGCTGCCTCCGGATGGATGCCTGCAGGTTTACTGTGCGATCTCTGTAAAGAGCTCTGCCGCATTTCCTGTCAGGGACTCAGGAAGAGTAATGCCTAAGTTTTCAGCCACTTTTTCGTTGCCGTAGAAGGCAGCGTCCTTGATGGTCTCAAAGTTCAGCTCGCTGGCCTTTGCCTCACCCTTTAATACCTTTGCAGCCATCTGTCCTGTCTGCTTTCCGAGATCAATGTAATCCAGACCCATGGCAGCCAGGCAGCCGATGCGGACCTGTTCGATCTCGCTTCCAAATACGGGGATATTCTTAGCTGCTGCCTTGTCAAGGATAACAGGAAGGGAAGCGACAACGGTGTTGTCTGTCAGGTTGGTAATGCAGTCAACCTTTGGGATCAGGGCATCTGCTGCCAGTGGGATGTCGGCAGAGGAGGAGATACCGGACTCTACGATCTCAAAGCCGTAGTTTGGAGCCAGCTCCTTGTACTCTGCAATGGCAGATTCGGAGTTTACCTCGCTGGTGGTGTACATGATGCCGATGGTCTTTGCCTCCGGAAGGATCTCGCGGATCATCTGAAGCTGTGCCTCCACAGGAAGTTTGTCGCTGGTGCCTGTGATCTCACCTACCGGGGTACCGTCCGCATTTGCCAGCTCTGCCGCAATAGGATCTGTGACTGCGGTAAAGATCACAGGAATGTCTGTTTTTAAGGCAACGCCGTACTGTGCCTGTGCCATGGGGGTAGCGATACCGCACATCAAGTCGACTTTTTTGCCTGCAAAGTTGGTAGCGATCTGGCTGCAGGTGCCTCCGTCTGCCTGAGCGTTCTCATAGATAACCGTCAGGTTCTTTCCTTCTTCAATGCCTTCCTCAGCAAGGCCTGCCAAAAAGCCCTCACGGCAGTTGTCAAGGGAGCCGTGCTCTGCAAACTGGCCGATGCCGATGGTGTAGGACGCATCGTCGCTGCTGTCAGCGGAAGCTTCGGCAGAGGTCTCGGCAGTTTCTTCAGCAGAAGCCTTGGCCTCCTCGGAAGAAGCGGCAGCAGTTGTACCGGCAGCAGTGGCAGAAGCTGTACCTGACTGGCCGCAGGCGGTTAAAAGGGAAGCGCCGATGGCAGCTGTTAATAAGAATGCAAGTGATTTTTTCATAATGTTTTTCCTCCGTTTTATTAAGATATAAATAAAAAAGCCCCAATCACAGCATATGCTGTAATTGAGACGAATAAAATCCGCGGTACCACTCAAATTGACAAAAGTCCACTTTACACATACTATCATATGTGCCGCAATGGTAACGGCTGCGGAATCCGTCGGTCCCTACCTGGTGTAACCTGTATCGTTCAGGACCGCCCTCAAAAGTCCATTCAGTATCCTGCCCTGTACCGCAATCCCACCGCCTGCGGCTCTCTGTATCAGCACGTTGGAGACCTACTCCTCTTTCTCAACGGTTTATTTTATTACATTTGCTTTGCGCTCCGGCGCTCAACTTTTGTTAATCCGTATATTAATACAGGAATCGCGATTTGTCAATAGACTTTTGATAAAATATTTTTCCAGTCTTCCGCAGTCTGTAAAAATGTGGTAGACTATAAATGAAAATAGAAGACAGCAGGGAGGTAGCGCACATGGGACGGTTATTGGTAGTAGTAGATATGCAGAAGGATTTTGTGGACGGTGCATTGGGGAGCAAGGAGGCTCTGGCCATTGTGCCGGCTGTGGCCCAAAAGATCAGATCATATAGAGAAGCAGGAGATGAGGTGGTATTTACACTGGACACGCATTTTGATGATTATCTTGATACCATGGAGGGCAGGAAGCTTCCTGTGGTCCACTGCATCAAGGGGACTCCCGGCTGGGAGCTCTGTAAGGAGCTTCAGGGTCTTGAGGGAAAGCGTTTTGAGAAGGTCACCTTTGGAAGCAGGCGTCTGGCTGAATATGTGGCAGCAGGCGGCTACACGTCGGTGGAGCTGGTTGGACTGTGCACGGATATCTGTGTGATCTCCAATGCCATGCTGATCAAGGCAGCTGTTCCTGACACTGTTATAGAGGTGGATTCCGCCTGCTGTGCCGGAGTGACGCCTCAGAGTCATGAGAATGCCCTGGAGGCCATGAAGATGTGTCATATTGATGTGAAATAGCAGCTGGAGAAGGAATGAATGCAGATAAAGGGGGCAGATTTGATGAAGAAAAAACATTTTGTTATTACCATTGAACGCCAGTATGGAAGCGGCGGACGCCTGACGGGAGAGCGCCTTGCCGAGGAGCTGGGCATTCATTTTTACGATGAAGAGATCTTAAAGATGACCTCAGAGACAAGTGCCATAGGAGAGCAGTATTTCCGCCTTGCAGATGAAAAGGCCGGCAATAATCTGTTATACCGCATAGTGACAGGGATGAAGCCGGAGTTAAAGTCTCCTGAAAAGGACGGCCCTAATATCACCTCACCGGATAATCTGTTCCGTTTCCAGTCCTCCGTTATCAGGAGCCTGGCTGAGTCAGAGGACTGCATTATCGTAGGGCGCTGCGGCAACTATGTGCTCCAGGACCAGCTGGAGGATGTGATCCGGATCTTTGTGTATGCGGACACAGTCACCAGAGTCCGCAGGATCATGGATGTGGATAAGGTGGATGAGCCGGAGGCATTGCGCCGTATGAGACGCATTGATAAGGAGCGTACGGAGTACCACCGTTACTTTACGGGCAGGGAGTGGATGGACATGGAGAATTATGACCTGCCCATCAATGCAAGCCGTATTGATTACGATCAGATGATCCAGCTGATAAAGGATTATCTGAAGCTGAGAGGCTATATCGAATAGCTGCAAAAAGAAGGAGTTTTCTTATGTAAAAGAAGGAGACCTGCCTGACGCCTGAGGTATGGGGAAGGCGCAGGCAGGTCTCTGCGTATATTGGCACAGCATAGGAACGCGCCTGCAGGTTCCCGTATCAGGAGGCTTTTTACAGGCGCTGCCGGAAGCATGAAAAAATATATTAGAAGATCAGAGGAATTGCTATGGATAATTGGCACAGCATAGGAACGCGCCTGCAGGTTCCCGTATCAGGAGGCTTTTTACA
>NZ_JAJCIC010000032.1 GCF_020554865.1 Lacrimispora sp. 210928-DFI.3.58
GTGGAGCACCACCTTGCCAAGGTGGGGGCCGCGGGTTCGAATCCCGTCTCGCGCTTTTTAATATGTGAAAAGGCTTTGATTATATCAAGGCTTTTTTCTTTTTTGTGTTTTCCTGGATGGAAGACACCTTGAAGACATGTTTGATCTTGTTTTAAGGAAAGTCTGGTAGATGATATGATTCAAAGAATTTTTCATGGGGATGATGTTCGTTCCGTATTCGGTGATTGGGAGGAGACGATCATCTGGTCCTGTTTAGATGGAACAATGGGTGAGCTGTATGGCAGGGAAAAACGTTCTGTCATGGCGGCTCTGGGAGATTTTATATTCCTTGCAGGGGAGCCGGACAGGGAGCTGGTGCTGTTTAGGCCGGAAGGCAGCAAGAAGGAATTTGTGATCATGGTTCCGCAGAATGAACAGTGGGCCGCACTGATTGAGGATGTTTATGGGGAAAAGGCCAGAAAGATACAGCGCTATGCTACGAAAAAGGAGCCGGAAGCCTTTGACAGAAAAAGGCTTCAGAGATTGGCTGCCAGGCTGGAGGATGGTTATCTTCTAAAGAATATCGATAAAAGCCTGTACGAGGCCTGCAGGTTATCTGATTGGAGCAAAGATCTGGTATCTCAATTTGCGGATTATGAAGCTTTTTCAAAAACAGGCCTGGGTATTGTGGCTTTAAAAGATGGGAAGATCGTATCCGGCGCATCTTCCTATTCCAGATATAAAATGGGGATCGAGATTGAGATCGATACTGATCCGCTTTTCCGCAGAAAAGGCCTTGCCACTGCCTGCGGAGCCAGCCTGATCTTAGAGTGCCTGGACAGAGGCTTATATCCAAGCTGGGATGCACATAACCTATGGTCAATCGCTTTGGCAGAAAAATTGGGCTACCATCGCAGCGAACCCTATATAGCTTACGAGATATTCTCAACATTCTCTTTTACTTTTCGATGATTTGTAGTAATATGGATAGACAGGATATAAAATCCATGTGCGGAGGAGGATATGTAATGAAAAAGCAGGTAATGGCAGCAGTCTGCGCAGCCGCGATGACCGCATCCATGATAACCGGGTGTGGTGGAGATGGAGAATCCAAGAAGGCCTTTCCGGTAGAGGCATTGACCGCCGAGGAGACAAAAGAGAAGAAGGAAGAGGAGGCCGGTACAGAGTCAGCAGAGGAAGCAGAGGCAAGTGCATTGGAGGAAGAGGCAGCTGATCTGGAGCTGTACAATTTATATATTGATATTAATAATATCATGGTGGATCGCTTCAGTGATGTTATCGCAAGCTATTTTAAATATGTGGATTTCCAGGAGGAATTTGTGCCGTTGGATGAGGACTACTGGTGCCTTTCTTCCGTGAGCACCTTTTATACAAAGATGGATGACGCAAAGGAGCTTGCAGAGCAGAAGAAAGAAAAGGATGAGCTGGATGAAATTTTCCTGTCTCTTTATCCCGCGATGTATGAGCTGGCAACGACTCTGGATGAGGTGGAGGAGTACACCGATATGAAGTCCTATCTGGATGATGACTATGCAAAGGGAAAAGAACTCCATGCAGTCATTTGGAAGGATTATGCGGAGTATGAGACTCTGGGCAATGCATTTTTAGATAAGCTGTCAGCAGTTGCAGCGGAGAGGCGTGAGGCCAGTATGGAGCAGCTGAAGGCAGACGGCTATGAAGCAACCTATGCGATCAACAAAATGATCGACACAGCTCAGGAGATCCAGACTGCGATCTATGAGCAGGGTATTGACGATACCTGCATATTGGAGTTGGATATCGAAGCTCTCCAGGAGCTTTATGACCAATATGTGGAGGAGGTACAGATCTGCCTGGACTATCTGGCAGACGAGGACGGCATGTACGAGGAAGGCTACCCGATCAATTCTGGCTATTTCAGCCTGTTTGATGATGCGATCAAGGAGTCCAAAACAACGCTCACTGAGCTGTTCCAGCGAGTAAGGGAACAGAAGCCGGTGGATGAGTTCATGCTGAGGAGCAGTTTCGCAGAAGATGGTACGATCCAGAAATTTAATGAGACGATATCTGAGATCATTGACGACTATAATAAGATGCTCAGCTATTAAAAAGTAAAGATAGAAAGAAGACAGAGAGTGGAAGCCCCGCCCTCTGTCTTTTTGTCATCAGACCGTATCACCACAGAATACAACGATCTCATCCGGCGTTGTCTGAGCCGGGATGCTGCGCGTTGTGGCGCCGTAGATCACTAACAGCAGCTTTCCTGACAGGACTCCGCCAAAGGGCTGGCCGTTGGGCAGAACAAGCTGGGTCTGGTTGGAAAGGTTTAAACGAAGGGTATCGTCAGAATTTACCAGCTGTCTGCCATAAAAGCTCTGGGTGAAAGTATCCAATGCAGCATAAACGCCTGCAGGAGTGTGGACAATGGCAACTCCCTGATATTGGGGAGGATAGATCAGGGGAACAGGTGCAAGAGTAGAATAAAAGCAGGTAACAGTATCACCTGTGTTTAAGGGCGTATTATGGAAAACATAGGTGGAGCCATCCACGAGGATGTTTACAATGCCCTGATCCTGGCTCTGCAGGGTCAGCATCAGGCCACAGCCGATCTCAGCCGGGTTTGTGCTCTGCCAGTTAATATCAACGATCGTACCTGTTGTTGGTGTGTATTGGGACATAGCAGCCTCCATTTGATCTGTTACCATATCTATATGAAAAAGAGAAGTTATTTGCCAATGATTTTCCAATAGCCATTTCTGGAAAAGGGAAAGAACTTTAGAAAATAAAGTAAGACTGCAGTCTTTTAAAATACTGATTTGATGATTTACTTAAATAAAGCACGAAACTTTAGATAAAAAATTTTTTGAAATATTTATAAAAAACAGAAAATATTATCATTTTAGTTATTATTTGGATACAATTTTTATTAGAAAAGTAAGGAAAATGTAAAAATAAAATATTTTTAGTAGACATAAAGTATATTTTTATGCTATAATGTTTACTATGGTTTTTGCCCATTTATCATAACTTTGTGAAATATTCAAAGGGTGGATAATAGCAGGACCGAAGAAAGTAAAAAGGAGAGAGAGAATGAAAAAAAGATTATTAAGCCTTACTCTGGCAGCTGTAATGGCATTCTCCATGGTAGGATGCGGCTCTAAGACAGCAGCAACAGAGGCACCGACAACTGCAGCACCTGCAGCAGAGACAACAGAAGCAGCAGCTGAGGAAGCTGTAACGGAAGCAGCAGAGGCTGCATCAGAGTCCGACGGCAACTGGAAGATTGCTATTTTAACAGGTACTGTATCCCAGGGCGAGGAGGAGTTCCGCGCTGCTGAGAAGGCATTAGCTACTTATGGCCCAGAGCACATTGTAACTGCAACCTATCCGGACAACTTCATGTCTGAGATGGAGACAACCGTTTCCCAGATCGTATCCTTCGCATCTGATCCTGATGTAAAGGCTATCGTTATGTGTCAGGCAGTTCCTGGTGCAAAGGCAGGTTTTGATAAGGTCCGTGAGATGGGCCGTGATGATATCCTGCTGATCGCTGGTACTCCTCAGGAGGATCCGGCCGTTATCGCGGCAGCAGCTGATATTGTTATGTACGCTGACGAGGCTGCGCAGGGCGACACCATCATGGAGAAGTGCGCTGAGTGGGGCATCGATGTACTTGTTCACTATTCCTTCCCACGTCATATGGCGATGGAGCTGATCGTAGCACGTCATGAGCTGCTTCAGAAGAACGCAGATGCTCTTGGCATTGAGCTGGTTGACGTAACTGCTCCAGATCCAACTGCAGAGGCTGGTCTGTCCGCATCCCAGCAGTTCATCCTGGAGGATGTTCCTCAGCAGTTAAAGAAGTACGAGGGCAAGAAGGTTGCTTTCTTCACCACCAACTGTGGTATGCAGCCATCTCTGCAGGCCGCTTGTCTGGATGAGCCGAATGCTTACTATCCACAGCCATGCTGCCCAAGCCCATACCATGCATTCCCGGCAACTCTGGGCCTTGAGCTGGCTATCGGCGGAGATGACGAGGAAGCATTAACTCAGATCGCTGCTAAGCTGCAGGAGCATGATGCAGTAGGACGTTTCTCTACATGGGCTTCTCCAGTTGCTATGACCATCATCGAAATAGGTGTTGAGTATGCAAAGGCTTACATCGAGGGTGAGGTTGCTGAGAAGAATGATTCCGAGAAGCTGAAAGAGATGTTCAACAACAAGGTTGAAGGCGCTAAAATTGGTTTCTACAAGAATGCAGAGGGTACAGAGTTTGACAACTACTACACCATCCTTCTTGCTCCGATCGATTTCAACGATTATCTGAAATAAATCTTCCATGAGTATGCGAACAGGCTCATCCAACCTGACGGATGAGCCTGGTTTTTTAGAGCGTATTCAAGTACGCTCAAGGATAGCTACCGTACCTGCGCCGGAACATGCAGGCGCACGGGCAGGAAAAACCCCTGCCCGTTGAGAGAAAGGGGTTTTGACATGAACAGTGAATATGTTCTTGAAATGAAGAACATTACGAAACGCTACGGTGAGAATACCGTTCTGAGCGATGTTTCGCTCTCTGTGAAAAAGGGTGAGATCCATGCACTGCTTGGTGAAAACGGAGCAGGAAAGTCCACATTGATGAACATCCTTTTTGGTATGCCGGTGATCCATAATACCGGCGGTTTCGAAGGACAGGTCCTTCTTGACGGAGGAGATGCACATATTCTCTCTCCTCATGATGCGATGCAGAAGGGCATCGGCATGGTACACCAGGAGTTTATGCTGCTTCCTGGATTTACCATTACAGAAAATATCAAATTAAACCGTGAAATCACACATCCTAATCCGGTAAGCCGCGTTCTGGGTAAGAATCTGGAAACCCTGGATATGAAGGCGATGTCAAAGGATGCCCGCAAGGCATTAGACAGCGTGGGCATGAACATTGACGAATTTACGATGGTACAGGGACTGCCTGTTGGATATATGCAGTTCGTAGAAATTGCAAGAGAAATTGATAAAACCGGTATCAAGCTGCTGGTATTTGATGAGCCCACCGCTGTTCTGACAGAGTCTGAGGCAACGCAGCTGATCTCCGTTATGAAGAAAATTTCAGAGAGTGGCATTGCCATTATCTTTATTACCCACCGCTTGGATGAGGTTATCGCTGCCTCCAATAGCATCACGATTCTCCGTGACGGCAAGCTTGCAGCGACCCGCAAGACCAGCGAGACTTCTATTGTGGAGCTGGCAGAGCTTATGATCGGACGAAAAGGGGAAGCTGTGGTAGAAGCAGAGGAGCGTCCGGTGCCATGTGAAAAGGTTGCCCTTCGTGTGAAGGATCTCCATGTAGATATGCCGGGAGAGAGCGTGCATGGTCTTTCCATGGATGTATATGAGGGTGAGATCTTCGGTATCGGAGGTCTGGCCGGACAGGGCAAGCTGGGAATCCCCAACGGCGTTATGGGACTTTATGATGTTTCCGGCGAGGTAGAGCTGTTTGGACAGCCATTGAAGATCGGGGACACAAAGGAAGCTTTGAATGCAGGGATCGCCATGGTTTCTGAGGACCGAAAGGGCGTAGGCCTGCTGTTAGACCGTTCTATCGAGGACAATATTGTATTCAATGCTATGCAGATCCGCGGAGAATACTTGCATAAATTCGGGCCGTTTTCCTTAAAGAACAGTAAGGAGATCCGCAAGCTGGCAGAAAAGATGATCCAGGATCTGGATATCCGCTGCTTCGGGCCGACTCAGTTCTCCGGGACGCTTTCCGGCGGTAATCAGCAGAAGGTATGTATCGCGAGAGCGCTGTGTATGTCGCCAAAGTTTTTGTTCGTATCTGAGCCCACCCGTGGTATTGACATCGGTGCAAAGAAGCTGGTGCTGGAGACATTGGTAAAGCTGAACCGTGAACAGGGGATGACAGTTGTGATCGTTTCCTCTGAGCTTCAGGAGCTGCGCAGCATATCTGACCGCATTGCGATCGTATCAGAGGGCAAGCTGGTGGATATCCTGTCACCTCATGCATCGGATGCGGATTTTGGTCTGGCAATGTCCGGTATCAAGCCCTCTGAGCATATAGAGAAGGGAGGAGTGGAAGCATGACAAAAAGTAAAATAAGAAAACTTCTTTCCATACTCCTCGGCCTTGTGGCTGCCGTGTGTCTGGTGCTGGGGGCTGTCAACCTTCCAAAGCAGAACAATGCGGCCGGTGAGGAAATTCTGCAGAAGCTGCGCATCTATACCCTGCTCAATGCAACAGGAGACAGTGTGGTCGAGAGCTATGTATCGATCGCAAAAGCAGAGGCCCAGGAAGCAGCAAGGGCATCAGGTGGCGGTATGGCAGCGATCCGTGAGGCTGTTGCAAAGGCAGAGGAGGAGACACGTGCCCTGTATTCTGATTCCGCGCAGACAGATTATTCTCAGATCGACACAACAGGTCTTTCAGCAGCCGTCACTGTGTACACCGAGGCTGTAAAGGCTTATGCAGATGCAGAGGCTGAGGCACGTGCTGCCTATGAGGAAGCCCATTACGAGGAAGCCCAGGCCGCTTTGGAGGCAAAGCATGAAGAAATGCTTGCAGCCGGAGAGGAGATTCCTGAGGACGAGGAAGTCGTAGTGGATATGTCCGGCTTTGAACCAACACCGGAAATGATCCAGAAGCTGGAGGAAGCCGGAAAGACTTATGAGAATGTTGGCAAAGAGCTGAAGGCAATCTATCCGGTCCTTACCGATGAGGCGTTAGAGACTCTGGAGGATACTGTTCAGGGAATCTTATATCAGTCCGGCGACAGCTTTTCCACTCAGTATGACCGTTATATGGAGCAGAGCAATGCGCCGAAGACGACCGGGAACAGCCTGATCCGCCATGCGGACGATATGATCTATCTGGCAGTGGCGCTGGTGGTTGTTGCGGTACTTCTGCTGTTTTATGAACTGCTGGTTGCAAAGCTTGGTATCCCCCGTGTTATCATTGGAGTATTCTTTATCCTGCTCTGCTTTATGACACTGTGGTATGACCTGTCCCTGCCGACGCTGCTCAGCAACACGGTTGTCCGTATGGGTATGAACTCTATCATGGTACTTGCCATGGTTCCGGGTATCCAGTGCGGTATCAGCCTGAACCTGGGCCTTCCCATTGGTCTGGTAGCAGGATTGATCGGAGGACTTCTGACCATTGAGCTGGGGATCCCTGGCTGGGGAGGCTTCCTGTTTGCCATTGTGGTCGGTTCCCTGCTGGCTGCAGTCTGCGGTTATCTCTATGGACTGCTGTTAAACCGGTTAAAGGGAGATGAGATGTCCGTAACAACCTATGTTGGATTTTCCATCGTTTCCCTGATGTGTATTGCATGGCTGGTACTGCCCTTTACTTCCCTGAAGCTGCGGTGGCCGCTGGGTACAGGCCTTCGTAACACCATCGGTCTGGATTCTACCAACTTCAAACACATTTTGAATAATTTCCTGGCATTTAATATCGGAAGCTTTGCAGTTCCCACAGGACTGCTGCTGTTCATGGTTCTCAGCTGTGTTCTGGTTTGGCTGTTTACCCGCAGCAAGACAGGTGAGGCCATGCAGGCAGTGGGAAATAATCCACGCTTTGCAGAATCCACGGGTATCAATGTGGATAAGATGCGCATCATCGGAACTGTGCTCTCCACTGTGATCGGTGCCATTGGTATCCTGGTTTATTCTCAGAGCTACGGCTTTATGCAGCTTTATACTGCTCCGAGGCAGATGGGCTTCATAGCAGCATCTGCGATCCTGATCGGCGGCGCTTCCACAAGCCGGTGTAAGATCAGCCATGTGCTGATCGGTACATTCCTGTTCCAGGGTGTTTTGACACTGGGTATGCCGGTTGCGAATGTGCTGGTTCCAGGCTCCACGATTTCGGAGACACTGCGTATCCTGATCTCCAACGGTATTATCCTGTATGCACTGACAAAGTCAGGAGGTGATTCACGTGCGTAATAAATTTGATTTTCGTGAGATACTGCAGAATAATGCAGTTACGATCATGTTCATCGTACTGTGTATCATCTGTCTGATCTGTTCCGGACAGACGGTACCTTATGTGATGTATGAACTGTTTGGCCGTCTGAGCCGAAATGCATTTATCGTACTTGCCCTGATCATCCCGATCATCGCAGGTATGGGTATCAACTTCGCCATCACTATCGGCGCTATGGCTGCTCAGATCGCGGCCCTCTGGGTGATCGAATGGGGAATCACTGGTCTTGGCGGTTTCCTTGTGGCAATGGTGATGACAATGCCGATCGCAGCTTTCTTTGGAATGCTGATCGGCAAGCTGATGAATAAAATGAAAGGGCAGGAGATGATCGGCGGCCTGATCCTTGGCTATTTTGCAAATGGATTGTACCAGCTGCTGTTTTTGTTCATCTTCGGCAACCTGATCCCCTTAAATGCTCCCGGACTGGTCATCAAGGGATCCACCGGTGTGGCAAATACCATTGACCTTTCAACAGAGCGCGGCTTTAAGTATGCCCTGGACGGCCTGCTCCGCGTTCCCTTTGGGACAGCGCTGTACATTGTCTGCGGAGCGATTGCCGTTATTACGGTCATCATGGTCCTGATGAAGAAGCTGGATACCAAAAAGGCAGGGATCCGCATTGGAATATGCGTTGCAGCTGTGGTGCTTTATCAGATCCCGGCTGTGGCAGCCCTGTTTAGTATGGTAACGGTTCCCCTTGTGACCTTCCTGGTAGTAGGTCTTTTGTGCCTGTTTAACAATGCGCTCATGAAGACAAGGATTGGCCAGCAGTTCCGCGCAGTGGGACAGAACCGTACGGTTGCCAATGCATCCGGTATCAATGTGGACCGTGTCCGCGTGATCGCGATCATGATCTCCACCGTGCTGGCAGGCTGGGGCCAGCTGATCTTTGTCCAGAATATGGGTTCCTTCCAGACCTATGGCGCTCACGAGCAGGTCGGTCTGTACGCAGGTGCGGCTATCCTGGTAGGCGGCGCTTCCATTAAGAAGGCGACCAATGGACAGGCACTCCTTGGCTGTATCCTGTTCCATCTGCTGTTCATCGTAGCACCATCTGCAGGTAAGAACCTGTTTGGCGATGCAGCGATCGGCGAGTATTTCCGCGTATTCATTTCCTACGGCGTCATCGCCCTTGCACTGGTAATGTATGCTTGGAGCGGTTCACGTAAGAAGAAAAAGACGGAAGAGTCATAAATGTCAAAATACAGGTGCTGAGTGTCTGCAGCAGCTGCGCACAAAGCACTGGAAAGATAAAAGCAGGATCTGCGGGGAGTGATTCCCTGACAGATCCTGCTTTGTTTTACAGAAGATCTATTTCCCATAATATTTCATCAGAGCCTGTGTACCCAGATCACCCATGCCCTGAGCCTCCAGCTTACGGCAGGCTCCCAGGACCTGATCCAGTACATCCAGGCGTGTCCCCGCTGCAAGGGCTTCCTCAGAGGCAAGGGACATATCCTTGATGAAATGTTTTAAGAAAAAGCCTGGTTCATAGTTGTCATCCAGTGTCTTTGCGGCTACATTTGTCATCTGGAAGCTTCCGGCAGCGCCGGTGCTGATGGAATCCAGCATAAGCCTTGTGTCCAGTCCCACGGCCTTTGCATAGGCAATGGCCTCGCAGGCGCCGGAAAGAGCTCCGGCAATGGCAATCTGGTTGCACATCTTTGTGTGCTGTCCATTTCCGGCCTTCCCTTCATAGCGGATCGTCTTTCCCATGGCTTCCAATACAGGAAGGCAGCTGTCAAAGACCTCCTTGTCGCCGCCGGCCAGGATCGTGAGAGTTCCGGCCTTTGCGCCTGCGTCTCCTCCCGTGACCGGGGCATCCAGGGCATGGAGTCCCAGGGCCTTTGCCTCCTCATAGATGCGGACAGCCAGCTTAGGGCTGGTGGTGGTCATGTCGATGATAACAGTGCCCTTTGCGCAGTTCTTTAAAATTCCATTCTCCCCAAAATATACTTCCTCTACATCCTTTGGATATCCAACAATGGTAATGACAATATCGCGTCCGGCGGCACACTCCGCCACGGAATCGCACCATAGTGCTCCCTCTGCCACTACATCCTCGGCTTTCGCCTTTGTGCGGTTGTAAACGGCTACCTCATGGCCGGCCTTCATTAAATTCCTCACCATGGATTTTCCCATGATTCCAATTCCGATAAATCCGATGTTCATTGATCTCCTCCTGATAGTTAGTAATTTTATTGTAATTTAGAAGAAAGGTAAAATCAATGGGCAAGTCCAAAATAGATCCGGTAAAAATATGGAGACTTGCCATATTGATTTTTTCGTGCGATATACTATAATAGAAACAATGGACTTTTTTAGGAAAGAAAAGTCAGAAAAACAGGCAGGTATCAAACATGACAGGATTAGGAACAATTGTAAATATGGCGGCTATCTTGATCGGCAGCGCAGCGGGGCTGCTGTTAAAAGGAGGGCTTCCAAAACGGTTTCAGGACACCATAACAGGAGGGGTGGGGCTCTGCACCATCTTTATAGGGGCCACAGGTGCCCTGAGCGGCCTGCTGTCCGTGAAGGGCGCGGGCTTTGAGACGAGGGACACCATGCTTATGATCGGCTGCATGGTGGTTGGAGCAGCCATAGGGGAGTGGATGAATATTGAAGATAAGCTGGAGCGGACCGGAGAGTGGTGTAAGTCGAAAATCCCGGCAGGCCATGCAAGCTCCACCTTTGTGGATGCCTTTGTCACCAGCTCCCTCATGTACTGCGTGGGGGCCATGGCGATCGTGGGAGCCTTAGAGGACGGCCTAAGCCACAATTACACTACCCTGTTTGCAAAGTCCATCATGGACGGAGTGCTGTCGGTGGTATTTGCCGCGGCAATGGGCATTGGCGTGGCATTTTCTATGATTCCGGTGGGAATCTACCAGGGAGGGATCACGCTGCTTGCAGGCGTGGTGAAGCCGTATCTCACAGAGCTTATGATCGGGCGGATGTCCTGTATCGGCTCTATTTTGATCTTTGCCTTAGGGCTTAACCTGACAACGGGAAGCCGGATCAAGATCGGGAACATGCTTCCGGCGGTGTTTCTGCCCATTATTGTATGTCTGGCAGGATTTTAAATAGATAATCAGGAAATGAGGTTTTTAAAATGAAATTTGCAAAGAGGATGGACCGCTTTGGGGAAGGCATTTTTTCAAAGCTGGCAGAAATGAAAAAACAGAAGCTGGCAGCAGGGGAGGAGGTCATCGACCTAAGCATCGGCGCCCCCAATATCCCGCCTGCGGCCCATATTACAGAGGCGCTGTGCAAAGCAGCGGCAGACCCGAAAAACTATGTCTATGCCATAAGCGATACAAGGGAGCTTTTGGAGGCAGTGTCAGGGTGGTATGAGAGACGTTATGGGGTAGAGCTTGATCCTGAGACGGAGGTCTGCTCCCTTTTGGGTTCCCAGGAGGGTTTGGCCCACATTGCCCTTTCCATCGCAGATGGAGGAGATGTGGTATTGGTTCCGGATCCATGCTATCCGGTATTTGGTGACGGTCCCCAGATCGCAGGTGCAGAGCTTGTCTATATGCCGCAGAAAAAGGAAAATGGCTATATCATCCAGCTCAAGGATATCCCGGAGGATGCGGCGAAGAGGGCAAAGCTCATGGTGGTGTCCTACCCCAACAATCCCACGGCGGCTATGGCGCCGGACAGCTTTTATGAGGAGCTGATCGCATTTGCAAAGAAATACGATATTATCGTGCTCCACGACAATGCCTACAGCGATCTGGTATTTGACGGAAGGACCTGCGGAAGCTTCCTGCGTTTCCCAGGGGCAAAAGAAGTGGGGGTGGAATTTAACTCCCTCTCAAAGACCTACGGTCTGGCAGGGGCAAGGATCGGCTTCTGCCTGGGAAACAAAGAGGTGGTTTCAAAGCTGAAGCTGTTAAAATCCAATATGGACTACGGCATGTTCCTTCCGATACAGAAAGCGGCTGTGGCGGCTATTACCGGGGATCAGTCCTGTGTGGCTGTGACGCGGGCAGCCTACGAGACCAGAAGGAATATTATGTGCGATGGCTTTTCCTCCATTGGCTGGAATATGGAGCGTCCGGCAGCCACCATGTTCGTGTGGGCGGCTATTCCGGAGAACTTCAAGACCTCGGAGGAGTTCGTGATAGAGCTGGTGGAAAAGGCAGGCGTCATGGTAACACCGGGAAGCGCCTTTGGGCCCTCCGGGGAAGGCTTTGTCCGCCTGGCCCTTGTACAGGATGAGGAAATGCTTCATAAGGCCATAAAGGCTGTGAAGGAAAGCGGCATACTGCCGGATTAGAATGTTATGACAGAGGGATTCGCAGAACGGCCTTTCCTGCCGGTCTGCGAATCATAGTATAAAGGAGCCTATGGACAGAAAAAAGGTTTGGTATATTCTTTTGATTGCCTATGTGTGCATGATCTACGGAAATTCTCTGATGCCCGCAGATATTTCCTCTATGGAAAGCGGTCATTTTTTAGAAATGCTGCTTAAGCTTTCCTCTCAGGCAGGACTTGAGCTTTTCTGGCTGACAGAGCATATCGTGAGAAAGTGGGCCCATTTTACCGAGTATGCGGGCTTGGGAATCCTTCTCATTATGAGCTTTTCTGTGTGGAGGAGAGGGGAGAGAAAAGGGCTTCGGGCAGCGGTGGAGCTGGGAGCAGCGGTTCCCTTTGTGGATGAGACCATCCAGCTGTTTGTGAGGGGACGTTCCGGGCAGATATCGGATGTATGGCTGGATATGTGCGGTGTGGCGGCAGGAATGGCTGTGACAATGTGGCTTATGGGCAGAAAAAAAGGGGGTTGGCGGGAAACGTGAACTACAGGATAGAGCTGGCCTATGACGGCAGCAGATACGATGGATGGCAGAAGCAGGGGAATACGGAGAAGACGATCCAGGGAAAGCTGGAGGCTGTTTTGGAGAAAATGGCAGGATGCCCGGTAGAGGTCCACGGCTCCGGCAGAACGGATGCCGGGGTACATGCAGAGGCCCAGGTAGCGAATTTCCATTTGGGACCGGGATCTTCTGCGGAGGATGTTATGGTATATTTAAACCGTTACCTGCCGGAAGATATCTGCATCACAGACTGCCGCATAGCAGCCCCAAGATTTCACAGCCGCTTCCATGCAGTGAGGAAGACCTACCGCTATCAGATCGAGATGGGACCCAAGAAGGATGTCTTTCAGCGGGGATATTATTACGGTCTGGGAAGGGCCCTGGATGTGGAACAGATGAAAGCGGCAGCTGCCAGGCTGGTGGGAACCCACGATTATAAGAGCTTCTGCGGTAATAAAAATAGGAAGAAATCCACGGTGCGCACCATTGAAGAGATACGCTTTGAGAGGCCGGATGACACAAAGCTCCATATACGGTTTACGGGAAACGGTTTCCTCCAGCAGATGGTGCGCATCCTGACGGGGACGCTCATCGAGGTGGGCTTAGGAGACAGGAGGCCGGAGGAGATGGATGTCCTTTTAGTAGCAGGGGACAGAAAGGCTGCCGGATTCACAGCCCCGGCGCAGGGCCTGTTTTTGGAAAAAGTAGAGTACGGTGAGGAAACATGACAGAATTATTGGTTAAGCGTTTTGTAAAGAATTATGAGCAGGTGGAGGACGCCGGAGTGCGGACGTCCTACGGCACCCTCGCAAGCATGGTAGGGATCTTCTGCAATATCCTGCTGTTTTGCGGAAAGCTGTTTATCGGTGTGCTGGTAAACAGTATTTCTGTTATGGCAGATGCATTTAACAATCTGTCAGATGCCGCCTCCTCCATCATAGGCTTTGTGGGCGTGAAGATGGCAGAAAAGCCGGCGGATGATGACCATCCCTTTGGACATGGGAGGATCGAATACATAGCGGCCTTTATCGTGGCCTTCCTTGTCATTCAGGTGGGCTTTTCCCTGTTTAAGACCTCTCTGGGAAAGGTGTTCCACCCGGAGACATTGACCTTTAAATGGGTATCGCTCCTGATACTGGTCCTTTCCGTCTGCGTGAAGCTGTGGCTCTCAGCCTTTAACAGAAGGCTGGGGAACAGGATCAACTCCAAAGTCATGCTGGCTACGGCAGCAGATGCTATGGGGGACGTGGCAACAACCTCCTCCACCATTCTGTCCATTGGTGTGTATGGCCTTCTGGGATGGAATATTGACGGCATTGTAGGTCTTGTGGTGTCTGTGGTGGTTATGATCGCAGGCGTCAATATCGCGAAGGATACCCTGGCTCCTCTGATCGGCGAAGCCATTGATCCTGAGCTTTACAATCAGATCACTAATTTTGTGGAGGGTTTTGACGGGATCGTCGGGACACATGACCTGATCGTCCACAATTACGGTCCGTCAAAAAGCATGGCCTCCATCCATGCAGAGGTCCCCAATGACCGGGATATCGAGATCTCCCACGAGATCATTGACCGGATCGAGCGGGAGGCTTACAGAAGGTTTGGACTGATGCTGGTGATACACATGGACCCTGTGGAGACCCATGATGAGCGGGTGCTCCAGTTTAAATCCATGGTGCTGGAGGTATTAGGGGAAATCGACAGCCGCTTAAGCTTTCACGATTTCAGGATGGTGGACGGAGTGGAGCGCATCAATCTGATCTTTGACCTGGTAGTGCCCAGGGAATATAAGCCGGATATTCTGGGCAAACTGAAGGTAAGGATCAGCGATGAGGTGCGCAGGCGGGATAAGAGGTGCGTCTGCGTTATCACCATAGAAAACAGCTTTTTATCAGGCGCATAGAGCGGGCTGCCAGGGCCCCTCTGGCGTCCGGCAGGCAGGAGAAGGGCTGGTCCCCGGAATGGGGGTGCTTCACGTGTCACAGGAGGAAATGATCAAGGCCATAGGAGAAGGAGACAGGGAAGCCTTCCGCCAGTTTTACCAGGAAACGGCCCGGCCTCTCTACAGCTATATCCTGTCCCTGACCAAAAGCCCCCATGAGGCCGAGGACCTGATGCAGGAGGCATATTTGAGCGTGTGGACAAAGGCAGGCTCCTATGTGCCCCAGGGAAAGCCTATGGCCTGGCTCTTTACCATTGCAAAGAACCTGTGCTATATGCGTTTCAGAGAGCAGAAGAGCCGTTCCCACATTGGATTAGAGGAGCTGGAGGGCCGGGAGGAGGGGATGGTATGCGAGTCCTTAGAGCAGGCAGCAGACCGCCGTGTGCTCTTAGATGCCTTGGAAAAGATCAGCAGGCAGGAGCGCCAGATCGTGCTCCTCCACGCAGCCGCCGGCATGAAGCACCGGGAGGTGGCAAAGGCTCTTAAGCTTCCCCTTGCCACAGAGCTCTCAAAATACAACCGCTCCATGAAAAAGCTCCAAGAGATACTGGGAAGGAGATAGTTGGAAAGAAAAAGGAAAAAACTTGTAAAAAGTGCTTGACGAAAAACCGTTTCTATCGTATAATATATTTTGTTGTGTTAATGGGCTATCGCCAAATGGTAAGGCAACGGACTCTGACTCCGTCATTTTCAAGGTTCGAATCCTTGTAGCCCAGTTTTTAAGACCTTCTCGAAGAGAGAGGGTCTTATTTTTATCCGGGCTTTTGCGTACATCTGTGCAAACCGGAATCTATGTTTTCGCTGATTCAAAGAGTTGTTCTACGGTTTCTTTCTGCATACAGTTCTTTCATTCCCAACGTGTGATAGCGATCTTTACATATTTTCAGATAGTCACTTCCGATATGACGTATTACCAGTTTTACATGAGCATGGCTTCCAGAAATGGAAAAAGGGGCGGAGCCGCTGGCACTGGGAGGCCCAGAGAGAATGTCCGCCGGGCGCATGCAGGTTTGCTATAAAAAAGCTTGCCATTGCTTTTGGGATGCAGTATGATAAAGTGGTAATTTGCTAATATGATATGTCAAAATCAAGAGGAGAGAATGCGATGGAATCATATATGGAGCCAATCCGCCAGTACATTGAAGCCCACAGGGAAGATATGATCCGTTTTTGGGAAAAACTGGTGAATATGCAGGGCAGTTCCAGGGAAAAGGAAAAGGTCAACCGGGTGATGGATTTTCTGAAGGAGAGCTTTGAGGCAGAAGGCCTTGCCTGCCGTCTGGAGGATTCCCAGGGGAATGCCAATGTGCTGATCGTCGTAGACGGCCCTGACAGGCCGGGAAGGCCTGTTATCCTAAGCGGACATGCAGATACTGTTTTTCCGGAGGGCAGCTATCCGGAGGATCCATTCCGCATAGAGGACGGAAAGGCATACGGTCCGGGGGTGATCGACATGAAGGGCGGCATTACCATCATGCTTTATGCAGTCAAAGCCCTCCATTATCTGGGCTATGGGGAAAGGCCGGTCAAGATCATCCTAGTGGGAGATGAGGAGATCGGACATACAGGCTCCATCAGCAGCCGGATCCTGATGGAGGAGGCAAAGGGGGGCCTGTGTGCCTTTAACATGGAGATCGGAAGGCCGGACAACTGTCTCACCACTGGGCGCAAGGGCGGTGTGGACTGTCACGTTACCGTCCATGGCGTAGGCGGTCATGTGGGGAATGATTTCCTGAAGGGAAGGAATGCCATTGCAGAGATGGCTTACAAGATCCCCCTTCTCCAGAACCTTACCAGGTATGAGGAAGGGGTAGTAGTCAGCGTGGATGTGATCCATGGTGGGACAGTGTCCAATGTGGTTCCGGATCTGTGTGAGGCAGAGTTGGATATCCGTTATAACAGGGTCAGTGATATGGATCCCATATGCCAAAAAGTGAGGGAAGTGTGCAGCCGGACATTTATCGAAGGAACCAGAACGGAAGTGGAATTTCTGTCCCCCATGCCGGCCTTTGAGGAGACAGAAGCCAATCACCGCCTGTTAGATTACGTCAACGGAGTGCTTACTAAGAATGGATTCCCGCCCTTTGGCTCCATTTTTGTGGGGGGCAATTCAGACGCCTCGTTTTTGGCAGCGGCAGGAGTCCCTACGGTGTGTTCCTTTGGAGTGGTGGGAACAGGAGCCCACACAAAGGAGGAATGCGCTGTGGTGGATTCTCTGTTTGAACGGACTAAGATGGTCACGGCAGCGATCATGGAGATCAATGATTACGAAGCAAACTGGAGGAAATGAGGATGAGTATCTTTTCATCAAAGAAAAAGCAGGGTCAGCCAAAGGGGGGAAGCTCCTTTAAGGCGCCAAATCCGATCATTATTATTGCGTGCATTATCCTGATCAGTGCGGTTGCGAGCTATATTATCCCGGCTGGTGTTTATGACCGCATAGAGGATCCGGGTACCGGGCGGATGGTGGTGGATCCGTCTACCTTCCATTATACGGATCAGAATCCCACAGGACTTATGGAGCTGTTTACCTCCGTCACCCTCGGTATCCAGGGGGGAAGCAGCATTATCGCCTTTCTCTTTCTTGTGGGAGGTTCCCTGGGCATCCTGTCGGCTACGGGAGCGATCAAATCCGGCCTGGGCACCCTTGTGAAAAAAATGAAGGGTCGGGAGCTTTTGATGATCCCGGTCATCATGATCGTCTTTTCCATCTGTTCTACCCTGGCGGGCTGTAATGAGGAATATCTGGCCTTCCTGCCTCTTCTCATTACAGTGTGCATGGCTGTGGGCTTTGATTCCATCACTGCCCTGGCCCTGGTGTTCTGTTCTGTGGGAGCAGGCTATGGGGCGGGCTGCACCAATGCCTTTACCGTAGGTGTTGCCCAGGGGATCGCAGGACTTCCCACCTTTTCCGGGCTGGGATACCGCATGCTCCTTTTCGCAGTGCTTGTGGTTATCAATATCGCCTATGTGATGCGCTATGCCCTGAAGGTAAAGAAGGATCCCCGGTCCAGCGCGATGTATGAATACGACCAGACCAGGACGTTAGAGCTGGATATGACGGAGATCGAGCCTCTGACTGCCAGGCAGAAGGTCTGTCTGGCAGCCCTGGCAGTTACCTTCATCTGCCTGATCGTGGGCGTTATCAAGTTCGGATTCTACATGGATGAGATCTCCGCCTTGTTCCTCATCATGGGGATCGTCACAGGGGTCATCGGAGGCCTGAATGCGCGGGAAATGGCAGATAGCTTTGTCTCCGGCTGCAAGGGCATGATGCTCCCCTGCCTGATGGTGGGCCTCTGTAAGGCAGCCACCATTCTCTTGACCGATGCAAGTATCATGGATACCATCGTACATGCCCTTGCAGGGATTCTGAACCACTTCCCGTCTTCCCTGACTGCCTTCGGCATGTTTATCGTACAGGACCTGTTCAATATCCTGGTGCCCTCCGGCTCCGGCCAGGCGGCGATCACCATGCCGATCATGGCGCCTCTGGCAGATCTGGTAGGCGTTACCAGGCAGACAGCTGTATTTGCCTTCCAGTTCGGCGATGCATTTACTAATGCGGTCACCCCGGCCAGCGGTATGACCATGTCCTGTCTGGCTTTGGCAGCGGTCCCATATAAAAAATGGTTTAAGTTCATCATTCCGCTGATCGGCCTATGGTGGATCGTGGCATTCTGCTTTCTTATGTATGCCACTATGACAGGGATCGGGCCATTTTAATTTCATTGGATATAAAATTAAAAAAGTGCTTGACGAATTGCCATAATATGAGTATAATAATCTTCGCAGTCGCAAGTAAGGCTGCGAAGAATAAACAATGGGCTATCGCCAAATGGTAAGGCAACGGACTCTGACTCCGTCATTTTCAAGGTTCGAATCCTTGTAGCCCAGCTTAGAGATATCCCGCAGGTAAAGCCTGTGGGATTTTTTTCTAGCTAGTCTTGCGTGAGAGGGAAAGGACATGGTATCATAGCGTCAGGAGGCCGGAGAATATGTATACATTTAACAGCAGGGTGCGCTACAGCGAGACAGATGAATACGGACGCCTCAGCGTGCTGGGCATCATCAATTATATGCAGGACTGTAGTACGCTGCAGTCAGAGGATGCAAAGGTGGGCGTGGGATTTTTGGATCAGAATCACAAGGCCTGGCTTCTGTCCTCCTGGCGGATCAACATTGACCGGTATCCAAAGCTGGGAGAGGCGATCACCGTAGGTACATGGCCCACTTCATTTAAAGGGATCTACGGCTACCGGGATTTCGTACTCAGGGACAGAACCGGGGCTGATCTTGTGAGAGCCCATTCTATCTGGTTTTTATATGATACAGAAAGGCAGACACCCATCCGGGTACAGCCGGAGGATACAGCGCCCTATGGCAGGGAGGAAGCGCCTCTGGCGTTAGACCCGTCGCCCAGAAGGCTGTCTGTCCCTGAACACTTTAGGGCAGGAGAGCCGGTCCAGATCGCACGCCATCATTTGGATACCAACCACCATGTGAACAATGCCCAGTATGTGGATATGGCAAGGGAAGCCATCCCCCAGGGTCTGACGATAAGAGAGATCCGGGCGGATTACAAAAAGGCAGCGCTGCTGGGAGACATCGTCCTCCCGTCCGTCACAGAGGAGGAGGACGGCTGGTGGACCGTGGCGTTGAAAAATACGGCAGGGGAGGCCTATGCGGTGATCCAGCTCTTGACAGAGCCGGTGCAGTGCATGTAGGAACCGCCGCCATTGCCGGAGATGATAAACAGAGGGAGTAAATATATGATCGAATTAGGAAAGATACAGGAGCTGGAAATAGTCAGAAAAAAAGAGTTTGGCGTATATTTAAGCGAAAAGCCGGGAGATGAGGCAGCTGTCCTCCTGCCCAGAAAGCAGGTGCCGGAGGGTGCTGACATTGGGAGCAGAGTGACCGTGTTCATCTATAAGGATTCTGCAGACAGGCTGATCGCTACCACCAGCACGCCGAGGCTGCAGCTGGGAGAGACGGCCAAACTGGAGGTCAAGGAGGTTTCCAGAATAGGGGCATTTCTGGACATGGGTCTGGAGAAGGATCTTCTGCTTCCCTTTAAGGAGCAGACACATCCCGTGCGAAAAGGGGAAAAATGCCTTGTAAGCCTCTATGTGGACAAGAGCCACAGGCTGGCAGCCACCATGAGGGTGTATTCCCACATGAGCAGCCAGTCACCCTATAAGGCCGAGGACTGGGTGGAAGGTACGGTATATGAGATCAATCCGTCCATAGGTGCCTTTGTGGCGGTGGATAACAGATATTACGGCCTGATCCCACAGAAGGAGATTTTCGGCAAGGTGCGGGAGGGCGAGACCGTACAGGCCAGAGTCGTGCGGGTGAGAGAGGACGGGAAGCTGGATCTGTGCCTGCGTCAGCGGGCCTATGTGCAGATGGGAGCAGATGCAGAGGCCGTTCTGAAGGTGCTGGAGGAATTTGACGGGGTGCTCCCGTTCAATGACAAGGCAAAGCCGGAGATCATCCAGAGAGAGTTCGGCATCAGCAAGAATGCTTTTAAACGGGCCGTAGGACGCCTGCTGAAGGAAGGAAAGATAAGGATCACGGAAAAGACCATTGAGCGCGTATAAGCATTTTTGAAACGCACAGGGGGACGTATAGAACAGGCCCGCAGGAAGCATACTTTATACACGGATAAGCTGCCGCAAAAGGTGTCAGGGGCCTTTGCGGCAATTGCTTTTTTGTTGCGCCAGGAAACTCCTCTGAAGCATCCGGTGCAACAAAAAAACAGACAGAACAGAAGCGGCAGAGTGCCGGGAAAGGACGAAAGACATGAAAATGAAAAGTACATTCAGGGAGTATATGGCCATTATTGCGGGTACATTTCTGATCGGCTTTGCCATTAAAAATATTTTTGATCCGGTGAGTATGGTAATAGGCGGAGTGTCAGGCGTTTCCATCATTGTCAAGGAGCTGTGGGGACTCCCGCTGTGGCTTACGAATACGGCCCTCAATATCCCTCTGTTTCTAGCGGCTTACTTTATTATGGGATGGACGTTTATCAAGCGCACCCTGTTCTCCACCCTGACATTGTCCTTTTCTCTCTATGTGCTCCCGGAGGTTTCCTGCATTGGCGGGGATATTCTCCTTGCCGCGCTGTTCGGAGGGATCTTAAGCGGCCTGGGAACAGGACTTGTGCTCTTAGGCGGGTGTACTACAGGAGGCACGGACATGCTGGCGGTGCTGATACAGCGGCGGCTGCGCCACTACACCATGGCTCAGATCATGCAGGTTTTGGATGGCTTTATTGTGGCTGCGGGTGCCGGTATATTTGGGATTCCCACGGCTCTCTATGCCCTCATTGCGATCTTCTGTAATTCTAAGGTGACAGACGGCCTGATCGAAGGATTGAAATTCTCCAAACAGGCCTACATTATTTCTGACTGCTACCAGGAGATCGCAGGTGCCATCATGGAGCGCATGGGAAGAGGTGTCACCAGCCTGGAGGCCAGAGGAATGTATACTAATCAGGAGAAAAAAATGCTTTTCTGCGTTGTTTCCAAGAAGGAGATCGTGCAGATCAAGGAGATCGCAGCGGAGTTTGACCCCAGGGCCTTTGTGATCGTCAGCGATGCCCGTGAGGTTTTCGGCGAAGGCTTTATTACTGCGAAGCAATAATTGAGCGGGGATGAAAATAGTTGTGTGTGGGACAAGATTGATAAAAAAATAGGAGTATTTCAGCGAAATCCGGGGGTTATTTTCATAAAATAGCCAAAAATAACCTCCCCTCCCATGGGATGAAGGGGAGGTCTTAACAGTTTCAACAAAAACAAAAGGAAAAAAATTGCGAAACTTTGTGATTTCCAGCATTTTTTTTTGGCGGTATACAATTTAGCTAAAACCAAAAAATGTATTTTGTGGATTTACAATATGGAAAGAAAATGGACTTTCAGGTATGATATAGACAGTTACAAATGAGGCACAATGAAAGTGTATTAGGAGGAAAAAACAGAATGTCTAGTTTATCTTTAAGGAATGTTACTAAGAAATACCCCAACGGTTTCGTTGCAGTGAAGGAATTCAATCTGGAAATCGCTGATAAGGAATTCATCATCTTCGTAGGTCCTTCAGGATGTGGTAAGTCCACCACTCTTCGTATGATCGCAGGTCTGGAAGATATCTCCTCCGGCGAATTATACATTGACAATAAGCTGGTAAACGATGTTGAGCCTAAGGACAGAGACATCGCAATGGTATTCCAGAACTACGCTCTGTATCCACATATGTCCGTATATGATAACATGGCATTCGGACTGAAATTAAGAAAGACTCCAAAGGATGAGATCGACAAGAAGGTGCATGATGCAGCTAAGATCCTTGACCTGGAGCATTTGTTAGACCGTAAGCCGAAGGCTCTTTCCGGTGGTCAGAGACAGCGTGTAGCTATGGGACGTGCTATCGTCCGCAGCCCCAAGGTATTCCTGATGGATGAGCCGCTGTCCAACCTGGATGCTAAGCTGAGAGGCCAGATGCGTGTTGAGATCTCCAAGCTTCATCAGAGACTGGAAACCACCATTATCTACGTTACACATGACCAGACAGAGGCTATGACCCTTGGTACCAGAATCGTTGTTATGAAGGATGGTATCGTTCAGCAGGTAGACAGCCCACAGAACCTGTATGATAAGCCATGCAACAAGTTCGTTGCCGGATTCATCGGAGCTCCTCAGATGAATATGATCGACGCTCAGGTCGGCAAAGCAGGCACAGACATCACCCTGACCTTCGGCGGACACACGGTAGCACTGCCGGCTGACAAAGCGAAAAAGCTGGAAGCAGCAGGTTATGTAGGCAAGGTTGTTACCCTGGGTATCCGTCCGGAAGATCTGCATGATGAGGATGCATTCTTAGCTTCTTCTCCAAAGAGCGTATTTGATGCAACCATCCGTGTATATGAGATGTTAGGTTCTGAGGTTCTTCTGTACTTTGATATTGATGATGCAAACTTCACCGCCAAGGTAAATCCGCGTACCACCGCAAGACCTGGTGATACTGTAAAGCTGGCTATGGACCTTGAGAAGATACATATTTTCGACAAGGACACCGAGAATGTTATCCTGAACTAATCCTTTGGGATCAGAGCTCAGACTGCTATTGTAAAAAAGGGCAAGAGAGGTTACAACTCTCTTGCTTTTTTTGTAAAATTGCATTAAAATATGAAAATAGGGATAATGGAAACTCCGAATACATCAAAAAAGGAGAGTAGAGAATGATTTCAAATCAGATACTTCAGACGACACTGGACGGATTAAAGGCAATTACAAGAATTGATTTAGGTATCTGTGACACAGAGGGAAAGGTGCTTGCGTCCACTTTTACAGATGCAGAAGAATCAGAGAGTTCGATTCTGGTATTCGTGGATTCTCCGGCAGACAGCCAGGTGATCCAGGGCTATCAGTTCTTTAAGGTATTTGATGAACACCAGCTGGAATACATCCTTCTTGCAAAGGGAGCCAGCGATGACGTATATATGGTTGGAAAGCTGGCGGCCTTCCAGATCCAGAACCTTCTTGTTGCATATAAGGAGCGCTTTGACAAGGATAACTTTATTAAGAACCTGCTGCTGGACAACCTGCTGTTAGTTGACATTTACAACCGTGCGAAGAAGCTCCACATTGATACCGATGTGAAGCGCGTGGTATTTATCATCGAGACACACAATGAAAAGGATGCCAATGCCCTTGAGACAGTCAGAAGCCTCTTCGCAGCAAAGACAAAGGACTTCATCACAGCCGTGGATGAGAAGAATATCATCCTGGTAAAGGAGGTCCGCCCAGGGGAATCCTACGGTGATCTGGACAAGACAGCCAACACGATTCTGGATATGATGAACACAGAGGCCATGACGAAGGTACGTGTAGCCTATGGTACTGTGATCGGCGACATCAAGGAGGTGTCACGCTCCTACAAGGAGGCGAAGATGGCCTTAGATGTAGGCAAGATCTTCTATGCCAGCAAGAATGTGATCGCATATAACAACTTAGGTATCGGACGTCTGATCTACCAGCTTCCGATCCCGCTGTGCAAAATGTTCATCCGCGAGGTGTTTGACGGCAAGTCACCGGATGAGTTTGACGAGGAGACACTGGCTACCATCAACAAGTTCTTTGAGAACAGCCTGAACGTATCCGAGACCTCCAGGCAGCTCTACATCCACCGCAACACCTTAGTATACCGTCTGGACAAGCTGCAGAAGAGCACCGGACTGGATCTGCGCGTGTTTGAGGATGCCATTACCTTTAAGATCGCCCTTATGGTTGCCAAATACATGAAGTATATGGAAAGCCTGGACTATTAAGAGGTTGTGACAGATGATAGAATTGACTCATGTGAGCAAGACCTACGGCCCTGGAAGCAGGGCCGTAAAGGACTTAAACCTCACAATAGAGGACGGCGAGTTCGTATTTATAACGGGCAGGAGCGGCTCTGGAAAGAGCACCCTGCTTAAGCTTCTTTTGAAGGAGCTTGAGCCCACAAAGGGGCGGATCGTTGTCAACGATATGGATCTGGGCAGGATGCCCAGGAGATTTGTTCCCAAATACCGAAGAAAATTAGGCGTGGTCTTTCAGGACTTCCGGCTCCTGAAGGACCGCACTGTGTTTGAGAATGTTGCCTTTGCTCAGAGAGTGATCGGTGTGCCGGGGCGCACCATACGGGAGACAGTGCCTGAAATGCTCAGGCTGGTGGGACTGTCCTCTAAGTACAAGGCTTATCCCAGCCAGCTTTCCGGCGGGGAGCAGCAGAGGGTGGCCATTGCCAGGGCTTTGATCAACAATCCGGAGGTCCTGTTGGCAGATGAGCCTACGGGGAATCTGGACAGCTTTAACACCCATGAGATTATGAATCTTCTGGAGGAGATCAACCAGAGGGGGACGACTGTGGTTGTGGTAACACACAGCCAGGAGATGGTGGCCGAGATGAATAAGCGTGTCATCACGATGGACCGGGGGTCGATTATCAGTGACGTGGGAGGAGAAGCAGATACCCAATGATGAGGATTAGTACATTTTGGTATTGCCTGAAACAGGGCGTGATCAATATATGCAGAAATATTTTGTTTTCGCTGGCTTCCATAGCGACTATTTCTGCATGTATTTTTTTATTTTGTCTTTTTTTTGCCCTTATGGCAAATGTGGAGCATGGGGCGCAGATGGCGGAGAATACCGTAGGGATCACGGTATTTTTTGATGAAGGCATGTCCGAGGAGGATATCGGGGCTGTGGGCAGCGAGATCGGAGGATGGGGTGAAGTGCGGGAAATGCGCTATATTTCTGCCGACCAGGCCTGGGAGAGCTTTAAGGCCCAATATTTTGAGGGCATGGAGGAGCTGGCAGAGGGCTTTGCAGATGATAATCCCCTGGCTGGCTCTGCCTCCTATGAGATATTTTTAAGGGATATCTCCTCTCAGCAGGAGGTGGTGAACCGTCTGAACGAGCTTGCAGGTGTGCGCCGGGTAAGGTATTCCAGCGCCCTTGCAGCAGGATTTACAAGCATGGGCAAGATCATCGGCGTGATATCAGCTATGATCATCGGCGTGCTTTTAGCTGTGGCGGTTTTCCTGATCAGCAATACCATTTCCGTGGCAGCGGCCTTCCGCAGGCGGGAAAATGAGATCATGCGCTATATTGGAGCCACCAATTACATGATACGGGCGCCCTTTGTGGTGGAGGGCGTGCTGCTGGGCTTTTTCGGCGCTGTCATCCCATTGGCGGCCATCTATGTTCTCTACCAGGAGGCCATTTACTATCTGAATGAAAGATACCAGATCATCGCAGGGCTCTTTGAGCCTCTGGCCCTCCATGAAATCTTTCCCTCCATGGCAGGCTTTGCCATGGCCTTGGGAGTGGGGATCGGCTTTGTGGTAAGTTTCTTTACCATCCGCCGCCACTTAAAGGTCTAGGGGGTGAGGTTCTATGAAGAGAACGATGGAAAAGAAGCGGTTCAGGGTCCTTACCCTATCTCTGTCTCTGATGATCGGCATGGCAGCTGCATTTTCCTCCTATGCCACAAGCACCCAGATGGAGGATGCCAAAAAGAAGGTGTCTGCTCTGGAGGAGGAGAAGAAAAAGATGGAGGGAACCCTAAAGGAGCTGGAGGGATTAAAGTCGGATGCGGCTGCCTATGTAAAGCGGCTGGATGCAGACCTGTCCTCCCTGGCAGCGGAGCTCACCCAGCTGGAGGGGGAGATCAGCCAAAAGGAGGAGGAGATCGCCCAGGCCCGGGTAAGGCTTCAGGAGGCAAAAACTGTGGAGGCCCACCAGTACGATACTATGAAGCTGCGCATCAAATATATGTACGAGAATGGCGAGACCAGCTTTATGGATTCCATTGTGAGGTCCCAGAGCATTTCTGAGCTTCTTAACAGGGCAGAGTATGTGAGCCAGATCGCAGAGTATGACCGCAGGATGCTGAGGGAATACGCAGCAGCCAAGGAAGCCGTGCGCGCAGAGGAGGAAACGCTCTCTAAGGAGCATGAGGCCCTTCTGGGAATGCAGGAGTCCACAGAGGCAAAGCAGGCCTCTGTGCAGAAGCTCTTAAGCACGAAGAAGGCAGAACTGGCAGCCTTCCAGACAAAGATCGCATCGGCACAGAGTGAGATCGACCAGTATGAGGCGGACATCAAGGCCCAGGAAGATGAGATGAAGAAGATCGAGGCCGAGATGAAGCGCCGGGAGGAGGAGGCCAGGAAGAAGGCGGCGGAAGCGGGGAAAACGTATACCGTGTCAAATTTGGGGAATATTAGTTTTAAGTGGCCCTGCCCTTCCAGCAGCCGTATCACCTCCCGGTTCGGAGACAGGGAGTCGCCCACAGAGGGAGCCTCCAGCAATCACAAGGGGATCGATATCGGAGCCAGCACAGGCTCTGCCATTGTGGCGGCAGCTGACGGCGAGGTGGTAATCTCTACATACAGCTATTCCGCAGGCAATTATATCATGATCGACCATGGAGGTGGGGTGAGCACGGTATACATGCACTGCTCCCAGCTGTTAGTGAGCAAGGGGGCGAAGGTCACAAAGGGACAGACCATTGCAAAGGTGGGCTCCACCGGGTATTCTACAGGGCCTCACCTGCATTTTGGGATCCGTTCAGGAGGATCTTACGTGAACCCGCAGAAGTATGTAAGCCCCTGACCATAACCGGGACAGCAGGGGATATCTGGATGGTATTTCATACAGGGGATAAGGGCACGCGGTACTGGCATAAAAGAAGAGCCCGGCGACTATGATGTAGGGATAAGGGCGTATTCATAAAAAGATGTGTAATTCAGCCTTGCGGCGCTGGAGGCCGGGCCGCGGCTGTCAGACAGATAGGAGACAGAAGTGGAAAATCGCAGAATGGATGAACAATGGAACAGGGATGAAAAGGAGAGGGAAAACACCCCGGGCAGGGGAGGAAAAAGCCGTTTTTGGATGGGTGCTCTTGTGGGAGCCCTTGTCACTGCCTTTGCAGGGCTGATCATTGTGGGAATGTCCGCTGGCATTTACCTCTTTGGAATGCGTGTGATGAGCCGCCAGCCGGGGCTGGGCACAGAGAAGGTGGCGCCTTCTGTTACAGATGGGAAGGCAGCGGCAGCGGGCGTGGATTTCAGCCAGGTTTTAAATAAAATGAACCTGATCGAGCAGATCATCGGCCAGTATTTCCTCTATGAGCCGGATGCGGGGCAGGTGGAGGACTATATTTACCGCGGAATGATGGCAGGCCTGGACGATCCCTATTCCTCCTATTATTCGGAGGAGGATTATAAGCTCATGCGGGAGAGCACCAGCGGAACCTATTCCGGTATCGGTGCGATGCTGAGCCAGAACAGGAATACGGGGCTGTGCACCATTGTAAAGGTATTTGAGGGCTCCCCGGCCTTTGAGGCAGGGCTGAAGCCTGGGGATATTATTTATAAGGTGGAAGACCAGCTGGTGGCCGGTGAAAGCCTGGATGTTCTGGTGAGCACCTACATCAAGGGCGAGGAAGGCACCATGGTGGATATGACGGTCTACCGCGCAGACAAGGACGAATATGTGGATTTCACGATCGTGCGCCGCAAGATCGAGGTGCCGACCGTAGAGTACCGGATGCTGGCAGATAAGACAGGATATATTGCTGTCAGTGAGTTTGACCTGATCACAGTGGAGCAGTTCACGACGGCCATTGACTCCCTGACAGAGGAGGGCATGAAGGGTCTGCTGATCGATTTGCGGAATAATCCCGGAGGCGTTCTGGACGGGGCCATCAAGATGGCGGATTACATTCTTCCCGATGACCTTTCCACCTATGAAAAGGGAAAGGGAAAGACTCTGATCGTGTACACTGCAGATAAGAACGGAAAGGGAGACACCTATGTAGCCTCTGACGGCCATGAGCTGGATATCCCCATTGTCATCCTGGTAAACGGTGATTCAGCCAGCGCTTCCGAGGTATTTACAGGAGCTCTGAAGGATTATGACAAGGCGGCTGTGGTGGGAACTACCAGCTATGGCAAAGGAATCGTGCAGAATCTCATCCCTCTGGGAGATGGTTCTGCGATCAAGATCACAACAGCCCACTACTATACACCCAGCGGCTTTGACCTTCACGGAAAGGGCATAGAGCCGGATGTGGAGGTTGAGCTGTCAGAAGAATTAAAGACCCAGGCAGTGGTGGAGCCTGAGGAGGATAACCAGATACAGAAGGCATTGGAAGTGCTGAAGGAAAGACAGAAATAAATGATGTGAGGGATGAACGCAGAAAAAGGGCAGGAACCGGAGATGTGATACGGTTCCCGCCCTTTTGGACATTTTGGGGATATTATTTGCTCACAGAAATGTTGGAGCTCTTTGCATTCTCCCAGGATTTTACAATAGCGCCTAAGATGTCGCCATGGGCATCCTTAAGGCTCATGGTAGCGCCGGAGATAGCATCCATTTCACCTTTCTGCTCATCGGAAAGAGCCTCGTACTTCTTGACATCCTCCTCCTTATCAGAGGTGCCGTGGAGGGGCTTGCCGTTTAAGTCAGAGCAGTAGGTGTCAAACCAGGTGCTTACCTCATCGGCTGTCAGGCCCTTGAAGGCTTCCTCAAAGATGTTCATCTCATCCTGCCAGGTGCCGGAGCCCAGCTTATAGGTGCTGCCGCGCTCACGCTTTGTCTTCCAGCCCTCGATCTCTGCCAGGAAGGTGTCATCTGTCTGCTCAAGCACGGTATCCACTTTTTCGTCATGGTCCTCATCCGCATTGTAGCTCTGTCCGGGGAAGCCGGTCAGATGAGGCATATGCTCGCCGTCGTAGTTTGGTGTGGCGATCTCCATCACATCTGTGTAGAGAGCAACGATCTTGCCGTCTGCATCAAAGCATGCGCCTGCAGCCTGGGTGTTGAAGCTGTAGACACCTGTGTCTGTGTCATCTTTTCCAGGTCCTAAGCGGCCGGTATTGGTAAAGCCCAGGCCGATCTTTGCAACGCTGTCAGCATCCACTGGCTTTCTTGACTCATAAGCCCGCTCCAAAGCCCCAAGAATGTTGCCGTGGGCATCATTTAAGGACATGGTAGCGCTGGAAATGGCATCCAGGCCAGCCTTTGCCTCATCGGAAAGAGCCTCGTACTTCTTGATATCCTCTTCCTTATCAGAGGTGCCGTGGAGGGGCTTGCCGTTTAAGTCAGAGCAGTTGTCTGCATACCACTGCTTCACTTCCTCTATGGTCATGCCTTTGAAGGTCTCCTCGAATACATCCATTTCCTCTTCCCAGGTGCCGGAGCCCAGCTTGTAGGTGCTGCCGCGCTCACGCTTTGTGGCCCATCCGTCTACCTCAGCTAAGAAGGTGTCCTCTGTCTGCTCCAGAACAGCGTCAACCTTTTCATCATGATCCTCATCGGCATTGTAGCTCTGTCCGGGGAAGCCGGTCAGGTGGGGCATGTGCTCGCCGTCATAATTTGGTGTTGCCACCTCTAACTGGTCTACCTCCAGATCAAGGATGCGTCCCTCTTCGTCAAAGAGGACATAAGCGACCACCTCGTTGAAGCTGTAGACGCCTGTGTCTGTGTCATCCTTCCCAGGGCCTAAGCGGCCATTTGAGAAGAAGCCCAGGCCGTGGTAAAGGCCGGAGGCTGTGACTGCCTCTTCGGAAGCGTCAGAAGCAGGCTCCTCTGCTTTTTCGATTCCCATAGCAGATTGTACGGCGGCAAAAACGCCTTTGGAAGTCCAGGTAGCTCCGGATACTGCATCCACTCCCTCCAGGCTTCCCTTTTCCAGGATGGCTTCCTTCAGAGTATTTAAGGCAGCGCCTCCGATCTCCGGTGTCTCCTTGTCGCCGGAAAGCTTCAGATCAATGATCTTGTCCCCGGCCAGAGTCAGCTCTGCCAGGATGGGGCCGCCATAGCCCTCTGCCTCTCCTGCAGCGGTGGTAGTCTCCTGTCCGCCGGCAGCAGCCTTCAGGCGTGACTCCTGAATGGCATTGTAGGCAGGACCTGATACAGCAATCACCGCAGCAGAAGCCACTGCCATAATGGCCAAGCCGGTCATATTGCTTTTGTTCATGATGATCTCCTCCATCTGTTCTATTTATTTACCAGATTATCCTATCATTTCAAATAACCATTGTCAATTTATTCACAGTTTTTATGCGATAAGAATGAGAAAAATTAGTTATTCGTTTTTTTAGATAGAGGCGATGCTGCCATACCGGATCACCTTAGTGGCTCTGTTGGGCTCCGTTGGGAAGAATCACGGGCCTGGGGGCCTGTCAAAGCCTTATATCCGAGGTGCCGGATAGGTTTTCCGAGCCTTCCATTTTATGGAAGATGTGCATACACAGTACAACAGAAAGGACAATGGAAAGGAAGTCCGCTGTGGGCTGTGCATAGATCACGCCGTCCAGCCCGAATATGCGGTTCAGGAGGCAGACAGCGGGGATGAAGATAAGGCCCTGGCGGCAGATGGTCAGAACCAGGGAGGGAAGCGCCTTTCCCATGCCCTGAAGAGTGTTGATGCACAGGAACAGGATACCGATCACGGGACCGGAAAGCTGCAGGGCGATCACCATCTGGATACCGTAGGAAATGACATCCGCGTCATTGATGAAGGCCTGGATGACAAATCTCCTTGCTACTACCATGAGGAGAGTGAGAGCTGTTCCCATAATAACAGCGCACAATCCTGTGAACCAGAACACCTGCTTTAACCGCTTTTTATTCCCTGAGCCATAATTGTAGCCGATCAGGGGCTGAATGCCGGCGCAGAGGCCGATTTGGAGCAGGACAACCAGCATGTTGCTTTTTAAAGCCACGCCCATGGCAGCCACAGGAGTGTCGCCATAGCTTACAAGGACCAGATTCAGGACAATATTGGCACAGCTCATGAGGATATTGTTTAAGGAAGCAGGAATGCCGATAGAGGCAACGCTGAAGGGGATTCTGCCTGCTGTGGAGAAATCCTGAAAGCGGATGGAAAGGCTGGATCTCTTCCGAAGGAAATAGCAGACATAGTAGGCACTGGCGGCGATGTTGCCGATCACGGTGGCAATGGCAGCTCCCGCTACGCCCCAGCCCAGGAACAGGATCATAATGGGGTCCAGGACAATGTTGGTGACAGTGCCGATCATATTACCGATCATGGATTCCTTTGCAGCGCCCTCGCCGCGCAGGATATTGCCAAAGGCAGTGCCGAACATGATAAATGGCCCGCCAAAGGCGATGTAGGTCAGATATTCCCTGGCAAAGCCTACCGTGTATTCACTGGCTCCTATCAGCTTCAGGATGGCATCCATGCCTATGAGGAAAAGAACAGCCATCAAAACCCCCAGGCCGAGGGAACTGTAGCAGCAAAAGGATGAGATATTGCGGGCGCGTTCCAGCTTTTTTTCACCCAGAGAGCGGGAGATGGCAGAGCTTCCTCCGATACCAAACAGGTTGCCCAGGGCCATAAATACCATGAAAACAGGTGTTGCCAGCGATACCGCTGCCACCTGCATGGGATCGCCTGTCTGGCCGATGAAAAAGGTGTCAGCCATATTGTAGATGACTACCACCAGCATGGAGATCATGGTAGGGACCGCCATGACAGCGACAGCCTTTGGAATAGGGGCATCTTCAAAAAGTGCTTTGTTTTGATTCATTCGTACTCCTCCTCGCTTTAAAAAGTTAGCTAACTTACAATTTTGCCAAAATAAATACCAACAAAGGTTCTGTTGGCATTTACTGGATATTCTGTTTTAGACGTTCAATGATCTGGGAAAAAAGGGAAAGCTCCTCCTCGGACAGGCCTGCCTGGAGCAGCCTTTCAAAGCGGTCCAGCCGCTCCCTCATGCGTGCCCTGGCCTCCAGGCCCTTCTCTGTGATGACTAGCCGTTTCATCCTGGCATCCTCAGGTACGGAAAGGCGTTTGATATAGCCGTTCTGCTCCATCAGCTGCAGCATATGGCTGGCAGTGGAGCGGCGGATGGAAAACTGAGCTTCAATATCCCGCTGCATCACATCGGAATCCTGATGTGTATACAGATAATGCAGTACCCAGTTTTGATGGGCAGTGAGATTGTCCTCCTCCTCAGACACCATTTGGTTGATCTTGCGGTGGATCAGATTAGAGAGAGTGCGTATTTCCAGACCGATATTTTTTGGATCCATGGGTTTTTCCCATCCTTTCAGGTCTTTTCATAAGATTTAAATGTAAGCATGCGAACATTCTAGCACGGAGCCAAGGGAATGTCAAGGCTCCTTTTGCTTGACTTTTTCAGGGGATAGACATACGATCTGTTTATAATGATAGAGATGACAGGAGAAACGGAATGAAAAAGGGGAAAATGGCCATAGGCTTTTTGGGATTGGCGGCCCTTCTGGCAGGCTGTTTTTACAGTCCGGGGGAACAGAAAAAGGCGGTCAATGAGGAGCCTTTGATAGAGGAGAAGATCGAGAAAGCCTGCAGGGACATCTATGAATATTATGAGGAAAGCCGTGGAATGGAGAGTTTTGAGCGGATCGGAGAGACCGTAAAAAAGCTGGGAGAGGAGGGATGGCCTGTAGTGGATCAGGGCAACCAGTTTAATATGGAAAATCCGGCGCCGGTGAAGGCGTTCTGTGAAAAGGTAGAGAAAAAGAAGGACGGCGGGCTGGACATGATCATAGCCCTGAACAATGGTGGATTTGTCCGGTTTTCTTTTGTCACAACAGAGGGCCGGGTGGAGGTCACAGCGGATAGCTTAGCCTGGGAGGACGGCAGTCTCAATGTCATGTATACAGAAGCGTTTCCGGCATATGAATGGGTATACCCGGAGAATGGATACCTGTTTTTCGGAAAGCAATATATGGCAGGCTTTTCCGGCCCCTACAGCCATGTGGCCGTCCGGGTGGAGCCGCTGGACGCGGTCTGCCGGGAGCTCAACAGGACGTATATCCTGCCCTGGGGCTATGGCTCCAATAACGTATTTATTACGGATTGGAGTGAACATGATTACCGGGCCCTGGATTTTTATGACATATTTGAAAAGCGGTATAACAGGTATCCTCTGGATATTTCAGGGATGCTTACCGCCGAAGCAGAAGACGGAAGTGCAGTATACCAGATTCCGGAGAGAGATTTTGAGCAGGTAGTCACAGAGTATTTTCCTGTGGACAGCCAGGAGCTGAAGGCAGATACAGACTATGTACAGGCCTCCTCAGCCTATGAATTCAGGCCGAGGAGCCTGTATGACAGCGGACCGGGGGCTGAGGCCCCGTATCCTGAGGTCGTTGCTTATGAGATGAGGGAGGATGGCACCATCGAGATGACGGTAAATGCGGTCTGGCCGGAGCAAAACCAGGGGGCAGCTCTCAGCCACAGGACCGTGGTGCGCCCGCTGTCAAATGGGAGCTTCCAATACATTGAAAACCAGGTGATCTCCTCCGGGTATCATGCAGCAGAATGGTATAAACCCAGACCGGCGAAAGGGGAGTGAGAGCAGTGCGAGGCTTATGCCAGCAGAGCCCGCACCATTTCCGCATCAAAGACGACCTCAGACACATGGTTTACCTCGATCTGATAAAGGGCATTGGCCGCCATATGCTCCGCTGCCTGCTCCAGATCGCGGATACCGGAGGTATTTGCAAAGTTTTCAATGACAGCCTCCAGGGCCTCTTCTGTCACTACACACTCATTTTCATGGAGTCCCATGCGTTTTAAGACCTTAGGCAGAGCGAATTTTGAAAAGATGATCTTCTTTTCCTCCGGTGTATAGTCCGGGATATCGATCACCGCAAAGCGGGACATGAGGGGAGCGCTGATCTGGCTCTTATCGTTGGCAGTGGCAATGGGGTATACACCCACAGTCGGTATGGTACACTCGATATAATTGTCCGTAAAGCCAAGATTATCAAGAAGGGTCAGAAGGACGTCCGCGGGATTGCCATTTCCCTTTCCGGCAGCCGCCTTGTCCAGCTCATTGATGATAAAGACCAGATTGGACTCTCCGGCCATGGAGAAGGCCTCCATGATGATTCCCGGCTTTGCATTAGAATAGATCCGGGAGCTTCCGGTGAGCTGCTCCGGATCGTTGATGGAGCTCATGTCCAGAGTGGTCCAGGGGAGCTTTAAAATGCGGGCAACAGCATAGGCGATCTGGGATTTCCCTGTTCCCGCAGGACCGATCAGAAGAAGACCGTATGCAGGCAGGGTATGAGTCCGGTTGATCTGGATGATGGTCTCGATGATCCTCTGCTTCACCCGCTCCATTCCATAGAGTTCCTCATCCAGGATGCGGCGGGCCTCCTGGGGATCAATGGATTCAAAATAATTGGATTTCCACTGAATATTCGTCATAATAGAGAGAGCCCGCTGGGCATGGCGCCGTTCCTCCGGGGTAACCTCATGGGAGCGGGCAACGGCCAGGTTTCTCCGGGCCCAAAGCCTGATATTGTCCGGCAGGGTCCTTCCGGCGCAGGTCATAAAGTCCGTGATGCTTTGAAGGCTGGTAAGCTTCATATCATCGCCGGCCTCGGCCAGCTCCTCGTCCTCCGCCTCTTCAGCCGGAGCGCTGCTTGCAAACAGCCTTTCGATCATAAACTGAAGAAAACCGTCCTCCGCAGAGAGCTTCGTCCCGCCGCCAAAGGCGATCTCACGGATCCGGTAAACCGCATAGCCATCCACCCTGTTTTCACCGGACAGCCTCACATTGATATGATTTTCTCCCAGCCATCGGATCAGGCTGACAAAACGGGCATCGATCTGCAGGATATCCGCACTGACTGTCTCTTTCTCCTCCTTAAATTCAAAGGCCGTCCGTTTGCTCTGATTGGCAAAAACCCCGCAGGAATGATGCTTCCACCGTTGCTTCTGATTATCCAGCAGCAGGATGGGCTTTTCAGCAGAAGCCCCCGACTCATTGGAGCGAAAGGTGGTATAGGTACATTCAGGATCTTTTTTCATATCCGGCGTGTCGCTAAAATCAAAAACTGGCATGATAGATACTCCTTTTGTAAAATTCGATACAAATATACTGTCACGGATATCATACCATATTTTTGGGATTTGTGTGGAAATTTATGAAAATAGAAAGGGGAGCAATGCTCTCTTTCCTGCAGGGTGCTATCTTTTTGGGAAGTATCTTCCGAAAAAGTGCATTCTTGCGGTTTTGTTTTCAAGTGCTACAATTAGGTCGATGGTTGATTTGATATGCTCAAAATAAAAATACTGAAAGGACGTTATATTATGGATTTTATCACGATTGCAAAGCAGCGTATGTCGGTACGCGATTACAAAGAAACGAAGGTGGAGCCTGAGAAGCTGGAGAAAATTCTGGAGGCTGCTCATGTGGCCCCTACCGCTGCCAACCTTCAACCGGTTCACCTGATTGCTGTTCAGAGCGAGGAAGGTCTTGCGAAGATCAGCAAAGCGGCTAATATTTACAGTGCGCCCCTGGCCATTATCGTTTGTGCCGACCACAATAAGGCGTGGGTGCGGCCTTTCGACCAGAAGCAGACCGGCGATATTGACGCCTCCATCCTGGCCGACCACATGATGCTCCAGGCCACGGAGCTGGGCCTTGGAACGGTGTGGGTATGCTACTTCGATCCTGATGTTCTGCGTAAGGAATTTGACCTTCCGTCCAATCTGGAGCCGGTCAACATTCTGGTTGCCGGCTATTCTGATGCGGAAGCTGCTGACCCCAACCGTTTTGATAAAAAGCGCATCCCGATGAGCCAGCTGGTTTCCTACGAAACCCTGTAATGGAATACCCCAAGCAGCCCCTGCAAAACAGCACAGGGGCTGCGTTTTGTATCATAGGAAACTCCTCCCAAGCCTCCTATGATGCAAAAAAGCACGACCGGCAGGATGCACACGCCGCACGGAGGCTCCTCATCCGTGTGTAATCGCCCATTGCTCTGTGAAGCTCAGCCAGTTGTTCCAATTCACCAGGGCTTGGAAGGGAAAAGGTTATTTTCTCGTTTGACAGACAAGAATTATATCAGTATCATAGTCACAGGAAGGAGCTGAGCTTTATGCCGCATTATGATCTGCCTCACAACCACGGACAGAATATTGAAAAGGTTCTAAATAAAATGCCCTCGGCGGAAGGGTTTAGGGATATATCGTTTTTATTTCAGCAGCTTGGTGATCCGACCCGGCTGCGGATCCTATGGCTGCTCTGCCATTGTGAAGAATGTGTATGCAATCTTGCGGCGGCTGTGGATATGAGCGCCCCTGCTGTGTCGCATCATCTGCGTATATTAAAAAAGAGCGGGATCATTTCAAGCCGGAGGGACGGAAAAGAAGTCTATTATTCTCTGGCGGATACGCTGCAGGCAAAGCTCCTGCACCGATCCATAGATGCACTATTTGAAATATCATGTCCGGCTGAAATGCAGTCAAATTCCCCTGAATGATTGGGAAATTTGATCCTCGCTGCCCGCAGGCATATCAGGCAGCTTGACCCGCATGGCGCGGATCGCATTGAGAATAGCAATAATAGAAACGCCTACATCAGCGAACACAGCCGCCTACATATTCGCATAGCCCAGCGCACCTAAAATCAGAACCAGGAACTTAACGCCCAGGGCAAAGACGATATTCTGATTTGCAATGCGGATCGTCTTGCGGGCAATCTTCATAACTGCGGCAATTTTGGACGGTTCATCTGTCATAAGAACAACATCGGCAGCTTCAATGGCTGCATCGGAACCCAAGCCGCCCATAGCAATACCTACATCGGCCCGCGCCAGTACGGGAGCGTCATTGATACCATCCCCGACAAAGGCCAGCGTACCTTTTTCGCTTTTCTGCTTCAGCAGGCTTTCCACACGGTCAACCTTATCAGCCGGAAGCAGCTCGGTGTAAGCCTGATCCAGTCCCAGCCGACCTGCGACTTTCTTACCAATTGCATCTGCATCGCCCGTCAGCATGACCGTTTTGCGGATACCGGCAGATTTCAGCAGCTTGATTGCTGCCGGAGAGTCGCTCTTGATCTCGTCCTCAATGACAATACATCCGGCGTATTTTCCGTCACAGGCCAGGTAGACCACAGTACCGACAGCGGTGGAGGGCGCGTACTCAATATGTTTCTTCTGCATCAGCTTGGCGTTTCCGGCCAGAATCGTTTTCCCGTCAATCACGGCCTGTACGCCATGACCGGCAATTTCCTGAATATCGCAGATCCGGCTGTTGTCGATTTTCTCTCCATAGGCTTTCCTGATAGAGAGTGAAATCGGATGGTTGGAGTAATCCTCTGCATATGCAGCCAGCTCCAAAAGCTGTGAATCCTCCATGCCGACAGGGTGGATCTCGCTGACCGCAAAGGAGCCTTTTGTCAGTGTACCAGTCTTATCAAAGACTACCATCTCGGTGTGCGCCAGGGCCTCCAGGTAGTTGCTGCCCTTTACCAGAACACCGATCTTGGACGCGCCGCCGATGCCGCCGAAGAAACTAAGCGGAATGGAAATGACCAGTGCACAAGGGCAGGAAATAACCAGGAAGGTCAAGGCCCGGTAAATCCAGGTGCTAAACGGCTGCCCGGTAATCAGCGGAGGCAGGGCTGCCAGCGCCAGAGCAGCGAATACCACCACAGGGGTGTAGTATCTGGCAAAGCGTGTGATGAAATTCTCAATTTGGCCTTTCTTGTCACTTGCATTTTCAACAAGGTCAAGAATTTTTGCTACGGTAGATTCCCCAAATTCCTTTGTGGTCCGTATGGTCAGGATGCCGGTCTGGTTGATGCAGCCGCTGATAACTTCCATTCCCGGCCGGGCCTCGCGTGGCATGGCTTCGCCGGTCAGCGCCGAGGTGTCCAGAGCAGATAATCCTTTGAGAATCTTACCGTCCAGCGGGATGCGCTCTCCGGGCTTTACAACAATGGTGTCTCCGATCTGAACTTCGTTCGGGTCAACAGAAACCAGCTTTCCGTCCCTTTCAATGTTAGCATAGTCCGGGCGAATATCCATCAGGCTTGCAATGGATCTTCTGGACTTGGACACCGCATAGGACTGGAACCATTCGCCCACTTGATAAAACAGCATCACGGCGACGCCTTCTGAATGTTCTCCCAAAATCAATGCGCCGATGGTGGCAATCGTCATCAGAAAGTTTTCGTCAAACACCTGTCCATTCAGGATGTTTGTGATTGCTTTCCATACAATATCCCATCCGACAACTGCATAGCAGACAAGAAATACGATCATCTCCGCCAATTCGGGAAGATGGAGGAAACTGCCTGTAAGAAACAGCACTGCCGTTATGATAATGCGGGCGAGTAAGTGCTTTTGTTTTCGTGTCATAGTATGTTCTCCTTTCGCTGCAGCATAAGCGTGTCACGCTTCTGCTGTGTATTGATGAAAAAAACACCGGCTACCAGTGGGCAGCCGGTGTCCAGCTTTTCATTACGCCTTAACAGTTACATCCGGCTCGATCTTCTTGATCAGCGTCTTTGCTTCGGCCAGAACAGCGTCAAACTTATGGTCCGGCGCTTCCAGGATCATCTTCTGGCCCAGGAAATTGACGGATACGCTGGTCACGCCATCAATCTTCTTTACGGCGTTCTGGATTTTGTCAGCACAATGGCCGCAGTCCAGGTCAATTAGTTTAATGATCTTTTTCATGGAGAAAGCCCCCTTTCATTTTGGTATTTGGTTGGTTTGATATGGCTGAACGATTAAATGATTGTTTAATCGTTCGTGCTGCCAGTATATTCACGAACACTCTCAAAGTCAATGGATTCGGGAGCGGTTCTGCTCATTGGATCGGAAAACCTGCTGATTGGATTTTCGGCAAAAGATCCGTTTCTCATGACCGGCGCTTTTGCCATGAGCTTCAGCTTGGTATTTGTGGTGTCAAATACCCTGGGGCTGCGGTGGTTTATTTCAGATTGGATTGCAAATCCTGCGATTAGGAGCGTACAAAGAATCCTGGATTTTATATACTTTATATGGTTGGTTAGATGAGGCTAATCCGACAAAATGCGTTACTGGAGCGTTTTGCTGGATACTTCGTAATAAAATAGACCAGGAGGAATAGAGTGATGAAACAGGCACTTGATACAAGAACAAAACTTTTAACAAAAAGTCCCTGGCCCCTTATGATTGAACTTAGCATCCCTGCGGTTCTCGGTATGGTGGTCGTTGGGCTTTATAACATGATGGATTCCATCTTTGTCGGCCAGATGGTTGGTGATGTGCAGATGGGAGCCATATCGGTATCTTATCCATTAACTCTGATAAATGCCGGATCAGCGGCCATGCTGGGCGTTGGCTCCGCATCGGTGCTGTCCCGCGCTATCGGCAAGAAAGACGAAAACACGATGAAAAAGATCATGGGCAACCTGGTTGCGATGGTTCTTCTATTGTCCGTCATTTACACCGCCCTCGGTATGGCGTTTACCCGCCAGCTCCTGTCACTGACCGGTGCCAGCGATAACATCCTGAACTATGCTGAAAAGTATCTGCGCATCGTGTTCGCCGGATCTTTGTTCGTAAACTTCTTCCAGAGCGCCAACATGGTAATCCGCGGAGAAGGCCAGCTCAAAAAGGCAATGACGATTATTGCCAGCGGCGCTATCTTGAACATTATCCTTGACCCCATTTTTATCAGCATCCTGAATCCTTATGGCATGGGAATTGAAGCCGCTGCATATGCAACGATTTTCTCCCAAATTGTCCAGGCCGCGATTACTCTGTGGTATTTCAAGAAGAAAAGCCCCCATGTGAAGATCGGACGCGTCCGCATGGACAAAGAGCTGCTTCCCCAGGTTCTTTCCATTGGCGTATCTGCCCTGTTAATGCAGATTTTGACTCTGGTACAGCAGACGGTAATCTATCGTGTAGGCTCAGATTATGGCGGTGAAACTTCGCAGCTCCTGTTGGGCGCGGCACTTCGCTTCTGGAATTTCTCTTTTGTCCCGCTGTGGGGTATCAGCCAGGGCTTCCAGCCTGCTGCCGGTACAAACTACGGCGCAAAGGATTATGACCGCGTAAAGACGCTGACCAGAGTTTTCATTGCCGCTGCGACGTTGTTATCTCTGGTATTCTATATCCCTGCCGAGCTGTTCCCGGAAAAGATTTTGTCCATGTTCCTGACAACCCCGGGTATCGCTGCGTCAGGGGCAGCCAACTTCCGTATCATGTTCAGCACCTACGTTCTGCAAGGCAGCTTTATGATTGCCGTAACCCTGTTCCAGTCTTTAGGTAAGGCGAAAAAGGCGACCTGGCTGGTGTTGTTCCGCCAGATCATCCTGTTTATCCCGCTCTGCGTGGTTCTGCCGATGATCGGCAGCATGGGTATCCGTGGTGTCTGGCTGGCGATTGCTCTGACTGATGCAATCCTGGTTGTCATTACTGTTTCCATGATGCTTTATGAGTTCTGTAAGATGCCGGCGGCTTCTTCCGTGAACCGGTAAGGAGGAACGTCTATGTACCTTTGCGGTAGCCCTGGGGATGACCCGCAGAACCTCCCTCGCTGTTCTGAACAATAGAAATCACGGTGTCTTGATTGTGAAAGTAAAGGGGACACGCCTGAAGATCCGCCCGGTCGGTCTCCTGGGCACTTACAGCCTGACCTCCTGCACGAATAATCTAATTTGATTTCAGATCGGATTGCAAATCCTGCTGATTGGATCGGAGTAAAATGAGAAAAGACTATATAATAAAAGATGCCGGGAGAATCCTGGCAGAACAAATACAAGAGAACGGAAGGAATACTATGAACGAAAACCCTATTACCAATGCTGCGGGGGTGTCTGCGGTAATTCCAAAAGATAATGACGGATATTGTACCGTCTATAAAATGGACTGTGCAGATGGCCTGGGGCTTATGACGGTCTATCAGGTTTATCCCGCTATTCAGCTGATTTACAATGATTTTGAGGCGACAAGCTGTTATTGGGATGGAAATCTCGGTAAAAACATATTGGAGATCAATTACTGCCGGGAAGGGAGCAAATTGCAAAGCGGCTCTTGTCTGTATCTTGGAGAGGGCGACCTTTCGATTCACGCAATGGATAACTGTGCATCTGAAATGTCCTTTCCATTGAAGCATTACCGTGGAATTTCTGTTGTACTTGATCTGGAGATCGTTTCGCAGAACCCGCCCGGAATCCTAGTGGAGAGCAGTGTTGCGATTGCGGATTTCAAAGAGAAATTCTGCAAAGATGGAGTTTGCTTTGTCATGCGGGCAAAGGATGAGATTGAGCATATCTTTTCTGAGCTTTATTCTGTGCCGGATTGTCTGCAAAAACCATATTTCATGCTGAAAGTGCAGGAACTGCTATTATTCCTGTGCATGGTGGATGTGAGGAAAGAAAAACAGAGGGAATTATACACTTCTCCTCAGGTTGAAATTGTACGGGAGATTCATAAACGGTTGATTTCCAACCTGCAGGAGCGTCCAACGATCGATGAGCTTTCCAAAGAATACCTTATCAATACTGCATCGTTAAAGAATACATTTAAGGGGATCTATGGACAGCCTATTGGAACCTATATGAAAACGTATCGCATGAAACAGGCCGCTGTGCTGCTTCGGCAGACACAGGCGACCATAGCGGAAATTGCGAACCAGGTTGGATATGAAAATCAAAGCAAGTTTGCAACGGCATTTCGAGATGTCTTGAAGATTGCACCGGCTGAGTACCGGAAACAAAATAGTGGCGGCTGATCTTCCAAGCGGAATAGCGAATGTCTTTCATCATGGGGAAATGAAGCCGGCTGAATTTGTTCCTCCGAATAGTTTCAATCATTCCCATGATCGGATAGGATTAGATAAGGCATTAGATAAGGCTGCGTACCAAAGATAGTCACAATCAAAACTTACGTTCGATTGTGGCTATACTTTTTTATGGGGCTGTGTTATAATTTTCAGTAACTTAAATGCATGCTTAAATACATTTTTAAATTACGCACGCTCTAATTTTATAAATGAATGAGCGCTTTCTGTTATGCTATTTTCACTTGCTGCCATCTGGTGCTATGGCTCTTCAAAAAGCGGGTTTTAGTGACTTTTTCCGGGTCACTGGAAAGGGAAAATGTACTTATAAAAAGTGGTTATTGCAGAAATTGTAATATTCATGTATTTGTGGGAGAACAAAATGGTATATTTCACAAGTGATTTACATTTGGGACATTATGGGATCATAGAGATGCAAAATCGTCCTTTCAAAAATGTGGAGGAAATGAATCATATTTTGATTGGTAATTTTAATGCCGTTGTACAAAAAAATGATACGGTGTACATTTTAGGTGATATCTGCCATCATATGTTAGTTGAACAGGCAAATGAGTTGATTGGAAAAATGAAAGGAAAGAAAATTTTGGTTAAGGGTAATCACGATAAAATGTATGACATGAATTTATTTGATGAAATCTGTGACTTTAAGACAGTATCATTGAATGGTGTTTATTTTGCATTGATGCATTATCCAATGTTGTCATGGCCAAAGAAAAGTAGCGGCAGCATTCAATTACATGGGCATATTCACGCACGAGAAGAATACAACTTGCAGAATAAGGAAGATGGAATCAGAAGATATGATGTAGGTGTGGATGCGAACAATTATTATCCGGTATCTGTGAAGCAGATTATTGGGTTTTTAGGGATATAAGCCGATGTGATTTAATTTGGTACTGGAGATAAGGTAAGATTATGATATTGTGGCATATTATGAGGAGGTAAGTGATTGAAAAGGAAGCCTTGTTCAAAGGCTTTCAAGAAGACAACCAATTCGAGACTTTACTTGGTGTCACCGGTTCCGGCAAACCCTTCACCATGGCAAACGTCATCCGGGCAGAATGTGGGAAGAATCGGCAGTTATTCGAAATTTTCGAATAACTATGGGTAGATTATAATAAGGGATATTTGAAATAAAATGTTGAAGATGAGGTGAATGCATTGATTTTTGATATTTCAAGATTTGATTCATATAGAGAAGATAATCGTCGGGAGGTTAAGAAAGCGAGAGGGGGATTGCCACATTCTTTGTGGATACCTACTTAGCTTTTGCGAATTTCCAGAGTATTTCCTTGATTATCGAGAGATGCTGGATCCATCCATGATTGGTATTGGAGAACGCGCTGGAAGTGGAGTGCCGGATATATTTCAGTGTGAGAACAAGAAGGGTGGAAAGAACCGGAGATCGAAGAACAGTATGGACTGGATCGGACAATTCTGACATTACCGCTACTAAAGAAAGTAGCGATAAGTAGCGATAAAGTAGCGATAAATGGTGACGGGAAATTGACAGAACATGAAAAGAGAATTCTGGAATACTTGCAGGAGAATAAAGAAATATCAAATGGAGATGCAAGAGAGATAATTGGGTTATCTGCGGCGGGAGTAAGGAAGATATTAAGAAAGATGGTGGAAAAAGAAATCTTATCTGAAACTGGGGGAAATAGAAATAGGAGATAGATGAATTGTAAAAAAATTTAAAAATAGTTTATAATAATTTGGAAATAAGAGAGCGGGAGGTACAAAATGATTCCAAGGCTTAAAGCAGAGGATGTATGTTCAATAATTCCTAATTGTCAGGTAATAGGAAAAGAAATGCGTGGGGGACAAAAAATAGTTTTTCCATGTGAAATCAATAAAGGAAGGAGTGCTAATAAAACAGTTAGAATTATTTAAAGAGTTAAATGTCGGCATTCTGCTATTTGATGCAACTAATGAAGAACTAAAATTTTTATTACATCCTCAAAAAGAGAAATCTTCTTCAAAGTGGCATACATTATTTACATTAGGACAGTTGGTACATCAATACAGCTCTGAAGAACATGTAATTTAATACTTGTTAATTAGAATGCTGAAGGTGTGGAGTTAAACGGTTTCAAAATTTTGTCGTTGTTAGCTTGATGAATATAAAGAGGATAATGGAAGAAAAATCAGGAAAGCAATAGGGAGGAAAGTGTTTGGAAATTAAAATGAGTAAATCTGAGATATATTTATCTTCAACAAAAGAAGAACAACAATTTTATGATGATGTTCGACATATTTTACAAACAGCAAGAAATTCGGCATATAAAAGTATTAATTCCATTATGTCTAAAGCTTATTGGGAGATAGGCGAAAGAATTGTGCAACAGGAGCAGCGAGGAACTGGCAGAGCAAAATATGGTGATTATATTATTCGTAACTTGTCAAAAGAACTTTCTGGAGAGTTTGGTACGGGATTTTCTATTGCTAATTTGAAAAATTGTCGTCAGTTTTATCGTACTTTTCCAAAAGATTCAATTGGCTACACGGCATGTAGCCAATTGTCGTGGTCACATTTAAGAAGTATTATGCGTCTTGATTCAGAAGAAGAACGCAATTACTATATCCAAGAGGCAATTAAAGGAAGTTGGTCAGTAAAGTTGCTTGAACGTAATATAAAAAGCGGATTTTACAGAAGAATGCTCTCTACACAGTTGGAAAATTCATCAGTGGAAAACTATGAATTTGTAAAAGATTCCTATGTACTTGAATTCATGGGATTGCCAGAGAATTATGAGTATAAAGAGAGCGAGCTTGAAAGAGCGATTCTTAGTCATATACAGAAATTCTTATTAGAGTTAGGAAGAGGTTTTTCATTTGTGGCAAGGCAGATGAGAATCAGTACAGAAACTAGTGACTTCTTTTTAGACCTAGTTTTTTACAATTATATTCTGAAATGTTTTGTAATTATTGATTTGAAAACCGATAAACTGACGCATCAGGATATTGGACAGATGGATATGTATGTCCGAATGTTTGATGACTTAAAACGGGCGCAGGATGATAATCCGACAATTGGAATTATTCTTTGTACTGATAAGGATGAAACGATTGTAAAATATTCCGTATTGAATGACAGTAAACAGATTTTTGCTTCGAAATATATGACAGTATTACCTACAGAGGAAGAATTGGCATATGAACTGGAAAAAAATCAAAACATGCTTATAAATAATATAAGCCAGACAAAAGAGTAAAAAATCCATCATAGCATTTTATATGATGTTATTTTGTGTTGTTAAGTAGTAAATGATATTGTTTTTTCAGTAGCTAAATCTTGAAATTCGAAAGTTCGCCTATTAGCCAGCCATATGAACACCTTATTTCGAATATTTTACGAATTTCTGGCCTATACTCGAACCTTTTTTTGGGTTACTTGGAGGTGAAAAACACGCTATGAAGTTTAAATTGCACGCAGAATTTCAGCCCACCGGCGACCAGCCACAGGCCATTGAAGCATTGGTCAAAGGCTTCCGTGAAGGCAATCAATTCCAGACTTTACTAGGGGTTACGGGGTCTGGTAAGACTTTTACCATGGCGAATGTGATCGAACAATTACAAAAGCCGACCCTGGTAATTGCACACAATAAAACCCTTGCCGCGCAGCTCTACGGTGAATTTAAGGAGATGTTCCCGGAGAACGCGGTAGAATATTTTGTTTCTTACTACGACTACTACCAACCCGAAGCCTACGTCCCCTCCACTGACACCTACATCGAAAAGGACTCCGCCATTAACGACGAGATCGACAAGCTGCGTCACTCCGCTACGGCAGCCCTCTCAGAGCGGGAGGACGTGATCATTGTTGCCTCTGTTTCCTGCATCTATGGTCTGGGAAGTCCCATTGATTATAAGGAGATGGTGATTTCCCTGCGACCGGGGATGATGAAGGACCGGGATGAGGTGATCCATAAGCTGATCGACATCCAGTATGAGCGCAATGACATGGATTTTAAGAGAGGAAGCTTCCGGGTGAAGGGGGATGTGCTGGATATTTATCCGGCTTACTCAGACGGAGCAGCCTACCGGGTAGAGTTTTTTGGGGATGAGGTTGACCGGATCATGGAGATCGATACGGTGACTGGAGAGGTGAAGGCACAGCTGGGCCATGTGGCCATTTTCCCGGCCTCCCATTATGTGGTGCCGAAGGAGAAAATGATGGAGGCCACCGAGAACATTTTAGAGGAGCTCAAGGAGCGGGTGGCGTATTTTAAGAGCGAGGACAAACTGTTGGAAGCGCAGCGCATCTCGGAGCGCACGAATTTTGATGTGGAAATGATGCGGGAGACGGGTTTCTGTTCCGGCATCGAAAACTATTCCCGTCATCTGACAGGGACGCTGCCGGGAGAACCGCCCTGCACCCTGATCGATTACTTCCCGCAGGATTTTCTGATCATAGTGGACGAGTCCCATATCACCCTTCCGCAGGTGCGCGGTATGTACTCCGGGGACCGCTCCAGGAAAACAACACTTGTAGAGTATGGCTTCCGTCTGCCTTCCGCCCTTGATAACCGGCCCTTGAACTTTACGGAGTTTGAAGGGAAGATCAATCAAATGCTGTTTGTATCCGCCACGCCCTCTGTGTATGAGGAGGAGCATGAGCTTCTGCGTACAGAGCAGATCATCCGGCCTACAGGGCTTCTGGACCCGGAGATCAGCGTAAGGCCTGTGGAGGGACAGATCGATGACCTGATCTCTGAGGTGAATAAAGAGACAGCAGGCCATAACAAGGTGCTCATCACCACCCTTACAAAGCGGATGGCTGAGGATCTGACGGATTATATGAGAGAGGTGGGGATCCGTGTAAAATACCTCCACTCCGACATTGATACGTTGGAGCGTGCAGAGATCATACGCGATATGCGCATGGATGTATTTGATGTGCTGGTGGGGATCAATCTTCTGCGGGAAGGACTGGATATTCCGGAGATTACGCTGGTGGCCATTCTGGATGCAGATAAGGAGGGCTTCTTAAGGTCAGAGACCTCCCTGATCCAGACAATAGGCCGTGCGGCGAGAAATGCAGAGGGCCATGTCATTATGTATGCTGATACGGTGACGGACTCCATGCGCGTGGCTATTGAGGAGACCAACCGCCGCCGCCAGATCCAGCAGCGGTATAATGAGGAGCATGGGATCACCCCTACGACCATTAAGAAGGCGGTGAGAGATCTGATCGCCATCTCCAAAGCAGTAGAAGCGGATGAGAGCGCCCGCCAGAAGGATCCGGAGTCCATGGATGAGAAGGAATTAAAGGCGCTTGCAAAGGAGCTGGAGAAGAAGATGCGCCAGGCGGCAGTGGAGTTGAATTTCGAGGAGGCTGCACGTCTTCGTGACAGGATGATCGAGATCAAAAAAATGCTTTTGGATATGGATGGAATGAATGTTTGAAAAATGTAATATCTTCTTAAGGATAAATAAATTGTCTAAATCTATCCTCTTTACTATAATAAAATCAGGAAAATAAATGAAATTTTGAGAAAAGATGTAAGGAGGACAAATTATGAGAGGAAAGAAATTTGCAAGTCTGTCATTAGCGGTAATCATGGCTGTCACTGCTGCATTTCCTGCGTTTGCAGCAGATACAAAGATCAATACGGTAAAATTAACGTTCAGATATGATAAGGCTCCGGCCAGCGGAGATGATATCGGCGATATCACCGTAACTGCAGGGGGCAGCACTTACACAGTAGAGTCTGCTGAATATACAAATGCAGACGATAAGGATACCTGGACGGTAGGAGATGTACCGGAGGTAAAGGTTGAGCTGTCAGCAGAGGATGGATACAAATTTTCCTACACGACGAAGAGTCATTTCAGCCTGTCAGGCTGCAGTGCCGAATTTGAAAAGGCGAAGATCTATGACAGCGGAAGTACCATTGAGGTCTATGCACAGCTGAAGAGGGTAGGAGGCAAGCTGGAGAGTGCTTCCGGTATTGAGTGGGAAGACAGCACTGCACGCTGGGATGAGATCGAGGGAGCAAAGAGCTATGATGTAAAGCTTCTTCGGGATGAAAAGACGGTTACCACAGTGAATACAACGGGAACCTCCTTCAATTTTGCAGGATACTTTAACAAAGAAGGAGATTACACCTTCCGGGTAAGAGCGATTTCCAGCTACAACAATAAGGCGGGAGAGTGGTCAGACGATTCTGATACATTCACTGTTTCCGAAGATGAGATCGGAACCTACTCCGGCAGCGGCCGTTGGACCCAGGATGGAAATGGATGGTGGTATGCATACGATACAGGCGGCTATCCGGCTGGATGCTGGAAGCAGATCGATGGTGCATGGTATCATTTCGATGCCTCCGGTTACAGGCAGACTGGCTGGCAGAGAGTTGACGGAAAGTGGTATTATCTTCATATCAACGGAGTGATGCTCACGGGCTGGCAATTTATCAATAACCAGTGGTATTATATGAACGGCAGCGGAGAGATGCAGACTGGCTGGCAGGCTGTAAACGGAAAGTGGTACTATATGAACAGCAGCGGTGTGATGCTGACAGGCTGGCAGCAGGTTGGAAACCAGTGGTATTATCTCGATGCTTCCGGTGCCATGACAACCGGCTGGCAGGCCGTTGACGGAAAGTGGTATTATCTTGGCACCAATGGTGCAATGTATGCCAATACATGGACGCCGGATGGAAGATATGTAGATGGCAACGGTGTATGGACGCAATAAGAGATCTTCGTAAAGAAAAAGGACCGGATTTCCGGACCGCTGTATGGGCGGAAGGAACGAAGGATAGGAAGTGTATAAAAACAGGGGCTGCAGCACTACGCAGCCTCTGTTTTTGTCAATCATTCTATGCGTTTTTCCGGTAAAGGATCAAGAGCCCCTTTAACAGCAGGGCATCGTCATAGATAATGTGATGCCTGCAGAGCGGCGTGATGAATCTTGACAGGCCGCCGGTTGCAATGACGGAGGGAGTTTCTCCAAGCTCCCGCTCCATGCGGTCCAGGATGCCGTCGATCATATCCACATTGCTGAAAATAATGCCGGCCCTCATGCAGTCGATGGTGTTTTTGCCGATGACCTTGTCCGGTACCTCCAGGCTGATATAGGGAAGCTGGGCTGTCTTGCCGCTTAAGGAGTCCAGGGACACACGGAGTCCTGGGAGGATGACGCCGCCGATGTAGTTGCCTTTTTTATCCGCTACACTTAAGGTGGTGGCAGTGCCCATGTCAATGACAACTAATGGGAGGGGATGCTCATGGATGGCAGCTACCACGTCTACGATCATATCGCTGCCAACAGCCTTAGGGTTGTCCATGATAATGTTCATTCCGGTCTTCATGCCGGAGCCGACTAATAGAGGACGGATGCCAACGGCCTTTTTTACAGCGGAGAGAATGGTAGCGTTTAAGGGAGGCACCACGGAGGAAAGAATAGCGCCCTCAATGGAGTCAGTGCTGATCTGGTGCATTTCCAGGATATTTTTAAAGCTGATGGCGTACTCGGTATCTGTCCGTCCCTGGTCTGTAGTAACGCGCTCAATAAAATAAGTCTTTTCTTCATCAATACCGCCTATGACGGTGTTGGTATTGCCCATGTCGATTGCCAAAATCATTGGGTGGAACTCCTTTCAATCGTGGAAAATATATGGTATGATAATAATGTTTGCCGAAAGCATTTCAATTGTATCACAGACGAACTGGAAAAACAATCATCCGTTAGAGGGAAGATCGATATTGGGAGGTACTATATGCTGAAAGGAAAAACCATACTTTTAGGGGTGACAGGCAGCATTGCTGCCTATAAAATTGCTTATCTTGCCAGTGCATTGGTGAAAAAGGGAGCACAGGTCCATGTGCTTATGACAGAGAATGCAGTGAATTTCATCAACCCCATAACCTTTGAGACATTGACAGGCCACAAGTGCCTGGTGGACACGTTTGACCGCAATTTTGAGTTCAGCGTGGAGCATGTGGCGCTTGCAAAAGCGGCGGATGTGGTGATGATTGCTCCGGCCTCCGCCAATGTGATCGGAAAGATCGCCCACGGCATTGCAGATGACATGCTGACCACAACCGTCATGGCCTGCCCATGCAGGAAGATCATTGCCCCGGCAATGAATACCAGGATGTATGAAAACCCGATCCTCCAGGATAATCTGAGGATCCTGGAGCATTACGGGATGGAGGTCATAAAGCCTGCTACCGGCTACCTGGCCTGCGGAGATACGGGGGCAGGGAAAATGCCGGAGCCGGAGGTGCTGTTTGAATATATCCTCAGGGAAGCAGGCTATCCCAAGGACCTGACAGGAAAGAGGATCCTGGTGACGGCGGGACCAACCAGGGAGGCCATTGACCCGGTGCGCTACATCACCAATCATTCCACGGGGAAAATGGGCTATGCCATTGCAAAGACAGCTGCCTTCAGGGGAGCAGAGGTGACCCTTGTGAGCGGTCCGGTGGATATCACGCCTCCGCCTTTCGTGGATATGGTAAGGATAGAAAGCGCCAGAGAGATGTTTGACGCAGTGACAAGCCGCAGCGAGGCTCAGGATGTGATCATCAAGGCTGCGGCTGTGGCTGACTACAGGCCTGTAAATGTGGGCACGGAGAAGATCAAAAAGAAAGACGGCGACATGTCCATTGCCTTAGAGCGGACAGATGATATCCTGGGATGGCTGGGAAACCACCGCCGGGAGGGGCAGTTTTTGTGCGGCTTTTCCATGGAAACTCAGAACATGCTGGAGAATTCCAGGGCAAAGCTTGCAAAAAAGAACATTGATATGATCGTTGCCAATAACCTGAAGGTGGAGGGAGCCGGCTTTGGCACAGATACCAATGTGGTGACCATTATCACAAAGGATGCAGAGAAGGAGCTGCCCATGATGAGCAAGGAGGCAGTAGCAGATGCGCTGCTGACGGAGATCATGGGACGGATGGAAAAAGGAGCATAAAGCCCGGAGGCCGGGCAGGGCAAAACCCTTGACTTTAAATACCAATCATAATAGAATACCCTCAGTGGACAAGGGCACGCACGCCCCAACCGTCGTCTTTTGGCGGCTGGCCGCGTTAACGTCAGTCGGCGTACGTCCAGTACGCCTCCATCCGTTGCCTTGCCAGCTGTCAAAAGACGACGATTGAGGCGCAGAACCGTGTGTTCCCTTGTCCACTGAGGGTATGTTAACAAAAAGAGAACGGAGGATAAACCCTTGTCACAGACAGATCACCAGATGACAGAAGAAATAAAAAAGCGGAGAACATTTGCTATCATTTCCCACCCAGATGCAGGTAAGACCACACTGACAGAAAAATTCCTTCTTTACGGCGGCGCCATCAACCTGGCAGGAACGGTAAAGGGCAGGAAGGCTGCGAAGCATGCTGTTTCCGACTGGATGGATATTGAGAAGGAGAGAGGTATTTCTGTCACCTCATCTGCCATGCAGTTTAATTATGAAGGCTTCTGCATCAACATCCTGGATACTCCCGGACACCAGGATTTCTCCGAGGATACCTACCGTACATTGATGGCTGCGGATTCTGCGGTCATGGTAATTGACGGCTCCAAGGGCGTGGAGGCCCAGACCATTAAGCTGTTTAAGGTATGTGTGATGCGCAACATCCCTATTTTTACTTTTATCAACAAATTCGACCGTGAAGCGAGAGATCCTTATGAGCTGTTGGATGAGATCGAGGATGTACTGGGCATCCGCACCTGCCCGGTGAACTGGCCTATTGGCTGCGGAAAGAGCTTTAAGGGCGTTTACGACAGGTTTACAAAGAAGATCACGACCTTCACTGCTGCCATGGGCGGCGCAAAAGAGGTGGCAAGCCGGGAATTCGGCGTGGATTCCCCGGAGGTGGATTCTGTGATCGGACAGGACTACCACAGTCAGCTGCTGGACGACATTGAACTCCTGGACGGGGCCAGCGATGAGCTGGACATGGAGCGGGTGCAGAAGGGCGACTTATCACCGGTATTCTTCGGATCTGCGCTGACAAACTTCGGCGTTGAGACATTTTTGGAGCATTTCCTGAAAATGACCACCCCGCCTCTTTCCAGAAAAACGCTGACAGGGGAGATCAATCCTATGAGGCCGGACTTCTCTGCCTTTGTCTTCAAGATCCAGGCAAATATGAACAAGGCCCACAGGGACAGGATCGCGTTTATGCGAATCTGCTCCGGTAAGTTTGAGGCCGGCATGGAGGTCAACCATGTACAGGGCGGCAAGAAGATCCGCCTGACCCAGCCCCAGCAGCTGATGGCCCAGGACCGCAAGATCGTGGAGGAGGCCTATGCGGGGGATATCATCGGCGTTTTTGACCCTGGTATCTTCTCAATTGGAGATACCCTGTGCACTTCCAATGAAAAATTTGAATTTGAGGGCATACCTACCTTTGCACCGGAGCATTTCGCCAGAGTGCGCCAGGTGGATACCATGAAGCGCAAGCAGTTCATCAAGGGCGTCAACCAGATCGCCCAGGAGGGCGCGATCCAGATCTTTCAGGAGTTCAACTCCGGTATGGAGGAGATCATTGTGGGAGTAGTGGGAGTCCTGCAGTTTGAGGTACTTACCTACCGTCTCCAGAATGAGTATAACGTAGAGGTCATCTTAGAAAAGCTGCCCTTTGAGCATATCCGCTGGGTAGAGAATCCGGAGGAGATCGATGTAGCCAGGATACAGGGTACATCCGACATGAAGAGGATCAAGGACTTAAAAGATAACCCGCTGCTGCTGTTCATTAACAGCTGGAGCGTTGGTATGGTCCTGGACAGAAACCCAGGATTGAAATTAGCGGAGTTTGGCAAAAACTAAGCCGCGCAAGGCTGTGCCGCAGAGCGCGTCAGGGAAAGCCCGTTTCCCCTGACGCGCTCGGTGACACAGCCTTATGGGGCTCAGCCCCCCGGACCTGGAAAGCCTTCGGATTCCCAGATCTGGTAGCGCGGCGGGACGGAAGCGATTTCCCGGCAATACGCGCACCAGCCGCAATCCTTCAGCAGATATCGCAGCTGGCCAGCCGCACCGAAACAGCGAATACCGCGTCCGCACAGCCGCAATCCCGCAACTCATAACCCATCCACAAAAACCAATCAACAAGCAAGATACCATATACAAGGAGGCAACAAAAATATGAGCAAGATCGACATCGTAAGAGCAGCCATGGTAGAAGCCATGAAGGCAAAAGACAAAGCGAGAAAAGATTCCCTTTCCATGCTCCTTTCCGCTCTGAAAAATGCCCAGATCGATAAGCGTGAGCCGCTGACAGAGGCAGAGGAGGATGCCATTGTAAAGAAAGAGATCAAGCAGACGCAGGAGACCTTTGATCTGGCTCCTGCAGAGCGCCAGGATATCCGCGATGAGGCAGCTGCCAGGATCGCGGTTTACAAGGAATTTGCGCCGGAGGACATGAGTGTGGAGCAGATCAAAGAGGTGATCGCCTCCGTTCTCACCGAACTGGGCATCGAGACCCCTACGCCAAAGGACAAGGGAGCGATCATGAAGGTGCTCATGCCAAAGGTAAAGGGCAAGGCAGACGGAAAAGTAGTAAACGAGACCCTGGCTTCCATACTGAAATAAAGCAAAGTTTCCTGTAAAGCTCCGCCGCAAAGAGGCGGTGTCCCGCTCACCAGACGTTCATGGTGCGGTGGCGCGTCCGCTGCTGGGCGCCTGCAGGTTTCCTGTGAGAGCCCGCTGCCGGACGCATGCAGGTTTTAGAAGAAAAGGAGAAGAAATATCATGTACAAGGAACAGATCACACAATTCATAGACAGCCACAAGGAGGAGATGATCAAGGATATCTGTACGCTCTGTTGCATCAACAGTGAGCGTATGACTCCCAGCGAGGGAAAGCCCTATGGGGAAGGCCCTGCTGCCGCTTTGGAGGCGGCGATCGAGATGGCAAAGGGCTATGGCTTTGCTGTGCGCAATTATGACAATTACGTTATGACAGCCGATTTAAATGCTGGAGAGAAGCAGCTGGATATCCTGGCCCATCTGGATGTAGTTCCGGCAGGCGAGGGCTGGCAGGTAACAGCGCCCTTTGAGCCTGTGGTAAAAGACGGCAGGCTCTATGGCCGCGGCACAGCAGACGATAAGGGCCCGGCAGTGGCGGGACTTTATGCCATGAGGGCAGTAAAGGAGCTGGGACTTCCGATCAAGAAAAATGTGCGCCTGATCCTGGGTACAGACGAGGAGTGCGGAAGCTCTGACATTGCAGAATATTACAAGGTGGAGAAGGAAGCTCCCATGACCTTTTCACCGGATGCCGAGTTCCCTGTGATCAATACAGAGAAGGGACGCCTTCCGGGAAAGTTTTCCGCCTCCTTTGAACCTTCAGAGGCTATGCCCAGACTGGTGAGCCTGAATGCCGGAATCAAGGTGAATGTAGTGCCTGGAAAGGCAAAGGCAGTGGTAGCAGGCCTTTCCGTGGAGGAAATGGAAAAGACAGCAAAGGCAGTTCAGGAGGAGACCGGCATTTCCTTTACCTTTGAGAAGGCAGAGGACGGCATCCGGATCACTGCCCAGGGAGCCGGGGCGCACGCTTCCACACCTCAGGAGGGAAAGAATGCCCTGACAGGACTGGTAGCCTATATCATCCGCCTGCCCCTTGCTCCCTGCCCGCAGCTTGAAGCCATGAAGAGCCTGGCGGAGCTTTTCCCCCATGGAGATACCTGTGGAAAAGCCCTGGGCATTGACATGGAGGATGAGATATCAGGAGCCCTGACTCTGGCCTTTGACCTGCTGGAGGTGAAGGCTGACAGCTTAGAGGGCGTGTTTGACTGCCGCAGCCCGCTTTGTGCCAATGAGGACAATGCCCTGAAGGTAGCAAAGAAGAGGATGGCAGACAAGGGGCTTATCCTTCATGCGGACGCTATGGGAGAACCACATCATGTAGCAGGGGATTCCCTTTTTGTGAAAACGCTGTTAAAGGCCTATGAGGAATATACGGGCCTGGAGGGCAGCTGCCAGTCCACAGGCGGCGGCACCTATGTACATCATCTGAAGAACGGAGTTGCTTTCGGCGCAGCTATGCCGGGAACAGACAACAGGATGCACGGTGCAGATGAGTTTGCTGTGGTAGATGAGCTTCTCACAAGCGCGAAGATCTTTGCCCAGGTGATCGTAGATCTCTGCTCATAAGTGAGATGGGGCAAAAATGTAGGTTTGTCAAACATTTGTTACACTGACTGCAAATAATTCTTTAGCA
>NZ_JAJCIC010000033.1 GCF_020554865.1 Lacrimispora sp. 210928-DFI.3.58
ACTGCCAGCTGCTGAACGGCAGGAATTAAATTTGCGAAAAACTATTGACACTATCCTACAGGATGTCTTGAACTGGCAGTTTAAAACAAAATTTTCTTATATTATCTTTTTTTAGATTTTATAGGCACAAAAAAACGCCAGTATTTCTACTGACGTCTTGCTTCTATAATTATTATGTTCAAGGATTACACCGTTTACATGGATCATATCCTTGAGAAATCACATCATCTCTACTTCCGAAATAACTCTTTTTATTTGACTCGTTCATCTGTGATACACTGGAACATGATGGATAATGGAATTTTTTTGTATTAGTATTCAAAATATAAGTTGTTCCCTGTGGTTCAGTAGCCTGCGTTGTTTCCACCGCTGCAGTCGTTGCCGCTTCTGAACTTATCACTTCTCCAGACAACGCACTATCGCCGGTTGCATAATCAATCGTTATCCCTGGCTGTACGTTATATACATATACGCAATATAGGATACCATCACCATCATCCTCAACTGATTTTGCTTCCATCAGTACGCCAGACGCAACCAGATTCTCACCTTCAAAAACTGGAGTGACTCGATACAATACATGATTCTCAGTTTCCTTTACATAGTCGGCTACCATGTTCTCAAATGGCAGCATTCCAGTCACATTCAAATACCGTGTACCTGTTATTAGATTTTTCTCATTGGCATTCTCTCCAGAAAGCTGATAACCAATCAAATGACAGCGGTTATAGAGATATTTCCCATCAACAATATCATATTTCACTGTATGCCATCCGGTAGGTTTCACTGAACCAATCGCACCACGTTCCTCTGTCGGCATCAAATCTGTTCCGACACTGGCATAGGCAACCCCACATCTTCCTAAATTGTCGAGATTACTATATGACTCAAAAGATGTGTCTGTCATATCTAAATCAACAAAGAAGGGGACATTGTCATTGATTGCCACATATGGTTGACCAAAATAAGTTGGTATATCTGCCAGTGAGAAACTTGTTTCGGTAGGTGCAACTTCTACATTTCTTATTTCTCGCTGTTCAATCTGTGCTTCCCACGATTCTGATACGGATTCCTGGCTGGTTTCCATCATCCGTTCTGTTTCTTTAGTACTTTTAGTTGCCTCCACAGCAGCGGTGTCATTTACCGATGCTTGTCCGCAAGCCGAAACTGCCAGTGCGGATGCCGCCACAACAGCTAATAACCATGCTTTAATTTTTTTCATTTTCTGTATATCTCCTTAGTTATTTTCTCATGAGATGATCCTGCGAATTCTTTTAAGTTTTCCAATTCCCATCCCTGAAGGTCCAATAAAAAAAAAGTATCAGCCGGATATATTCGATTCCATTTGTACAGAATAACTTTTTCTATCCTGTCCTTATAGGCACAAATATCCTTGTCTTCTGCAAAGCAGAAATCTCCCGTACCTGCTTTTTCCAAATATTCTTCATCAACCAGTACTTCCACAGAAGTTGTATTTGAAAACTGTTTTTTGCTATATGAATTCATCCAAAGTTTTCCTGTTCCAACCATTTTTAACATATCTTCCCGAAGTATACGATCTTGGCTTTGGCGCCGATGATTGAACAGCATACCATTGTTATTATCAATACATACCATGACGATCATTGCGTTGTCTCTTTATCCCTCCAATTCTTCTACTTTCGAAAATCCAGCTACAGAAGAAAACTCCATCCTATGCTTGAACCGTCTTATTGTATCGGATGCATCCAGTGCTGTAAAATTAAGAGTTTGGAAGGTATCCAGTTGGAAATCAACCGACAAAATATTTTTTCTTTGATCAATCGCTGTCACAATTATATGTCTCAATGGTAACAAAGCGAATAAATCTCTTGCAACGCGAATTGATGCCCCACATACATAATCTTGAAGTATATAATTATATTCTTCTTTCGATAGTTTTTTGGCCTCTTTAATTACATGATTACTGTTAACCTTGAAATGGACTGCCATCATCCGTGGATCTTCCGTTCCCAGTTCAAATTCGCTTCCATATTCAAGTAAATCATTAAATGGGTTTAACATAGAAACAAGCTCAAAATATGTATCAATATCTCCATTTAAAACATTTTCTGCCCGTGCATGATAAAACTCCCATTCATCCATCGAATAGTCGTCAAAGGGAACATCTGACAAAAGCATTTTTCTCCAGTCTATTTTTTTGTCTGAATTTCCATAAATATTTTGTATAAACTCTAATGCCTTTGCTTTTATTTCCTCATTATGTTTTCTGACAAGTTCTTCCTTACTTTGTTCAATGGATGATCGAAACCGTGTATTATATGATGCAGGACCTGTATTTCCAGATAGCGCACCAGAAACATCTAAATTTTTTTTTCTTTTTGATCCTGATGTAGAAGTTACATAGGATAATCCGGTTCCCGGAATCGAGAAAGTCTTTGTAACTCTGCCTGTCGAATTCACTGTTGTCCTAAACCCGGGAATACCCGCACTAAGACTCATACTTCGTAAGCCAAAATTCACTCTCACACCAGGTAATAACTTTATGCTTTTACGATATCTCCATCCCATTTGATTCCTCCCCACACACTACAATAACTGCTGTACAATCATCTTTTGAACCCCTCTCAACAGCAGTATTAATTAATTGTTGACAAATTTCAAGGTAACTTACTGTTTCATCAAAAACTTCCTCCATATCATCAAGGCATAATGTTTCATGAATTCCGTCCGACGTCATCAAATATACCGCTGTTTCCTCTAATTTATCATTAAAAAAGCAAGGTCGCAATAATTTAATATCACTTCCACCAAAACATGCTGTTATTTCATTTCGCGCACTATAATTTTCTGCATCTTCCTCGGATAACTTACCTGTTTTTACCAGATAATTAACTGTTGTGTCATCTGATGTTAATTGTCGAAGATACTGCCCTCCTTGAAGTTTATATATTCTGGTATTTCCAACATGAAAAATCTTGACCATATTCTCAGTAATTAAAATTCCAGACAAAGTAGTAGCAAGCCCTTCCCATTCTTTTTTTGTTTTTCCAAAAGCGAGCAATTCTTCATTAAAATGTTTAAATGTGCTTTCATCAATAACCGTTTCCATAGCCAATCGATTGCAGACATATTGTGATGCAATACTCCCTGCCTGGTTTCCTCCTACTCCATCAGCTATTGCAACAATTCCAGACGGAAGCTGTCCTGTATATTCACCTAAAGCAAGGATTGTCTTGCCTATCAATATACGATCTTCATTCTCACTTTTTCCAATGCCACATCGAGTCACTGCATACACTTTCATGAAGTACTCTCCTTATCTTCCATAATTTTTCCAATAATAGCAGCTGGCGCCTTCATTGTATCAATTTTTTCAATCTCCACTACCGCATTTTCAAAAACATTATGATCAAATAGATAACGTGATAGCGGATTGATGAACATGCTCTCCACCACATTACCAATTCCACGTCCACCATTTTGAAGATTTCGATATGCATTCTCTGCCAATATCTTCCTTGTTTCTTCAGAAATAATTAAAGATATCTTTTTTTCACTTGACATTGTCTGCTCAATTTTTTTTAATTGGCTATTCAATATAAGATCTGCCACATCTTTCCGAATATAATCAAATACTACAATATTGTCTCCAATACGATTCAGAAGTTCAGGGCGACCTAATTGTAATTTAAAATAATCATCTATGGTTTTTCGTATTCTGGAAGATACTTCCTCATAAGGCATATCCATCGTTACATTTTCTACACGATTCCCATACTGATCTATTGAATACACACCAAGATTGCTAGTAAAAATAATAATGCATTCTGAAAAATATACTGTTTGCCCCTGCCCATCAGTCATACGTCCATCCTCTAATATTTGGAGAAATTTGTCTAAAATAGATGGATGAGCCTTTTCTATTTCATCAAACAACAATATTGAAAATGGATGCTCTCTTACAGCATTCGTCAGCTGTCCACCAGCTTCATATCCCACATACCCTGGAGGTGCACCAAGCAACTTCTGGTCACTATGGCTTTGACTATACTCACTCATATCAAAACGAATACAACAATCCTCATGTCCAAAGATAACTTCAGCCAGTGTTTTAGCTGTCTCCGTTTTTCCTGTACCAGTAGGACCCGCAAAGAACAGAACCCCTTTGGGACGCCCATGAGACGTTCCCTGTGCACCAGAAAGTCCTGTGATCGCACGTTTTATAATATCTAGCGTTTTCTCTTGAGCATAAGATTGCCCTTTAACCCGTTCTTCAAACCGCACTTTTGCATTACGGATTTCCTCCAGGTCAAGCTGTTTCCATGGATTTTCACGAATTCCATAACGATATAAATCAATAACTTCACACATCTCCCGTATTCTGAGACATTCGTTTTTGCAAAGCCTTCTTAATCCATTAAGTTCCGTAAAACTGAACCCTGAAGTTAATGCTACAAACTTATCTCGAATTTTTTCCAGTTCTTGCGGATTGTCATTATAATATAAAATATCTTCCTGATAAATTGATTTCTCAAAGAAACTCTCAAAATTTGTACCCTTTACCAGAAGATCGCGTTCTTCTTTGGATGGCGTACCGATAGAAATGGTTTTAACATTCGGATTTTGAAGATAAAACCATGCCGGGACATCATTCAATTTATTCAAAATAACAACAAGAAGATTCTTTAGAATACCTTTCTGTCCTTTTACATCCTTTGCTTCAAGAGAACTGTGAATCAGTGCTGTGAAACTATCAACTTCATCTTGAGAGAGATTGTCCGGTGACACAATATATCGAGATGCCATATTCATAATGATCGCTACTGGTTTTTCTCTTTGTGTAAGCCCTTTCCTAATAATATCTGATGCTGAATCTTTTTCAGCCCCTTTAAATGAAGCCTGTATATTGTGTCCATTTCTTTTTGTGCCACATAACTGTGCAAAGGAATCTATCATATCAGAATTGTTACAATTGTAAAATCCTTGTAGATTATCATAGCAGACAATGCATTGATATCCCTTGTCAACGAAAAAATAATATAAATAATCTGTTAAACGCACAATAGAGCCTTTCGGAGTGGATCCGTCTTGTGGATATTGGTATACATCAAGGACATTTCCATCCAAAATGATTATTGGTTTTATTTTCGTAAATATTTCAAGTTCCCGATGCCATTTTGTGATATAATCATTATTCTCCACGTTTTATTATCAATCCTTTCCTATTTGCCTTGTGCTTAAGCTCCCGATTAAACCCCGGCGTATGAATGCCTACAGAAATCACGCCATCCAAAGTGATAAAATTTTGTATTTGATTCGGAAGTTTCAAATATTTTTCATACGTTTCACGCATTGATTCATTCAATATATGAATAACTTGATTGCTTGAACCACGTAGCACACAACCGGTATTCAATTCTTCCATATACCGACCATCTATCAATACAGCTATTACGTCCATGAGCTTTATAATCTTTTGATTATTCTTTTCCAGCAACTCTTCTATTGTATAACCAGTATAAACTAAAATGTCATTTGTATATTGTTGTAGACCCATAATCAGCTTTTCAAGTTCATCTAGTTGAAAAAAAGGTTCCCCACCTGTTATAGTCACACCATCTATCTCATTTCCCTCTTGGACAAATATCTGATGAATCGCTTCCAAAAACTTACCCACTGTAATTTTCTGATATTTTTCTGCCGCCCAAAGTTCTGGGTTACTACATCCAGGACAATGATGCGGGCATCCACTTAACCAAATGGCTAGTCTCTTTCCTGGTCCCAAAACCTCAACTGGGTACAATACCCTTGCTATGTTCATTTCATTGTCCCCACAACAAAATATGCTGCCTGTTCCTGGCGGTTTCCATCTATTGTAATTCCACCAAGAGATATTTCATCTCCGCATTTCAATGCAACCTTTCCATCTTGAATGCGAACATTATTTACATAGGTATAATTCGTCCTGCTTAGATTCTCAATAAACAAACCATCTGTATCTAATATTAACTTTGCATGAGTACGACTGACATACTTTTTTGTTTGAAGAAATTCTTTCATTCCACATTCGCGTCCAATTACGGAAACACCTTTCAAAACAGGAAATATATAACTACCTCCAGCCTCGCATAAGATATATTCCTGTTCTTTCTGAGGTATCTGCTCTGTCGGAATAATATCCGAAATATCCTCCCCACATTTTTCACATTTTCTTGCTTGAGGAGGGTTTTCATGCCCACATTCACATAAACGAACAAACACTGTTCCATCATTAGATTCATGCGCATTATCCAGTAATTCCTCATTCTTCTGTTCTAACCTAATATCTACAATTGGAATTCCCATCAAATCAGTGCCACAAGTATCACATTCCATCAAACGTGGATCATTATGTTCTCCACAAACAGGACAAACCTTATATTTTTGCATTTCTGACATTATTCCTGACCCTCTATTCTTCCATCATTTGATTGTTTTTCTTTCTTTTTTGTTTTTGTTTTCTCTGCATCTCCTGACCTGACGATTTATTTGTAGTCTCATATTCAGAAATATTAATAATCTGAGAAAATGCTTCATTGGGTGGCATCATGGATACACGATTCCCCACAAAAATTCCTTTTTCTTTTAAACGTTCTTCGATTGTAGTAAAATCCCTACAGAAAGTTGACATTGTCTGTACCAGTTTCCTCTGTTCATCTGCATTAGGCATCCTATCCCTTTCATCCAACTTTCCAAGTTCCATGGCTATTTTCCCATCCGAAGAATAGGTTACATTAATGGCATTTCCATCCCCGTAATTATATAACTCATTATGAAATACTGTTCCGTTCTTCTTATGCACATTCCGATGACCGAGTATATTGTACCCCATTTCCTCCATGATTTCATCCAAGGTATCACTGATATACGCTTGCTCTGCTAATTTTAGGCTCTGCTTTTCGAGACGATTAACCTCTTTTTCTAATGCACTTATTCCCTGCTCATCATAAGAAAACAATGCTTGATTTTCAGCAATTCCCAGTTCATCACAAAGTATTCTATAGCGCATTGTCAAAGCGTCATATTTCTCCCCCCACATATGAACAAATTCCTCAAATTTTTCCACCTCTTCCATAAGCGGTTTGACTCCAATTGCAATATAATTACTGAAATATTGGATATCAGTAATACCGTTCAAGCGCATTTTTACTTCCTGAATTTTTTTTGCCAATGTTATTGGCAGTTGTATTTTATCCAAAATGGAATCTAATTGATCCATAACTGCTCTCTTCTGTTCCTGTACTTTCTGATCCTCTTCTGGATTTTCTTTGTTTGATAATTCCCAAAAACCTGTTGATACTGATTTATTGAGAATCAAATCAAGATGCCTTTCTTTTTCTTTTTTTAAAACAACTATCTTGCATATTTCTTTTTTTATAGTGTCTGTTCCTGACTTTATTGTCATATAGTCAGCCTCAAGCTCATTCAACCCGGTTTCTTTTTTTGCTTTGGATATTCTTTTCTTCAACACCATTACATCATTTTGAGCTGCTAATATTGCATTTAACATAGACTCATCATTCTTCCATTGAATCAAATCTTTTGAAATCACTAAATATTCAGACAGTTCCGATTCCATTCTATTGAGTTTATCTGATTCCGTATTTATTTGGCTAATTACCATCTGCTTTTTGCGGCGTATTTTCTCTTGTTTTTCACGTTCTTTCCGTTCTTGTTCCATCGCTACTTGCAAAGCAAGCAACTGGGTTTTTGATAATGTATATACTGATACCTTTGGACCACTCATATTTTTTATAGCCTTTTATTGGCCATTCCTCCATAAATCAATTTCATTGTTTTTCCCATGAATAATCAACCATGCTTCAAAAGTCGGTAAAAGCCGTTTTGACCCTATTATAATCCGTTCAGACCACCTCTCATACTGTTCCTGATTCGTCTGACGCAAATATATCAACTGTATTGCGAATTCTTCTAATGATTCAAATTTCATTCCTTCAAATATAAATATCGAATCTTTCGCCATGTACCGTCCTAGTAATTGTTGTACCATCTGGCGATACATACTGTCTTCTGAATTTCGGTATTTATATTCAGCCGCTTCCATTCCTCTTGACAAATTTATTTTTTCAGGAAATCTGCTGCTCAAATACGCAGAAAAAACCCCCTGAGCAAGCATATCCTCTATCTCATTTGGATATGAACCTGACAAAATTTGCTTACCTATACTTTCCAATGTTCCATAATTAATTCCCTTCCATATAATATCTTCCATGTCAGGGGCCATTTGATAAAGCACCTTAAAAAAAGTGATGTCTGCCTTTTTCCTATCCGCACCAACTGTTTCTTCTGCATCAATACAAATATTAGCTATATCAGGATTGCTTTTTTTAAAAAATTCGGACATAGTAGAACGGTAAAGATGCTTCTTTCCATTCTCCCAATTCATTGCCATTGCATACGCTAAATCATCAAGGCGGTAATATTTTTTACGATAAAAGGTATATGGCTGCATAGGAATATCAACCGAAGTTATCGCATTTCCCCCAGGAGCAGGTAGTTTTTCTCCTTTACACCATTTATTAACCTCATCATAAGTCCAACGTCGATTTGGATTATTTTTGTCTTTGCGATTTGTAATATCGTTATAAGTTAGACCAACAATCAACGCCTTAAGCCTTTCCGGCATATCATTCGGAAATGGAATTTTCTGTACAGACACAAATTGTTCAATTTCATCTTTTGACATTCCTGCATAGGGAGTCCGGCCACAGTAAAGCTCAAATAAAGTAATTCCCAAAGAATAATAATCAGATTCTTCCAGAAACAGATTCCGAAAAGTTTCTGAAGCTGAATATTCCGGTGTCATTCCTGTTTTTGTCATTACCACCGTGTTCCCTTCCTCACGAACAGAACTAATGCCAAAATCAATAATTGCTATATCTTGCTGATTATCACACAGCATAATATTCGCTGGTTTTAAATCCTTATGAATAATTCCCTTTTTATGCAATGCACGAAGTCCTGCATTCAATTCTGGAATAATTACCTTTTCCAATGTTTCAAATGAAAATGTTCTTCCTTCTAAACTCCCATACTTATAGTATGGTAATATTTCATATGGGGAACCGTTCCAAACTCCTGTTTCGTATAACTTCGCTACATAAGTAGAATTAATCGTTTTTAATGCATCTATTACTTCATCCTTGATAGCGCCGTTCCGGCGATAAATCTTTGCCACATACTGACGATTGCGGTAGGTGCAAATATAGAGAATGGCTTCTCCAGAATTTTGGTGTAATGGTTCTTGAACCACATATCCTTTTCCAATTACAGTTCCTGGTACCAGTTCCACTCTACTACTGCTCACAATTGGATTAATCTCTGTAAAATTAGGAGCATTTTGCAACACTTCTGGATTAATTACAGTATCATTTTGACTATCCTGTGCGAGATTCGGATTTATCTCTGTTGTATCTCCCAACTCCGGGTTAATGATAGTTAATTGCCCACTTTTATTGTTTTTCTCCATAGCCCATATCCCCCACTTAGTTTTCCATAACCATATGAAACTCTGTTGCTATTTTTTGAACTGTCCCATCTTCTAATATAGTATAATCTATCGTCCTCAAAGAATCTGCTGTCTCCAATAATGAAGTTACATAATCTCCGCAGTTTTCTTGGCAAGAAATAATTTTTCCATTATCCACAATCGAAATTTTTTTAATAGTTGTTCCTTCTTGAATATAACAGCAACCTGTAGCGGCTCCAGCCAAACAAAATTTATTTTCTTTGTTCTCATATACAACTTTGGTATTTCCTCCACCAATATCAAAAGAAAGTATACGTTCACCGCTTTGTGCAATGATATCCCCATTAAAAAAGAATGAGGTATAGGTACCAGAAATATTGCTGGCTATAGAATCCACTGCAATTTCTTTCTGGTAGAGCTTATTTGTTTTTGTCAAATACAAACACTGGTTGCTGTAAATCATGAACTGCTCTACAGGCTCCTCTATGATACAGTTAATAGTTTCTGGATTTTCAAGCAAAACCTGCATAACCTTTCTTTCGTTTTCTAAATCAATAAAATATAAATAATCGCCATAAACAAAAATTTCCCCTACATTACCAGCATAAACCAGTTCTTCACTGTTATCATGTATGGAACATCTGAAAATAGAACGTTCGTCATCCTTGCGATAATATAGCATGTCATCTACAATATTTATATAGGAACATATACCATTTGAAAAAGTCGTTACATTTTCTCCCTGAATAATCTCCATTCCTGTAAAACTATCGTTTGGCCGTATAATGATTCCATTCTTTTCATAAAAATTTCCACCACTCATGAGGCAATTCAGGTCATTATGTAAAGCCGCTTCTGACCAAAGTGCAAATGCTTGATCATTGCGAAATACATCTTCATCAATCATAATACCTGCTTCTTTTTCATATGACAAAAATGCAGCTTTATCGCTAACAGGAGTCCCTAATATTCCAATTAAGATTGCAACTATGCTTCCTCCAATAAAACTAATTCGAATATATCTCTTACGCTTGTTTTCTTTTTCATACCTGATAAGTTCTTTTTCCGATTGTTTTCTTGTAGCCTGCAATTTTTCTTCTTTTGTCATAACAATTATCCCCCAATCACGAATACTAATGACAGAATCATAACCAAAAGAGACGATATTGCTATCATACTATTATTCATCATCCCTGTTGCCATTCCCACCGTACTTGGAAGCATACTCACAAAGATCGCACAAGCTATTCTTTTTACAATCCTGCCTAACCAACCCTTCCTAATAATGGTACCGTTCGCTTTTAATAATTTCAATTCTGACTGGTATTGACTTTCAAGCTGTGCCATCTCGTCTTTACTTATACAATAGTACTTTCCTTTTAATAGTCTCTGAATTCCAGCATTAATATCTTTTTCATCCGCATCCAATTGATTAAATATTGCCTGCCCGCTTTTTAATGTATCGTTTGAAAAAATAGCCATAAAATTCTCTGCAGTAATATTTGTATAATTAGGATGACTTTCAAGTGTCAATGTTTTTTGCAATTTACTAATGCTGTCTATATCATAGAAGTCAGGCGTATCTTCCTTATTCAGGAACGGTCCTGCCCCGTTCTGAATAGAAAAAATAATATTCTGCAGACACTCCAGTAGCAGCGGAATTATATTTTCCACTTGTTCCAATTGCTCAAGTGACAGTTTATCAAGTACCTTAGGCGCATAGAAATCATCGTAAATTGGCTGATAAGTTGAGCGATGAGCTAACTCCTGGTATTCCGGCATCATCATAATTGATTCAATTAAGGCATCATGTTTCAAGGCCTGATTGTCAGGAAGACATCTTGATAACAATTTCAAAAGATCCTTTGTTTTTTCTGTACCCATGCTATCTCCTCCTAGTCAATCTTTGGCGTATCAGGGACAGACTGAATATTTAATTTTGCTCCTGATAAAGGACTTCCCGTATCCGACACTTTCAAAATATTATTTAGTGCGCTTGAATCTACCACATTTCCCGTTTCCACAACTGCTGGAATTTTAATAGTATTAACTTCGGAAACTGGCGGTGCTACATTACTATGAGTTGCATGATTTGAATGGCTTGCATGGCTACCATGATTACTATGGTTTGAATGACTACCATGTGTCGATGATGTGTGCGAACTATGCGAACTATGTGAGCTATGCGAAGAATGTCCGCCGCTTCCCGACGAATGACTTCTATGACTTGAATGGGAACGATGTGAGGAATGCGACCGGTGTCCTGCAAACGCCTCATCTGACAATAAAATTCCAAGAATAATCATCATCGAACCAATAGTCAACACCTTATTTCTTGGAATATTACCTTCCTCGTCATATAAGAAATTTTCTATAGACTCTTGAAAATGCGGAAATTTGAACTCTGCCATCTTTTTCTCCCCCTACTTTACACTGGTACATTTGCCATTCTCCCATATTGCGGTAAATATCTTCCCGGCCTCTTTTGTATAAGTACATTCTCCAGTTGGAACACCATTCTCAAATGTTCCCTTAAGGCTTGGATAGTCGTTACTGGTATAATAATATGTCCCTTCTCCATCCATAACACCTTGTTTCCAATAACCATTATATTTTGCGATTCTAACTCCATTTTCCATCCATGTATATGTACCTTCCCCATCAGGTAGTCCATTATTTACCGTACCCAAATAAGTGTTTCCATCAGAATATGTAATTGAAGCATTACCATTATTCAGTTTGCCATTATAAGAAAATCCCACTATTGTTTCTAAATTCATTCCTATTGTTATTCCATTTTCGATTTCCATAGTAAGTTGTATAATATCAGCTTCTTCCTCCGGTACTGCATATGTAAATGTCCCATCTGCAATCCTTCCATTGTAAAAAGTTCCTTTATACTCAGAACCATCTGAAAATTGATAAGTTCCTTTTAACATTACATCATTTTCCCACGTTCCGGTAAATGAATCTCCATTCTCCCAGGAAAAAGAGCCTTCTCCATTTCTCATAGCATCTTCATACATTCCTTGATAAGTGCCAATCCCAGGATATATACAAGAACCTTCTCCTTGCATCTGAGATTCTTCCCAACTACCCGCGTACCTTACACCATCTAAAAATTCAAATATGCCCTCTCCATTAAAAACATCCCCTATCAAATTTCCATAATATGTTCCTTCGTCCAATTCGACTTTACCAAAACCTTCATATATTGCATTATTGTCTGCATAACGGCTCGGTGATGAAAAACTGGAAATCATACCGACCATAATAAGAAAAAGAGCAGCAAATCCGACACCCTTCAAAACACTTCTTCCGATTCCACGTTTCTTTATACTATGCCTCTTAGCTGATTGTTCCTCAGAATTTTTCCTTGCAAACTTTTTTGCTACCTTCCCCATCACATAGCCTCCCTGATCCATGATTCAAATATTCCCAAAGTCTGTTCATTTCCATCTCTAATCTTTTCAAAAAGAATATCCAGAATACCTGCATAAATTTCACATCGGAATCCTTTTGGAACCTTAGGAAATATATCCTTTTCCATTGCATATGTCACAACCGGACATACCCCACAATAGGGCTGATATACACAATCGCTACAAGCTGGCAGACTCTCCAACACAGAAGCTACTGCGGTTGTTTTACAAACAGGGCTCTGCATCAATTCTTCATAAGTATTATCTACTGTTCCCAGACGAAATGCGTAGTTTCCAGACTCAGAAATCATTCTTCCCTCATCACAAGTATATACATTCCCATCATAATAATAGCTCATCTGTCCCATAGAAGCACCACAAGGTGACCGGAGTTCCATATAATTGTAAGCGAATCCATGTAAAATCTTCTTTAAAAAATAAACAGAAAGCTGCTCTGGAAACCAACAACCCTCCCTATTGATTTCCAAGATACGTTCAAAGGCTTTTCTGTAAAACACCAGAAATTCCTCGGCAGAATAGCCAATACTTTCCCAATCTGCCTGTGCAAATCCTAATGGAGTCAATGGTCTTAAAAAAATCCCAGGAAGCCCATGACTATGAAATGTATCTACAATTTCTTCTGGATAGGAAAGCGAATATCTGGTCGTTGTTTCAATTGCTCCTGCACTGATGCCACGTTCTTTTAGTTTTTGAAGTCCCTGTTCCATATACTCAAAACTGCTTCCGCCTTTTCGAAATCTCCGATTATAGTCATGAACATGACATGGACCATCCAAGGACGTGCTTACGGCCACGTGATGCTCTGCCATATAATTCAATTTATCATCAGACAAAGCAATCAAATTAGATACCAATGTATATCTGACATCTTTTTTCCCTTTATTTTCTTCACAATATTCAATCATTGCCTTAATCGTTTCAAAATTTAAAAGTGGTTCTCCTCCTTGAAATTCAAATGTAAGGCTATCTGATGGAGATTGCAAAGCCAATGCTACTGCTTTCCTTCCAATTTCTGGAGTCATATATCCTCCCAAATTGGATGCTTTATCTTTAGCTTGACAATAAATACAGTTAAGATTACAGGCATTTGTCACCGCAAAAATATGAAGTGCTGTGCTGGAGAACAGGTAGTTTTTCATTTCCCTCAAAGCGCTGACTGTCTCATTAGAAAAAAGCTCCATGGGATCATCAATCACGAATAGCTTGTTTTTTAACATCTGATAATATTCATCATCACAGCTTATTTTATTTGTCACAAATTTGCGAAACTCTTCCTCTTTCAAAAACGCATACATTCCAAAATCATTTGTCAATAGTACCTCTCTTCCAAAACGTCGGAAATTAAAATGGTTCAGCATTTATCCTTTTCCTTTCCTCATTTGAATATGATTGGAGCAATATCTGGATGAGCTGTCTTTAATGTACTTACAAAGATGCCGCCACAATATTCTTTTGCTTCACAATTCTGGCACACTTCACCATAGCGTACCTTTTCTGGTGATATGCTTTTCTTGCATAAAAACCAATAACCGCGCTCAACACAGCATAGTGGATAATTGTAAAGACCAACATCAATGCCATTTTCAACCAGAAAATCAATTGCGGGTTTGCTCTTTTTAAATGAATCACGTGGGTTTATGTATACTGTTTTTTTATTCTTGACACAATTTCCGCGTACTTCCAAGCTGATAAAGTTCACACATATTACATTTGGATAAGACTGACAAATTAGCCTTGCTATTGATTCCAGACTATCACAATTCATCTTCGTTACTACGATACGGATTTCTATAGCAACACCATTATCCAGCAAATTGGCGATTCCTTGAAGTGTTTGGCGAAAACTACCTGGTGCTCTTGTTATGGTATCATGTATAGCACTTTCTGCACCATGAAGTGGTATCGCTGCAACCAAATATGGTGGACATTTCTGAATAAGTTGTCCCAAAAATCGACGAGAAGAAAAAGCTCTTCCATTCGTCAATAAAAGTGCGCTGGCTTCTGGGAATTTTTCTGCCAGTTTTTCCATAACTTCCAAAAACACCGTGGGTTGCATGGTAGGTTCGCCACCCGTCACGACATAATGTGGCAGATTCTGTGGGAGCATATCGATGTATTTCAGCAATTCTTCCCTTTGTCCAGAATAATCTTCCTGTCTTTCATAATCAGAAGATGGACACATCACACAATTAGAATTACATTTACCTCCCATAAAAATCGTGGCATCTCCTTCTGTCACGTCAAACATACGATAACATACGCCTCGATCATTAATACTTAAAATATCTCCCTCATGAAGACTTTCTAAACGGAGCCACGTTACCTCATCAATCCCCATAGACGCCTGATCAGATAAATATGTGATTTTATTTTCTTCTATTACAATTCGTTCTGCTGCACTTATTCCTACATCATATAATTCTTCTCGACTCACAATTGCCAATCTTGCTCCAAGACTATAATTCTTTATAAAATATGCCATGACGCAAGCCCCTCCATAAGTAAAAACATTATTGTTCCAATCGTAATGAAAATAGCAAACGGTATTTTTCGAACAATCACAATTGTCGGCCTTCCTTGTTTAGAATCTTTCCAGCGAAGTATTGCTGCCGCTTCCTCTTTACTTATTCTAGCTCTCAAATCTTCGGTTGCACATTCCGGAAGCCCTTGCACTCGGGATGTTCGAAACATAAGCACCGTCGAAGCAGATAAAATCATTCGTTCCTTTACATCCTTCGTTGGAATCTCTTGATAATTATAACGTTCCGCAATGATCCGTAGCATCATTACTACAAATACAATTATCCAAGACTTAAAATCAATATGAATGCCTGTAAATGGAACGATCTTCAAAATTCCCAGTAACGCTATGATCCCCCATCCACATACAATCAAAGCATAAAATACTCTGTCTGTAATATCTTCCCTAGCTTGAAGCAAACTCAAAATAATAAAAAAGTCAATTGCTGTTAATAAAAAACCACGGTATTCCAGATATCTTCCAGCAGCCAACATTAAAGCCAAATTTATTAATCTCATAGCCATCACCATAAACAAATAGGAACAGATGATGGATCCCCAATGCGGTTTCTGCATATGTATATCTAGTAAGTTTCTCTCCTTAATTCCCCTAATTGCTGAATCTGCAATGACATATATATACGCTAAGGAAAATACAATAATCAATATCGCAAATCCTGGTATGGGACCAAGCTGCCAAAATGAATATAGCCTTGCTGGAATACCAAAACCTATGACAAACAACAATTTACTGTCTCCTGCAGCCCATAAATGATATACATAAAAGAAAAATGCCATTAGAAAGATTCCTAAAAGGTTTGTCAAGAAAAGCGCTAGATAATCCCAGCAAAAGATACTATAATAAATACTATTTAGCACTGCTGATATTGCTAAGGAACCCAATAGCATTCTGTTTGCTATCAATCCAGTTCGACAATCGGACCATGCGGCAACAATCCCAGTATATAATACAACTGCCATCATAAGGGCTTCTATGTAGATCATAATGCTGCCCTCTGCTGCATCATTTCAATTAAGAAGTTTCCAAACTCATTTTTTATCAATTCGATATCTAACATTTCTCCATAAAATGTACATACTATCACCCTGTCTTTTTCTTCAAAATCAATTTTACAGATACCAGTATACATTTTTATAGCTGCCCTAACTACCTTTTTTGAATAGATTTCCTTATCATATATTTCTGTAATCTTAGTTATCATGCTCAAACCAATCCTCCAAAATCATATCGAGATTTTCGTCACCATCCTGAGAATTAGTCACTGCTTCTATCGGATCTTCATCCATAATCATAGTCGAAGCCATTGCTCTCGCCATAAGTACTTCTCTCAACACATGGGTCTGTTTAAAAACCTCATACCGAATTGTTTGTGAAAGAAGTTCATTTTCAAATTCACATTGTATAGTATCTGACAAATCACCATTTTCCTTAGCCGTCACCATTACACAATAATCATTATCTTCTATTGCTAAGTGAATATAATATTTATCAATGAAAGCAAATGCTGCTTTTAATAATGCTACTTTGGGATATATCCCTGCATCTAACTTTATGTTAATTTTCTTCATACTATACTCCATCGTACCTTATAGAATTCTCATTCGTTAAATAATAACTTTTCACCGTCATTCAGTTTCAGTCAAACACGCCAATGTCCTATATGCCATTTAATCATTTGACATTGTAGATTGCTGATGAATATTCTAATATTTTTTGTAATATTCCCTATAAGTCCTGCTATTTAAAGCAGAGGGTCATGTCTATGGGAGCTGACGCATCACATGGACGTGAATGAATGTTCCAGTGTTATTGTTTACTGTCTAAAGCACAGAGCAAGCACTTTGTGCTTAGCGTAAACAAAAGCTAAAAGCAGGACGTGAATATCGGCAGATAGAACAACCAGAACATCAATTTCTCACACGAAACCCTGGTGGACAATCACTTATAAAGCACTCCTTGTCACAAACATCGTCATTGAACAAGAAGAAAACAATCCTCTTTCTCCTGTAAGCACATCACATGGACATCCAAAAACCTTACTTCTATCTCTTTTAATATAGTAAAGAGAACTTCTGTATACGAAGTTAGACCGCTCTCTTTTCTGCAACCATAACCTCATAATAAAAATCTCCTAGATCAGCGAGCATCCCCTTTTTCTCCATATGGTGATTGAACTGTCGAATGAATCGATATGATTTAAGTTTCTCTTTCCATCCACCGGTACAATATGCGATTGCTTGTACGTTATGTATTGCAAGCCATGCTGCTAAATCGTGTACAACCAAATGCTCTCGGTTCTGGAGCATTATCTGAAGATGATCAGGAATTGCCGGATTATCATATAATAACCCCAGTGACCACCCCTTCTCGAAATTATTAAACATCATGTACATTATTTAATTCCTCCACTTGATTCAGTATACCATATTCTATAAGGAAAGAACATTATTTTCACTAAATAGTATGCGAAAATCGCGTTTTATGATTAATATGTTTGGAATACTCATTTTTAGAAAATGCGTTTCATGTGTATTATATGTGGCCTTTTATGGTTTTTGAGGTGTGTTTCGGATGTGAATAAGCATGACAACATGTCATGTTTTCAGCCGTATTAAGGATGTGATAAATGTGATATTTTGGAGACACAATTCATCAAATTATCTGGATATAAATTAACACCCGTAATATGACCCCCTTTTCTCAAAAATCGCACATACATTAACATCTGAAACAGCCGATTGTTAATGAAATAACGATATGTATTACATCCGAAACACCAGCATAGGACAACCTATCGAAGTACCCATAAACCCTTGACTTTGCTTGATTTTTTAATTCTGCTGGAAGTAAAATACACCTGAAATACCCTAATAACGCCGATTTTGTTTCAGATGTAATTTATCTCCGAATTTGTGAAAAACGGCGGTTTTGGAGCCGCCGTTTCAGATGTAATTTCGTGTTTCGGATGTTAATTTATCTCAACATTTAAATAGGTATGTATCTGAAGCTCCGAACAGCTGCAGCGGCTTCTATCCGGATAAAACCCGCAAGGACACGGATTCATAGCGGCCACGATCATAAAGTCCGCCGGAAATTCATAGGTTCCTGTCACTCTGGAAACAGTAATGCGCCGCTCCTCTAAGGGCTGGCGCAGCACTTCAATAGCTGCGCGGCTGAACAGCGGGAGTTCATCCAAAAACAGGACGCCTCCCGATGCCAGGGACAGCTCACCTGGCCTTGGAGGAAGTCCTCCTCCTGTAAGTCCCTGAGGCGTGATGGTATGATGAGGGTTCCGAAAGGGACGTCTCGACAAAAGAGAACTGTTCGGCGGAAGAAGGCCGCATACACTGTATATTTTCGAGATCTCTATGTCCTCTTCTCTTGATAATGCCGGAAGGATCGTTGGAATACGGCTTGCCACCATTGTCTTTCCGCTTCCCGCGCTTCCATTCATCAGAAGGCCGTGCATCCCGGCTGCTGCTACCTCTGCGGCCCTGCGAAGCACAAGCTGCCCATTGACCTCTCTGTAATCCACATCGTATGTCTGGGTGCCATCATAGTGAGCTGTATCTGATATTTCATTGGCTTCTTCCAATCCTTTTTCTATGTCTTCTTCCTCACGAAGCATTGCAATCATATGCTCCAGAGACCTCACTCCTAACACCTCCATCCCCTCGATCACCATTCCTTCCCTTTTGTTTTCGCCGGGAAGGAAGCAGCGTTTCAGCCCATACTCCCTTGCTGCTGCCACCAGTGAGAGAACACCTGTTACCGGCTTTACTCTACCGTTCAATCCCAATTCACCTATTACCATACTGCTTTTCAGGCAGCCCGTATCCACCAGTCCGAAGGCTCCCAGCATAGCAACTGCAATGGAGAGGTCAAAAGCTGTGCCTCCTTTCCGCACACCTGCCGGTGACAAATTCACTGTGATCTTTTTGGCAGGAAGATGAAAACCTGAGTTCTTAAGCGCAGTTCTCACGCGCTCCTGTGATTCTCTCACCTCTGATGCCAGCTGGCCTGAAATGGAAAAGCCCGGCAGGCCGTCAGAAACGTCTGCTTCTACAGAGACAATATAACCTTCTACAGCTTCTATGCCTCCGCTGTAAATCTGCGTAAACATCCATACGCCCCTTTCCTAATGTGTATTTGCATCTGTTCTGAAAACATGGTACGGATATGTACCGGATATTCTTTTAGACTGCCTGTGGATCAGGCAAGATTATAAAGATAGTATTACTATACTAGATAAAAAAGGAAAAGGCAAGGGGGATTTTGCCGCCAAGCGACAGGACAGATTTTGCCGCCGGACGGCAGGGCAGGCAAAAGCGAACTCATGGACGGCACAGTCATGCGCAAAATCAGGACAAAGCGATCAAACTATGGAAACGCTCAACTATCTCTGAAACTCCGTCATATACGGCCTGAAGCGCAGCGGCAGGTGGTTCCTCTGGCAGGTGGGATTCGTCCGCTCTTTGATCGCGATCGTGTCAAAAAATGCTTTCCATAATTCCTGATACTCTGCCTCGTCTGTCCTTTTGCTGAGACACTCCTTCCATAGCTCTCCGTATTCACTCCCTCCCATCTTCCCATCTATGAGAAACCAGGACTGTCCTCTGGGATGCACGGAGGCCTTCTCTCTGTTTTCATCGTAGATGATCCAGTTTTCCTCAGGCAGGCGGTCTGCAAAATGGGGTGACAACAAAGGCAGTACATCATTTTTGGGCCCGATGCGGCTTACCAGAATATTTCCCGCAGCCTGGGAAAAGCGTATGAATTCAACCAAAAGGTGATTTTCATTATATACATTCCGGCATATGCGGAATATCTCGTATACCTCTGGAAGCTGCAGCATGTCGGAGATCTTTGGTCCGTAACGGAAGGCCTGGATGAGGAAGCGGTATATCCTGTCTGCACGCTCCGGCTCCTGACTTAAGGAGGCCACATAGATCTTCCTGTATACCTCCTGGGACAGCCTTCTGCTGACAGCCGACAACACCTTTTTACTCTTTTCCTCTGTCCGCACCACATCCACATAGTCACAGAACAGTTCCATCTCCTGTCCGCAGCCTCCTATCTCTAAGCGCACATTGTCATGGCCCTTGCAGCTCATCCACGCATCATACACGCCGCAGAGAATGCTCTCAAAATCCGGTTCACACACATACACTGTCATCTTCTGCTGCTCCTTTCTGTCACAGATTCCCTAAAACTGTGCTTAACACATCATCCCTTGTAACAGGGGCCTCCAAATGCATGTCATCGAACAGGGAAAGCTGCCTGTAGCTGTCCTTATGCTCAATGTCCCACACCGCTCTGCGTTCATCCCCCACAAGGGCACTTGTAATGTAATCCTGATCCAGACGCATCCCCTCTGCCATCCGCCCTTTGCAGGTAATGAAATACCTGGCCCGCTTTAACACCACTCCGATCTTCTTAAGATCCTCAAAGGAAAGGTTCCCCTGCCTCCGGGCAGATACAATTCTCTGGGCAGACTTCACTCCCACACCAGGTATCCTGAGCAGCACCTCATAGGAAGCCTTATTCACCTCTACCGGAAAGCCCTCCAGATGCCTCAGTGCCCAGTCACACTTAGGATCCAGGAAAAGATTGAAATTCGGCTTTTCCTCTGAAAGCAGCTCTCCTGCCTGAAAGCCGTAGAACCGGAGAAGCCAATCTGCCTGATACAGCCTGTGCTCCCTAAGGAGAGGCGGGCCTCCGGGCAGGGAGGGGAGGCTGCTGTCTGTATTGACCGGGATGTAGGCGGAGAAGAATACCCTTTTTAATCCATAGTTTTCATAGAGCGCCTGGGTGACTGAGAGCATCTGGAAATCATTCTCCGGCGTAGCCCCTACGATCATCTGGGTGCTCTGTCCGGCCGGTACAAAGGCTTTCCTTTTATACTGGGAGGCGGGAAGCACAAGGGAACTCCTGTCTCCTGCCAGACTGCCAGTTGCTTTGTTCTCCTCCCCGGACGGGGCATTGGGAGTTTTCTTGTTTTTAGGGCTTTGTAGGCTTTGGAAAGCTCCAGGGCCCTTTAATCCCCTTACAGCGCTCTCCCCATCTGCCAGCTCCGGCTTTATGAGTGCAGCTCCGCCTGCAAATCCTGCCCGCTCTGTGGGATACATTTTCTTAAACTCTCTGTCATACCCCAGCAGATGACCTGATGCCAAGATCCCCTGCTGTATCTGGCGCATGGGGCGCAGGATCTTATCCCTGGTCTTTCCCGGAGCCAGTCTGCGCAGGCCATCTGCCGTAGGAAGCTCCAGGTTGATGCTCATCCTGTCCGCCAGAAAGCCCATCTGCTCCACCAGCTCCGCGGATGCCCCCGGAATCGTCTTCACATGGATATATCCATTAAAACGGCACTGGTTCCTCAGCTTATAGAGAGTCTCATAGATCAGCTCCATGGTGTGATCTGCATTGTACAGGATGCCGGAGCTTAAGAACAAGCCTTCAATATAATTCCTCCGATAAAACTCCATCGTAAGCCTGCAGACCTCATCCGGTGTAAAGGCTGTCCGTACCACATCATTAGAACAACGGTTTACACAGTATTTGCAGTCATAGATGCACTGGTTGGTGAACAGGATCTTAAGCAATGAGATACACCGCCCATCAGCCGCAAAGCTGTGGCAGATCCCGGCCTCAGAGGTATTTCCCAGGCTTCCGGCTTTTCCCCTTCTTTGTACTCCGCTTGAGGTGCAGGCCACATCATACTTTGCCGCATCTGTTAAAATCTTCAATTTTTCCTGTATGCTCAAATTTTCCTGTATCAGCATTTCCATCACCGCCGGAGAGAACGTTTGTTCGTTTTTTCTTTATTCTATCACACATGACCCGTTAAGTCAATCTATGCAGGAACATTTGTTCGAAAATAAAGCTTTTCCGGCTTTTTCCGCTTTGGTTTCAGCCTTTATAAAGAGAGAAATAATCAGGAAAATTCGGGTCTGTCTCTTATTTCTGAAACTTCGGTGTAAAAAGAGGGAAATTGGACAAAAGAAAAAGCAGGACAGACAGGAAGTTGTTTTTCCTGTCTGCCCTGCGGTAAGGGTGATATATGTTTGTCTGCTCATTTTCGGCGGGATTGTTTGAGGGTTGCCGATGGGATGAGGACAAATCTTCTCAACTCAATCCCTATATCCATTGGGATTCATGGACTGCCATCTCCAGGAATCTGCACACATGTCTTCGATTCCCTTCTCTGCTACCCAGCCAAGCTCTGCCTTTGCCTTTGCACAATCAGAATAGCAGGTGGCAATGTCGCCGTCTCTTCTGGGCTGGATCTCGTATTTTAAGGTCTTGCCGCAGGCCTTCTCGTAGGCATGGAGCACGTCCAGCACGCTGTAGCCAACTCCGGTGCCCAGATTGTAGATGCTCACGCCCTCCTTGTCCTCCAGCTTCTGTACTGCCTTCACATGGCCCTTGGCCAGGTCTACCACGTGGATGTAGTCCCTGACGCCTGTGCCGTCCGGGGTGTTATAGTCATTGCCGAACACATTCAGATGATCCAGCTTGCCTACCGCTACCTGGGCAATATAGGGAACCAGGTTGTTGGGAATGCCCTTGGGATCCTCTCCGATCAGGCCGCTCTCGTGAGCGCCGATAGGGTTGAAATAGCGCAGCAGCACCACATTCCACTCAGAATCCGCTGTGTGGAAATCGGTCAGGATCTGCTCCAGCATGCCCTTTGTCCGGCCGTAGGGATTGGTGATCTCTCCCTTAGGGCACTTCTCTGTGATCGGGATCTCTGCCGGATCTCCGTATACGGTTGCGGAGGAGCTGAATACGATATTCTTCACGCCGTGATTCCTCATCTCGTCGCAGAGAATCAGGGTTCCGGTGATGTTGTTGTGATAATACTCAAGGGGCTTATGTACGGACTCTCCTACTGCCTTCAGTCCTGCAAAATGGATCACAGAATCAATCTTTTCTGTCTCAAATATCTCTCTTACAGCAGAGCGGTTTAAAAGATCAGCTTCATAAAAGGTTACTTTCTTTCCAGTGATCTTCTCCACCCGCTCCAGAGCCTTCTCACTGGAATTGTAAAGGTTATCTACTACCACTACCTCATAGCCTGCATTGAGAAGCTCTACGCAGGTGTGGCTTCCAATATATCCTGCACCACCGGTTACTAAAATTGCCATACTATTTCCTCCTTCAAACAGTTCACTCTCTGCTACAGCCGCCTCGGAAGCGTGCATAGATAAGGACGGGACAGCTCTGTCTGTTCCCGCCCTCCTTATGTTACAGTATAATACTTTGTAGCCATTTTAACAATGCACAATTCTTCTATCTTTTTATGATATTTTTGGATATTTCAACCATGCCTGTTCATCTCTGTCCGGATCTTCTCAATGGCCTTTTTCTCGATCCGGCTCACATAAGACCGGGATATCCCCAGCCTGGCGGCGATTTCCCGCTGTGTGTGCTCCTTTCCCCGGTAAAGGCCATAGCGCATGCCCAGCACCTCTTTTTCTGTCTTTGTCAGGCAGGACTCAAAGGCCTCGTACATCTCCCTGACATCCTGCTTAAAGATCATGGTTTCCAGAGTCTCCTTGTTGTCTGTCTCGATAATGTCCACAAGGCTCACAGTTTCTCCGTCCTTGTCTACCCCGATAGGTTCAAACAGGGATACTTCCTTTGAATACTTCCGGTTTGCCCGAAGGAGCATCAGGATCTCATTTTCCACACATCTGGCAGCATAGGTAGCCAGGCGGGAGCCTTTGTCTGCATTGAATGTATTGACTGCCTTTATCAGGCCGATGGTTCCAACGGAAAGCAGGTCCTCCATGTCGTAATCTGTTCCCTGGTACTTTTTTACTACATGGGCCACCAGACGCATATTGTGTTCGATCAGCATATCCTTCGCTGACTGGTCGCCCTCTTTGCAGCGCTCCAGACACTCTTTCTCTTCCCCGGCTGATAATGGTTTTGGAAATGTCTTCAAAGAAAGCCACCTTAACGCAGAACTTAATGTAGTTTATGCGAAGGCGGCCTTCAAAGTGCTTTTACAATTTTCTATAAGCTGGTACTTCTTTTCAGCAGCAGGCTCTCCGGGCTGCCCTCAGCATTTCCATGCAGCAGTCCGTTGCTGTTCTTCCCTTCAAAAACAGTCCTGAGGTCCCTCCTGTCAGGATTCCCGCTCCGGCCTCCACCACCTTCCCTATGGTGGAGGAATTGATATTCCCATCCGCCTCGATCCTCCTGTCAAGGCCTGCGTCATCTAAAAGCTTCCTCATCCGGCGGATGTGCTCCACTGCCTGTGGCTGCATTTTCTGTCCGGAAAAGCCCGGATTCACTGTCAGCTTCAGGACCCACTCTGCCTCTGCAGCCAGGGCTGTAAAGTCATCCCCAGGGGCTGTATCCGCCCTGTAGGCCAGCACAGGCTTTGCTCCGGCTTCCCTGATCCGGCGGAATATCTGAAGCGGTTCCTTCATCGCTTCATAGTGGACTGCAATGTAGTCCGCTCCGGCCTGCGCAAAGCTGTCGATAAAGCGCTCCGGCTCATATACCGCCAAATGGGCTTCGATGGGAAGGCCTGATACCTTTTTCATGCTCTGCAGTGTCGTCTCCCCCAGGATAAAACATTGGTTAAACCTGCCGTCCACCACATCAAAATGGTAAAAGGATACCTCTGAGGCCTCCACCTCATTGACTGCCTCCTCCAGATGGCACAGATCCATGCAGGATACGGAGGCTGACACGTATATGCTCTTATTTTGCTCCACTGCTTCTTCCTCATTTCCGGTGCATTAACACCAATCTATTCAAAACTCCCCTGTGCCCCGCATTACAAACGGATCCTGTAATCCGACAGGCATTTTTTCAGAGCCTCCCTTGTCTCTGACCAGTGCATGCCGCAGCTTTCGGCCTTGCTTGTATCCAGCCTTACATCACGGTTGCTGTCCAGATATTTCACGGTGTCCTCTGCCAAAACCTGCTCCAGGCAATCTCCCAGCCCCAGCTCCTCTATAATAGCCTTCACGATCTCATAACGGCTTTCATTGTTCACTGATCCCAGGTGGTAGGTCCCGTAGGGCGCTTCAAAAAGCTTGGGGAAGTTCTCGATCATCTCATACACATAGGTCATGCCGCGGAATTCTCTTTTGGAGGCCACGATCTGCTCCTGCCTCATCAGCTTTGTCATTGTTTCCCAAAGAATGCCGTTGGACATGTTCTTCCCTTTCTCCGGCAGGCCGAACATCCAGGTAAAACGCACGATCCACAGCTCATCCAGGATCTCTTTTAAAAGTCCCTCTGCCTCCAGCTTGTTTTCCCCGTAAACGGTGTTGGGAACCGCCTCGTCCTCCTCGGTAAAAGGACCTGGATTCCTGTTTCCGTTGAAAACCTGCTCGGAGCTGATAAATACCATCTTGGCCCCTGCCTTTTTGGCAGCCCTTCCCATGGTCACTGCAGCATCCACATTGATCCTGTGGGCCACCTCCGGGTGCTGGTTGCAGAAATCGGTCACAGCAACGGCCCCCGCATGAATGATGATATCCGGCTTATTCTCCTCCACACACCGGTATACCGCGGCCTCGTCCGTGATATCCAGCTCCTCCTTGTCCGTAATGATAAACTCGTACTGATCCTTATAATATTCCGCCAGCCTGGAGCAGAAAAAGCCCTTTCCGCCTGTCAATAATATCTTCATGGTCAATCCCTCTTTTCTGTCAGCTCAACATGGATTCCAGCTTTTTGATGATAGCCGGAGCCTTCTTTACCGCATCGCTCACGGAAATGCGCACGATCTTCTTTCCGTAAAACCGCTCCTCATTGCGGATGGGCATGTCGTTGGTGAGGATCACAGCATCTGCCGCAGCGATCTCCTCCGGTGAAATGACATTTTCAATCCCAATGGAGCCCTGGGTCTCCACCTTAACTGCAATATTGCGCTCTCTTCCTGCCTTTTCCAATGCCTCTGCTGCCATATAGGTATGGGCAACGCCTGCCTGGCAGGCGGTAACTGCTACGAATTTCATATAGTATTCCTTCCTTTCTCAATCTTCTCTGCTCTGTTTTTACTCAAACTGAAGGTCAATGTCTTCCATATCCTCATCGGGCTTGCCCTCATCCTGAACTGCCACCGGCTTTTTCACTGCGTTTACCACCAATGCCGTGACAAGGGAGCCGGATGCCAGGGCGATGAGGAAGCCCACAGGATTTCCAATGACCGGAAGGACGATCAGTCCGCCCCAGGCCACCTGACAGGTCACGTTCATCAGGAAGGCAACTGTTGCTCCAACCATATCGCCGATCACAAGGCTTGGAATAACTCTTAAAGGATCGTTTGCCGCAAAGGGGATGGCGCCCTCTGAAATGCCTACACAGCCCATGATCAGGGATGCCTTTCCTGCCTCGCGTTCCTCTGCTGTATACTTTTTCGGAGCCAGGAAGGTTGCCAGAGCCATGCCGATGGGAGGCGCTGCCACTGCCACCGCGTTTCCGCCTGCGAAGGTATAGACGCCGGAGCTGACCGTGCCGTTTGCGATCGCAAATGCCACCTTGCTGAAGGGGCCGCCCATATCAACGCCTGACAAAAAGCCGTCTGCGATTCCCAGCATAACCTTGCTTCCGCCTGTCAGGGAGCTCATGAAGTCTATGAGGTGATTCATAACAAAGGCAATGGGAGCGCCCAGACCCCACAGCATGATGCCGCACACCAGGAACACGCTGATAATGGGAATGACAATGATGGGCATTACGGAGCGGATCACTGCCGGAACCCTGATCTTTTTCAGGAAGTAACAGATAATGCCTGCCAAAAAGCCGGATATGATGCCGCCCAGAAAGCCAGCGCCGATGTTGTTTGCGATGACGCCGCCTACGGCTCCTGCCGCAATTCCCGCCCTATCCGCAATGGAGGCTGCGATGTAAGCGGAAAGGATGGGAACCATAAGGCCCATTCCTGCTGCACCGATGGTCCAGATCTGGCCAGGAAGAGATTCTGCCGGAGGGATGCCTCCCTGTCCGTACATGGTCACTGCCAATGCCATCAGCACACCTGCTGCCGTTACGAACGGCACCATATAGGAAACTCCGTTCATCAGGTGCTTTCTCGTCCCCTTCATAATTCCCTTTAATTCACCAAAAACACTCATCCTCGTACTCTCCCTTCTTATGAAACCTGACCTACTAATCCGATGACTTCCTCTGCGCGCTCTGCTCCCCTCAGCTTTTCCAGGAACTCCGGATACACCATCTTCCTGAACAGGGAGGAAATGATCTTTAAATGAAGGTCCCCCTGTCCCGGCGATGGAACCGCGATCTGGAATACCAGATCCACCTTCTCATTGTCATCCCATTGGATGGGCTTTGCCAGCCGCGCAAAGCCCAGAGAAGGCGTCTTCACATGGACGGATTTTGCATGAGGCGTTGCAATGTTCATTCCCACTGCTGTGCTGGCCTGGGCTTCTCTGCTCTTTACGTCCTCCACATACCCTTCCTGGTCCAGGAGCCGCCCTTCCTGGTCCATGGCTGCTGCCAGGGCCCTCATGACCTGCTGCTGGTTCTCCGCTGCCAGATCAAACAGGACAAATGGTTCTGCCATTAAGTTTTCTCCCAATGTTTCTTCCTCCTTATTGTTTTTTATTTGTTGATACAATATTATTATTTTTTGTTATTATTTTCAATGGCATGTAAAGAGCAATTTTGCGGTTACTACTGCAAAAGTTCCAGTATGTTCTCCTTGGAGGCAGCCCGGCGTATCTGCTCCACTGTCTCCCGGTCCCCTACCTTCTCATAAAATACTTTAAAAAAGCGGCGGGTAAGAGCGATCTCGTCAAAATTCAGGGCCAGGAGGAAAATGATGTCAACAGGTCCATTTCCCCAGTCCATCTTCTGCTTTAAGCGGATCAATACCACAGCGGGCTTAAGCACATGGTTTTCGATCCCATGGGGGATCGCTACCCCATAGTTGATCTCCGTTGAACTGACGGCCTCCCGGTGAAGCACTTCCTTATAATACTCCCCATTTACATAGCCGCCCTGCTCCAAAAGGCTGCAGGCCCTTCGGATCAGACTTTCCTTGGAATCGGGCTCCTCATCCAACAGCATAAAGGAGGGCTTCATATAGTCTGCCAGGGTACACAGCATGGCGGGAGACTGCTTTTTGGTAAACAGGGCGTTGATCTCCCGCTTCAGCTTGATCACATCACGTTCTCCCACAAGGGGAGTGATGGATATAACGGGAAGCCTGTGCTGAAAACCGGGGAGGGTTGTGATCAAAATATCGCAGTCCAGCCTGGGAGCCCGGCGGATCTCGTCTGTGGACAATATCCCTCCAATCTGAACATCCGAAACCATGCGCTCGATCCGCTCCGCTGCCAGACGGGCATTTAACAGACCTCCTGCCCCTACGAACACAGCCTTCACCCGCTTGTCCACTCTCACCATAGCTCCTCCCACAAGGAGGGTCAAAAAGGCGATCTCATGCTCAGAGGGAAGGATGCCGGCGTATTCCCTGTACAGCTTTCCAAGGGAATAGCAGGTGGTAAACACAGAATAGTAGGTTCGTTTGATGTCATCTAAAAAGGGATTGCGGATCAAGAGACGGAATTTTGTCCGCACAAGGGAGTGGTTTAAAAAGCGCTCCATGCTTTCCCCCAGGGCCTGATCTGAGGTAAGATCCAGTCCGGCGGAGCCTGACACATGGCTGATCATCCGGCTGCATACGGAGCTTAAGGCGTCTCTTGAGAGCAGATAGTCCTGCTCCTCTCCTCCCCCGCCCTTTTTCTGAAACTCTGCCCCGGCAAGGAGGACGGCTGTGTACCTCTTTTCGCTTTCCTGGAGGAAAAGGCCTGTATACTGCTCCAGGATATCCGTCAGAAGCCCGGAGGATTCATTTTCTCAGTCCTCCAGAAGACAATGGGCCTCAGCAGGCGCTATGGCCCTTCCTCCCTTGATTCTCATACATTGGATGCAGAGATATTCCACCAGCATGCAGAAGCTGTAGTCTGTCATATCTGCCCTGATCCTCCGCTCAAATTCCTTTAAGCCCCTGCAGATACGGCTCATGCTGTCCCTTCCGTACAGCGCCTCCATTCTCTGCCTTTCTGATGCCTCCAGACGGTAATCCCTCTCTCCATGGCCTAAGCCATCCCCCGGTTGATCCTTCATGGGACCAGGGCCATCCTGTGATCCCCCCTCCACGCGGCCCAGGGCGGCAAGAGCTGTCCTGATGCGCACCTCAGCCCCCTCTAAAAGAAGGCCCTTTTTTCCCTTTCTTACCAGCGTCAGCTCATGCTCTCCTGCCCATTTTTCCACCTGCTCCAAATCCTGGAGGATCATGCCGCGGGACACATACAGCTCCTCGGAAAACAGCGCCACCGTATAATTTTCCCACCCCTCCAGGAGAACGCGGAGTATATAAAAGATCCGGTGTTTTTCATCGTATTTCCCTGCCTCTCCCCTTACAAAGGGCCTTAATAATTCCCGGTCACACTCCCTCAGCTCCAGATAGATCCCCAGCCCCCGCTTGCTCACATAGGGGATCTGCTTTTCCTGGCAGAAGGCGCTTACCTCCTTTAGGTAGGTCTGGACGCTGCGCTCTGACATATCCAGCATGGAGGCTATGGCCTTTGCCGTTATGGGCGTCTTATCGTTGAGCACCAGCAATTTCAGGATACTCTGTGCTTTTGTTGACAGCATACTTTTCCCTCTTTCAAACAGCCTTTTTCAAAAGGACTCTTTCAGACAGTTTCCTTCAGATAGCGCAGGATCTCTCCTGTTACCAGCTCATGGTCCTCCTCCTCTGACAGTCCGGAGACCGTGATCGTGCCCGTCATTCCCATTCCGGCGATGAGCAGGGGAACGCTGCCTCCGGCGGCTGCATAGTCGGCTGCCGGAAGTCCATAGCGGTTTGTCATGGTGTCCTGCTTAAGCTTCATATAGAGTGACATTTCATAGGAGGATTTCTGGAACTGATATACGGTGTTCTCCTTTCTCCTGATCCACTGGTCGTTGATGGCCGCAGCCCCCGGCATGGAACAGTAAAAAAGACGCCTTCTGTTCCATGTGATGGATATGGCAATGGGATAGCCCTTTTCCTTTGCTTTTTCCCTGATCCTGGTTCCTATGAGCCATGCCGTTTCCTCATCAAAGGAAGGGAATTCCCAGGTTCTCCTGGCCTGCTTCAGTTCCTCAATGGTCTTTAATATCTCTTCCATAATTCCTCCTTGTCCGCCGGGAAATGAATGCCCAGCTGCTTTTTTACCTCTTCCATGACCTCCAGCTCCATCAGGGAATACTGATTGTGAAGGGCTGCCTGTGACCTTCCCTCTATGACATTGATCCACTCCCGGATCTCATGGATCATGTTAAGTTCATTTTCATGGGATACCAGCACCTCTTTGTTTCCCTTTCTATCATAGAAGGCCACCTCATAGGGATTTGGTATCTCCCGGATCACCATAGTCCCCTCCTCTCCCTGGATCTGGCTGGGAAGACGGTTGTCTGAGATTTTTGAATACAAAAGCTCTGCCTGCATCCCATCATAGGAGGCCAGGATCGTCCCCGCCCCGTCTACGCCGTTTTCCAGAAGAAGACCCTCTGCATGGATCTGCTTCGGAAGCCCGAATAATTTCACCAGCGGGTGGATACAATAAACTCCGATGTCTGTCAACGCGCCGTTGGAAAAGGCCGGGTTAAAGGCATTTTCAACGATCCCCTTTTTGAAGGAATCGTACCGGGAGGAATATTTCCCGTACTGGAAGGTGACTCTCCGTATCCTTCCCAACCGTACAAGGTTCTCCCGGATGATCTGAAAGCCGGGGTCAAAGACAGAGCGCATGGCTTCCATTACAGTGACCTGGTGCTCCTCTGCCAGCCTGAGAAGGGTTTTAAGCTCCATGGGGTTGGAGGTGATGGTCTTTTCGCAGAGCACATGCTTACCGTTCATAAGCATCAGGGCGGCCTGCTCAAAATGAAGGCTGTTGGGGCTTGCCACATACACCGCGTCAATGTCCCCGCGCCCGGCAAGCTCCATTAAATCTGTGCAGTACCCCTTTGCCCCGTACCTGGCTCCAAAGGCCCGGGCTGTATCCTCGCTTCTGGAATAGGCTGCCTCATACTGCAATTCCCCGCACTGGGAGGCTGCCTTCAGAAACCAGTCCACTACAAAATTTGTGCCGATCGTCGCAAAACGTATCATGGTGTTCTCCTTTCCTATTGACAAAAAAGGGGCATCACAAGGCACAGCAAATCCTTGAACCTTATGATGTCCCTTTTTCCACACTGCTTATAAACAATCCTTCATGGTCTTGCCCTTGCCGCAAAGGCCCTCAAAATCCTTCACAAAGGCCTCCACTGCCATGGCAACGGAGTCATTGACGATCAGGCCCTCGATCACATCCGGGGAAATGGTGGCCGCGCCCACGCCGTGCTCACACAGCTCCAAAACCTGCTGGGAATTCTTAAAGCTGGCCGCAAGAACCTCTGTCTTTAAGCCATTTTTCTTAAAAATATCGTGGATATCCTTTGCCGTCTTCACGCCGTTTGCCCCCAGGTTATCGATCCTGTTTACATAGGGAGCAGCGTAGTCAGCTCCTGCCTTGGCTGCCAGAAAGGCCTGCATCTGTGTATAGATGGCTGTGGCTGTCACATTTGCTCCCTCTGCCTTTAAGGCCTTCATGGCCTTTAAGCCCTCCTTTGTGGTGGGCACCTTCACGTAGGTGTTCATGCCCAGCTCCTTCTGGATCCTGTGGGCGTCCTCAAGCATCCCCTCCGCGTCTGAGGCAATGACCTGTACGTGAAGCTCCGCCTCCGGCCCGATGAAGGCCCGGATCTCCCGCAGAGTCTCAAAGGGCTGCTTTCCGTTCTTTGCCAGGATCGAAGGATTTGTGGTCACTCCGTCCACTGCGAAGGTGCTGTAAATGGCCTTGATCTTCTCTAAATTCGCGTCATCAATAATAAATTTCATATAGTTTTTCCTCTCTTTCTTATACTTCCATGGAGATATTTTTTACCCCGTTTGATCTGGCGGTCTCTGCAAAGCCCTCCATTGCCTCACGGGAATAGCGTGTTGGATTTTCTTTGAAAAAATAGGTCCGGTCCACCAGGTGGTACTTTGCCTCTGCCAGAGGATTGTAATTTAAGATCTCATAGGCTGCCTCCGGATAAATGCCGGAGATAAAACGGCTGATCTCCCCGATATTCTCCTCCCTGTCCGTGATCTTGGGGATCATAGGAGTGCGGATCACCACCGCGTCCCGCTTTTCTGATTCCAGAAGAAGCCTTATGTGCTTTTTGATCCTGTCATTTGGCGTTCCCACATAAGTCTCATGCTCCCTGCTGTCAAACAGCTTCAAATCCGCGTAAATGAGATCCAGCCACGGCATCACCGCCTCCACCGTCTCAGTGGGAACATGGAGGGCCGTCTCAATGGCGGTATGGATCCCCTGCTTTTTCAGCTCTTTTAAAAAGGCAAGCACAAACTCCGGCTGCAGAAGAGGCTCCCCGCCTGAGAGGGTAACTCCTCCCCCGTATTTGTAAAAGGGAGCATCCTTCATCACTGCTTCCACCGCCTCCTCCACTGTCATGGAGCGGCTGTCCCAGACAAGGGCTCCGGCGGGACAGCTCTCAATGATCCTGTCCCAGTCCTCCCTCTTTTCCACAGAAAGCTGTATGCCCTTTTCCCCTGCTGTGACTCCCCCCTTTTCCGAGAGGCGGCAGCAGGTGCCGCAGCCAATGCATTTATTTTTGAAATATAAGGGCCTGGCCCTGGTGCTGATCCCCTCCGGATTGTGGCACCACACGCAGGACAGGGGGCAGCCCTTTAAAAATACGGTGGTGCGGATCCCGCCGCCGTCATGGGTTGAAAACCGGCAGATATCAAATATGGTTCCCCTTATGCTCCCCGCTTCCATGATACTCTCCCTTCCTGCAGCCCTGCTGCCAGCACGGCGGTCAGACCATACTGCCGGACTGTCTCTTTCTTTCTATCATATACCGGCATAACTGGTTCTAGCAATGATCTCATTCTGCAGCTCCTCCGCAAGCTCTGTAAAGTAAGCTGTATAGCCTGCCACCCGAACCGTAAGGCTGCGGTACTGCTCCGGGTTGGCCTTCGCCGCCAGCAGGTCCTCCTTACGCACCACGTTGAACTGGATATGAGGGATCTCCAGATCCACAAAGGTACGCAAAAATTGGGCAAACTTGTCTACCCCTTCCTCTGTCCGGAAAAACTCCGGCAGGAACTTCATATTCAGCAGGCCTCCATTTGTGGTCAGGTTTTTGTCCAGCTTTGATACGGATTTTAAAACTGCTGTGGGGCCTGCAATGTCACGTCCGTACACAGGAGACATTCCTCCGTCGGCCAAGGGCTGCCCTGCATGCCTTCCGTCCGGGCTGGCGCCCACATTCTCTCCCATGGGGACATGAGCGGAGACAGTGTACATTCCCGTATGGTATCTGCCGCCCCGGTAGTTGGTGTAGGTGGAGAGACGCTTTTTGAAATACTCTGCCCACTTCACGCCCAGATTGTCTACCCAGTCCACATCATTTCCATATTTGGGAACCTTATTTAGCAGCATGGCCCGGAGCACCTCACTGCCCTCAAAATCTTTTTCAAGGGCATGTAAAAGCTCTTCTCCCGATACCTTATGCTCATCAAATACAAGCTGCTTGACGGCTGCCAGGCTGTCTGCCAGATTTGCCACCTGGATCATCTGAATGCCGGAGAAATTGTAATAGGCTCCTCCCGCTGTCACATCCATTCCCTTTTCCATGCACTCGTCTATGACAGAGGACAGGAAGGGGGATGGCAGCAGGTCAATGTGGGCCTTTTCCACTTCCTCGCAGGCCTTTACCATCCGGTCCATGTACTCATCCAGATACCTCCGGAATACATTCTCCAGCTCCCCGAAGGTCTTATAGGTGCTGAGATCCCCATAATGTTCAGCCAGCTGTTCTCCTGTGATCAGGCATCTGCCTCCTGTCAGCGTAAGCTCCAGGATCTTGTTCAGATTGAACATGGCCGCATCGCTCCAGCCCAGATTATTTCCCTGAGTCGTAAGCTCCACACAGCCTACAATAGCGTAATCCCTGGCGTCCTTCTCCTCCACTCCCAGCTCCATCATAGCCGGTACAATGGCCTTATCATTAAAGAACTGCGGCATGCCGCTTCCCTTGGCAACCACCCTGATCGCCTGCTTTAAGAGATCGTCCCCTGTGCCCTCGTGGAGCCGGACGGAAAGGTTTGGCTGCGGAAGTCCCAGATGCTCCTGGGCCTTTAAAAAGAGGAAGGACAGCTCATTTGAAAAATCATTTCCCTCTGCGTCCTGGCCTCCCACTGCGATGTTAAAGCCAATGGGGAAGCCGGCAAAGAATTTGGCGCTGTTGGCATTGCGCATGTATACGATCTCATTGAACTTTAACCAGAGGCACTCGATGATCTCCAGGGCCCTCTGGGCATCCAGGCGGCCTTCCTTTATGTCTCTGTCATAGTAATCCCAGAGGAATTCATCCATCCTGCCCGGTGAGAAGGAGGAGGCGTTGGATTCCATGTGAAGGATCACAAAGAGAAACCAGATGGACTGCACTGCCTCCCGGAAGGTCTTTGGCGGCTCCTTTGATATCCTCCGGCATACCTTTGCCGTCTCCTCCAGCTCAGAGCGCCTCTGCTTCTCTGTCTCCCGGCCCGCCATCTCCATCAGCAGGTCGTGGTACCGCTCCATGAAATGGATGGCCCCGCTCATCACCAGGGCTACGCTTTCATAAAACTCCTTCTGCCCGCTCTTTGCAGTCTGAAGGCGGCTCTCTGCCTCCTCCTTAAGTCCTGCAGGACCCTTTTGCAGCCATTCCTTGCAATTCGGACAGATGTGGCCCTGGGCATGATCCTTCTGGTTGATCTTCACTACCTTTGCGATGCGGTCGATCTCCCCTCCGTAGCGGCTGCGCAGCACATCCTCCAGGGACTTGCCCTGCCAGTAGGGCTTGATCACCTGGCGGAAATATGTAATGTCCTCCTGCCTTACCTGAAAACGGTCCTGAGGCCTGGTGGGAAGAGTCTCAAACTCCCGGTCCACCCAGGTGCTCCCGCTCTCCGGGAAAACCACGCCCCAGCGCACTCCGGCGGTGCGGTTGCCCACGATCAGTTCCTCCGGCTCCGCGCAGATCTTCATCTGCTCCAGGGCAGCCTTTAATGACAGGGCCCGCTGTATGATCCTGGGCTTTTCTTCGTTTGCTTTGTAGGTTTCTGTGATGATCCTGGCCTGCTCGATGGAAGCATATCTGGGCTCAGACAGCATTTTCTCCTTCAGTAGACGGATGCGCCGGGTCATAAGAAGTTCGTTCATGGGAATCCTCCTTTTACTGATATGTACTCTCGGAGTCTCCCTCATGTCTGCCTTTGGGGCTGAGCTTCCGAGCGCACATTGATAATTACTGTTTATCTTTTTTTATTGTTTTTTATTGTTTTTTCTGTTTTTAGTATAGTCTTTCTCGCCCTATTTGTCAACAGTGTTTTTATTGTTTTTTATTATTTATTATTGTTTTGTCGTTTCCAATCAGGAACAAAGCGGGCTTGCCTGCTTTGCGCGCCGCCGCGCGTGCTCTGTTTTTAGAGCACATTTTCCTATGAAACAAAAAAGCACGACCCCCCATCCATCGGGATGGAGCATCATGCTTTTTCTCTAAAGCCTGCTATTCGCCTACAGCCATTCGATATTGTATTCCTTCAGTTTTTCTTCGATATCTGCCGGCGGGTTGCTCTCCATGATCGCTCCGGAGAAGTGATCGATGCCGGCGTACTTGTACGTGCCGTCAGTGTTGAATTTTCTTGTTTCCAGCATCATATAGGAGGCCTTGCTCGCCTCTATGATCCGGCTTTTGGTGATGCCGTCCTCCACCATATAGGTGGAAACAGAATTGTCAAATACATCCACGCCCACGGTTCCCATAAACGCAATGTCAAAGCGGAACTCCGATATCCTCCTGTCGGTAAAGCTTCCCACAAAGCCGTCCCTTCCCCTGTTAAAAAAGCCTCCCATAAAAATAAACCGGATGGACGCAGGGGCTGCCATGAACTCCAGCATGATATCCACCATATTGGTGACGACTGTGATATTTAAGGGTGACTTGATCAAAAGCCTTGCCAGTTCCAGATTCGCAGTTGAGATATCCAGGAATATCATGTCTCCGTCCTTGATGAGCTCCAGGGCCTTTTCCGCGATCTTCTGCTTTGCCTCAATGTTTTTGTCCTTTCTCTGGGACACATTGAGATCGTGGACATTTACACGCACCTTCATGGCGCCGCCGTAGGTCTTGCGCAGAAGCCCCTTCTTCTCCAAGAGGGTCAGATCCTTGCGGATACTGTCCTCTGTCACCTCAAACCTCTCGCTCAGCTCCTTTACACGAACAGAGCCGTTTTTATTCACTAGAGCCACGATCTGGTTCTGCCTTTCCTCTGCAAACATGCTGTACCCGCCTTTCATTTCGTACTTTTTCTTATTTTATCATACTTTCTATTTTTGTGCACGAAAAAAATAGATTGAGGAACGGGTTGAGGCCGTACAGCAGACAGTAATGCACCTTACATCTTTCCCATCACCTGACGTCCGGCCACATATTTGCTCACAAGCCTTCCCTGCTCCTGGGCCAGGTAAACGTAGCGCTTCACCCGGTCTTCCACAGTGAGCGTACGCGCACAGCGGACACCGCTGTCATCTGCGATCAGGGCATCAAACTCATAGCCCTCCTCAAAGCTTCCAACCTTGCCGAAGAAGGAGCCTCCTCCCACAGTCGCAAGGTAGAAGGCTTCCTCTGTTGTCAGGGCCTTCAGCTCCTGGTCTGCGAGACGCCAGCGCAGCTTTGACACTGCTACCGCATCCGCCATACAGCGGAACATGGACAGATCGGCTCCTCCTGCCACGTCAGTTCCCAGGCCTACCTGTATGCCCTTATCCAGGTACTTCCTGATAGGTGCAATACCGGAGGACAGATTGGTGTTGGACTGGGGGCAATGAGCCACATAGACGCCATTTGCCCTGATCAGCTCCACTTCCTCCTCTGTGGAATGGACGCAGTGAGCCATGACTGTCTTTGCCTCTCCTCCGAAAAGCCCGAAGCGGGCATAGGCATCCCCGTAGCAGGAGGACCAGGGGCAGAGCTCCTTTACCCAGCCGATCTCTGACAGGTTTTCCGACAGATGAGACTGGACCGGAAGGCCATACTTTCTCCGGAGGTCCCCTAAGCCCGCCAGCAGTGCATCGCTGCAGGTGGGAACAAACCTGGGAGTCAGGATGGGGCTGGTATTCCGGTACTGCCCCATTGTCTCTGCGATCCAGCGCTCCGTAGCCTCTAAGGAGGCCTCCGGACTGGGCTCCCGCAGATAATCCGCACAGTTTCTGTCCATATTTACCTTTCCCACATAGGTCTTAAGCCCTGAAGCCTCCAGCTTATCCATGAGAAGCCTGGTAGCCGGACCATGGATGGTGGCAAATACCACCGCCCTGGTAGTAGCGCTCCTTTTCAGGTCATCCGTAAAAATGCCGTAGGCCTTCTCTGCATAGTCCAGCTCCTGATACCGGCTTTCCTCCGGGAATGTATGGGTCTCAAGCCATTCCAGAAGCTCCAGGTCCATCCCCATTCCCCGGAAGGTATACTGGGGCGCGTGGACATGGAGGTCCGTCATGCCCGGCAGTATCAATGCATTGCCATGGTCCTTTACGGGAAGTCCTTTGTATTTCTCCGGCAGCTGCAAAAACACCCCCTTCGAAATGCCTTCCACACAGACCAAGTATCCATTCTCTGTAACCGATAACTCATCCTTATTTTTGCTGTAACAGATATTTCCTTTTAATATAAATGAATTTGTTTCCACTTGCAGTCACTCCCATCTGTTTTCATTTTCCTATAATGTCATACATGCATACCTGACAATAAATATCAGGGAGATCACAAGTGTCAGAAGCTTGACATCCTCTCTCCTTCCTGTGGAAAGCTTCATCACGCAGTAGGTGATCAGTCCCAAAGCCACTCCGTTTGCAATAGAGTAGGTAAAGGGCATAAATACGATGGTGCAGAATGCAGGAAGTGCATTGCTCATCTCGCTAAAATCCACATCCTTGATATTGCTTAACATCAGGATACCTACAAAGATCAGGGCCGGTGCGGTCGCTGCTCCCGGAACGATGCTGACAACAGGAGCGAAAAGGAGGGCTCCCAAAAACAGTAACGCAGCTGTCAGACTGGTAAGACCGGTCCTTCCCCCTGCTGCGATCCCGGCGCTGGATTCTACTACGGTAGTTACCGTGGAGGTTCCCACCATTGCCCCTGCCGCTGTTGAGATGGCATCGGACATGAGCGCCTGCTTCATGCGGATCACTTCGCCGTTTTCATCGATCATGCCGGACTGCTTTGCTGCTCCCAGCAGAGTTCCGATGGAGTCAAACATATTGACCAGTGAGAAGCTTAAAACCAGCATCGTGATGGTAAAAAGAGTTTCAACCATATTTTTGCCTTCGAACATGCCCGAAAAATCCATGTGCATAAAGGATATTTCCGCGAAATCCTGCAGCTTCATTCCCAGATCCATGTTCAGGTTGGATATCTGCGTCACTCCCAGAGGGATACCGATAATGGTGGCTGCTATGATCCCCAGGAAGATGGACCCCTTTACCTTTTTCACATGGAGGATACCCATGATCAGCAGTCCGGCCAGAGCTGTCAGGGCCCCCATAACAGGCGCCATATCCGCCCCCGGCGTTCTCCACTGGGAGAAATCCACCATACTCACAAGGGTCGCAGGATTGGAGATCACCAGTCCTGCATTTTTCAGTCCGATGATGGTAATAAACAGGCCCACTCCCGGGGTGATGGCTGACTTTACGGCATCCGGGATCGACCGGATGATGGCCTCGCGCAGTCCGATCGCCGTTATGATGATAAAAAACACACCGGACAAAAATACGATCACCAGGGCCTGGTTGTAGGTGTAGCCCATTCCCAGCACGACCGTATAGGCAAAAAATGCATTCAGTCCCATGCCGGGCGCCTGGACAAAGGGCACCTTTGCATAGAGCGCACAGAGGATCGTTCCGATGAAGGCTCCGATGCAGGTGCCGATGAAGACTCCGTTTGCGATGCGCCCTGCCATTTCCATATCCCCCATGATCACGTAGGGATCTGCCAATACCTGAGGGTTCAGGATCAAAATGTATGCAATGGTAATAAATGTCGTGATTCCCGCCAATACCTCTGTCCGTACAGTTGTCTTGCTTTCCTTTAGTTGAAATAACCTTTCCAATCTGCTATTCATGCTTTCCTTCTCCTTTAATAAGATTGTTTTTGAACCATTTTCCAGGAACTGGATTTATCTTATCTGGGAGTCCGTCCGATACCAATCAGACACTCCGCGTTGCCATTTCTGCCATTTATCCCCTCCCTTTGCAGAAATAAACTTATAGGCAACTATTTACGGTAGTTGGTAGAGACATTCATCCGATCATGAATTTATATAAGCTATTTCATACTATATTATAATCTATTCACATTCCGGGTGTGTTGCCCGGTATGTTTCCTCGACAATCCTCTCCATGGCATTTAAGATATTTTCATAGCCAGTACATCTGCAGAGATGGCCGGATATCAGCTTGCGCAGCTCATCCCTGTTGTATTTTTTGCCTGTTCCCACGATCTCCACAGCGCTCATGATAAGGCCAGGCGTACAGAAGCCGCACTGAACGGCTGCTTCCTCGATAAATGCCTTCTGTATGGGAGACAGCTCTCCGTTCGGCCCCTTAAGGCCTTCGACTGTCATCACGCTTTTTCCGCTGGCCCACATGGTAAGGTAGATACAGCTGTCAATAGCCTCCCCATCCACCAGCACGGTACAGGCACCGCATTCTCCTACTTCGCAGCCCTTTTTCACTGAGGTCAGACCCAGTCGGTTCCTCAAGGTATCAAGGAGGGACTCCCTGTCATCCACTGCAAGCTCGGTCTCTTTTCCGTTGACCTTTAATCGAATAATGTTAAGCATTTATGATACCTCCTGCTTTCTTCACTGCCTCTGCCAAAGCCCTCTTTGGAAGCTCCTCAATGAGCTGGAGGCGGAATTCTTTTGATGCTCTCCAGGAAGAGCGCGGGTTTACCTCTGTGACGGCCATCCTGGCAAATTCCCCGACTGCTTCCTGATCCGTTACAAGACAGCCCCTTAAAAGCTCCTCCGCCTTTTTGCAGCGCAGGGGCGTAGGCCCGGCCACGCCGTAGCCCAGCCTGACATCCTCTATAGTCCTCTTATCCTCCGAAAGCTTTACCCGGACAGCGCATCCTAACGTGGCGATCTCCATGGCCTTGCGCTTTCCATACTTGATGTAATGTCCATGCCATCCCTCATAGGACTCCCGATGGATCAGAAAACAGGTACAGACCTCTGTGCGCTCTCTCACCGTCCGCCCCGGACCTGTATAGAAGCTTGCGATGGGCACGATCCGCCTGCCTTCCGGTCCCTCCAGCAGGATGTCTGCGTCCAGCGTACACATCGTGGAGGCGGAATCCGCGGAGGTGGCTCCATTGCAGATATTTCCCCCGATGGTTCCCGTGTTTCGTATCTGAGGGCCTCCTACCGTGTCCACGGCTTCCCCCAGCATGGGGATGTATTTCTGGATCAAGGGGTCATTTGTTATATGGGAAAAGGATGTTCCTGCCCCGATGGACAGATCCCCGTTTTCCAATAGACGGACTCCCTTTAATTCTTTGATATTATGTATGGATACCAGGGATCTTCCTGCATCCCTTCCCTCTCTCACGCGTATCAGTACGTCCGTGCCTCCGCTTATGATCTCTGCATTTTCATCTCTCACAAGGGCGTCTACGGCATCCTCCACGCTTTTTGCCTCATAAAATGATCTGATATCAAACATTGCTTTCTCCTTTTCTCCTGATGGTCAGATAAGCCCCTGCTCTTTGAATTTTTCGATCAGCCGCTGGGCCGTCATAGGGTTCTGATTCATGTGTACACCGGTTGCATTCAGGATCGCGTTGCGCAGTGCAGGTGCACAGGGGATCGCCGGCGGCTCTCCTAAGGATTTGTTTCCGTAAGGGCCTGTGGGATCCTGAAGCTGGATGAATTCCACGTGAAGGTCGGGAATGTCCATCGCTGTGGGGATCTTATAGTCCAGAAGGTTATTGTTTAAGGTGCGGCCTGTTTTCTCGTCCACCAGAAGCTCCTCTGAGAGTCCGTAGCCCAAAGACATGCTCATGCCTCCGTGCACCTGTCCCGCTGCTGTCTGGGGATTGATGAGCATGCCGGAATCATGGACATTGATAATGTCCTTTACTGTCACCAGACCAAGAGGCATATCCACCTCGATCTCCACAAAGCAGCAGCCGGAGGAAAAGGAATTGTCCCTGCATTGGCTGGTTGTCTCTGCTGTAATGTGGATGGAGCGCTCTAAGGAGTAAAATGCGGTGTCCGCCACCACGGATACGTCAAAGAGTACCGGCTCCCCGCCCTTTACCACGATCCTGCTGTCCACAATATCGAGCATATCCTCTGTGACCTCCTCCGACTCCGCGAGGCCAAGGGCGAACGCGATCTGCCTTCTCGCTTCGCTGACAACGCCTGCATACACGGTCTTTGAGATATCGCTTACAGAATGGTTCAGCATGTAGGCTGCATATTCCAGGATCTTGCGGCGCAATTCCAGACCGCATTTCTTACAGGCCATACCGGATACATAGGTCTGCCTGGATGCATAGGCTCCTGTGTCAAAGGGCGTTGTATCCGTATCCTGCGTGGAAACTGCATAGACACGGTCAATGGATATCCCTGTGGTCTCAGCGGCCATCTGTGAAAATACCGTATCCGCGCCCTGGCCGATCTCCGTGGCTCCCATGCAGAGCTGGATGGAGCCATCCTGGTTCAGCACCATGCGCGCAGCCGCTGTTTCCAGGGAAATGGGATAAACGCCTGTTTTGTAGCAGAAGATCGCCATACCGATGCCCTTGCGGACAGGCCCTGTCTGGTTTTTGTAGGCCTTCCATTTCTGATCCCAGCCAATGTATTCTTTTCCCTTTTCAATACAGGCCTTCAGCCCATAGGAGTGGAAGGTGATCCCATTTGCCGGATCCACAAAGCCGGCCTCCATGCAGTTTTTCAGCCGGAACTCGCAGGGATCCATCCCAATGGCTTCCGCCATATCGTCTGTCAGGCATTCCGTGATCCATGCTGCCTGGGGAATGCCGTAGCCTCTCATGGCTCCGGCCGTAGGCGATGAGGTGTAGACAGTAAAGCAGTCCACCTCTGCTCCCAGCCTGTCGCGGTAGAGATCCTTAAATACGTTTCCGCAGTTGGCGCAGATGGCGTGTCCGTGGGAGGCATAGGCCCCGTTATTGGCATAGGCCTCCAGCTTTCTTGCCAGGATGCGTCCATCCCTTGTCACCAGTCCCCTGCACAGGCCCTTAATGGCATGCCTTGTCCTGGTGCCCACAATGGTCTCCTCACGGCTGATCTCCAGCCTGACCGGACGGCCTCCCACTGCCATGGTAAGAAAGGCATTTAAGGGCTCATAGAGCACATCCTGCTTGTTGCCAAAGCCTCCTCCGATATAGGGCTTGATGATGCGCACCCTTCCGATGGGGATCCCCAGGGCCTGAGCCGTACATCTTCTGACAATATGGGGGATCTGTGTAGAGGATACAACGGTCACCTTGCCGTTTACATCCACATAAGCCCAGGAAACCGGAAGCTCAATGTGGCAGTGGGAGATCCTCGGCGTGTTATATTCCCGGCTGACCTCTATGAGCTCCTCCTCCCCATAGAGCTCCTTTGCCTCCTCAAGGCCATGCTCAAAGGTAAAATCAGAGGGCCCCATGGTCAGATGGGAATGGACGATCACATTATCCTTCCTCAGATCCGGGTGCAGAGGTGTGGCATCTTCCTTCATGGCTGCCTCCACTGTCACAACAGGCTCATATTCTTCATACTCCACCTTGATGAGACGTGCGGCCTGAGCGGCAGCGACCTCATTCTCTGCGATGACTGCCGCAATGTCATCCCCGTAAAGTCGGACTCTCTGGTTGAGCAGCCTCCGGTCACAGATATCCTGGTGCTTCAGCTCCACGCTCCACGGATGTCCTGCTGTGGGGAACTGGCAGTCAGGCACATCAAAACAGGTCAGGATCTTCACCACTCCCGGTACCTTTTTTGCCTCCTCCAGATCAAAGCTTTTTACAAGTCCATTCGCAATAGGGGAGTGGACCACCTTTCCGTGCAGGATATGCTCCGGTTCTAAATCCGCGCTGTAACGGGCCTCCCCCGTCACCTTTCCATAGGCATCCACACGCCCTATACTCTGTCCCACAACCTTCATGCCGCTTTCCTCCTCTTCTTTTTGTCTTTAACCAGTGCGATCCCGCCCAAAGGGCTTTTGCTGCATGGGAGGCTCCAAAGAAGTTTCCCATGTAACAAAAAAAGAGCCGGCTACTTATTTTTTCTGTTAGGAAAAATTATGTAGTCAACTCTTATGGTAGTTGGTAGAAACTCTGGGCCGATCCCCAGGATATACATAGAATCTTTGTTGTGTTATTCCGTTGTATGTAAGTTGTCACTATTATAATATCTAAAAATTTGTTTGTCTATTTACATTTTGCTAAAAATTTTTTAGGTCATTTTGTGCATTTTGAATATCCCGCTCCATCTATATGGCAGTAAATCAACTGTCTTTTCGCCATTCTCACAAGAGAACAGCGAGCTTCCGAAGGCCTGCATACTGACTGCCTCCTGTCATGACCGCCGCGCAGCCCGTACATCAGGGAGACTTTCCTGAGGGAGGCAGAGAAAACATTTCCCTGACCTTCTGCCTATCAAGGCTGTGGTTATAAACCAGGGCTTCGTAATCCAGTACCATATCGCGGACAGAAGACCCTTCCGCTTCCGCCTCCTCCCAGGTAAGGAAGTTCCCTTCCCTGTCATAACAGCCTGTAATGTGGATCACCGGAAGAGCCTCGGCCATCCGGAGCATGAAGCTGTCATAGGGTGACAGCTCCAGATTGGCTGCCTTCAGCACCTGGGAAGACAGGTAAACCGCCCCCATGTCTCCCATGTCCTGTGCGGGCTGTTCATAGTTGGTCCATATAAGAAAAGGCGTCCTGAACCATTTCAGATAGCTGGAGGGAGATGGATATTTCCTGACGCCTCCGTTGATCTTGTCAAAAAATTCTGCCTCCAGGCTGGGCAGATGGTCGCCGAACATGACGATCATCGTGGGCTCGTCGGAGGCCTCAAAATATTCCAGAAGGTACCGGAAGGCCTCGTCTGAACGTTTCATAAGAGACAGGTATTGATCCGCTTTGGGATATTTTCCCTCATGATCTCCGGTAAGGTGCACCTCCTGGCTGAAATTATCGTAGGTCCCCTCGTAGCCTCCGTGGTTCTGCATGGTGACATTGAAGATGAACAGCTTGTCCTTTGGATCTTTCTTGGCCTCCACCACCTGGATCAGCTTTTCATAATCTGCCTTGTCGCTTACGTACTTGCGCAGCTCCTCACAGCCCTCATAGAACTCCCCGTCCAGAAAGGTATCAAAGCCCATATTTTTATAGCACGCCTCTCTGTTCCAGTTTTTTCCCGGATAGGGATGCATTGCCACGGTCTCATAGCCCTGATCCTTTACAGTGCTCACCATGGTCCGGGCATCTGGCTTTACATAGAACTGGTAGGCGATGGAACCGGATGGCAGCAGGGCCATGGAATCTCCTGTGAGGAACTCAAACTCAGAATTGCTCGTCATGGCTCCGAACACAGGCATGCAGAGATTCCCCCGGATGGTGTTTTCCCGAAGGCTGTCTATAAAGGGGAAATACTCTTCATTGGTGGAAAATGCCCCGGCAAGACGGATATCCGCCAGGCTCTCGTTCATGATGCAGATGAGGTTTACGGGCTGGACGGGGGCAGTACCTGATATTCCTTCCGTTTTTCCTTCTCTCTCAGCCTCCGCCTCTGCCAAAATTGCCTCCACCCGCTCTATGCTGTAGCCCTCCGGCGGCCTTTTCACCATATCTTTTATGGAAGCCGCTGTAGCCAGAAGGAACCCATATTCACTGTAGCTCTCATTGACAGCCCACATTTTCACCTGCAGGTCCATGGACGGCACAAAATACAGGAAAAAGCTGAGAACAAATACAGCTGCAGCAGCCACGCCTCCTGCTCCCACAGCAAGACGGCATTGCAATCCCTTTATCCTCACAGGCTTCCTCCACAGGATCACATTGGCAGCAAGAAGGATAAGGGCTGACATCGCCATTTCCCAGGAAATGGAAAATGTATAGTTGGCCGACACGGACATGGCCGTCCTGGCAGCCATCACATCCCACAGCATCACCGGACGCTCGCGGAAAGCTACCACGAAGGTCTCCGCCAGTGCAATTACATAGAGAACAGACGACATCACAGGCACCGCTATCCTGCTCCTTCCACACAACACAAACAGGACCGTATACAGCACATAATACCAGCCAATATTGAGCAGGGCAAACGGCCAGGTGATACCGGTCAGATTCCCTGTAACAAATTCACACAGCACATAGGAAAGCACAGGCATCATGAGAAGGCCTGCCGGATTTCCTGTCCATTTCTTTTCTCTTGTATCCATAAAATGCCTCCTGAAACACTTTAAAAGGCGGGGTCTTTGTGCGATAACAGCTTTTCCATTATATAACAGACCAGCTCACAAGGGCAAGTAAAAAATCTGTATGCTCCGGCTGCCTACAAAAAAAATCTGTATGCTCCGGCTGCCGCAGCGATTCCCGCTTCCATATTCAAAAAAGGACTGGCCTCCTTTTGGCTGCCAGCCCTTTTCTATCCCCTATTCTCTTTCTCCCATTAATGATGGAACAGACGGATCCCTGTAAATGCCATCACCATGCCATACTGGTTGCAGGTCTCGATCACCTGGTCGTCGCGGACAGAGCCGCCTGGCTGTGCTACGTATTTTACGCCGCTCTTATAAGCCCTGTCGATGTTGTCTCCAAATGGGAAGAAGGCATCGGAGCCCAGCGCCACATCTGTCATGCCGTCCAGCCATGCCCGTTTTTCCTCCTTTGTAAATACAGGAGGCTTTACTTTAAAGGTCTTCTCCCATCTTCCGTCTGCCAGAACATCCATATAGTCATCGCCAATGTATACGTCAATGGCATTGTCCCTGTCAGCCCGCTTGATGCCGTCAATGAAAGGCAGGTTTAACACCTGGGGCGCCTGACGCAGATACCAGTTGTCTGCCTTGCTGCCTGCCAGGCGTGTGCAGTGTACACGGGACTGCTGGCCTGCACCGATACCGATCGCCTGGCCGCCCTTTACGTAGCACACGGAGTTGGACTGGGTGTACTTTAAGGTGATCAAAGAAATGATCAGATCAATAGCCGCGGACTCCGGCAGCTCCTTGTTCTCTGTGACAATGTTCTTTAGCAGATCCTTATTAATTTCCAGATTGTTGTGTCCCTGCTCAAATACAACGCCGAATACCTGCTTGCGCTCAATAGCCTCCGGCTCATAGTCCGGGTCGATCTGGATCACATTGTAGTTTCCGTTCTTTTTGGACTTTAAGATCTCCAGGGCCTCAGACTCATAGCCGGGAGCGATCACACCGTCCGACACCTCGCGCTTGATCAGCTTTGCTGTGTCTGCATCGCACACATCGGACAGGGAAATGAAATCGCCGAAGGAGGACATTCTGTCAGCGCCTCTGGCTCTCGCATAGGCACAGGCCAGAGGAGACAGCTCTCCTAAATCATCCACCCAGTAGATCTTCTTCAGCACATCATCCAGAGGCAGTCCTACAGCAGCTCCGGCGGGCGACACATGCTTAAAGGAGGTGGCAGCAGGCAGTCCCGTGGCAGCCTTTAACTCCCTTACCAGCTGCCAGCCGTTTAAGGCGTCCATAAAGTTGATATATCCGGGCCTTCCGCAGAGCACAGTAATGGGCAGCTCCTTGTCCCCGTTCATAAAAATCCTGGAAGGCTTCTGATTTGGGTTGCATCCGTATTTCAGTTCCAGCTCTTTCATCTTGATGATTCTCCTTTTGATATTTTCTTTATCTGTTGTAACTGTTCAGAACGGGGCATCTTCTTGCCCGGCTGTGGCCGGACAAAAGCTGGGAGATTCCTCCGATGTGAAATCAGCCATAAAAAGCTGCTTATAAGCAAGCTTAACGCAGCTTTTTCCGCCTGATTTCCCGCCGTTCTGAATGGTTACTATCTGTTCTTGTTTACGATCCTGGTCTCATACTCCCCGGTTGCAATGTCAATAAACCGCACAAACAGGGATACCTTGTTGTCCTCATTCAGGCTGCTCCAGACCATATCGGTAAAGGAATCAATATCCCCGTCTATGGCAACCAGCTTGGGCTCTCCCTCAAAGCTGGGCAGCGGGCTTCCGTCATGCATGTAGGTGTGGATAAAATGTCCCTCGCCGGCAATGGGATTCTGGTAAGCGTAGGTAAAGCGCAGGCAGGAGGAAGGATCCCCATGGTTGCTCTTTAAAATGGACATGGCATAGCTGTAAAGGCCCTTTTCGATGTGCATGATGCCGGAAATCCTTGGTGTATAGTTGGGGCCGTCCGGTTCAAATTCCCGGCAGCGCAGGGACTGCTCAAAGGTCATCTGGTGGTCCATGCCCTCATAGATGGTATCCGTCTGGTCACCGTTGGTGACAATGGTCTTGTTTCCCAGCACCCGCACAGGAGCATAGATGATCAGGCTGGGATCCGTCAGCTTTGCAGGATCAAAGGCCTGGGTGCGGATGCCGTCGCCATCCTCCACAAATACGCGGTTGCGGCTGTTCTCGCTTCTTCCCATGATAAAATAAGCAGTAACCGCCTTCCTGCCATCAGCCGTCTCTCCGATCACGATCCCTCTGCCGGGATAGGCATTGTTCTTCAGTTCCTGTTCCAATGACTTTACGTTCATATCCTTACCTCCGTGATAAAAATCCGATAAAACGCGTCACTGGCGCGTTTTACTGGATACTTCGTAATAAAAAGAGCCTCCCCCAGACACACAAAATAAACCCATGTGCCCAGGCGGTCGGCTCCTGCTTTCTTCTTTCCTGCGTGCTCCCTGTGGTTCATCCACCATCCGCCAGTCACACGCTCTAAGAATACTATATATGCTTTTTACTAATATTGCAAGATATTTTTAGAAGTTTTACTTATTAATTTTACTTCTAAATGGACTCCCCTGCTGCCGGGAGGGCAGACTACTCATTCCTGATCGCTGCCAATGGACTCAGCTTCATAGCCCTCATGGCAGGCATAAAGCCCGCAGCCATGCCTACAAAGACGGCAAAGCCCACTGCCGCCAGTGTCAGCCAGGGCGGGATCCGGGACAGGTTTCCGTCCACTCCGTACATCTCCGCCATATTTACAAAGCGGTTTACCAGAGCCGAAACGCCATAGCTTAACATGATCCCCACAACGCCTCCCATAAAGCCGATGAAGCCGGACTCAATGAGGAACATATTGCGGATATTTCCCATATCGCAGCCCAGGACCTTCATAACGCCGATCTCCTTTGTGCGCTCATAGATGGACATCATCATGGTATTTGCAATGCCGATGGCTGCCACGAACAGGGAAACTGCTCCGATCCCTCCCAAGACTGCCTGCACCATATTGGACTGCTGGCGGGAGCTCTCCAGCCAGTCCATCTGGCTGGATACCTGATAGCCCATGTCGGAAAGCCGCTGCTGCACCTCCTGGACATTGTCCATATCGTCCACAAATACCTCTGCCCTGCTGTACACCAGATAACTTAAGGCCTTTCCCTTTTTGTTGGTGGGCTGGCCTGGGATCACGGTCCCCTTTTTAAACGCCCGCTTCAGCTGGGCCTTCAGGCCGTCCACATCTGTATAGATCTGGTAGGAATAGCTGCTCCAGTCATTCTCTCCTCCGGCTACCATTCCGGTCGTCTGTATCATATATTTCTTTGGCGGCTTCACCGTGCTGCCGCTTTCTGAGGAACCGCCCCTGCTCTGGTAATAGGCATCCATGTCAAAGATGACAAACAGTGGCTTTCCCATAAAGTCCACATCCGGCATCTCCATGGTATCCCAGTAGCCCTTTCCCGTTTTCGAGTTATAGAACTGCTGGGCCACATGATTGCCCACCACCAGGCCCATCTCTCCCGGCTCCGGCAGCCTCCCCTCACCGATATCGATCTGCTCCAGATAAGACTGGCTCACTCCGTTTAAGGTCACATAGGTGGCCTCATAAGCTCCCTGGCGCAAATACACATTGAGCTCCAGCACCGGAGATACGCCCGTGACATGGGGAAGGCGGCCAAATTGTTCGATCACCTCATCAGTGATATACTTGGGGTCAGAGTTCTTGCTGCTTCCGCCTCTAATGCTCACTGCGCCTCCGTAGCCGGAATCTGAGCTCACATCAATGGTGGTCAGGCTTCCCCAGGAGGCGATCTGTTCCATTGTCATCTCATTTAAGCCAATGCCCAGCGACACCATAACAACAATGGAGGCTGTTCCGATGATCACTCCCAGGACAGTGAGAGCCGTCCTCAGCTTCCTGCGCCTTAAGTTATTGACACTCATGATCAGTAGATCAGGAAATTTCATCGTCTATTTCCTCTTCCTTTGCTGCTTTGCGCTTCCTGCGGATGTGTATCACGGTCCCTGCTGCGGCGGCCAGCACCATGACGGCAGCTCCTATGAGATAGAGCTTATATCTGCCCCAGAAGGAGGGCGGCTCCTCCATTCCCATGGCCTCTGCATCCACATCCATTGCTGCGTCCCACTCCATAGGCATATCTTCCGTCACCATAAGAGTCAGCTCCTTCTCCACAGGCTCTGCCGCCACGCCGTTCTCATCCTCATAGTCGATCCTTACCTTGATGGTCCCATCGTCCATGGTGGGCGCAATGCCTGTGAGCATGGTGTCCACATTCCCCGTTTCTCCGGGCTTGATATTGCCCACATAGGCGTCTGTCGGCTTGATGGAATCCCCCTCAAAGGTGACGGTCACATTGTAGAGGATCACCTTTCCTGTGTTGTTGATGCCGAACATGACATTGGACTCCGAACCGACTGTCATGTTATCCGGCATGACATCGATGTTGCTGGTGGACAGCCTCGCATACTGCTTCACAGGGATATCCACGGTAATGCTCTCCTCCGCGTTTTTAAACTCCGGACTGTCGTATTTTTCCTTTACCGTAATGCCGTAGGAGCGCTGGTCTACGCCTGCCTTTGCCGTAAATCTGGCCCGCAGCTCCGTGCTCTGTCCGGGAGATAAGGCATTGATCACCATGGAGGAGGTTCCTGCCTCTGTGGTGAATACGGCGCTGTCGGAAACCTTTTCTGATTCCAGATTAAAGAGGATGTTGCTGGCAGGTACGCTTGTGGAAGCATTCTTCATGTTCAGCACCAGCTCAAACTCGCTCCCCGCATAGATCTCCTCCGGAATGGTATAGTAGCTGTCCACGATCAGCCTCGCCCTGGTCCTGTCGTTGGCATCAAAATCCCTTAAGTCATCCTCCTTGTCCTTCGATACCACATGGACGTAAAAGGTACCCTCCTCCGTGTGCAGGTCGCCCTCGGAGCTCAATCGGAAGGTAATGGTAAATTTAATGGGATAATAGCCTGTGTAGGAGTCCTTGCGTATGGCCATGCTGTAGGGCGCTGTCACGGTCTCACCGAACCCCACACGCTCAAAGGTCCTGTCGTAATTGCCGTCATTGATCTCAAATGGGAACTTGGCATCGTCCTCTGAGAGCTGCATGCTGACCGTCACATCCTGGGCCGTTGTCTCCCTGCGGTTCCGGAAATTCACACCGAAATTACAGACCTCCGGATAAACTCCCCTGGGAGTGGACTGGTTCTCGCCGATCACAAAATAAGTGCCCTCCTTCTTATCCTCCTCCTCATCTGCTGAGGTAGAGGAGCTGGTGGATACCCAGATGTTCACATAGTCAATGTCGCTTCCGCCGTCCCATTCGATCAAAATAGGAATGCTGTAATAGCCCTGAGCGGCGTCACGGCGCACACGGGCAGAGAGAGACACGCTCTTCACGCTTCCCTTGTCAATATTGCCTACGCTCTTTGGGGTAAAGGTGGTCTCCATGATCTCAAAGGGATAGTAGTCGATCAGGTAATCGCCCTCTCCCTTTTCCTCGATAAACTGGAAGTCCCCGGTCTCCGCCAGGCTGATCTTTACATTCTTCATATCCTCATCCGTGGAACGGATGCGGAAGGGAATGCTCATGGATTTGCCTATATTTCCCCTGGGGGATTTGGTGGTAAATATATAGTCATTATTGCTGGCATTGGTATTATAGCCCAGCTTAAAATCTGATGCAGAGGCGTGAACAGGCGCTGCCAGGGCCATCACGGCCGCTGCCAGCAATGCTATGAGCCTTTTCTTCCTGTTTCCTGCTTTGCTGTTAACTGTTCCCATTTCTATATTCTCCCTCTTTGACCCTTGCAGGGTTTCCTCCTGTATTTACTATAAAAGACCCTGGCTCTTCCTCCTCCAGGGCCGACCGGCCTCCTGTCTCGATCCCCACGATCTTTCCATCCACAATGCGGATCCTCCTGTCTGCATAAGAGGCCAGATTATTGTCATGAGTTACCATCACAAGGGTCTGCTTCTGTTCCTTTACAATGCGCTGCATGAGCCTCAGCACCTCCATGGTGGTTCTGGAATCCAAATTTCCCGTGGGCTCGTCTGCAAAGATGATCTGCGGGTTCACCACCAGAGCCCTGGCGATCCCCACTCTCTGCTGCTGTCCGCCGGACATCTGGTTTGGCATATGCTTTGCCTGGTCTCCCACTCCTACCAGCTTCATGAACTTTTCTGCCCGTTTTAACCTCTCCCGCTTTGGTATTCCACGGAAGGATAAGGGAAGGGCTACGTTCTCAATGGCATTCATGGTGTTTAGAAGGTTATAGGACTGGAAAATGAAGCCTACCTTTTCGCGCCGGAAGGCCACCAGCTGCTTTTCCGTCATCTTCTCGATATGTACCTTTCCGATCACGATCTCGCCCTTTGTGGGCTTTTCAAGGCCCGCCAGCATGTTGAGCAGGGTGGATTTGCCGGAGCCGGAGGTGCCCACAATGGCGACAAATTCTCCCCGGTACAATTCAAAATCCACGCCATTTAATGCGCGGACCTTCGTCTCTCCTACACGGTATATTTTATAAAGGTTTTTTACCTGAATGGCTGCAGGGCGTTTCTCCTCCTCAGGCACTGTCCTCAAGCTCGTATCCTCCACACCCCTTTGCCTCCTCTCATGACATATTCCTGTGCTTTGTTCATTATAGCATATCGTGAAACCCCCGTCCCCCTGTTTTTCCTTTAGAGTTCCTTAATTATTCCTTACTATGAAAGTCTACGCGTTTTTTCCTGCTTTTGCCCCTTTTCGATAATACCACAATTTTTTCAAAAATCCACCAAATTCCCCTTGACTTATGGGACATTCTATGTAAGAATATGACGAGGCACAAATCAGTGCCATATCTGGCTGGTCCGGCTATCGCACTGGTGAGGTGTGAAATATTTCCCAAATCAAAGGTTACATACAAATTCATACAGGCAAAGGAGAACACATGAGACATTTATTGAATCCCTTAGACTTCTCTGTGGAAGAGATTGATGACCTTCTGGCCCTTGCAAGAGACATTGAGCAGAATCTTCCGAAGTATGCCCATGTCTGCGATGGAAAGAAGCTGGCAACCCTTTTCTATGAGCCCAGCACCAGGACCCGCTTAAGTTTTGAATCCGCTATGCTGAGCCTGGGAGGCAGCGTATTAGGCTTTTCATCCGCCAATTCCAGCTCTGCTGCCAAAGGAGAAAGCGTTGCAGATACCATCCGCATGATATCCTGCTACTCCGATATCTGCGCAATGCGCCATCCAAAGGAAGGCGCTGCCTTCGTAGCCGCACAGAAGGCCCAGATCCCTGTAATCAATGCAGGTGACGGCGGCCACCAGCATCCCACTCAGACCCTGACAGACCTTATGACCATCCGTTCCATGAAGGGACGTCTGGACAACATGGTGATCGGTCTCTGCGGCGACTTAAAATTTGGCCGTACCGTACACTCCCTGATCAATGCCATGGTGCGTTATCCCGGCATCAAGTTTGTCCTGATCTCCCCGCCGGAGCTGCGTATTCCTGACAACATCCGTGAGGACGTGCTCATTGCCAACAACATTCCTTTTGAGGAGGTTGGAAACCTGGATGAAGCCCTCGGACAGCTGGATATCCTGTATATGACCCGCGTTCAGAAGGAACGCTTCTTTAATGAAGAGGACTATATCCGCTTAAAGGACTGCTACATCCTGGACAAGAAGAAAATGAAGCTTGCCAAAGAGGACATGTACGTTCTTCATCCCCTTCCCCGTGTAAATGAGATCTCTGTTGAGGTGGATGACGACTCAAGAGCCGCCTACTTCCGTCAGGCCCAGTACGGTGTCTACGTGCGTATGGCCCTCATCATGACATTACTGGAGGTGGAGAAGCCATGTTAAATATCAGCGGATTAAAAGAAGGAATCGTATTAGACCACATTGAGGCCGGAAAGAGCCTGGACATCTATTACCACTTAGGCCTTGACAAGCTGGACTGCCAGGTAGCCATTATCAAGAACGCCCGCAGCAACAAGATGGGCCGCAAGGACATCATCAAGATCGAGGGCGGCCTTGACACCATTGATTTAAAGGTGTTGGGCTACATTGACCACAACATTACCATCAACATTATCCGCGATGACAAGATCGTAGAGAAGCGCGCCTTAAAGCTTCCAAAGAAGATCACCAACGTCATCCAGTGTAAAAATCCCCGCTGTATCACCTCTATCGAGCAGGAGCTTCCCCACATCTTTTATCTGGCTGACGAGAAGACAGAGACCTACCGCTGCCAGTATTGTGAGGAGAAGTACAGCGAATATAAATAAGATTGAAACAATGAGGCCGGACTTCCTTCTATGGGAAGTCCGGCCCAATCGTCTATATAACAACTCTTTCTTTATTTTTCTCGTATATGGTAAATAACCAGTCCTCCGGACAAAATAATGCCAGCCCAAAGGCTGG
>NZ_JAJCIC010000034.1 GCF_020554865.1 Lacrimispora sp. 210928-DFI.3.58
GCAGCATCTCTGCTTTTTAATTATTCAGTTGTAACACATGTATTGTAATCCTACACCGTGCCATGAAGCGCAGGTAGAATCCTGTTGTCTTATCAGAAAACATGTGCTACAATCGAATTAATTCAGAAAATACCACACCCCACAGCAAGCTTTTCTACATGAATACAGCCGCACAGCGGCATAGAGACAAGGCAGGCTGAGGGGTATGTCATTTTACTATGCAAGTCCCGCCGCCGGATAGGCGGCACTAAGTTCAGGTATGCCCAATGTGCCCACCAGACTTTCATGGTGCGGTGGCGCGTGTGCCTGCTGGGCGCATGCAGGCTTACCATCTCAGGAAAGGAGCGTTTCTATGGAGAATCTTATTAACAAAATGGTAGAGGATTTTAAAGTACAGGCATACCACAAGGGCAGCTTTGTGGAAGTGACCCGTGAGAATATTCTGGGACACTGGTCTGTATTTTTCTTTTATCCTGCTGACTTTACCTTTGTATGTCCAACGGAGCTGGGAGATCTGGAGGACTTCTACCAGGAGTTCAAGGAGCATGACTGTGAGATCTATTCCGTGTCAGAGGACACCCATTTTGTCCACAAGGCCTGGGCAGATGCGTCAGATACGATCAAGAAAATCGAGTACCCCATGCTGGGAGACCCGGCAGGAAAGCTGGCAAGGCAGTTCGGCGTCCTGGTGGAGGAAGAGGGACAGGCCCTTCGGGGAACCTTCATTGTGAATCCGGAGGGGAAGATCAAAGCTTATGAGATCCACGATATGGGGATCGGAAGAAATGCCGAGGAGCTTCTGCGCAAGGTACAGGCAGCGAAATTTGTGGAGGAGCACGGAGATCAGGTATGTCCGGCAAAGTGGAAGCCGGGAGAGGAGACGCTGACACCCAGCCTGGACTTAGTAGGCCTTTTGTAGGGCAGGAGAAGGAGGTACTATGATTGATCTTATGACCATTCCCGGAGAAAGCAGTCTGATCGATGAAGCATTAAAATCCCAGCTTTCCGGCATTTTCGGGAAAATGGAGGGACAGGTGGCAATAAAAGCCATTGTGGATTTGTCCAGAGAAAAGGACAGCCAGATGGCGGCATTTTTAAACACCATTGCTGCCTTAAGCCCGAAGCTTGAGCTCACTCTCTATGGACCGGAGGATGAGGACAGGCCCATGGAGCTTGATGCTTCCCATCTGCCTGTAACAGGGCTTTATAAGGATGGAGCTTATGGCCGCGTTTCCTTCCACGGCATCCCTGGAGGCAAGGAGATGAATGCTTTTGTGCTGGCAGTCTACAATCTGGCAGGCCCTGGGCAGGAGGTGCCAAAGGGCGTGAGAAAGAAGATTGACCGTTTAAAGAAAAGGACAAATATCAAGGTCTGCGTCTCTCTGGCCTGCCATCACTGTGCAGGAGTGGTTGCGGCCTGCCAGCAGATAGCGATCCTGAATCCCAATATTGAGGCGGAGATGATCGATGCAGCTCTCTATGAAGACCTGATAGCCCAATATAAGATCGAACGGGTTCCCATGATCATTTTTAATGACAAAGAGATCCATATGGGAGGCAAGACCATAGAAGAAATACTGGCTTTGTTAAAAAAATAACAAAAATACGTGCAAAAATAAAGCATTTTTATAAAAAATGTACAATAATGTTCAAAAATGTAAACCAATATTTGTCATAAATACAAGAAAAATATTTGACCTATTGAAAAAACCTGTGCAATATGCTATATTGGTTACAGATGAATAAGAGTGCTGAGAGAAAGAGAGCATAGTTGGACGGCAGAGATGTTGATTTAAAACTATGCTCTTTTTGTATATTTAAAAAGTGTACTCTCGAAATCTCTTTGTGCCCGATTTTGTGAGATGATTTTTTGTCAGCTGTGCTCAAATTTATGAGGCGTACGTTGATTAAATTTGGGTGCAGCTGGCGGAAAATCAGCCGTAAAAGCGGGGGCAAGGGAGATTCCGAGAGTACGCCAAACCGGTAAAGGAGGATATTCATGGATCAGAGGTTTTATGATCTGATGGAAGCAAATCCGGTGATTGCTGCGGTAAAGGATATGGAAGGACTTGCGGCCTGCTGTGAGAGAGAGGAGATCAAGATCGTTTTTGTCCTTTTTGGGGATATCTGTAATATCAGCTCCATTGTAAAGAGGATCAAAGATGCAGGAAAGATTTCCATGGTCCACATTGATCTGATCACAGGCTTAAGCGGCAAGGAGGTTGCAGTTGATTTTATCAAGGAGAACACAAGAGCGGATGGCATCATTTCCACAAAGCCGGCCCTGATCAAACGGGCAAGGGAGCTGTCCCTCTACACGACGCTTCGCGTGTTCGTGCTGGACTCCATGGCTTTTGAGAATATTGAAAAGCAGATGAGCGTTGCCAGGCCGGATGTGATCGAGATCCTGCCGGGGCTGATGCCAAAGGTTATAAAACGTGTGTGTAAGCTGGTAAGGGTGCCAGTGATCGCAGGCGGGCTCATATCGGATAAGGAGGATGTGATGGCAGCCCTGTCAGCCGGGGCCATATCCGTATCTACAACGAATCCAAAGGTATGGCTGATGTAAACGGTACTGACTGTCTCGAAAGGGGTACTGAGGCAGGCGAAATAAATGATACATATGGAGTGTATCAACAATCAAAAGGAGGGTTTTATATGGCGAAGTATGTAATGGCACTGGACGCGGGAACAACAAGTAACAGGTGTATCCTTTTTAACGAGAAAGGTGAGATGTGCAGCGTTGCCCAGAAGGAGTTTACCCAGTATTTTCCAAAGCCAGGCTGGGTAGAGCATGATGCAAATGAGATCTGGTCCACACAGCTGGGCGTTGCAGTGGAGGCAATGTCAAAGATCGGGGCTTCTGCAGAGGACATTGCAGCCATCGGTATCACCAACCAGCGTGAGACCACCATTGTATGGGATAAGGAGACAGGGGAGCCTGTATACCATGCGATCGTATGGCAGTGCCGCAGAACATCCGAATATTGCGACAGCTTAAAGGAAAAGGGACTGGTGGATACCTACCGCGCAAAGACAGGTCTTGTGATCGACGCCTATTTCTCAGGAACAAAGTTAAAATGGATCCTTGACAATGTAGAGGGCGTGAGAGAGCGCGCAGAGAGAGGCGAGCTGCTGTTCGGAACAGTGGAGACATGGCTGATCTGGCGGCTGACAAAGGGCCGCGCTCATGTGACAGATTACTCCAACGCATCCCGCACCATGCTGTTCAATATCAATACCTTAGAGTGGGATGATGAGATCCTGGCAGAGCTGAACATTCCGAAATGCATGCTGCCGGAGGCAAAGCCATCCAGCTGTGTATACGGCGAGACAGATCCCCAGTTCTTCGGAAGCCCGATCCCGATCGGAGGAGCGGCAGGAGACCAGCAGGCAGCACTCTTCGGCCAGACATGTTTTGAGCCAGGCGAGGCAAAGAACACCTACGGAACAGGCTGCTTCATGCTGATGAACACAGGTGAGAAGCCCGTATTTTCCAAGAATGGCCTTGTTACCACCATTGCATGGGGACTGGAAGGAAAGGTTACATACGCATTAGAGGGCTCCATCTTCGTTGCAGGCGCAGCGATCCAGTGGCTCCGCGATGAGATGCGGCTGATCGACTCTGCACCGGACTCTGATTACATGGCAAGAAAGGTAAAGGACACCAATGGATGCTATGTGGTTCCTGCATTTACAGGATTGGGCGCACCTCACTGGGATCAGTATGCAAGAGGCGCTATCGTGGGCATCACCAGAGGCGTGAACAAGTACCACATTATCCGTGCAACCCTGGATTCCCTGTGCTACCAGACAAACGATGTACTTCAGGCTATGAAGGCTGATTCCGGCATTGAGCTGGCAGCTCTGAAGGTAGACGGCGGTGCCAGCGCCAACAATTATCTGATGCAGACACAGGCCGATATCATCAATGCTCCTGTAAACCGTCCGCAGTGCGTAGAGACCACCGCAATGGGAGCTGCCTATCTGGCAGGCCTTGCAGTAGGCTACTGGTCAAGCAAGGAAGATGTTATCAAGAACTGGGCGATCGACCGCACCTTCACACCGGAGATCAGCGAGGACAAGAGAGAAGAGATGGTAGGCGGCTGGAACAAGGCTGTGAAATGCTCCTACGGCTGGGCAAAGGAAGATTAGGGCCTGGAGAAGGTAAGAAAAAGGAACGAAGCAGATCAATCAACAGGCAGCCTGGATGAGGCAGGATACGGCCTCGGAAAAAGTCTTGGGGAAAGCGTTTGAGGCTGCCTGATCTTTAAGACAAGGGGGTATTATATGTTACCGTATATAGCTGAATTTTTAGGGACAATGTTACTGATCATCTTAGGCGATGGCGTTGTGGCAAACGTGACACTGAACAAATCAGGCATGAAGGGAGCTGGCTCCATCCAGATCACCTTTGCATGGGGCCTTGCGGTTATGATCCCGGCATGTATCTTCGGAGCAGCCTCCGGCGCATCCTTTAACCCGGCTCTTACCATTGCACTGGCTGTAGAGGGGAGCTTTGCATGGGCACAGGTTCCGGGCTATATTGTGGCTCAGTTTGCAGGAGCATTTGTGGGAGCTTGTATCGTATATGCACTGTTTAAGGATCAGTTTGACGCAACCGATTCACCGGCTACAAAGCTGGGCGTATTCTCCACAGGCCCATCTGTTCCCAATATGGGACGCAATATTTTAAGTGAAGCGATCGGAACATTTGTACTTGTATTTGCGATCAAGGGCATTGGCCAGGTTCCAGGACTTGTGGCAGGCCTTGACAAATTCATTGTTTTCGGAATCATCGTATCTATCGGTATGTCCCTTGGCGGCCTGACCGGTTATGCCATTAACCCGGCCCGTGACTTAGGTCCCCGTCTGGCCCACTCGATCCTTCCGATCAAGGGAAAAGGCGATTCCAACTGGGGCTATGCACCCGTTGTCATCATTGGACCTATTGTAGGTGCAGTTGCAGCAGTTCTGCTGTACAATGCGATTCCATGGGCATAAGGCTGGTCTCAATTTAATATAGATTGCGAGAGCGGAGCGGGGCAGAAAAGGTATGGGGATATACCGCGTCTGTCCCGCATCTTTATAGGAAAGGATTGAAAAATATGTATGATGTAATCATTATCGGGGCAGGTGTGTCCGGAGCAGCCGCAGCCCGTGAATTGTCCCGGTATCACGTAAATGCCTGTGTTCTTGAGAGGGAGGAGGATGTTTGCTGCGGTACATCCAAGGCGAACAGCGCCATCGTACATGCAGGCTTTGATGCAGCGGAAGGTTCCCTTATGGCAAAGCTCAACGTGGAGGGCAACCAGATGATGCCGGAGCTTTCAAAGGAGTTGGATTTTCCTTTTAAACAATGCGGTTCCTTTGTGGTATGTCTCGATGAGGAATCCCTGCCGGGTCTCTACGCTCTCTATGAGCGCGGTGTGAAGAACGGTGTAAAGGATATGGAGGTTATCACAGATAAAGCCAGGATACATGAGATGGAGCCCAATCTGGCAGATGAGGTAGTGGCAGTCCTCTATGCACCTACGGCCGGAATCGTATGCCCCTTCCATTTAAATATTGCTCTGGCAGAGAATGCTTATACCAATGGCATTGATTTTAAGTTCCATACAGAGGTCCGGACCATTGAGAAGATGGAGGGCGGCTGGCGCCTTCAGACCAGCCAGGGAACATACGAGACAAGGTATGTGGTAAATGCAGCCGGCGTTCATGCAGATAAGTTTCACAACATGGTAAGTGCAGAGAAAATCCATATCACCCCGCGCCGCGGAGACTACTGCCTGCTGGACAAGAGCGCAGGAAGCCATGTGTCACGTACCATATTTGCCCTCCCCGGCAAGTACGGCAAAGGTGTCCTTGTGTCCCCCACTGTCCATGGTAATCTGATCGTAGGGCCCACAGCCATTGACATCGAGGATAAGGAGGCCACGGCTACCACGAGAGCCGGACTGGATGAGGTGATCACAAAGGCCGGAATGAACGTAAAGGATCTGCCCATGCGTCAGGTCATCACCTCCTTTGCAGGCTTGAGAGCCCATGAGGACAACCATGAATTTATCATCAAAGAGCTGCCGGATGCTCCCGGCTTTGTAGACTGTGCGGGAATTGAATCCCCGGGCCTTACCAGCTGCCCGGCGATCGGAAAAATGGTGGCGGAGATCCTGAGAGAAAAGCTTTCGCTCACGCCAAATCCTGACTTTAAGGGAGAGAGAAAGGGGCTTCTTGACCCGGATACCCTGACAAAAGAGGAGAGGGCAGAGCTCATCAGGAAGGATCCGGCCTACGGCAATATCATCTGCCGCTGTGAGATGGTGACAGAGGGAGAGATCCTGGATGCTATCCACAGACCATTAGGCGCAAAGTCCTTGGACGGCATCAAGCGGAGGACGAGAGCGGGCATGGGACGGTGCCAGGCAGGCTTCTGCAGCCCCAGGAGCATGGAGCTCCTTCACAGGGAGTTAGGCATTCCCATGACGGAGATCACAAAGAGCGGCGGGGCTTCAAAGATTGCAGTTGGAACCAACAAGGACAGGATATAGAAAGGGGCGGCGGATTTCAGATGAGAGAATATGATATCGTCATAATCGGCGGCGGTCCTGCGGGTCTCGCTGCGGCAGTTGCAGCCAGGGATAATGGGATCGAGAGTATTTTGATCCTGGAGCGCGACAAGGAGTTAGGAGGGATCTTAAACCAGTGTATCCACAATGGTTTTGGACTCCACACATTTAAAGAAGAGCTGACCGGGCCTGAATATGCAGCGCGTTTTGCTGCCCAGGTATTTGCGAGGAACATTGAATACAAGCTGAACACCATGGTAATGGACATCAGTCCCCAGAAGGTGGTGACAGCCATGAATCGGGAGGAGGGCCTGTTTGAGATCCAGGCAAAGGCCGTGATCCTGGCAATGGGATGCAGGGAGCGTTCCAGAGGAGCACTTAACATCCCAGGCTACCGTCCGGCAGGCATCTTTTCAGCCGGAACAGCACAGCGTCTGGTAAATATGGAGGGCTACATGCCAGGCAGGGAGGTCGTGATCCTGGGATCAGGCGATATTGGCCTGATCATGGCAAGGCGCATGACGCTGGAGGGCGCAAAGGTGAAGGTAGTGGCAGAGCTCATGCCTTACTCCGGCGGACTTAAGAGAAATATCGTCCAGTGTCTGGATGACTACGGCATCCCGTTAAAGCTGAGTCACACGGTGGTGGATATCCGCGGAAAGGAGAGGCTGACCGGGATCACCCTGGCAGCTGTGGATGAAAAGGGAAGGCCCATACCGGGCACAGAGGAGGATTATGACTGTGACACCCTGCTTCTGTCTGTTGGATTGATCCCTGAAAATGAGCTTTCAAACGGCATGGGCGTGGAAATGAGCCGCGTGACCTCCGGTCCGGTTGTAAATGAGAGCCTGGAGACAAGCGTGGAGGGCGTCTTTGCCTGCGGCAACGTGCTCCATGTACATGACCTGGTGGATTTTGTTTCAGAGGAGGCAGCAGCAGCCGGAAAGAACGCAGCCAAATATGTGAAGGGGGCAGGCACAGGCAGCGGTCATGTGATAGAGTTAAAGGCTGTGGACGGCGTGCGCTATACCGTTCCCTGCACCATTGACCCGGAGCGGATGGAGGATACTCAGATCGTGCGCTTCCGTGTTGGCAATGTGTTTAAGAACTGTGCGATCGGCGTATACTTTGACGATGAGCAGGTCATGAAGAGAAAGCGTCCCGTTATGGCTCCCGGAGAGATGGAGGAGATCAAGCTGGAAAAAGGAAAATTACAGTTGCATCCCGGACTTAAGACAATTACAATAAAGGTAGAGGAGGTATAGGCCATGGAGAAACGAGAGCTTATTTGCATTGGCTGCCCAATGGGCTGTCCCCTGACAGTGGAGTTGGAAAATGGGGAGATAGTGAGCGTTTCAGGCTATACCTGCAAGCGGGGGGATGTATACGCGAGAAAGGAAGTTACCAACCCCACCAGGATCGTGACCTCCACCGTGATGGTGGAAGGCGGACGGGCGGACATGGTATCAGTGAAGACAAAAGAGGATATTCCGAAGGATAAGATCTTTGCGTGTGTGAAGGCCTTAAAGGGAATCACCGTGAAGGCGCCTGTCCATATCGGAGATGTGATCCTTAAGGATGTAGCAGGAACAGGAGTAGATATTGTGGCCACAAAGGATGTATGATGCGCCGCAGTGTGTAGGCAGATAGAAGGCTGGCAGCCGTTTTCGGGGCCCGGCGCCTTGTCAGGCTCAGAGCGTGTTTGGGAATTGTTTTCCGTCATATGCGCCCTGGTGAGCCGGGGCGCATAAGGCTTCGGCGGCGGCCGGCTTCCTGTGGTTAGACCTGCATGCGCCCATCGGTTGATGTAAAAAAGGAGGCATTTTTATGGAGAAGAAGCTGGATATCAACAATATGAATGGTATGACAGAGGATGAAGACAGAACCTGCGGCTTAAATGACATGAACTGTGTCAGTGAGAACGAGGAAAAGACCTGTGGTTTAAATGACATGAACTGTGTTGGCGAGGAGGAGGAGAAGACCTGCGGCTTAAATGATATGAACTGTCTGGGAGAATGAAATATCCCGCAGCAGGCATGACGCCTGGCTCTCTGCTTTCAGGAGATCACAGAAACATAAATAAGGAAGGGGGTTCTATATTATGAAGAAATTTATCAATGACGTAGCGCTGGTGGAGGATCAGATGATACAGGGTATGGTTAAGGCTTATCCGGGTTATCTGAAGAAGCTGGACTGCGGCAACGTGGTAGTGCGCGCTAAGAAAAAGGAGGGAAAGGTTGCACTGATCAGCGGCGGCGGAAGCGGTCATGAGCCGGCTCACGGGGGCTACGTGGGGACAGGCATGCTGGATGCTGCTGTGGCAGGAGCGGTATTCACCTCCCCGACGCCGGACCAGATCTACGAGGGCATCAAGGCCATTGCCACAGACGCAGGCGTGCTCATGGTGGTGAAGAACTATACCGGCGATGTCATGAATTTTGAGATGGCTGCGGAGATGGCAGAGATGGAAGGCATTTCCGTAAAATATGTGGTGACAAATGACGATGTGGCAGTGAAGGACAGCCTCTATACCGTAGGCCGCCGGGGAGTGGCAGGTACTGTATTTGTACACAAGATCGCAGGCGCAAAGGCAGAGGAGGGAGCTTCCTTAGAGGAGGTCCAGGCAGTTGCACAGAAGGTCATTGACAATGTAAGGAGCATGGGAGCTGCCATCGAGCCCTGTACGGTTCCGGCAGCAGGAAAGCCCGGCTTTGAGCTGTCTGACGAGGAGATGGAGGTTGGCATCGGCATCCACGGAGAGCCGGGAACCCACAGAGAACCCATGAAGACCGCAGACGAGACCGCGGATATGCTTCTGGCACAGATACTGGCCGACATTGACTATTCCGGCAGAGAGGTGGCTGTGATGATCAACGGAGCAGGCGCAACGCCTCTTATGGAGCTGTTCATCATCAACAACCGTGTGGCAGATGTACTGGCAGAAAAGGGCATCCATGTGTACAAGACGTTCGTGGGCGAGTATATGACTTCCATTGAGATGCAGGGCTTTTCCATTTCCCTGCTGCGCCTGGACGAGGAGCTGAAGGCCCTTCTGGACGCTCCTGCGGATACACCGGCCTGGAAGTAACAAGCTGTAATTGAAAAGGAGAGGGAAACATCATGGCAGACAGCAAAAAAGTATTGGAGATCATAAAAGCGATCGGGCTTGAAATGGAGGCCCATAAGGGCTATCTCACAGAGCTGGACCAGCCCATCGGAGACAGTGACCATGGCATTAACCTGGCAAGAGGTTTTGGAGCAGTGGAGCAGAAGCTGCCATCCCTGGAGGGAAAAGACATTGGAACCATTCTGAAAACCGTTGGCATGACCCTGGTATCTACGGTGGGAGGCGCTTCCGGCCCTCTCTACGGCACTGCCTATATGAAAGCAGGCATGGCTGTGGCAGGAAAGCTGGAGGTGGACAAGGCAGATTTCCTGACCCTCATGGATGCCGCCATCCAGGGCGTGGCCCAGCGAGGAAAGGCAGAGACTGGGGAAGCCACAATGTTAGATGCCATGGTGCCCTCCCTGAAGGCCATGAAGGAAGCTGACGCCCAGGGAAAAGACGTGAAGGAAATGCTTGCAGCAGGCATAGAGGCAGCCTGGGCAGGAGCAGAGTCCACCAAGGACATGATAGCAACCAAGGGCCGTGCAAGCTATGTGGGAGAGCGCGGACTGGGCCACCAGGATCCGGGGGCTACCTCTTATTCCTACATGCTGCAGGTGATCGGAGAAAGGATATAACAAATGGTAGGTTTTGTGATCGTATCCCACAGTGAACAGCTGGCCCGGAGTGTGGTGGAACTCACCGCCCTCATGGCTCCGGATGCCAGGATCGCTCCTGCAGGAGGACTGGAGGACGGAGGCTTTGGCACCAGCTTTGAGAAGATACAGGCAGCCATTGAGTCCGTATATTCAGATGACGGGGTGCTGGTGCTGATGGACATGGGAAGTGCAGTTATGACAACAGAGATGGTGATCGAAACCTTTGAGGGCCAGAAGGTAGAGATGGTGGACTGCCCCTTAGTGGAAGGCGCGGTAGTGGCCACCATTGATGCGGTGGGCGGCATGAACTTTGAGGAGATCAAGGCGGCCTTGGCTTTGGTGGGGACACAGAAGAAGTTTTGATCCTGCGTAGCAAATAGTTGTGCGCAAGAGCCTGAGAGACCGGCTCTAATATCGAACAGGGAGCACAGGCATCTGCCATAGACGGCAGGCCTGGCTCCCTGTTTTTGCTGCCAGACGTAACTACTCAGCCTGCGGCTGTGTAGTTACGGAATCCGGCTCATTTTAAGTTCACCTACGGTGAAGGAGCCGGATTCTTCTCGCCCACAACTCATTCTTACGGTCTTTGCAGTAAATGCAAAGACCTACACTGAGCGTTACCGCCAGACTGCTGTGGATACAGTCTGACAGCAGGCTTTTGCAGTGTGGTACAGCAGCTAGACGATCACCAGCTCCAGAAGGAATACCACCCCGCAGGCAGCCAGGGAAACCTGGAACAGGCTTTTTTTCATGTAAGCCAGAACTGCCGCAACAGCCAATGCCGCTGCCCCGGACCAGACAGAGGACGTGGCATAGAGAACAGCCGGAAAGGTCATGACGGAAAGGGTGACATAGGGGACATAATATAGGAAGGATTTTATGTAAGTATTTTTGATCTCCTTCTTGATCAATGTCAGAGGCAGCAGGCGGATAAGATAGGTGACGGCTGCCATCACGAATATATAGAGATAGATGCGAAGGGAATCATGCATGGTCTTCTTCCTCCTTTACCGGGAATGCATAAGCGGCAGCTCCTGCAACGAGAACCGTCAGGAGGATGATCTTGAAGCCTGAGGATATGCCGTTTAACAGGGGTACCACCGTAAACAGGAGGCTTAAGGCCATGGAAACCAGTATCACGCCTGTCAGTACCCTGTTTTCTTTGGCCGGAGGGATCACCACCGCCAGGAACATGCCATAGAGCGCTACATTCAGAGCGCTTAAAAGACGGTCAGGCAGGAGGCTTCCGGAGACTGCTCCCAAAAGGGTACCCAGGGTCCATCCCGGTACTGCCGCACATATAAGACCATAGCTGTAAAATGGGCTTAAGGTTCCCTCACGGCATACAGATACACCGAATATCTCATCCGTTACTCCATAGGAGATGAGAAAACGGTGAAAAAATGGCATATTGTGGTCCAGCTTCTGGGAAAGAGAGCAGGACATCAGGCAGTAACGCAGGTTGATGACCAGCTGGGCCGCCGCCATTTCAAAAAAAGGCGCACGGGCAGCAATGATGCCCAGGGCCGCAAACTGGCCTGCACTGGTAAGATTGGTAAAAGACATAGCCACAGATTCCAGGGCAGTGAGCCCGGCGCCTGCGGCCATGATGCCAAAGGTGAAGGATACGGCCAGATATCCCAGTCCAATGGGGATCCCGTCCTTCAGTCCGTTTTGAAATTGGATTCTCTTGTCGTTCATTGTTACCTTCTCCATAGATAAAGTGCGGCCTTAAAAGGCGCATATCCCATTATAGCAGGAAATTCAGTATTGTAAACGGCAAATCGAAAAATAAAGCTGTGGGCAGCTGCTACCTGCTGCTTCCCATTGCCATGGCCATGGGACGGCTTAAAAGGGGATACAGGGCGCAGGAGATCACAAGTCCGCTGATGCCCTGGATGATATTGGCAGGAACGCTTGCAAGGGCGGCTCCCAATCCATAGAGAAAGATCTCACACAGGCAGTAACCTCCGGCAACCACAATGATGTCGATCACGCCGCAGGCCGCTACAGCAGCAAACGCATTTTTGCCATTGGACATAAGGCTTCTGAACAGGTGGGCTCCCAGCCATGCAATGATGCCCTTGATGGCAAAGGTAATGGGAACATAGATAAAATAACCGCCCAGAAGATCCGCCATACAGGAGCCGATACCGGCTGCCAGAAATGCAGTAACAGGGTCAAGAAAAATGCCGCAGAGAATGACAATGGCATCTCCGGGATGGATGTAACCTCCTGTTCCGGGGGTGGGAATACGAATGGACATGGTAGCAACACAGGCTAAGGCGGCAAACAATGCAGCCAGGACTAATTTTTTTGTAGATAAACGCTCCATATGGAAGTCTCCTTTCTGATTTTATGTGATGCATGTTGTATCACATACTATATAGGAAAAATGGACCGAATAAAATAGCCAGTTGAGTAAAATGTAACCAGTCCAGCCGTATTGTGCCTGCCGGGAAGACGATGGGAAGCGATGGCGGAAAAATGCAGAAACTCAAGAACAAAGAATCTTGACAAATAAAAGCAGAAGCGTATAGTGAAAGATAGTCTGGCCTGGGGACAGGTCCGGGAATGGAAGAGATAAGGGGAGATCAAACAATGGAGAATCTGATATTCAGTCTGAATGCCACAATGCCCGTATTCCTGCTCATGGTGCTGGGAGCATTTTTCCGAAGGGTGGGGCTGATCGACGGCAAATTTGTAAACGGCATGAACCGCTTTGTGTTCAACGCCTCCCTTCCGGTGCTGCTGTTTGAGGATCTGTCCACCTCTGATTTCGCCGAGGTGTGGGATGGCCGGTTTGTGCTGTTCTGCTTTGGAGCCACCCTGCTGGGAATCGGCCTTGCGGCGCTTCTTTCCATGGGCCTTAAGGAGAAGGCCATCAGAGGGGAATTTATCCAGGCATCCTACCGGAGCAGTGCGGCGATCCTGGGTATTGCCTTTATCAAGAATATATACGGAAATGCAGGTATGGCCCCTCTTATGATCATAGGAAGTGTCCCTCTCTACAATGTGATGGCTGTGGTGGTACTGTCCTTTACCAGGCCGGACAGCGGGGCACTGAATGCAGATACATTAAAGAAGACCCTGAAGGGGATCGCGGCCAACCCGATCATACTGGGGATCCTGGCCGGGCTGGCCTGGTCTCTTATGGGGATCCCGCAGCCTGCCATTATGACAAAGACCATATCCAGCCTGGCAAATGTGGCAACGCCCCTGGGCCTTATGGCGATGGGAGCCGCCTTTGACTGGAAGCAGGCCGGGGCAAAAGTAAAGCCGGCTCTGGGGGCCAGCTTTTTAAAGCTTGTATGCTTCTGCGGTATCTTTCTTCCGGCGGCAATTGCCTTCGGCTTCCGGGAAGAGCAGCTGGTGGCGATCCTGGTGATGCTGGGTTCGGCTACCACCGTGAGCTGCTATATCATGGCGCGCAACATGGGCCACGAGGGCGTGCTCACCTCCAGCGTAGTGGCTCTCACCACCTGCGGGAGTGCCTTTACCCTGACTTTCTGGCTGTTCCTGATAAAGAGCCTGGGGCTGATCTGAAGCTGATCTGGACCGCAGGCCTGAGTTTTCGCCTGCTGCACGATGTTCCGGCTGTTTTCCCGCCGGATGCAGCGCAGGGCCGGAAAAGGGTGCTTAAGTGTTCTTCCAAAGGACATCCCGGTTGATGGTCTGATAGAACAGGGAACGGATCTTTTCCGGATCCCTCGTCTGGCCCAGGATCCACATGGTCTTTGTGACTGCGGCCTCCAGAGTCATGTCGTAGGCCTCCAGCAGGCCGAACTCCTGCTTGATATTTTTACCCACCTCATACACAGACATGTTGCTGCCTTCGTTTGTCACCTGGGTAGTCATGACAACGGTCTTGCCCAGGCTGGTCCAGCGGGAGATGGCCCGGTAATAATCCCCTTTCTCATAAGAGGGCAGCCCGCCCACGCCGAAGGACTCAATGATGACAGCGTCGTAGTGCTCTGCCATGTAGTCTAACAGGGAGGCGTCGGTGGAGGGGATCAGCTTTAAGAGCCCCACATTGGGATTTAGGTCATGGTAGAAGGCCACAGGCTCTGTCACCCGGTCCTTGTCGTCCAGATAGAATAAAATGTGGTCCTCCTGTATCATGGCAATATAGGGGAAGTTGATGCTGGAAAATGCATTATAGCTCTTTGTGCGCTCCTTTTTCCCGCGCGTTCCCGCAATGGCCTTTCCGTCAAACACGAGATTGATCCCATGGGCCCTGCCGCAGGAGGCAAAACGCAGGCTGTCTGCCAGATTGGTGCGCGCATCGGTATTTTCCATATCAATGGGCTTCTGGGCACCGGTGATGACAATGGGCTTTTTGGAGTTCTGGATCAGGTAGGAGAGAGCCGCAGCCGTGTAAGCCATGGTGTCTGTGCCGTGGGTGATCACAAAGCCGTCGTACTCCTCATAATGCTCCTCAATAGCTCCTGCCATGGAAAGCCAGTGGGCAGGCTGTATATTGGTGCTGTCAATATTGAGGATCTGAATGCTGTCAATCTCACAAAATTCCCGGCTTCCGGGTACATAGGAAATGATCTCGTCCGAGGTGATGACAGGCTTTAAGCCGTTTTCCGTGCGCTTGCAGGCAATGGTGCCGCCTGTACCCAACAGGAGTATTTTTTTCATAAATTCCAGTTTCCTTTCTTTTCCAATTTATTCTACTGCATATACAATTTGCTTTTGCTTACAATTATATTAAGAACTTTCTAAGTTTTCAATCCCTTCATTGGTTTTTACAGATAAGTATGATAGAATAATGAGTAAGAATGAATACCTATAAAACCTACATGTGCCCGGCGGATCTACGCGCTGCCACACCATAAAAGACTGGCGGGCACATTTGGCATACCTGAACACATGCCGCCTGACAGCGGCGGGATTGTCAGAGAAAAGGAGGGAAAGACTATGCTCATACTGTGGCTTGCTGCGTTTGTGGTATTTCTTGCGGCGGAGGCGCTTACGGTGTCTCTGACGAGTATCTGGTTTGCAGGAGGAGCCCTTGCCGCGCTGGTGGTGGAGGTCTGCGGAGGCGGATATAGGCCTCAGCTTGCGGTGTTTGTGGCGGTGTCCTTTCTTCTGTTCATGCTGGTGCGGCCCTATGCCGCCAGATATGTAAAGGCCAGGAAGACAGACACGAATGTGGACAGTCTCATAGGACGCAAGGCTGTCGTGAAGGAGCGGGTGGACGCGGGAAGCGGCACCGCTATCCTGGCAGGAGAGACATGGCTTGCGCGGGCTGCCAAGGAGGGTGATGTCTTTGAGCCTAACACGGTAGTGCGCATCAAGGCGGTGAGCGGCGCAAAGCTTTTAGTGGAAAAGGAAGGGTGATGCCGCCCTCAGGCGACATTTCCGTTTAGAAAGAAAACAAAAGGAGGATATTATATGAACATATTTGCTGCAATCGGAGGTTTTATGGCATTTATCATTGTCGCTGTCATTATCCTGGTGATCCTTTCAAGCTGTATCAGGGTGGTTCCCCAGGCACAGGCTCTGGTGGTGGAACGTCTGGGAGCTTATCTGGGCACCTACAGCGTGGGGATCCATTTCCTGATCCCCTTTATTGACAGGGTGGCAAAGAAGGTGAATTTAAAGGAGCAGGTGGAAGATTTCCCGCCGCAGCCCGTGATCACAAAGGATAATGTTACCATGCAGATCGACACTGTGGTCTTCTTCTTTATCACGGACCCCAAGATGTATGCTTACGGCGTGGAGCGTCCACTTCTCGCCATTGAGAACCTGACAGCCACAACACTGAGAAATATCATCGGCGACCTGGAGCTGGATGAAACGCTGACCTCCAGGGAGACCATCAATGCGAAAATGCAGGAATCCCTTGATATTGCCACTGACCCATGGGGCATCAAGGTGACAAGAGTAGAGCTTAAGAACATCATTCCTCCGGCTGCCATCCAGGAGGCCATGGAGAAGCAGATGAAGGCAGAGCGCGAGCGCCGTGAAGCCATCCTTCGGGCAGAGGGCGAGAAGAAGTCTATGATCCTGGTGGCAGAGGGCAACAAGGAGTCTGCTGTGCTGAATGCAGAGGCGGAAAAGGAAGCAGCCATCCTTCGGGCAGAGGCGGAGAAGGAGAAGCAGATCAAGGAGGCCCAGGGCCAGGCAGAAGCCATCCGCACTGTGCAGAAGGCGGCAGCAGACGGTATCCGCTACATCAAGGAGGCAGGGGCAGACGAGGCTGTGCTCCATTTAAAGAGCCTGGAGGCCTTCCAGGCAGCGGCAGACGGAAAGGCAACAAAGATCATCATCCCCTCTGATATCCAGGGACTGGCAGGCATGGTGAAATCCATCGCTGAGATCGCAGCAAAGGATGAGGGCAAGAGGTAGAGCCGGCACAGAGGAAAAGTCAGAGAGAAATCCTCTGGACAAACAGAACAGAATGATATAGGATAAAATGAGAGAGAACGGTGCTCATCGGAAACATGCTTCCGATGAGTGCCTTTTGTTCCTATAAAGAAATTTACAGCAGATGTGAGGGAGTGGACATGGAACAGGAAAAGGCAAAGGTTAACCGCATTACGGAAGGCAGCATTTTTGGACAGCTCCTCTTGTTTTTCTTTCCAATATTGTTCGGAACTTTTTTTCAGCAGCTCTACAATACCGCAGACGCCATGGTGGTCGGCCGTTTTGTGGGAAAGCAGGCTCTGGCCGCAGTAGGGGGTACTACCAGTACGCTGATCAACCTTTTAGTGGGCTTTTTTGTAGGCCTGTCCAGCGGTGCAACAGTCGTTATTTCTCAGTTTTACGGGGCGAAAAAAAGTGATAAGGTCCACTGGGCAGTGCACACCTCCATTACCTTTTCTGTCATAGGCGGCATTGTGTTCATGCTGATCGGGATCATCGGCTCCCCCTTTGCCCTGCGGGCCATGAAGACGCCGGAGGATGTGCTGGGCCATGCGATGATCTACATACGGATCTATTTTCTGGGGATGACTGCCAATCTCCTGTACAATATGGGAGCCGGTATCCTGAGGGCAGTGGGAGATTCCAAGCGGCCCCTGTATTTTCTGATCACCAGCTGTCTGATCAACATTGTCCTGGACGTGCTCTTAGTAGCAGTGCTGCGGCTGGGAGTGGCAGGAGCTGCCATCGCCACCATTTCCTCCCAGCTTGTGAGTGCGGTTCTGGTGATGACAGCCCTTATGAGAACAGATGATATGTACAGGCTGGAGTGGAGAAAGCTCCGCATTGATAAGCGGATGCTGGGGCGGATCGTTCGGATCGGCGTTCCGGCGGGGATGCAGTCTGTCATGTACAATATTTCCAATATCATCATCCAGGCCGGGGTGAATACCCTGGGCACGGACAATGTGACTGCCTGGGCCACCTACGGGAAGGTGGACGGCCTCTACTGGATGATGATCAATGCCCTGGGGATATCGGTCACCACCTTTGTGGGGCAGAACTATGGGGCAGGACGCATTGACAGGGTGAGAAAGGGAGCGGGAGCCTGTATGGTGATCGGTGTGGTGCTGACAGGGATCGTAGGAAGCGCCCTTTACTGCTGGGGCCATTTGCTGGTAAGCCTGTTTACCACAGATGCCCAGGTGCAGTCTATCTGCATCAAGCTGATCAATTTTATGGTTCCCACCTTCTTTACCTATATTACGATCGAGATCCTCTCCGGTACCCTGCGCGGGGTGGGGGATGCCTGGATGCCTCTGATCATCACAGGGATCGGCATTTGTGCTGTGCGCGTGCTCTGGATCACCTTTGCCCTGCCGCATTTCCACCATATCCTGGGGGCGGCCTTCTGCTATCCGCTGACCTGGAGCCTGACAACGGTGGCATTTATCATTTATTACCAGTGCTTCAGCAGTCTGAAACGCATAAGGCTGAAATCAATATTGAGGTATTGCCTCGGAAGATGAGGGTTCAGAAAGCAGCATGTATAAACCCTGAAAAAATGGCAAGACTCCGTGTATGAGAATAACAGGAGGTATTGCGATGACAACGAGGGAAGTTACATTTGGTTCCGTGGAGGAGATCAAGAGATTTGTAAACCAGGCGGAAAAGTACCATGAGGATGTGGATGTTTGCTGCGGAAGCTGCATGGTAGATGGAAAATCCCTGCTGGGTGTGATGAGTCTTGGGATCGGGAAAAAGCTGAATGTAGTGATACATGACTGAAAACAGAAAATCAAGAAAATATGTTGGCTCTTCAGGCGATATTGTGATATAATTTCCGCAAATGTGAACCTGTATTGGGGCCTGACAGACGGTGCAGCAAAATGCCTGGCCCTGAGCAGCGGCCAGGTATTTTGCTGCCAGGAAAGCCAGGAGAGCCTGTCCGGCACGTCAAGGCCAACGCACTTATTTTTCCGCATGCTGCACCGCAGATTCCGGGCGGCAGGATGGCATGATAGAAAGGATGACAGAAAGATGATACAGGATATTGCTCCCCATACATACGACCCCATGTACCACGATCAGACACCGAAGGAGGAGGACTACCTCCTGCATTATGAATACAACAAGGTCATGCTCTTAAGAGAAGGAGATGGCTGCAGGCTTCCAACCTTCCGGGATCTGAGGGGGGAAGGTGATTTTGACCAGTCGGCTTATTATCTGTTCTCCATTGACAGCAGGGCTTATTTTCTGGTGACGGATATGAGCATGCCGGAGTTTGGCGGCTATGTGATGGAGCCGCTGACGATTTTCAGAAGCTTTTCTCCCCTGCATCAGGCCTTTGCAGGGATCACCGGAAGCCAGATCTACCGCTGGAGACAGAGCCGCAGGTTCTGCGGCGGCTGCGGAAGGGAGATGGAGCCCAGCCATAAGGAGCGGGCCATGGTCTGCCCAGGCTGCGGGCAGACGGAGTATCCGAAGATCAGCCCGGCGGTCATTGTGGCGATCAGGAATAAGGACAAGCTCCTCATGTCCCGCTATGCCAGGGGAAGCTACCGCCGCTATGCCCTGATCGCAGGCTTTGTGGAGGTGGGAGAGACCTTTGAGGATTGTGTGCGCCGTGAGGTGATGGAGGAGGTTGGCTTAAAGGTCAAAAACATCCGCTACTACAAAAGCCAGCCCTGGGCCTTCTCTGACACGGAAATGATCGGCTTTACTGCGGACTTGGACGGTGATGACACCATACATCTGGAGGAGGAAGAGCTTTCAGAGGCCGGCTGGTACACGAGAGAGGAAGTGCCGGATTACGGACCTCTGATCAGTGTGGGCCATGAGATGATGAAGGCATTTAAGGATGGAAAAATATAGCATGATGGAAGGAAAGGACCATAGAGTGAAATGAAGCGGAAGAACTACATATTATTTGACCTGGACGGCACGCTGACCGACCCGAAGGAGGGCATTACAAAGTCGGTTCAGTATGCCTTAAGGCATTACGGGATCCAGGTGGAGGACCTTGACAGCCTGATCCCCTTTATCGGCCCGCCGCTGGTGGACAGCTACGAAAAATATTACCATTTTTCCCCGGAGCAGGCGCTGGAGGGAGTCTATATTTACAGGGAATATTTTAATGAAAGAGGCTGGCTGGAAAATAAGGAGTATGCAGGCATCAGGGAAATGCTTTCTGCCCTCAGGCTTGCCGGAAAAAAGCTTTATGTGGCAACCTCAAAGCCGGAGGTCTTTGCAAAGCGGATATTAGAGCATTTTCATATGACGGAGTATTTTGATTCTATCGGCGGAGCCTCGGAGGATATCTCCAGGGTGAGGAAGGCAGATGTGATCCGCTACGTGCTGGAGAAGAACGGCATCCCACAGGATGAGGAGACCCTGGCATCTATTATCATGGTAGGAGACAGGGAACACGATGTGCTGGGCGCAAGGGAGTGCGGCATAGAGTGCGTGGGCGTCCTCTATGGATATGGATCCAGGGAGGAGATGGAGGCCTGCCGTGCTGGTTATATTGCAGAAAACGTGGAGGATTTAAGGGATCTTCTTCTGCGGGTATAGGGAACACCATAACTTAAACTCATAATAACCATTCCTATTATGCAATTGACAAATAGAATATTGGTTGCTATGATTAAGATTAATATATGAGAGGGTGAAGAGATATGGATGACAGAATTGTGTTATCATTGCTTGTAGACAATACTGCCGGTGTGCTGGCCCGTGTAGCCGGGCTGTTCAGCCGCCGCGGTTACAATATTGAGAGTCTGACCGTAGGTGTGACTGCTGACCCGCGGTATTCCAGGATGACGGTGGTGTCCCTGGGAGACCAGACCGTACTGGAGCAGATCAAGAACCAGTTAAACAAGCTGGAGGATGTAAGGGATATCAAGGAGCTGCAGCCGGACCGCTCTGTTTACAGAGAGCTTATGATGATCAAGATCCGGGCAAATGCCAGCGCCCGCCAGGATGTGAGCGCGATCTCCAACATTTTCCGTGCAACGATCGTAGATGTGGGCAAGGATTCCATGACCGTTATGCTGACAGGAGACCAGTCAAAGCTGGATGCCCTGATCAACCTGCTGGAGGATTATGAGATCCTGGAGCTGGCCCGCACAGGACTGACAGGCCTGGAGCGCGGATGCGAGGATGTCCGCTACCTGCCATAGGCTTTTGCAGAGCCGTATGAAAAAGCGCTTAAGGGGGCGGCCAGTGGCGGACTTGAGAGTCGTCGGTCTTGCCGTCTTAAACATATATTCTATTTAAAAGAGGTTTCAAGGAGGATAAAAAAATGGCAAAGATCTACTATCAGGAAGATTGTAATTTATCTTTACTGGAAGGAAAGACAATCGCTGTCATCGGTTACGGCAGCCAGGGACATGCTCATGCGCTGAACGCAAAGGAGTCCGGATGCAACGTGATCATTGGTCTGTATGAGGGAAGCAAGTCCTGGGCAAAGGCTGAGGCACAGGGCTTTGAGGTATATACCGCAGCAGAGGCAGCTAAGAAGGCTGACATCATCATGATCCTGATCAACGATGAACTGCAGGCTGACATGTACAAGAAGGACATCGAGCCCAATCTGGAAGAGGGCAATATGCTGATGTTCGCACACGGCTTCAACATCCATTTTGGATGCATCAAGCCTCCGAAGAATGTTGACGTGACCATGATCGCACCAAAGGGACCTGGCCACACGGTTCGTTCCGAGTATCAGGCAGGCAAGGGTGTTCCCTGTCTTGTAGCTGTTGAGCAGGATGCAACAGGCAAGGCACTTGATATGGCACTGGCTTATGCACTGGCTATCGGCGGCGCAAGAGCAGGCGTTTTAGAGACCACTTTCCGTACTGAGACAGAGACAGACCTCTTTGGCGAGCAGGCAGTTCTGTGCGGCGGCGTATGCGCTCTGATGCAGGCTGGTTTTGAGACTCTGGTTGAGGCTGGCTATGATCCAAGAAATGCATACTTTGAGTGTATCCATGAGATGAAGCTGATCGTAGACCTGATCTACCAGTCCGGCTTTGCAGGCATGAGATATTCCATTTCCAACACTGCTGAGTACGGCGACTACGTAACCGGACCAAAGCTGATCACAGAAGAGACAAAGAAGACCATGAAGAAGATCCTTGCAGACATTCAGGATGGTACCTTTGCAAAGGAATTCTTATTAGATATGTCCCCAGCAGGCCGTCAGGTACATTTCCAGGCTATGAGAAAGCTTGCTGCTGAGCATCCTTCCGAGAAGATCGGTGAGGAGATCAGAAAGCTGTACAGCTGGAACAACGAAAGCGACAAGCTGATCAACAACTAAACGTTGGCAATGAGCAGTGCGGAATCGAGCGTGCACTGCGGAGCCGAAGATAGAGAAAAATCCCTGCGGAGGGCCAAGATCACCATTTCCGCAGGGATTTTTTGTCTCACTCATCTCTCCAAAAAATGGACAGCTGCTAATACAAAAACTCCAAAAAAGTTTTCAAAGCCAAAGCCTGGTTTGCAGGATGATAGGCAAAGCCGATGGTCCTGCGGTGGATGGGGATCTCCAAAGGGATTTCGATCAATGTCCGGTTGTCCAGCTCCTTCTGTACCAGCTCCTTGATAACACAGGCAACCCCCAGGCCGATCTTGGCAAACTCGATCAGCAGGTCCATGGTGGTGACCTCCAGGATCTGGTGGGGATAGATGTTGTTCCCAGCCATGTACTCGTCCACATGGTGGCGCGTCATATTGCTGGTATCGAGAAGCATGATGTTCCCCGTCTCAAAGAGATTGGTATCCCGCCCTTCCCGCAGGTAAAGATTTTCCAGGTAGGTGGGAGTGGTGACAAAGATATCCTGTATGTCCATCACCGGGATAAAGGAGAGATCCTTGCGCAAAGAGGGCTCTGCCACAAGTCCAAGATCCAGTTTCTGCTGCTCTAAGCGGGACAAGGTCTGGGCAGTGGCCTGGCTTTCGATGGTGACTCTCATATGGGGATACTGGTCAATAAAGGTTTTCAGATAGGGAAGCAGGATATACTTGCAGAGGGTATTGCTGACCCCGATGCGGAGGTGTCCGATGTCAAACTCCTGGATGCGCTTTAATTCCTGCTCTCCCCGGCTTAAGGCGTCAAAGGCCTCCCTGGTATGCTCAAAGAGGATCTCCCCCTCGGCAGTCAGCTGCACGCCTCTGGAGCTGCGGGTAAAAAGAGAGAGCCCCAGGCTGTCCTCCAGCTTGCTGATAGCCTTGCTGATAGCCGGCTGGCTGATGTAAAGCTCCTTTGCAGCTTTGGAAATGTTTCCGGCCTTTGCCACCTCGTAAAAAATCTTATATTGCGACAGATTCTGCTCCATAAAAATCCCCCTACATGATATAACAATTATTCATATATCCCATTCATATTATGTATTTTTATTATAACAGTACATATGCTAAAATGTAAAGCACAGATGAGAGAAATCCAGACAGAATTAATTTTATGAAGAAAAGGGCGAAAAAAAGCCCGGAAAATAGAAGGAGGAAATACATTATGGGAATGACCATGAGCCAGAAAATATTGGCTGCCCATGCAGGACTTGCAGAAGTAAAGGCAGGACAGCTGATCGAGGCGAATTTGGACTTAGTGCTGGGAAATGATATCACATCTCCCGTTGCGATCAAAGAGATGAAGAAAATGGACAGGAAGACCGTATTTGACAAGGAAAAGATCGCCCTTGTCATGGACCATTTTATCCCTAATAAGGATATCAAGTCCGCAGAGAACTGCAAATGCTGCCGTGATTTTGCCTGTTCCCATGAGATCAGCAATTATTTTGACGTAGGTGAGATGGGCATTGAGCACGCGCTGCTGCCGGAAAAAGGCCTGGTAGTGGCAGGCGATGCTGTGATCGGGGCAGACTCCCACACCTGTACATACGGAGCGTTAGGCGCATTTTCCACCGGCGTTGGAAGCACGGATATGGCAGCAGGCATGGTGACGGGCAAGGCCTGGTTCAAGGTGCCTTCCGCCATCAAATTTGAGTTAGTAGGAAAGCCCTCCAAATGGGTCAGCGGCAAGGATGTGATCCTGCACATCATCGGCATGATCGGTGTGGACGGCGCGCTGTACCGCTCCATGGAGTTTACGGGAGAGGGCATTAAGAACCTGACCATGGACGACCGTTTTACCATCTGCAACATGGCAATTGAGGCAGGCGGAAAGAACGGCATCTTCCCGGTGGATGAGGCTGCAAAGGAATATATGAGGGAGCACTCCAAACGCGAGTTTACCGTATACGAGGCAGATGAGGATGCGGAGTATGACGAGACCTATGTGATCGATCTGTCCGAGCTGAAGCCGACCGTATCCTTCCCGCATCTTCCCTCCAATACAAGAACCATCGACAAGGTGGGAGACGTGAAGATCCACCAGGCGGTGATCGGCTCCTGCACCAACGGACGTATTGACGATATGAGGATCGCGGCTGAGATCTTAAAGGGACGCAAGGTGGCAAAGGGCGTGCGCTGCATCGTGATCCCTGCTACCCAGGCCATTTACCTTCAGTGCATCAGGGAAGGACTTTTAGAGATCTTTATCGAGGCAGGCGCAGTGGTGAGCACACCCACCTGCGGACCATGCCTGGGCGGATACATGGGCATCCTGGCAGAGGGCGAGAGATGCATTTCCACCACCAACCGTAACTTTGTAGGGCGTATGGGCCATGTGAATTCTGAGGTATATCTTGCAAGCCCTGCAGTTGCCGCAGCCAGCGCAGTGACAGGAAAGATCTCCTGCCCATGCGAGCTGGACTAAACCTGCATGCGCCCGGCGGGCGCATTGGGAATACCTGAACTTAGTGCCGCCTATCCGGCGGCAGGACTTTTATAGTAAACCTGCATGCGTCCAGCGGGCGAACGCGCCACCGTACCGGGAAAGTCTGGTGGACGCATTGGGAATACCTGAACTTAGTGCCGCCTATCCGGCGGCGGAATTTTCATAGTAAAGGAAGGAGAGAAGAAAATGAAAGCATGCGGACGTGTTTTTAAATATGGCGATAATGTAGATACGGATGTCATCATCCCGGCGCGCCACCTCAACATGACAAGCGGAGAAGAACTGGCAAAGCACTGTATGGAAGACATTGATAAGGAATTTGTGAACAAGGTGCAGAAGGGGGATATCATCGTTGCCAACAAGAACTTTGGCTGCGGTTCCTCCCGTGAGCACGCACCCCTTGCCATCAAATGCGCAGGGATCAGCTGCGTGATCGCAGAGACCTTTGCAAGGATTTTTTACCGCAATGCCATCAATATCGGCCTTCCCATTGTGGAGTGCGTGGAAGCAGCAAGGGCCATTGAAGCCGGAGATGAGGTGGAAGTGGACTTTGACAGCGGAGTGATCACCAACAAGACAAAGGGCGAGAGCTATCAGGGACAGTCCTTCCCGCCATTTATGCAGAAGATCATCACAGCCGGCGGACTGGTGAATTATATTAATGAAAATCCTGTGCAAGCTTGAAAAAGGCTGCCATTTCCCTGGTTACCCATTTATCCTTGTGGTATACGATCTGCCTCCAGATATGCAGATGGAAATCCACTACCGGAAGGGCGGAAAGCCGCCCTTCCAGTATATCCTGTCGGATGGTGAACTCCGGCAGGAAGGAAACACCCAGGCCGCTGCGCAGCAGATTAATGATAAAATCTGTGTTGCCGATCTCAAGAAAGGGCTTGATCTCCTGCCCGTGAGCTGCCAGATACTGGTCTAAAATGAACCGGTAGCTGGCATTTTTTTCTGTCAGGATAAATGGTTCTGTGATGACCTCCTGAAGCCTTAAGTCCCCGCGCTTTGTATAGGGATGTTCCGGAGCTGTGACAAATACCACCTCCTCCTGCTTTTCCAGAACCTTTACCCATTTGCTGTCGTACATGCGCTTGTCCAGGAAATATACGATGTCAATGGCATTGCTGTTCATCATATCCAGCAGGGCTCCGGGAGAATCCGTGATGATGCTGACGTTGACCTTCGGATAGAGTCTGTGATATTCCATGAGAAGGGGAGGAAAAATAGATGCACAGACGGACTCGATGGCCCCCAGGCACAGACGTCCCGTCAGCTCAGAGGTGCCGGCCACAGCGTCCTTTGCCCTGGCAATATCCCTTATGACCGCAGAGGCATATTCGTAGAAGACGGTTCCATGGTGGGTAAGGGTAGTCTGCTTGCCGATACGGTCAAAGAGATGGACGCCCAGCTCATTTTCCAGCTGCTTGATCTGGATCGTGACAGCGGCCTGGGAGTAGCCCAGCTGGTTTGCTGCCTTGGAAAAGCTTTTTAACTGTGCAACCTGAAGAAAGGTGGAGATTTCGCGAAGTTCCATAAGTTCCTCCTATAAAAATTTTTAAAGTATATCATAAAAACGTTAAATTTTACATTCATGTATATTTATGGTACAGTATGGATAAAGAGAAATCAAGTGATTTCAAGAGCATTTTCCAGAAAAAACGAGCGAGAAAGGAAAAAGTGGAGCTATGGAGAAGTCAGATGTAAGGTACAACGCGTATATCGACATTTTAAAGGAGGAGCTGGTGCCGGCTATGGGATGTACGGAGCCCATCGCCCTTGCCTATGCAGCTGCAATGGCAAGACGGGTACTGGGGCAGGTGCCGGAGAAGGTAGTGATCGGGGCAAGCGGAAGTATTATCAAGAACGTGAAATCTGTTATTGTTCCCAACACAGACCATTTAAAGGGTATATCGGCAGCTGCAGCCGCAGGCATCATTGCAGGAGATCCTGACAAGGAGCTGGAGGTCATTGCACAGGTGACACCGGAGCAGATCGCAGGGATGAAGGCATTCCTGGAGCAGGCCGAGATCGAGGTAGAGCACGTGGACAATGGGATCACCTTTGACATCATTGTGACTCTTTACAAGGGCGAGTCCTACGCAAAGGTCCGCATTGCCAATTACCACACCAATATTGTTCTGATCGAAAAGGACGGCAAGATCCTGGAGGAGACAGAAGTACAGGGCGAGACAGAGGAAGGCCTTACAGACAGAAGCCTGCTCAGCATGGAGGGTATCTGGGACTTCATCAACTCCGTGGACGTGGAGGATATCAAGGAAGTTCTTGACCGTCAGATTTCCTATAATATGGCAATTGCAGAGGAAGGCATCCGCGGCGATTACGGCGCAAACATCGGCTCCGTGCTTCTGGACATGGAGGGAGATAATGTGCGTGTAAGGGCAAAGGCTATGGCTGCTGCCGGCTCTGATGCGAGAATGAACGGCTGCGAGCTTCCTGTTATTATCAATTCCGGAAGCGGAAACCAGGGTATTACTGCTTCTGTTCCGGTTATCGTATATGCAAAGGAGTTAAAGGTCAGCGACGAGAAAATGTACCGCGCCCTGGCGCTGTCCAACCTGACAGCCATCCACCAGAAGACCCCCATCGGCAGACTGTCTGCATACTGCGGTGCAGTAAGCGCCGGAGCCGGAGCAGGCGTTGGTATTGCTTATCTGAACGGCGGCGGCTATGCTGAGATCACCCACACCGTAGTGAACGCCCTTGCCATTGTATCCGGCATCATCTGTGACGGCGCAAAGGCATCCTGTGCAGCAAAGATCGCTTCCGCTGTAGAGGCAGGTATCCTGGGCTACAACATGTATGTGAGAGGGCAGCAGTTCCGCGGCGGCGACGGCATTGTCATGAAGGGCGTGGAGGCTACTCTGAAGAATGTAGGGCGTCTCGGCAAAGAGGGTATGAAAGAGACGAACGAAGAGATCATTAAGATGATGATCGGAGAATAAGAGGTTAAGAACCTGATTTTGTGAAGGGTTGAGGGAAAACAGTCCGGCGTGAATGCCGGGCTGTTTTGTTGCGTGGAAACTTAAGTGCGGCATAGCTTGCAATGAGCGGAAAAAGGGGAGTATAATAAGATCAGCAATCATACAAGGTACTCTCGGAATCTCTCCTGCACTCGCTTTTGCGGCTGATTTTCCGCCGGCCGTACCCAAATTTCATCAACGTACGCGCCGCGTACGCCTCAAAAATTTGGGCACAGCTGACAAAAGATCATCTCACAAAACCGAGCACAAAGAGACTCCGAGAGTACATTACAGCGAAAGGGAGGATCAACATGGGAATGAACAATACGCCTGCCTCAGACAGGATACATATTGGCTTCTTTGGAAAGAGAAATGCGGGAAAATCCAGCGTTCTCAATGCAGTGACAGGGCAGAACCTGGCAGTGGTCTCTGACGTGAAGGGGACCACTACGGATCCGGTCTATAAAGCGATGGAGCTTCTGCCTCTGGGCCCGGTGATGATGATCGACACACCAGGCATTGACGATGAGGGAGAGCTGGGAGCCTTAAGGATGAAGAAGAGCTATCAGGTGCTGAACAAGACGGATGTGGCTGTGCTGGTGGTGGATGGGACAGCCGGGCTGTCAAGGGAGGATGAGGAGCTTCTTTGCAAGATCCGGGAAAAGAAGATCCCCTGTGCCATTGCCTGGAACAAGGCAGATATGGAGAAGGCCGGGGAGACGGAAGGAACGGAGAGGACCGGCTTAGAGACCGGAACAGCAGGAGGGGAAGAAAACGCTGCAGGGTGCAGCGCAGAGCCCGGAGTTCTGGATGGTATCCCGGTCCTGCCGGTCAGCGCTGTCACAAAGGAAGGCATCCGGGAGCTGAAGGAATGTCTTGCCCGTCTGGGACAGACAGAAGAAAATGACCTGCGGATCGTAGGGGATCTTTTGTCTCCCATGGATTTCGTGGTGCTGGTCGTTCCCATTGACAAGGCGGCTCCTAAGGGGCGGCTGATCCTTCCGCAGCAGCAGACTATCCGCGATGTGCTGGAGACAGGCGCTACCGCTGTGGTGGTAAGGGACAGTGAGCTGAAGGAGACGCTGGAAGGCCTGGGAAAAAAGCCGAAGATGGTGATCACAGACAGCCAGGCCTTTGGAAGAGTCTCCGCCGACACCCCGGAGGACATCCTGCTCACGTCCTTTTCCATCCTGTTTGCGCGGTATAAGGGGGAACTGGAGCCCATGGTAGAGGGCGTCAGGGCGCTGGATGAGATCCGGGACGGGGACAAGATCCTGGTGTCTGAGGGCTGTACCCACCACAGGCAGTGTGATGATATCGGAACCGTGAAGCTGCCGCGGTGGATCCGTGAATATACAGGCAAGGAGCCGGAATTTGTCTTTACTTCAGGAACCGAGTTCCCCGATGACGTAACAGAATATAAAATGATCGTCCACTGCGGTGCCTGCATGCTTAATGAGAGAGAGGTAAAATACAGGATGAAATGCGCAAAGGACCAGGGCGTTCCCATGACAAACTATGGGATCACCATTGCTTATATCCATGGGATCTTGAAACGCAGCCTGGAACCCTTCCCGCAGATCGAGGCACTTTTGGAATAAAAAATAAATTTCAAATATAGTTTTATATTGAAAAATATTTCCTTTATGATATACTGAAACTAACAGAGTAAACCTGCATGCACCCGGCAGCGGCAGGACTTTTATAGTAAACCTACATGCGTCCAGCGGGCGGACGCGCCACCGCACCGAGAAAGTCTGGTGGACGCATTTGGCATACCTGAATACATGCCGCCTGTCCGGCGGCAGGACTTTTATAGTAAAAATGTGTGTTTCGTTTCAGAAAGGAAGGAAAAGAGCATGAGGATACAGGGAAAGCGCGTATGGATCGCGGGACAGTTTATGGCAGCCCAGCTGGTGCTGGAGGATGGGATCATCCGCCAGGTTCTGCCCTATGGCAGTGAGCCTGCAGATCAGGATTACGGAGATCACAGGATCGTTCCGGGCTTTATCGACATCCACACCCACGGAGCTTACGGGTATGATACCAATGACGGCACTCCTGAGGGCCTGCGGGACTGGATGCGGCGGATACCGGAGGAGGGAGTGACCTCCATTCTTCCCACCACTGTGACCCAGATGCCCGATGTACTCACAAAGGCTGTGGCCAATGTGGCGGCTGTGGCAGAGGAGGGATACGAGGGTGCCCAGATCCTGGGTATTCATTTTGAGGGCCCATATCTTGATATGGATTATAAGGGAGCCCAGCCGCCTGAGGCTATTGCAAAGCCCTCTGTGGAGCAGTTTAAGGAGTATCAGAAGGCGGCAAAGGGTATGATAAAGTACATCACCCTTGCACCGGAGCAGGACAGGGACCATGCCCTCACGCGTTACTGCGCCTCCCATGGCGTGACAGTCAGCATGGGGCACTCCGCCGCTTCCTATGAGGAGGCCCTTATGGGGATCGCAAACGGCGCCACCTCCATGACCCATGTGTATAACGGTATGACGCCCTATCACCACAGAAAGCCGGGCCTTGTGGGAACAGCGTTCCGGGTCAGGGATATTTACGGTGAGGTGATCTGCGACGGCTGCCATTCCCATCTGGCAGCGCTGAACAATTTCTTCACAGCCAAGGGACGGGATTTTGGCATCATGATCAGTGACTCCCTGCGAGCAAAGCACTGTCCTCCGGGAGGAAACTATCAGCTGGGCGGCCATGATATCGAGATCGGGGAGGACGGCCTGGCAAGGCTTAAGGGAACCACCACCATTGCCGGAAGCACCCTGGCTATGAACAGGGGATTAAAGATCCTTGTGGAGGAGGCTATGGTTCCCTTTGATACGGCTTTAAACTCCTGCACCATCAATCCGGCCCGCTGTCTGGGGGTGGATAACAGAAAGGGAAGGATCGCTGCAGGCTGTGATGCGGATCTTGCTGTTCTGGACCGCGATTACCAGATCATTCAGACCTGGTGCAGGGGAAAGGCCATGCTGTAGTAGCTGCTTTCATTCATAAAAACGTAACCGTTCAGACGGCTGCCGGGAGGGCGTCTGGCGCTCCGGCCGCCTTTTCGGCAGCTGTCTGAACTGTTACAAAAAAATCAAGAAAATCCTTGAAAATGCTTGCATTTCCAGCCATAAAGTGCTATAGTACCAATGATAACTAATGTAGACGATGATAAAGAGTGGACAGCAGTCCACTCTTTCGCATTGTAAAGGGGCATTTGTCCCAAAGGAGAAGAAAGGTGGTGGAAAAATGGCAAAAAAAGAAAACTATGAAAGCCGTGTGGAAGCATACCTCCTGCCTCTTATGGAAGAACATCATTTTGAACTGGTGGATGTGGAATATGTAAAGGAAGCCGGAACCTGGTATCTGAGAGCTTACATTGACAAGGAAGGCGGCATTGCCGTGGATGACTGTGAGGTCATAAGCCGAAAGCTGGGAGATTGGCTGGATAAAGAGGACTTCATCGATGAAAGCTATATCCTGGAGGTCAGCTCTCCGGGGCTGGGCCGTCCTTTGAAGAAGGAAAAGGACTACATCCGCAGCATGGGAAAGGATGTGGAGATCAGGCTTTACCGCCAGATCGATAAGCAGAAGGAATTTACCGGGGCCTTAAGTGCATACGATGACAAGACGGTAACGATCACCGTGGATGATGGAAGCCAGATGGTGTTTGAGAAGGCGAATATCGCACTCATACGTCTGGCACTGGATTTTTAAAAGTTTGAAACCATTTAGCCTTGGGGCAATGATAGGAGGATAAACATGAACAAGGAACTGTTAGAGGCAATGGAAATATTGGAGAAGGAAAAAAATATCTCCAAGGATACCATGATCGAGGCGATAGAAAATTCCCTCATCACTGCCTGTAAGAACCATTTTGGGAAGGCCGACAACGTGAGAGTTTCCATGAACAGGGACACAGGTGATTTTGCAGTTTATGCAGAGAAGACCGTTGTGGAGCAGGTAGAGGACGACGTGATGGAGATCAGCCTGGCAGATGCGAAGATGCTGAATCCCAGGAATGAATGCGGCGATGTTGTGCAGATCCCGCTGGACTCCAAAAAGTTCGGACGTATTGCAACACAGAACGCAAAGAACGTGATCCTGCAGAAGATCCGTGAGGAGGAGCGCAAGGCCCTCTACAACGATTACTATACCATGGAGAAGGACGTTACCACCGGTATTGTGCAGCGCTACCTGGGCAGAAATGTGAGCATCAACCTGGGCAAGGTAGACGCCATCCTAAATGAGAGCGAGCAGGTAAAGGGAGAGACCTTCCGTCCAACGGAGCGCATTAAGGTGTATATCCTGGAGGTAAAGGATACGCCGAAGGGCCCAAGAGTATCCGTATCCAGAACTCATCCGGACCTTGTAAAGCGCCTGTTTGAGTCAGAGGTGGCTGAGGTGCGCGACGGCACAGTGGAGATCAAGGCCATTGCCAGAGAAGCAGGCTCCAGAACAAAGATCGCAGTAAAATCCAACGACTCCAATGTGGATCCCGTAGGCGCATGCGTAGGCCTTAACGGAGCCAGGGTGAATTCCATTGTAAACGAACTTAAGGGTGAGAAGATCGACATCATCAACTGGGATGACAACCCGGCCTACCTGATCGAGAATGCCTTAAGCCCGGCCAAGGTCATCTGCGTTGTAGCCGATGAGGAGGAGAGGGAGGCACAGGTGATCGTGCCTGACTACCAGCTGTCCTTAGCAATCGGCAAGGAAGGACAGAACGCAAGGCTGGCAGCAAGGCTTACCGGCTTTAAGATCGATATCAAGAGCGAGACTCAGGCAAAGGAGATGGGCCTCTTTGAACAGATGGGCCTCCAGTACGGAGATGCTCCTGCTCCTGAATATGAGGAGAGCTATGAGGAGCCGGAGGACTACCAGGATTATCAGGAAGACTACCAGGAAGACGAACAGTAGGGGAAAAGGGACTCCCAAAGGTTAGGAGTGATATCAGTGAGCATGAAGAAGATTCCGCTCAGGCAGTGCATTGGCTGCGGTGAGATGAAGAGTAAAAAGGAAATGATAAGAGTGATAAAGACCGCCGAGGATGAAATTCTGTTGGATGCCACAGGCCGGAAAAACGGCAGAGGCGCTTACCTGTGTCCATCGATGGAATGCTTTCGCAAGGCCGTAAAGGGCAAGGGCCTGGAACGCTCCTTCAAGATGGCAATTCCCAAAGAGGTATATGAGACTCTGGAAAAGGAGATGGAAGAATTTGGAAAATAAAAAGAAGCTGTTAAGCCTGATCGGACTTGCCACAAGGGCCAGGAAGGTGGTCAGCGGAGAATTTTCAACAGAACGATCGGTCAAGAGCGGAAGATCCCATATAGTGATCGTATCAGAAGAAGCATCCGATAATACGAAGAAGATGTTTACCAATATGTGTACTCACTACAGAGTCCCAATCTATATGTTTGGCACGAAGGATGAACTTGGGCACGCCATGGGACAGGAATTTCGGGCATCCCTGTCTGTGGAAGATGCAGGGTTCGCAAAGTCAATGGCAGGACTAATGAATAGTAATGGAGGTAGTTTGAATGAGAGTAAGTGAACTGGCAAATGAACTGGGAAAGACCAGTAAGGAAATCATAGAGATCATTAAGCAAAAGGACAATTCTGCTGCTTTGTACGCTGCATCCAATGTGACAAGGGAGCAGGAGAATATTGTAAGGTCCTCCGCGGCTCAAAAAAAGGAGGCACCAAAGGCAGCAGCTCCAAGGGCAGAGCAGCCAAAGAGCGAGGGCATGAGAACGGAGGCAGCCAGAGCAGAGGCACCAAAAGCGGCAGAGGGAGCACCAAAGACAGAGCCGGCAAAGAAGAAGCTGACAGCTGTCTTCCGTCCTCAGAATGCACAGCAGCAGATCAAGCGTCCGGTGCCGCCAAAGCCACAGCCATCCCAGGCAGCGCGCCCTGGACAGCAGGCAGCAGCAAGACAGCAGCAGGCAGCGGGGGCCGCAGGTACGGTGCGCCCGCAGGTTCAGGCACAGGAGGCGCGTCCGGTCAAAGAGGAGGCGGCTGCTCCGGCAGCTGTCCAGGCAAATGTGCCTGAGACACGCGAGGCTGTAAAGCCGCAGCCAGCTCCCCAGAGCGCTCCGGAGGCAAAGAGCCAGGAGGGCTACCAGGTAGCCCAGGCCAGCCGTGAGACCGGCCGCAGCCAGGGAGATTATCAGGGAAACCGTGACGGGAGAAGCCAGGGAGGCTACCAGGGGAACCGCGATGGCGGAAGAAGCCAGGGAGAGTACCAGGGCAGACGTGATGGCGGAAGGCCACAGGGAGACTACCAGGGAAGCCGCGATGGCGGAAGAAGCCAGGGAGGCTACCAGGGGAACCGTGACGGAAGAAGCCAGGGAGAGTACCAGTGCAGACGTGATGGCGGAAGGCCCCAGGGAGACTATCAGGGAAGCCGTGACGGAAGAAGCCAGGGAGGCTATCAGGGAAGCCGCGACGGCGGAAGGTCCCAGGGAGGCTACCAGGGAAGCCGTGACGGCGGAAGAAGCCAGGGAGGCTATCAGGGAAGCCGCGACGGAAGAAGCCAGGGAGGCTACCAGGGAAGCCGCGACGGCGGAAGAAGCCAGGGAGGCTACCAGGGAAGCCGTGATGGCGGAAGGCCTCAGGGAGGCTTTGGAGGAAGGCCCCAGGGCGGCTATCAGGGCCGTGGAGGCGAGGATAAGGACAGAGATACAAGAGACAGCAGGAACAGCCAGGGCAGCCGCCGCACAGGAGGCCGCGACAGCGGAAAGATGTCCTTTGATACCCCGATCCAGGCAAAGCCTACCAGCAACCGCCAGAATAAGACTGCGCATAAGAATGACCGCTTTGACAAGCGCGACAGAGAAGAGGACGGCAAGAAGAAAGCACCAAAGACAGGAAAGGGCGCATTTATCATGCCTCAGCCTAAGAAGGAGGAGGCAAAGGTAGAGGATATCAAGACCATCACCCTGCCGGAGAGCCTTACCATCAAGGAGCTGGCTGATAAGATGAAGCTGCAGCCTTCCGTTATTGTAAAGAAGCTGTTCTTAAAGGGACAGATGGTAACCTTAAACCAGGAGATCGATTACGACCAGGCAGAAGAGATCGCCATGGAGTTTGATGTCCTCTGCGAGAAGGAAGAGAAGGTCGATGTGATCGCAGAGCTCTTAAAGGAGGAGGAAGAGAGCGAGGAGAATATGGTTCCCAGATCACCGGTAGTCTGTGTAATGGGCCATGTTGACCACGGCAAAACCTCCCTGCTGGATGCGATCCGCCAGACAAATGTGACAGCACGTGAGGCAGGCGGCATTACCCAGCATATCGGTGCTTCCGTTATTGAGATCAATGACAGAAAGATCACATTCTTAGATACACCTGGACATGAGGCCTTTACCGCTATGCGTATGAGAGGCGCACAGTCCACCGATATCGCCATTCTGGTGGTGGCAGCAGACGACGGCGTAATGCCCCAGACGGTAGAGGCGATCAACCATGCAAAGGCAGCTGGAGTAGAGATCATTGTTGCCATCAACAAGATCGATAAGCCCAGTGCAAATGTAGAAAAAGTAAAGCAGGAGCTGACAGAATATCAGCTGATTCCTGAGGATTGGGGCGGAAGCACGATCTTCGTGCCTGTTTCCGCGCATACAAAGGAGGGTATTACGGACCTTCTGGAAATGGTCCTGCTCACAGCTGATGTGCTGGAGTTAAAGGCCAACCCCAACCGCAAGGGCAGAGGCCTTGTGATCGAGGCAGAGCTTGACAAGGGCAAGGGACCTGTTGCCACCGTTCTGGTGCAGAAGGGTACCTTAAAGGTGGGCGAGACTATTGCAGCCGGAGCCTGCTACGGCAAGATCCGCGCTATGATGGATGATAAGGGACGCCGCGTAAAGGAGGCAGGTCCATCTACACCTGTTGAGATCCTTGGCTTAAACGATGTTCCGAATGCAGGCGAGGTATTTGTCGCTACAGAAAACGAGAAGGAGGCAAGAAGCTTTGCCGAGACCTTCATTTCCGAAGGCAAGAACAAGCTGATCGAGGATACAAAGCAGAAGCTGTCCTTAGACGATCTGTTCAGCCAGATCAAGGCTGGCAATGTGAAGGAGCTTCCGATCATTGTAAAGGCAGACGTACAGGGCTCCGTGGAGGCAGTGAAGCAGAGCCTCATGAAGCTGTCCAACGAGGAAGTGGTTGTAAAGGTGATCCACGGCGGCGTAGGCGCGATCAACGAGTCAGACGTTTCCCTGGCATCTGCATCCAACGCGATCATCATCGGCTTTAATATCCGTCCTGATGCGACTGCCAAGTCCATTGCAGAGCGCGAGAAGGTAGATATCCGCCTGTACAAGGTCATCTACCAGGCAATCGAGGATGTGGAGGCAGCCATGAAGGGCATGCTGGATCCGATCTTCGAGGAGAAGGTCATCGGACACGGCGTGATCCGCCAGCTGTTCAAGGCCTCCGGTGTTGGTACCATTGCAGGCTCCTACGTACTGGACGGAAAGTTCCAGAGAGGCTGCAGCTGCCGTATCAAGAGAGCGGGAGATCAGATCTTTGAAGGACCTCTGGCCTCCTTAAAGAGATTTAAAGACGATGTAAAAGAAGTGGCTGCAGGCTACGAGTGCGGCCTTGTATTTGAAAAATTCAACGACCTTCAGGAGGACGATGAGATCGAGGCTTATATCATGGTAGAGGTGCCGAGATAGTACGCCCTGCCATCAAAGCCGCCTTTATCCTGAAGGAATGATAGAAAGGAATACCATGCGTAAAAACAGCATTAAAAACACAAGAATCAATATGGAGGTCCAGAGGGAGTTAAGCGAGATCATCCGGGCAGGCATCAAAGACCCCAGGATCCATCCTATGACCAGTGTGGTTGCAGTAGAGGTGACACCGGATCTGAAATACTGCAAGGCTTATATCAGCGTCCTGGGAAATGAAGATGCGGCAAAATCCACCATCGAAGGCCTTAAGAGTGCAGAAGGCTATGTACGCCGGGAGCTTGCCAGGCGGATCAACCTGCGCAATACCCCGGAGCTGCGCTTCATACTGGACCAGTCCATTGAATACGGTGTAACCATGTCAAAGCTCATAGATGAGGTGACAAAAGATCTTCATGAAACCGACGAGGAGGAGATTGAATGACGGTTCTGGAACAAACGCTGCAGACAGCAGCTTCCGTCGCTATTCTGGGCCATGTGCGCCCGGACGGCGACTGCCTGGGGTCCACCCTGGGACTGTACCATTACATCAAGACCAATTATCCCGATATCCCTGCTGCCGTATATCTGGAGCAGGCTTCTCTCAAATTCAGCTATTTAGAGGGATTTGAGGAGATACGCCACGAGACGGATGGGGAGGTCTATGACCTCTGCATCTGCCTTGACAGCAGCGACACGGAGAGGCTGGGGCAGTTCTCCTGCTATCTGGAGCGCGCAGCAAAAAGTCTGTGCCTGGACCACCACGTAACCAATCTTGGCTATGCACAGACCAATGTGGTGGTGGCAGATGCCAGCTCTACCTGCGAGGTGCTCTATGACCAGCTGGATGATGGAAAGATCGACAAGGCGATCGCAGAGTGTCTCTACACAGGGATCATCCATGATACAGGCGTATTCAAATACTCCTGTACCTCTGCCCATACCATGGAGATCGCAGGAAAGCTGATGGCAAAGGGAATTGATTTTGGCGCCATTATCGATAACAGCTTCTACAAAAAGACCTATATCCAGAATCAGATACTGGGCCGGGCCTTATTGGAGAGCATCACCTTTTTCGATGGAAAATGTATTTTCAGTGCCATCCGTGAAAATGAAATGAAGTTCTACGGCGTAGACGGAAAGGACATGGACGGCATTATCGACCAGCTCAGGCTCACAGAAGGGGTGGAGGTGGCAATCTTCCTCTACCAGACAGGAGCCCAGGAGTTCAAGGTCAGCCTTCGTTCCCAGTACATTGTGGACGTGAGCAAGATCGCGGCCTTTTTCGGCGGCGGCGGTCATGTGAGGGCAGCAGGCTGCACCATGTCAGGCAGTATCCATGACGTGATCAACAACCTGTCCTTACATATTGAGAAGCAGCTTGCGCCGGAGAGTACGGAAGAATAGTAACTGTTCAGTAGGTCTGCGCACTTGCTGCGCTGACCATAAGATAACCTGGGCCAGAAGGCAAAAATCCCATCGGCAAAGCCGATTTTAAATGGATTTTTGCTCGTAACTGTGAGGGTACTGAACAGTTACGAGAATAAGGAATAGAAGTAATGTATCACGGAATCATCAATGTATACAAGGAGCCGGGCTACACCTCCCACGATGTGGTGGCCCGGCTCAGAGGGATTTTAAAGCAGAAAAAGATCGGGCATACAGGCACCCTTGACCCAGCGGCCGAGGGTGTCCTTCCCGTGTGCTTAGGAATGGGCACCAGGCTCTGCGACATGCTGGCAGACAGGACGAAAACGTATGAAGCAGTCCTGCTGCTGGGAGTCGCCACGGATACCCAGGATACCACAGGAGAGATCCTGAAGGAGAACAGGGAGGAAGCCCTGGCTCTGGAGGAAGGGCAGGTAAGGGAAGCAGTTTTGAGCTTTCTGGGAGATTACGCTCAGATTCCTCCTATGTATTCGGCACTAAAGGTAGATGGAAAGAAGCTCTGTGACCTTGCAAGAGCGGGAAAAGAAGTGGAGCGCAAACCCAGAAATGTCCAGATCCTGGACATTTCCATCAAAGAGATATCCCTTCCCAGGGTGCGCATGAGCGTGACCTGCTCCAAGGGCACCTATATCAGGACGCTCTGCCATGACATCGGCATCAAGCTGGGCTGCGGAGGAGCCATGGAACACCTTATCCGCACCAGGGTGGATCGCTTTCAGGCAGAGGACAGCCTGACATTAGATGAGATCGAGAGGCTGCGGGATGAGGGGACAGTAGGGGAGCGCATTGTTCCGATCGAGGAGGCTCTCGCTTCTTACCGGCCCCTGATCTGCCTTCCGGAGGGGGACCGGGCTCTGCACAATGGAAATCCATGCTTTAAGCCTCAGATCGACTGGGAGAGGACGGCAGGGCTGGGGAACAGCCAGGGATCCGGCAACGAGGCTGCCCGTGAATGCCTTCAGAATGGCTGCAGGTTCCGTCTTTACGACAGCGCGGGAGTATTTGCCGGGGTTTACGAATATCAGCAGGAGAAGCACTGGCTGAAGCCCTGGAAAATGTTCTTTTCGCCGGAAACAAAAATTGCACAGAAGAGCCCCAAGGACGGACTCTAGGTGCTCATAGCGAAAACAATGAAAGAGGATCCGCTGATATGAAATATATAGCAGACACCACAGAATTTCATATAGACGAGCCGACCATTGTCACCCTGGGCAAATTTGACGGCAGACACAGAGGCCACCAGAAGCTTCTGCTCACCATGAAGGACTTAAAGAAAAAGCTGGGATATGCCACGGCTATTTTTACCTTCAGCACGGCCCCGTCCTTTGGGGCTGAGAAGGGTCCCCAGACAGTGATAACCACGAATCTGGAGCGCCGTGACAATATGGAGAAAATGGGTATTGATTATCTGGTGGAATACCCCTTTACCGATGCCACCAGATGCATGGCGCCGAAGACCTTTGTAAGGGATATTTTGTCAGGCCGCATGCATGCCAGGGCGATCGTGGTAGGGCCTGACTGCAGCTTTGGATATAAAGGAGAGGGAAATGCAGCCCTTTTGGAACAGCTGGCAGATATCTACGGTTATGATCTTTGCGTCATTGAAAAGGAAAAGGATCATGAACGGGATATCAGCAGTACCTATATCAGGGAGGAGCTGGACAAGGGAAATGTGGCAAAGGCCAACCTCCTTTTGGGACAGCCCTATGCCATACACGGAGAGGTGGTCCACGGAAACCACATAGGCGGCCCCCGCCTGGGCTTCCCCACAGCCAACATCATCCCTCCCGCTGCCAAACGCCTGCCCAAATTCGGCGTCTACGTTTCCAGGGTGCTGGCAGAGGGCACATACTACAGAGGAGTAACCAATATAGGAAGAAAGCCCACCATAAAAGGTGAAAACCCAGTGGGAGTGGAAACCTATCTATTCGATTTGGACAAGGACATTTATGGAAAATGGATCGAGGTCCAGCTCCTGGAATTTGACCGGGGAGAACAGAAATTCAACTCTCTGGAGGAGCTGAAGCACCGCATAGAAAAAGACAAAGAATTTGCTGCAGAATATTTCCTGGCTCACCCGGAGGTTTATTTGGGGCCGGTGAAAAGGTAGAAGCGGCAGATGAAAAGAGAAACTTGTTGATATAAGAACAACCCCGCCATAGAGATGTGGCGGGGTAATTTTATGCTTTATTTTTCTTCCTTCGCAAAAATACACCCCCTCCATTTGGCGATTTTGGCGAAATCTGCTGTGGGTTTCTGGATTGAATATGGCAAAGCTGAAAACGAAAAGATGCCGAAAAACCAAAATAATGTGCAAAATATACAAAAAATTAAATATATTTTATGCAATTTATATCTTTAAAAAAACGAAGATATTTTATAAAATAAAGATACATTACCTCATGACGTCATACAATCTGACGTCATGAGGTTAGAACAAAAGCAGAACAGCATGTTTTTCAGGAAGAAAGTCATAATACAATAGCGAAAGGGAATGGCATGAAGAAAAAAGTAAGAGTCATCGTACAGATCATGATAGGAGTTGTTTTATTGATCATTACCCTGTTTCCTATTCTGTGGATGTTGGGATTGGCTATACGTCCAATGGATGAACTGGTAGGTAAGATTTATCTGTTTCCAAGACAGATAACATGGGAACATTTTATGAGCCTGTTCGTTAAAAAGAATTTTGGCATGGCATTAAAAAACAGTGCCATTACTACCTTGGTCTCACTTGTGATTTCACTGGCATGCGGATTGACATGTGCTTATATTCTGGCGAGATCGAGGTTTAACATAAAAACGAAGAAGCTGATGACATACTGGATACTTCTTGTCCGTGTACTTCCTCCGATCACATTTGCCATACCGCTTTATATTTTGTTTTCAAAGGCGAAGATGCTGTCTTCGTTAATGCCTGTAATAAGCGCCTGCATTTTTATCAATATTCCGTTGACAGTATGGTTTATTATCAGCTTTTTCCAGGATCTTTCCGTGGAAATTGAAGAAAGTGCACAGATTGATGGAGCAACGGAGTGGCAGCTTTTCAGAAAAGTAGTTTTACCCCTTGTTTTACCGGGAATTGCCGCAATCTCAATGCTGTCGTTTATATATGCCTGGAATGAGTATACATATTCAGTTATCTTTATTCAAAGCTCAAAAGAGTATACGGTTCCCATTGCATTATCAATCTTAAATACAGAGGATAATGTAACACAATTTGGTCTGGTTGCAGCGGGCGGAATTGTATCACTGTTGCCTATGGCTGTTTTCATAACGTTTGCCCAGAAATATCTGATATCTGGTCTGAGCAGCGGAGCAGTAAAGGAATAGGCAGTAAAAACAAAAGTAATTATAAAATAATATAAAGAAGGGAGTTACATATGAAGAAGAGATTAGCAACATTAGCAATGGCAGGTACGATGGCAGCGTCGGTCATGATGACCGGATGCTCATCAAATGAAGCGCCGAAGGAAGAGGCAAAGGCAACAGAGCAGGCAGGCGGACAGTCTGCAGAGGCAGCAGCGGAGCAGGCTTCGGATCAGGAAAAGGCAAAGCTTACACTTGTGTTGAGGGCAGGCTCCTATACGGATGTCATGAAAAATCTGGCCCCGGCTTTTGCAGAGGAGCATAATTGTGAGTTTGAATTTTTGGACCTGGGATTTTCAGATATGTACCAGAAGATCGCGCTGGATTCCCAGAACAGTGAAGGAACATATGATGTGCTGATGATCGATGGAAGCTGGCTGACAGAATTCCTGGAAAACGATACAGTTGCTAATTTGTCCGATATGGGGTACAGCTTAGATCCTGATTTTATTCCGTTGGCATCGAAAGGTGGTATGGATGACGATGGAAAGGTTTATGGAGTCCCATTTTATGGAAATGTCATGATACAGTTCTATAATAAGCAGGTATTAAAGGATCTGGGATATGAGACAACACCTGATACATGGGAAGGCATACTGGAAGTGGCTAAGAAGGCAAAGGAAGCAGGAAAAGAGGGGTACCTCCTGCGAGCACAGGCAGGTGAGAATATTCTGACAGATATCTTCCCCATTCTTCTTGCACATGGAGGACAAGTACTGGATGAAAATAACAATGTAACCATTGATACCCCGGAATTCAAGAAAGCATTGGAATTCTATATGACACTGAAAGAATATGGAACCATCATGGATAAAGATGACATTGTGGCAGCCGTGCAGTCCGGCAATGGAGCAATGAGCCTTGACTGGCCGGGATGGTATACCCCATTAGAAGCTGATACCAGTGCTTTTAATCTTATTCCGAGAAAGGTTGGGGCAAATGACCCGGAATATGCATCCAGCATCTATGGACTGTGGTATCTTGGCATTCCGGAAAATTCAAAGAATAAAGAGCTGGCATTGGAATTTATTAAATATATCACAGACGCCGAGCAGCAGACAGCATCTGTACAATACGGAGGCGTTCCTACCAGAACCAGTGTTTATGAAAATCCGGATATCATAGCTCAGAGTCCTAATTTGGAATATGTATATCAGGCGTTAAAAGAGGCTGTTTACAGACCTAGGATCAAGCAGTGGACAGAAATTACAGTTACATTGGGCACAGAGTTAGACAATGCAGTACAGGGCGCAAAATCTGTGGAGGACGCACTGAAGGATGCACAGACAGCTTGTGAACAGATCATGAGTAATTAAGCAATGATGTCTGGAGCTGCCTTACAAAAAGACGTGTCTTTTTCGAGGCAGCTTCAACATTGCTGTGAAAAGTCCCGCCGCCGGATAGGCGGCATAAGTTCAGATATGCCCAATGCGCCCGCCAGACTTTTATGGTGTGGCAGTACGTTCGCCCGCCGGGCGCATGAAGGTTTTGAAAGGAAGAAGTATGCGAGAGAGAAAAGGTGTTTCACGAAGAACGTTTGCTATATTAATGGAATCTCCCACGATCATTATTTTGACGATTCTTAGTATATATCCTCTGGTATATACCTTGTATTATTCCCTGACAAATTATTACTATATTTCCAAAGACAAAATGAGTTTTGTTGGATTGAAAAATTATATTGATTTGTGGAAAAATCCATATTTTATCAGGGCAGTCATCAACACAATCAAATTTACCATAGCCTGTACGTTCCTTGAGACAGCACTGGGTGTGGCAGTCGCGGTGTATGTTAATGGTTTGAAGTATTTTAAGAAAACAATGCGGACTATCATACTGCTTCCGAATCTTCTTCCGCCTGTTACAGCAGCGCTTATATGGAAGATCATGCTTTCCAATAATTATGGGATCATCAATGAGTTTTTAAGATTTTTGCATCTTCCGGTATATAATTGGTTTTTTGACACCAGAACGGCAATGCCGGTTATTATACTGATCGACGTGTGGCAGTGCATGCCTTTTGTATTTCTTTTGATCTATGCATCGCTGCAGACAGTTCCTCAGACTCTTTATGAGGCGGCAAAGATAGACGGTGCCAATAGTTGGCACGAATTTCGATATATAACAGTACCTTGTGTCAGCGGAGCGATTGGCTTATGTTTGCTGCTGAGAACGATCGATTCCTTCAGGATGTTTGATAAGGTCAATATTCTTACCGGAGGCGGTCCGGCCAATACAACATCTACGATCACGCAGTTTATTTACACATACGGTATCAAGAGCCTTAAATTTGGCTATGGCTCTGCAGGAGCAGTAGTAATGGCAGCAATCGTATTATTGCTTTCTGTTCAATACATAAAAAAATCTATGAAATGAGGAAAATTATGACAAACGAAGAAAGATTAAAAATTTTTGAAGAGGTTGACCCGGGGTGTATTACAGATGCACTTATCTGCTTTAAGATCGGTGCATGGATGCAGGGAATTTTTCCAGTCAGCAAAAAGGCAAAAATATATGGGAGAGCAGTAACTGCCAGATTTGAGACGGTATCCGATCCTGATGAGATATTAACTCCCTATGAGGTAATAGAAATGGGAGAGCCAGGAGATGTCCTGGTATGGAATGTGGATATGGATGCGAACATCATGGGAGAAAATATCTTCCATTTCGTTTTGGGCCATGGACTTAAGGGCGTTGTGCTGGAGGGAAAAATAAGAGATATCAATGAGATTGAAGAAATTGGAGGCTGTGTGTTCTCCAGAGGCCCGGCAGCTTATTCCGCACCGGTCAATTTCCGCCCTACGAAGAACACAGTGAACATACCGGTAACTGTAGGAGGGGTAGTGGTCCGGCCTGGAGATTATATTTGCGGAGATGCCAATGGCCTGATGGTAGTGCCCCAGGAGTATGTAGATGTTGTTTTGGAGCAGGCGAAGCTCAATATGGTATGGGAGAAAGAGCTTGAAGAAGCTATTAAAGCAGGATATACCTCAGAGCAGATGAAAGAGGTATATGGCCATTTGAAAAAAATAGATATCAATGGAACTGAAATAAAAAGGTAAAAGCGAGAGGGGAAGAGAACGATGACCGAACAGGAGAGGTTAAAGATTTTTCGTGAGATCGAGACAGGAGCAGTAACGGATGCCATGGTGCAGCATCAGGTCGGATGCTGGATGAAAGGAATTTTTCCCACAGAACCAGGTATGAAGATTTATGGAAGGGCCAGAACTGCACAATTTAGCTATGTTGTTCCTCCGGATAAAGAAATCAATCAATTTGAAATCATTGAGAGATGCAAGCCGGGAGAGGTCATGGTATGGAACGTACCTTCAGAGGCAAATATTTGCGGTGAAAATATCATGCATTTCCTGGGAAATCACCAGCTGAATGGACTTATTATCGATGGGTATACAAGAGATGTGGAGACAATTAAAGGAATGGGAATCCCTCAGTTTACGAAGGGAGCTGCGATTGCACCTGCGCCGCGGAATTGCAGAGTTGTGGCCCGTGATCTGGATGTTCCGGTTAATTGCGGCGGAGCAGTAGTCCAGCCAGGAGATTATATATTTGGGGACAGTGATGGTGTGCTTGTTGTTCCTGAAGAGCACATAGATTTAATACTGAATCAGGCTGTTCTCAATATGGAGTACGAAAAGAGGATGGAGCAGGCAATCAATGAGAATGCAGATTCATCTGCAATTGCTGAAGTGTTCAAAACAAAGGTTTTATATAAAGAAAACTGATGATATCATCGAAAAGCTGAGACAGGAGGAGCTTATGAGAATCGCATTGATCAATGAAAACAGTCAGGCAGCGAAAAATCCGCTTATCTGTGAAACCTTGAAAAAGGTGGTAGAGCCTATGGGGCATGTGGTGGACAATTATGGTATGTACTCTCCCCAGGATGAAGCTCAGCTGACCTATGTACAGGTAGGTATTTTAGCTGCAATTCTTTTAAATTCCGGGGCAGCAGATTATGTTATTACGGGATGCGGTACAGGTGAGGGAGCTATGCTGGCCTGCAACAGCTTTCCGGGAGTATTGTGCGGACATGTGGTAGATCCCAGTGATGCATTTATGTTTGCGCAGATCAACGATGGCAATGCAGCAGCCTTCCCCTTTGCCAAAGGATTTGGCTGGGGAGCAGAGCTGAATCTGGAATATGCGTTTGACAAGCTTTTTGGATCAGGACACGGAAATGGATATCCTCCGGAGCGGGTGATTCCCGAACAGAGGAATAAAAAGATCCTGGATGAAGTAAAGAAGCATACCTATGTGGATCTGATCGATGGGCTGAAATGTTTGGATCAGGAACTCTTAAAGGGTGCTGTGGCAGGCCCGGAATTTTCTAAGCTGTTTTTTGCCAATTGCAAGGATAAGAAAATAGAAGAATATGTCAGAACTCTTCTATAAGTTGGAAAGACTGGAGAAGAAAAATGGATAGTATTAATTTAGAGAAGGTCTGCAGGGCAGTGCGCCGTGACATTATCAATATGACGGCAGATGCATCATCCGGTCATCCTGGGGGCTCCCTGTCTGCAGTAGAGATGATAACCACATTATTTTTCAAAAAAATGAATATTGATCCGGCGGATCCCAAAAAGCCTGACCGTGACAGATTCGTATTGTCAAAGGGGCATGCAGCCCCCTGTTACTATGCGGTATTAGGAGAGAGGGGATACTTTGATAAGGCGGAATTTAAGAATTTCCGTCAGCTCCACAGCATACTTCAAGGCCATCCGGATGCAAAGAAATGCCCTGGGGTCGATGCTTCCACAGGATCTTTGGGACAGGGGATTTCTATTGCAGTGGGAATGGCGCTTGGAGCCAAAAAGTTAGATCACAGCAATGTCAAAGTATATACGCTCTTAGGGGATGGCGAGCTTCAGGAAGGCCAGGTATGGGAGGCGAGCATGGCTGCCGCCCATTATCAGCTGGACAATTTGACGGTTATGATCGATCATAATGGCCTTCAGATCGATGGTACAAACGATCAGGTGATGAGCCTGGGAGATATTCGGGCAAAATTTGAAGCTTTTGGCTTCCACGTATTGGAGATTGATGGAAATGATCTGAAACAGGTATCTGCAGCGTTGGAAGATGATACCAAAGGAAAGCCAACATGCATTCTTGCAAATACGGTCAAGGGCAAGGGAGTATCCTTTATGGAAAATCAGGTGGGCTGGCATGGGAAGGCCCCCAGTGAAGCAGAGCGTCAGCAGGCTTTAAAGGAATTGGAGGATTGACCATGAGTGAGATGAAAGCAATACGCGTTGCCTACGGAGAGGCACTGGCTGAATTAGGTGAAAAAAATGAGAAGGTCGTGGTTCTGGATGCAGATCTGGCCCATGCCACTATGACGGCTATCTTTGCTGCAAAATTTCCTGAACGCTTTTTTAATGCAGGAATTGCAGAGGCAAATATGGTCGATATGGCAGCAGGCTTATCTACTATGGGATATGTTCCGTTTGCAAGTACCTTTGCCATATTTGGGGCAGGCAGGGCATATGACCAGGTTAGAAATGGATGTGCATATCCCCATTTTAATGTGAAGCTTGGCATGACTCATGCAGGAATCACCTTAGGAGAGGACGGAGGAAGCCATCAAGCAATAGAGGATATGGCGTTAATGCGTGCCATTCCCGGCATGACGATCATTGTTCCCTGTGATGCCTCAGAAACTCACAGGGCAGTAGAGGCTGCCTCGCAGGTGGACGGCCCTGTATATTTGCGCCTGGCCCGTCTGCCATCCCCTGTATTTGAGGAAGAGATGCCCTTTCAAATAGGAAAGGCCAACATTTTAAAGGATGGAACGGATGTAGCTGTGATCACCTGTGGAATCATGGTAGCAACGGCATTGGAATGCGCAAAGAAGCTGGAGGAAGAGGGGATTTCAGCAGCCGTTATCAATATGCATACAGTAAAGCCGATCGACAGGGAATGTATACTGGAATATGCGAAAAAGTGCGGCAGGATCCTGACGGTAGAGGAACACAGCGTCATTGGCGGATTGGGTGATGCAGTAGGTGATATACTTCTTTCAGAGGGCTGCAATATCGTATTTAGGAAGATCGGAGTGCAGGATCGGTTTGGACAGTCCGGAAAGCCGGAGGCTCTTCTGGAAGAATATGGATTAGATGAAAAACAGATATATGCTCAGATAAAGGAGGTATACAGCAGGTAGTCTCCGAAAGAAGAAAGGCGGGTATAAATGATAGAAGCGGTAAAAAGGCTTTCGATTGCCCAGCAGGTAGTAGAGGGAATGAAAGACTACATCATGTCAGGGGAAATACAGGTAGGGAATAAGCTGCCAACGGAGAAGGAACTTTGCACGCGTTTCAAAGTGGGAAGAGGAACGATACGTGAAGCACTATGTACCCTTCAAGCTCTGGGATTTGTAGAAATGCAGCCGGGAAAGGGAGCATATGTGGCCAGTGTAAAGGAACCCAGCAAACATGACCTGACCCAATGGTTTGTAGAAAATGAAGTAAAGGTCAAGGACGTGATCGAGGTGCGCAATGTCATTGAGCCTCTGGCAATCAAGCTTGCAATGCAGCGCACCGGAGATGAAGAGAAAAATAAACTTCAGGAAATTCATCAAGGCATCATAGAGGCAGTGGAGAATGATGATATTCTGCAGATCAGCCGGTGTGATGAGGCTTTTCACACGTATATTGTTGAATGCAGTAAGAACAATATGCTGATCAGTATTGATAAGCATATTTCAGAATTCCTGAAGAATTTCCGAAGCAAGACCTTCCGCATCCCTCACAATGTTCAGAATGTGGTACCCGCTCATACAAAGATTATTGATGCATTCCTGGAAGGGGATATTGATAAGGCACAGAGATGCATGGCAGAACATATAGAAAAAATAGCAGAGGATCTGGAACTGAGTAAGGATTATTAGTTAACATGATCAGCCAGGGGATAAAACATGATGAAAAATGTTCACCCTGACTGATTTTGTTGTTTTTCAGGCAGAGGAAAATTCAATCATATAACATATATTCATAATTACGAAGATACCCAATCTGCAAAATCCTGTTTATGCTTAATTTGAAACTAAAAATAAAAGCATACAGGACAAAAGCATGATTGATTATTCCCCATTTTGGAAAACATTAGAGCAATCAAAGGAAAATTGGTACACATTGACAAAGAAGCACGGATTATCGGACAGCACTCTTCACAGGCTGAAATATAATAAAGACATTTCCATGAAAACAGTGAATGACCTCTGCCGTATCCTGGAGTGCAAGATTGAAGATATCGCCGTGTATGTGCCTTCGGAAAATGACCAGAAGCTATGATGCGGCGGCAAAATGCCAGTAAAAAAAGAAAAAATCTGTAGGTTTGTCAAACATTTGTTACACTGACTGCAAATAATTCTTTAGCACCTGA
>NZ_JAJCIC010000035.1 GCF_020554865.1 Lacrimispora sp. 210928-DFI.3.58
AGAAAAGTGGTGCTGGGCGTAATCAACTAGCACCAACTTTGTCTACAGTCTGAGCGGCTTTCAAAAAAGCCGCTCCGTTTCCCCATATTTATCATCTTTTTAAATAGTGCCGCACCATAACACTGCAGTAAATCAGCGCAAGCAGCCATGCCATTGGATTGGATAAGCAGATCGCCGTGAACCCGAAGCACCGGACTGCGAGAAGCCCTCCCAGACTGCGTCCGACTAACTCTCCCACGCCGGATATGATCGCCTGCAGGCTGTAGCCCAACCCCTGAAGGGTATTCCTCATGATCATCAGAGATCCGTGAATAAAAAACAGAACGCTCATAATGGACAGATACTGTATAGCCCCATATGCCACCGCACTTTCTGTCTCACCCAGGACCAGTCCCACAAATGGCCTCTTTAAGGCAAAAATCACTACCCACACTACTGCACAATACATATACTGGATCTTAAGTCCGCTTCGGATACCTTCCCTGATACGATCTATACGCTTTGCGCCATAGTTCTGTCCTGTATAGGTTGCCATGGCCATGCCCACACTCTCCATAGGAAGGGTGAACATCTGCCGGATCTTCTCTCCCGCAGTCTGGGCAGCGACCGCAATGCTTCCGAGGCTGTTGATGGCCCCCTGCATTACCACAGCTCCGATGGCAGACACAGAGTATTCAAAGCCCATGGGCAGCCCCACAACACAGAGGCGTTTCATATGAAGAGCGCTTAACTGCAGGCCGTCCTCCCAGCCCTCCAGCAGCTTGATGCGTGCCGTCAGCCAATAGATATCCAGCAGCCCGCTTACCAGCTGGCTTATGACCGTAGCCCATGCTGCTCCCGCCACGCCGCCCTTAAGGGGAACGATGAACAGATAATCCAGGACTATGTTCAGCACACTGGAGCAGAGCAGGAAATAGAAGGGATGTTTAGAATCCCCCACCGCCCGCAGGGCGCCTGCGGAATAATTGTACAGCATCGCAGCGGGGATTCCAAAAAAGATGATCTTTACATACTCCGCCGCCATCACAAGGATATCCTCCGGTGTTCGGATCAGCTTTAAAAGTGGTTCTGCCAAAAGCACGGTAACCACCGTCAGCACTGCGCTGAACAGACAGACAAGAACGCTCCCGTTCACAAAATAGCGCTGCAGCCCCCTTCTGTCATGAGCTCCATAGCTCTGGGCAAGCAGAATGCCAAAGCCCACACAAAGCCCCTGGACAAAACCCAGGATCAGAAAATTCAGGGAATAGGTCGTCCCCACCGCCGCCAACGCCGTAACGCCGAGAAATCTTCCCACGATCACCGTATCCGCAAAGCTGTAAAGCTGCTGGAACACGGTGCCCAGTACCAGTGGTATGGAAAAGAGAAATATCTGCTTCATCGGATGCCCCTGTGTTAAGTCCATATTTCCCTTTCCCATACTGTTCTCCTCCTTGTTGTCTGTATTATGTCTGCCCTTCACGCCGTAATTCAGACGGGAAAAGCGAAATCTTTTTACTCCTCGACCATACCGATCAGGTCAAATTTCTCCTTAGAGATCACCACATCATATGTTCTCTTTTTCGGGATCGGGAACTTCACCCAGATCGTCCTGTCAGAGAGGTTGTAATACCAGCCGGATTCCGCTTCCTCCCAGCCGTCTCTTACAATATAGCGTGTGATCCTCTCGCCGTCAACGGTTACCCAGAAAGCGCCCTTCAGCTTGCTTACCAGCTTGATGGTCATTCTCTCAAGCGGGCTCTCATAGGTTCCCTCAGTATCAAAGCTCAGCACGGTCCTGTCTCCGGCACTTACACAGATAGTCGTCCTTGCATAAACGCCGTTCTTGTAATCCTCTGTGTGGCCATCGTCATCATAGAGCACAAAGCTGGTATCGGTATCTGCACTCACTAACAGGTCTGCCTGGGTCATCTTATCTGCAAGGATATGCTTCACATCCTCGCTGGTCACGTAAACGCCGCTGCCCCTTAAGAACATAGGAATGCTTCCCAGATCTACAGGGATGGTGATGGTCTGTCCTCCCTGATACTCCCTCATATTGTCATTCATGTCAAACCACCGGCAGCCTGCAGGCAGATAGATGGTGCGTGTCTTTGCTCCCGGCTCCACCACGTTGGCAACCAGTACGCTCTTGCCATACATAAAGGTCAGGTTCTCATCGGTGTAGCAGTTCTCATCCTCCGGGAACTCCAGGAAAAGAGGACGCATAGCAGGCATACCGTTCTTGCTCGCCTCATACATCAGGCTGTACAGGTAGGGCAGCATACGGTAGCGCTGTGCATAGGCTGCCTTCACATATTCCCTGTTCTCCTCATACATCCAGGGCTGGGTTACGGTATTGTCATTATTGGCTGAATTTAAACAGAAGCGGGGCTGGAAAATACCGCTCTGGATCCAGCGCAGCAGAAGCTCTGCCTCAGGGGCCGGTCCGGCAAAGCCGCCGATATCGCAGCCCATATTGGCGCAGCCGGAAAGTCCCATACCCATGATGGTGGCAATGTTGAACTTCACGGTACGCCAGTCTGTCAGGTTATCGCCGCCCCATACCTGGGCATATCTCTGGATTCCTGCATAGCCGGCACGGTTGATGATATAAGGACGCTCGCCGGGATATACATCTGCGATCGCCTGCTTGGCCAGGAAGGCCATCAGGTTGGAGTGAAGGATCTTAAGCTCTGCCATGGTTCCGTCTCCGCCCTCAAAGTCACATTTGGCATTTCTGTCCTCTACGCCGTCCATCTCGCAGTTGTCATTCCACACGGTTTTTGTACCCATCTTCAGGATGCGCTCCTCAAGAAGGCCCTTCCATGTCTCACGTGCCTTTGGATTCGTAAAGTCGAAGAACCGTCCTTCTCCGCCCCACCATCTTCCGTAGTAGTCGCCGTTTCCATCCGGATTTTTGATGAAAACATCATTCTTCTCAAACAGCTCCATGTAAGGATGGTTCTTTAAAATTCCGGGCTTTAAATTGGGGATCACATTGATGCCTCTGGCATTCATCTTTTCAAAGAATTCCTTCGGATTCGGGAATCTCTTGTAATTCCAGTTGAAAACGTACCGGAGATTGTCCTCCTCGCCGCTGGAATAGCCGGATGCAAGCCAGAAATTATCGATCAGCACCTCTTCCTTCTCGTGCTTGTCAATCACCTGGTAGATCTCCTTATCACAGTCCTTTTCCAGCTCTGCATAGTACATGGTGGAAGCACAGTAGCCCAGAGACTGCTTGGTGGGCAGCGTCATGCGTCCTGTGAGCATAGTATAACGGTCTATTATGGAAGGCATATCCGGTCCGTTGATCAGGAACAGATCCACATCTCCCCCATCTGTCTGGTAATAGCAGTAACGGTCCCAATAACCGGAGATCTCCTGTCCCATATCAAATACGCTGTCATAGGAGTTGTGGTAGAACAAGCCCACAGCATAGGCCGTCTTCTCATTTACCCGGATGTAGAATGGGATATGTTTGTACATCGGATCGCCCTTCTCCGGGTCATGACCGATGGCGTCCTTAGGAGACATCCTTAAGCGCCGTCCCTTTTTGTCCAGATGTCCTGTCTTCTCACCAAAGCCGTAAAAATGGTCATTTGCCGGATCGATCTTGGAATAGTGAGACAGGCGCCCTATCTGATCCTCCTCAAAGGCACGTTCCTTTAAGTCCTGGTAAACGATCTTTCCGTCCGGTGTCTTCAGTGTAAAGTGAAGAGGCTTTTTGTTCACCTCAAGAGTACAGGTCCTTGTGCTGAACACAAGCTTCTTCTCTGTTTCCTGGCATGGAATATCCAGAGCCTCAATACGTACACGCTCTCCCTTTAAGAGGTCATCCATGCGGTCAGCCCAGGCTGTGGTAACCAGAGTATAAGATTCCTCCTTAAACTCCTTTTTGAAGCTTACCCGGATACGGATAATATCGTCTGTCATAAAAATCAGCAGAACATCGGCTGCATCCCCATGAAGGATATAGCCAGTATCAGTTTTTTCAATAGATCTCAGTTCGCGCAGCAGCATTTTTCCTTCTCCTTACTATAAAACTTCGCCGCCGCAAGGCGGCACTAAATTTAGGTATACCAAATACACCCGCCAGACTGTTGCCGTATGGCGGTTTGTTCGCCAGCCGGGCGCATGCAGGCTTTTATAAAATAAGCAGCCGCCCACTATCGGACGGCTGCTTAAAAAGTTACATACCAATCAGATCAAAATCCTCAAAAGAGACTGTAAGCGTGGCATCTGTTCCCGGATTCTTATATTTCACCAGAACCGCTCTCTTTGTCTGGCTGTAATACCATCCGGCCTCTGCCGCCTCAAATTTCCGGCGGTTCAGATAGTGCTCCAGCTTCTGCCCGCCCAGGGTCACCCAGAAGGGGCTTCTCTCCTTACGGATCATCTCAACTGTAACTGTCTCAACCGTATCCTGGTAGCTTCCTTCACTTGTAAAGTCTACCTTGACCACATCTGTTCCGCTGACATTGATCGCAGTCTTTCGGTAAATACCCTTCCGGAAGTCATTTGTTCTTCCATCATCCTCGTACATGACGAACTGGGAGCCTTCCTTTGCCGGAGCGATGATCAGGTGCAGGTCCTTTACACAATCCTTCTCCATATTCATCAGCTGGTTATCCGCCATGGCCAGAATCCCGCCCTCGCGCAGGAACATTGGAATGCTTTCCATGGTTACCGGGATCTCAATGGTCTGTCCGCCCTCGTAGCAGCGGTAATTATCGCTCATATCATACCATTTGCAGCCCTCCGGCAGGTAAACCTGACGGCTTACAGCGCCCTTTTCGATGACATTGGCAACCAGCACGCTCTTTCCGAACATAAAGTCAAAGCTGTTGTCATAGGTGTTCTCATCATCCTGGAACTCGTAAACCAATGCCCTCATAATGGGTGCACCTGTCTTTGTTGCCTCATACTCACAGGAGTAGATATAAGGCTCCATGCGGTAGCGCAGCAGGATGGCATTACGGATCAGGTCCGCGCTGTCCTTAAACATCCAGGGCTCTGTAACCGTATTGTCATTGCTGGCTGAATGGATAGAGAAGCGTGCCTGGAAGATTCCCTGCTGTACCCAGCGCACAAACAGCTCCTCCTCCGGAGCCGGTCCGGCAAAGCCGCCGATATCCGCACCCTCATTCGGCTGTCCGGAAAGTCCCATTCCGGTGATGATCGGAATATTGTATTTTAATGTCTTCCAGCTGGTATAGTTGTCGCCGCACCAGGTCTGTGCATAGCGCTGGATCCCGCTGCTTCCGCTGCGGCATACAGAGTAAGGCCTTGCATTCTCATCATGCTCCCTTACGGCATCATTGCTGAGCTTACACATAATCGTGCACATAAGAGGCTTCAGCTGACCGATGGTTCCGCCCTTGCCGTCAAAGTCCACAATGGCATCCTTGTCAAGCAGGCTGTCATATTCGCAGTTGTCATTCCAGATGGAATTGGTTCCTACAGATATCAAGTTCTCAATAACGTATTTCTTCCAGGCTTCGCGGGCAGACGGCTTTGTGTAATCCCAGAATGCTCCTGGGCCGCCCCACCAGCTTCCCACTGCGTAGGTATCCGGGTTCTTGCTGTCCTTCACAAACACATCCTTGCTGTTGAACTCATCAAACCATGGATGGCACAGCAGGATTCCCGGCTTAATATTGGGAACATTTTCTGCTCCCTTATCCTGCATTGCATGGAAATAAGCAGATGGATCCTTAAAGCGGTCCTTATTCCAGGTAAATACGCATCTCTTGCTTCCAATGCTGGTATAGCCGGAGGATAAGTGGAATCCGTCAATAGGGAAGCCCTCCTCCTTGATGGTATCGATGAAGCCCAGAACCGCATCATCGCTGTCCTTTTCCAGCTCCGGATAGTACATGGAGCTTCCCTGATAGCCGATGGCACGCTTTGGCAGCAGGGCCGGTCTTCCGGTCAGCAGTGTATAGTTGTCTACAATACGGGAAATGGAATTTCCGCCCAGCAGGAACATATCAATATCCCCGCCGTCTGCCTGCCAGTAGGTATATCTGTGCCAGTAATTGCTCTTTTCACAGCCCATGTTGAAGCAGGACTCATAGAAGTTATGATAGAATACGCCCACTGCCTTTTTGGTGCTGCGGCTTAAACGGATGTAAAAGGGGATATGCTTATAAAGGGTATCCATCTTTTCTGCATCATATCCCATGGCGTCTGTGGCACGCTCCCGCAGAAAGGCCTTGTTCTTGTTTAAGACCCCTGTCTTCTCACCAAACCCATAGAAGCAGTCATCCTCCTCCATGCAGGAATAGTGGTTCACCCGGCGGTTGGAGTCCAGGGTGCTGGGGGCGCCGTGAAGCTCGCTGTAAAGAAGGCTGCCCTCCTTATCATACAGGTCAAATCCAATGGGATCCTTTGTGAATACCAGCCTGATCTTTCCTGTATCAAAGCTGATCTCCTGATCATTTTCTGTTGTTTCCGGGATCACCGGCTCCACACGTGTTCTCTCTCCCTCAAACAAGGGATCCAGGCGGTCCTCCCATGCAGTAGTCATAAGCACATAGGACTCCTCCGGAAAATCTCTGTCAAAGGCTGTACGGATCCGCACGATCTCGTCTGTAACAAATACAACCTTTATGTCGGCGCAGTTTGTATGTATCAGCCATGCGCCGTTTAATTTCTCAATACCTGCAAATTGTGTACAAATATCCATTTTGTCTCCACTCCTTTAGATCAAATATTATGGGGGACATCCGTATACTGTCCTGTTGTTCCTGAAAGGCCTTTACAGGACAGTACACAAGTATTTTACCACATCCTGCTATATTTACCACATGCTGGGTACAAGACCGCACAGGTATGGCACAAGCAGCGGGATAGGAGGAATAAAGCTTACCAGGAACAGTGCGATCACCATTGCGATAAAGATCGGCACAATGTATTTGGTAACGCCCTCGATCTTAACATGACCTACGCCGCAGCCTACGAACAGGCAGGAGCCTACAGGAGGAGTAACAGAACCAATACCAAGGTTCATGATCAGCATCAGTCCGAAATGTACCGGGCTCATTCCTACGCTGGTAGCAATAGGAAGGAAAATAGGAGTAAAGATCAAAACTGCAGGCGTCAGATCCAGGAACATACCCATAACCAGCAGGAACACGTTCATGATCAGGATGATCACATAGCGGTTGCTGGAAATGCTCATCAGCGCTCCGCTGATGGCTGCCGGAATACCGGAATAGGACATCACATAGGACATAATGGAGGAGGATGCAATCAGGAAGAGAATGGTTGCAGAGCTTCTCATGGTGTCTGACAGCAGGGTATAAAACGTCTTAAGGCTCATCTCACGGTAGATAACAGCCAGCAGAGCACAGTAAAGGCACATAACAACGCCGGCCTCTGTTGCTGTGAAAATACCGGTCAGGATTCCGCCCATAACGATGATAACGGCCAGCAGGGAAGGAACCGCATCCAGCCAGATCTTCCAGGCGGGATCGGAATCCTTTACAGAGGAGGCCTTATAGCCCTTCTTAACAGCAAGATAGATCGCCAATGCCGCTACGGCGATTCCCAGCAGTGCGCCTGTCAGATAGCCGCCCATGAACAGAGCTGCTACAGACACGCCGCCGGCTGTGATAGAGTAAAGGATCAACGGACCGGACGGAGGAATCAGGATTCCTGTGGGTGCGGAGCAGATGTTTACTGCTGCAGAATAGTTGGGGTCATAGCCCTCATCTGCCTCCAGAGGGCTCATGATGGAGCCCATTGCGGAGGTTGCCGCAACGGAGGAACCGGATACTGCACCGAAGAACATATTTGCAAGTACATTGGTGGCTGCCAGATAGCCGGGCACCCAGCCAACTAAAAGTCTTGCCAGACGAACCAGCCTCTTTGCAATTCCGCCCTTGTTCATGATGTTACCGCCCAAAGAGAAGAAGGGCAGAGCCAGAAGGGAGAAGGAATCGCAGCCGGAAAAGCATCTCTGTGCCGCTGTCAGGGCAAAGATATTTCCATCCATTCCGCTCATGATGGCCGTGATAATGGACGCAATTCCAATACCGGCTGAGATCGGAACTCCTGCAAACAGCATAACAAAGAATGAACCAAACAGCATTAATGTAGCCTGAACAACCATGCTTATTTACCTCCTTTGCTGTCAATGTAAAGCTGTATATACTTGATGATCCTGGCGATCACAATGAATATGCCGGAGATCGGAAGGCAGGCATACAGCAGTTTAAAGGGAATGCGCATAACGGATGACTGGTTCGTTGCATTCAGCACCAGCTTCATTCCTCCGAAAACAAACACATAGCATACGAAGAACAGGATAGCTGCCTCAATGAAAACCAGCAGGGCAACACGGACTCCGCCCTTTACGCGGTCCTTCACCAAATCCAAAGCCAAATGCTCATCCTTGTAGAAGCAGTAAGCAGAGCCCAGCATGGATGCCCAGATCAATACATAGCGGAGAAATTCATCTGTAAATGTAGATGGGTTTCCCAAAATCCAGCGGGTAGTAATCTGCCATGTGCCGCCGGCCAGAAGCGCAAACATGGCAAGCGCCATAATAAAGCGCATGACGGTATCTAAAATCTGATCAAACTTTTTCAAGATCTCATCTCCTTAACGAAGTGCTAGATTACGTAGTTCCTTTTATTTCCCTGCAGCCTGGATCTTCTCAACAATTGCATATACATCCGGGTCGCTGCTCTTTAAGTTGTCATAGATCGACTGGCATGCCTCCTGGAATGCTGCGGTGTCCACATCCTCAACAAAGGTAACGTTATTAGCCTCTGCAGCAGTTCTTACTTCCTCCTCAAATTCAGCCCAGCGTGTCTTGTATGCTTCTGTTGCAGCTGCTGCGGTCTCCTTCATGATGCTCTTCTGGTTGTCGCTCATCTGATTCCATACCTTCGTGGAGATAACAACAATATCCGGGATACGTGTGTGCTCATCATAGCAGTAATACTGCGCAACATCGCTGTGGTCGCGAAGAGCGGTGATATTGTTCTCTGCTCCGTCAACAACACCCTGCTGCATGCCGGTGTAGATCTCAGAGTAGCTCATAACAGTAGCGGAACCGCCCAGTGCATTCATCATATCGATTGCCATCTGGCTGTCCATGGTACGGATCTTTAAGCCCTTTAAGTCTGCCGGTACGCGGATCGGTGTCTTTGCAGTGTAGAAGGAACGGGAGCCGGAATCCAGCCAGGTAAGGCCGATAAAGCCATCGCCCTCAGTGATATTATACAGCTCATCAGCGATCTCGCCGTCCATTACATTATAATAGTGATCCTTGTCATTGAACACGTAGGGAACAGACAGGGCATTCCATGCATTGTTGAAGTTACCGAGAGTAGACGCGGAAACCTTTGCCAGATCCAGAGCGCCTGCCTGAATGGAAGAGATGTTGTCTGCCTCGCTGCCCAGCTGTGCATTTGGAACGATCTGAATATTGATGGTGCCGCCGGACTTCTCCTTTACCTGCTCTACCCACTCTGTCAGCTGGATATGTACTGCATGGTCCTCTGCCAGGCCATGGCTCAGCTTCAGATTAAAGGTCTGCTCTCCTGAAGATCCGCCGTTGCCGGATGCTGCCTGGGTAGAAGAATTGCCGCCGCCGGAGCAGGCAGTCATCATCAATGCTCCTGCTACTACCAGTGCCTTCATTACATGATTACGTAGTCTCATAATAAAACCCTCCTATAAAATAATTTATTTGTTATTTGGTTCTTTATAAAGCAGCCTGCATTTTCGTTAAAATGCTGTCAGCTGTTGCTTTTACGTTTTTTGCCGCCATCTATGACCTGCAGCACATCCCGGATGTTATATTCCAGAATACCTGTGGTAAGCCGTTTCCAGCTTTTCCCGCTCTTCTCTGCAATTTCTGCCTTAAGCCTTTCCGGATCAGCCGGCTTCAGTGCAGAAGCCCGGAACATAACTGCATTCTGGCGGTTTACAAAAAGATACAGGTATTCATCATCGAATATCAGCTTGTCCAGACTCTGGTACGGTATATGACCGCCGCCCATGATCTGGATGCCGGATGAGCCGAACTGGTATGTTACCCGGCTGCTCTTTCCGCCCCGCTTTTCGATCACACCCTCTGCCTGAACCTTACTTGGGAAATCTCCCGCCACAAGCATCCACACGCCAAACATCAGAAACACGACCCTTGCCGCCGTATGGATATCCAGAAACAATGCCGCCAGGATACCCGCCGCTCCCAAGATCAGCCGGAGCACACGCTGCGCTGTTTCATAAGTATAATATTCTGTCCGGAACATGCGGCGGATGGTGTCATCATCAAATATGACCTGAGCTTCAAAATGCACACTTCCATTTTTCATTGACACAGCTCCATTCTGAAAACTATATATTACTGCACAACTCTTACCATTGTTTTGTTAATATTTTTATCATTCTGCCTTCATTTCGTGAACCTGTAGTCAAATTTTACTATTTCAAGCCGAGTTTTGCTTCATCCTTTTGTGACTAAAAACTTGCAAAATGTGATATTTACAGATATACTTTATTTTATAGAAATTAGACGCTTTACAGCTATGAATATTTAGAACCTGTTGTCCAGGCTTTTATAAATTCTGATGGGAGGCTGCCCATGATCGTTCAGAAAATCACGCACTGTACTGACTCTTTACTGACACAGGAAATGGCCCGGATCGATCTGGAGGAATGCCAGGTTGTAGTGACCTGGTTCACGAACCAGAATAACAAACAGTCCGTTGTTCATTCCCATCCTTATCATGAGATCATCCTGCCGATCTCCGGCAGCGATGTCCTGTATTCATTTTTAGGCAATCTTTATACCCTGCATCCCGGAGAAATGGTATTCTTTCCCGCGGAGATCTATCATGCCGGTAGATACACTGTTACAGATACTGTCTCCGACCGCCTTGTGGTCCAGATCAATGCCAATGCCTGGGACAAAGCGATCCGGCAGTCAGGGCTTCAGGATCCGGCATGGCAGAAAGGCATCGTGATCCTTGATGCAAATTCTGTATCTTCATGGGATTTGAGGGGATTATTGGAACGAATGGCTCAGATTTCACATATTAAGAGAATGTATCAGGAAACGATCCTGACCTGCGAATTGGTCGAGCTTCAGCTTTTTATTAACCAGATCGTGGAGGAGCAGCACACAAAGTCTCCCAGCGCCACCAGCGCCCTGATCTCCACTGCTGTAGAATATATACGCGAGCATTATACCGATCCCAACCTGACCGCTGCCTCCCTTGCAAAGTATACCTTTACAAGCCGTGAGCACCTCTCCCGCGCGTTCAAGGAATACACCATGGAGAGCATCCATAGCTACATCAACAATCTCCGCATGCAGAACTGCCGCCGTGAGATCGCCGCTGGGCGCAGCGTACTGGATGCCTGTACAAACAGCGGCTTTACTAATTACAGCAGCTTCCTCAAATCCTTCCGCACCCTTCACGGGATGACTCCGGTGCAGTACCGGACGCAGCTGCGGTCCATGGAGAGGAAGTATAGTACAGAGGAGGTATGATTTCCTATATACTGGTATCCAGCAGGTCAAACAAAGTCTGCTGCTCATATTCACAGGAACGGTCAAGCTGTGGCTGAGACTTTCTAAGAATGCTTCTGGCCTTGGCCTCATCAAATATCCAGTTTCCCACATCCTCCCGTTCCAGAATAACGGGCATACGGTCATGGACGGGCGACATGGAGAAATTGGCCTCTGTGGTGAGTATCACAAAATGCTCTCCGTCCTCATAAAGGCTGTAGAACCCGGCAAGAAACAGCACACGGCTGCCTTCTTTCTTAAAGGTATATTTCTCTTTGCTCTTGTTCCATTCATAAAACCATGTTCCAGGAACCGCCGCCCGGCGCAGGCTGACGCTCTCCCGGAACATGGGCTTATCAAATACGGTCTCGGATCTGGCATTAAACACAAGCCCCTTTCCGTCAGGACTTGGAAAACCCCAGCGCTGGCGGTGCATTTGGAGCTTCGGATCATTTCCTGCTTTTGTTAAACTCCCGCCTGCCACGATCACCGGGGCCATATCCCCTGGCCGGATATCCCTGTCCTCCACCGCCAGCTCCATTTTCCAACTTCCGTCTGCAAGCAGCTCCTGCATCTCGTCTACTGCCTGGTAATTAAAATGATATCTGCCGCACATAAATTTCTCCTCCTGCCGATATTATACCAAGAAATCCTATATTTTTATACCCTGTCAAAAAATGGGCCGGAGCAGTGAAAACAGAACGCAGTCACGTACTCCAGCCCAAAACGCTGTACCCTGATCTTCTATATGAATTTGTAACTATTCAGAACGAGGCATCTTCTTGAATGACATTCGCCGTTCTGAACAGTTACATGAAATTAAAGCTTAAGTCCCTGGGCATACAGCTTATAAGCCTCAAGCTGCGACAGATCCACATGGTCCAGGGTAATCGGCTCTCCCTTTTTTACATCTTTCAGAAGAGCTGCGCCATTAAGAAGATAGAATGGCGCTATATTTCCCACTTCTTTCCTCTCTAAAAGCTCCGGAACAAGTCCTTCTATAGAATGATGATGTCCCTTCACTGTAAGCACTGTTCCCTTAGGCAGATCCTCCTGTGCAACACCTGCCAGAACAGATACCTGGCGGCATTCAGGATGCGCACCGATCCCCATAAGATCCCCCAGCAAAACGGATACAGGTGTTTCAAGCCCCATATAGTGATAAGGATAATAAATGCAGGCATACTTACCGTTCCGGCTCATCACATGCCCTTTTCCCTTTAAAATATCCCACATCTTTGGATTGTCGCACTTAACAGTAATGAATTCACCGCCGCAGAAGCTGGCCTCATCTGTGCCTCTCAGGTTATAGAATACATCTACAACCCCCGTCCGGTCTAAAATTCCTCCGTCCTCCTTTGGGATAAAAATATTCGCCAGTTCACTAGTCTTTGCAATTGGATAGCTCAAGAAGGGGGATGAGGGTACCAGTCCCGTAATGTTGGATACCAGATTCATTTCACACAGATCTGCTGCAATGATCTCTGTATATTTCTCTAGAAGCCTTCTGCGGGCATCCAGCGTTTCTGTTCCTTTGTACTGCCAATGTTCCAGCAGCTCAGGCAGATTTTCTGTAGGGCTTACGCCGTCCAGATAGGAAAAATCTCCTGTCTCCCTGTCCCATACAAAATCATACTCACTTGATTTTCCTGCTGCTATCACCTCCAGTCCCAGCAGCATTGCCCAGGAATAGAGGTCCAAAAGGTTGCGGGGCTGATCTCCGTTTACAAGGGCATAAACAGCGCCATTTTCCGCTGCGATCTGGTTTAAAACAGGACCGCATACACTGTCTGTCTCTTTTGAAACCATATAAACGTTGATTCCCCGCCTGAGCGCCGAAAGCGCTGCATCAGAACTGACAGCTGTGTTTCCCGTGCATTCTACCAGAGCCGTGATGCCGCTTTCCATTACAAGACGGTAATCACTGACAATAAGAACTGCCGTCTCCGACGCCTTTTTCACTTCTTCTTTATTTTGGCATACAACAATATCTCGTTCACCATATCCAATCTCTTTTAGCACATTCATGCATTCATCTGTATGTCTGGAGCAGATTATTCTTAGATCCATATGCTTGACTTTAGGGATCTGTGCCAGCAATGTGTACCCATAACCACGGGTAGCACCAATTATTCCTACTTTTGATATTTTTCCGGAGATGTTATTGATCAGATTTGTATAATCCATACTATGTATTACTCCTTTATATTTTTAATTTGCCAGATGACAGCATACCTGATGCCCTTCTGATACTGTATAAACAGGCGGTTCTTCCCTCCTGCAGATATCCTGCGCCAGATGACATCTGTTCGCAAACTTGCAGCCGGGCTTCGGATTGATCGGACTTGGCACATCTCCCTCCAGCAATATACGGTCTCTTTTATACCCATATTTTGCAATGGGTACTGCTGAAAGAAGGGCCTTTGTGTAGGGGTGGACAGGATTCCGGAAGAGCTCTCTGGCAGGACATAATTCCACCATTTGACCTAAATACATCACTAGGATCCGATTGCTGATATGCCGGACCACGCTGAGATCATGAGAAATAAACAGGTATGTAAGCCCCATCGTGTCCTGAAGCTCCTGAAGAAGATTCAGAATCTGTGCCTGGATTGATACATCCAGAGAGGACACCGGTTCATCACAAACAATAAATTCAGGGTTTAACGCCAACGCACGGATGATACCCACCCTTTGCCGCCTTCCTCCGTCCAGCTCATGGGGATAGCTGTTAAACAGCTTCCGGCTTACTCCTCCTTTTGCCATGAGATCCAGCACTTTTTCATTGATCTCTCCTGACGGAACTGTTTTATGTATCTGCAGAGGCTCTGCGATGATCTGTCCTATGGTCTTTCTGGGATCCAGGCAGGAATAGGGATCCTGAAATATGATCTGCATCTTTTTCCTAAGATTCTGCATCTTTTGATGATTATAGGAAAGAATATTTTCCCCATTATAGATAACCTGGCCCTCTGTATGCGGAATCAGACGGAGGATCACACGTCCAACGGTAGATTTTCCGCAGCCGCTTTCTCCCACAAGTCCCAGTGTCTCTCCTCTATTGATATGAAAGCTCACATTATCCACTGCATGAAGTGTGCCTCCGGGGACCTTAAAATATTTTTTCAGGTTATTTACCTCCAAAATAGCCTCGCTCATTCTGTCCCTTCCTTTCTGTACAAATGGCACTTTACACTATGCTCCCCGCAGATCAGGATATCCTCCGGCTCCTCTTCTCTGCAGATGTCCATTGCCTTATCGCATCTGGGGCAGAATTTGCAGCCCTTTGGAAGATCCATCGGGTCAGGCATAGAGCCTTTTATCACATGAAGCTTTTCTGATTCCTCGGACTCAATATCCGGCAGGCAGCCAAACAATCCCTGGGTATATGGATGGGTCGGGTGCTCGAATATTTCCCTGATGCTTCCCTTTTCAATTACACTGCCTGCGTAAACAACTACTACATAATCTGCAATTTCTGCCACAACTCCAAGAGCATGGGTGATAAAAATTGTCGATGTTTTATACTTTTCCTTAAGGCCCTTCATGAGCTCTAATATCTGCGCCTGGATGGTAACGTCCAAGGCAGTCGTTGGTTCATCTGCAATTAAAAGCTGCGGATTGCAGGAAAGTCCCATGGCAATGCAGGCTCTCTGTTTCATACCGCCTGAAAATTCATGAGGATAGTTGTTAAGGCGTTCCCGCGGGATACCTACGATCTCTAACATATCTCCCGCTCTCTTCCAAGCCTCGTTCTTATCTACCTTCTGGTGTTTCTTGATCACATCGCTGATCTGATGCCCTACAGTGTAAACCGGATTTAAGGATGTCATTGGGTTCTGGAAGATCATTCCGATCTTCTTCCCGCGGTAACCGTACATCTCTGACTCTCTGATCTTCAGAAGATCTGTCCCATCAAACACAATGGAACCGGATGTGACCACACCGGGAGGATTGGGGACCAGGCCCATGATGGCTAAAGCCGTTGTCGTTTTTCCTGCTCCGGTTTCACCCACGAGTCCTACTGTTTTTCCTTTCGGAACACTGAACGTCATATGATTGATCGCTTTCACCACGCCGTCATATGTTCGGAATTCAATACTCAGATCCTTTATCTCAAGCAGATTATCACTCATACTCCCCCGCCTCCTTTGCCAGATGATAAACTAATGCTGCTGAGGTACGTATTCCATGAAAGAATCCGTCCAGGACCATACTCTCATTCGGCGCATGATTCTTCTGGTCAGCCGCTGCATAAGGGATGACAATCGTAGGAACGCCCAGGTGCCCTGTAAATACATAGTCCGGAGCTACTCCTCCAATCCCCGGAAAAACGATCGGCTCCTGCAAAAAGCCCTCCCGCAAAGCTTCTTCTGCCACCTTTACATAGGGATGATCAACTGGGGTTCTTGACGGCGTAACCATGCCATAATGCCTGATCTCTGCATCAGAGAAGCCGTGCCGGCATAAATGGTCTTTAAGAGCCTCCAATATTTTTTCCGGCTTTTGATCCGGTACCAGCCTCATATCGATCTTTACAGAAGCTTTTTTAGGAAGTACGGTTTTCGAGCCGTCTCCTGTAAAGCCTGCATACAAACCGGCAATATTGCAGGTGGGCTCAAATATGAGATTATAATAAAAATCATCTGACCTCCGCCCCTTCAGGAAGCGCTTTACACCATACTGGCTTTTTAATGTCTCTTCATCGGATGGGATCCTGCCTGCTGCTTCGATCTCCAGCTTATTAAGGGGACGAACATCATCATAAAAGCCATCAATGGTGATATTTCCTTTCGGATCCTTCAGGGTACTGAGCAGCTGGACCATCCTCCAGGCAGGATTTTGGATACAGGTAGCCATCATGGAATGCAGGTCTGTCTCGGCCTCCCGCAGTGTGATTTCCACATAGCATAACCCTTTCACTCCTAAATTGATCTGAGGCCTGCCATTCTCATGGTAGTGGCTGTCCGAATAAAAGCAGACATCGCACTTTAAAAGATCCTTATGCTCTTCCACAAAGGGCAGCAGATCCGGACTTCCTATTTCCTCCTCTCCCTCAAACAAGTATTTGACATTAACAGGAAGCTTCCCCTCTACCTGAAGCCACGCTTCAGCCGCCTTCACGTGTGTATAAAGCTGGGCTTTATTATCCGAAGCTCCCCGGCAGAAAATCCTGCCGTCACGTATCACCGGTTCAAAAGGATCACTATTCCATTCCTCCAAGGGCTCCGGCGGCTGAACATCATAATGCCCATAGATCAGCATGGTAGGAAGATCCTCATTTTCTATCCTTTCCCCATAAACAACAGGATGACGGCTTGTTGGATAGATGGTTGTGCTTATCCCGCTTTTTTCCATAATATCAGAAAGCATCTGGGCACATTCCTCTACCCCCTCATCCCTGGTACTGATGCTTTTGCACCTTAAAAAGGTAAACAGCTCCTCTAAATATGCGTCATGATGGGCTTCAATATAATCAAAGATCTTTTTCATATTCTTTCCTTTCAAAATCATTTTTTATTATGCCCTAGCGCTCAGCTATTTTTAATCATCCTTTAATTTGGGATCCAAAATGTCCCGGAGTCCATCTCCAAATAGGTTGAGTCCCAGAACTAAGAAAAGAATGGCTAGTCCGATGATCGTTGTGACATGAGGAGCCACCAGCAGATATTGACGACCGCTGGAAAGCATAGCGCCCCATTCCGGCGTAGGCGGCTGTGCTCCTATTCCCAAAAATCCCATTCCTGAAGTGGTAAGCACTGCGTTTCCAAAATTCAGAGTAGCTAAGACAATAAGAGGCGACATGATATTTGGAAGAATGTGAGAGACAATGATGCGGGCATTGCTGGCTCCCAGCGCCCTTGCCGCTTCTATGTACTCGCCGTTCTTGATAGCCAGTGTTTCACTGCGCGCCATACGGGCAAAATTAGGCACTGTATAGATGGAAACCGCCATAACGGCATTTGTCAGATTTGCTCCCAGCACTGCTACAAACAGGATACAGAGCAGCAGCTGCGGGAATGCCATGAGAACATCCATTGCCCGCATCAAAATGAAATCAATCTTTCCCCCATAGTATCCCGATATGATCCCCAAAGGTACTCCTATAAAAAATGCTGACATGACCACTGTCATACCAATTCCGATAGATATTCTGGCACCGTAGACTAAACGGCTTAAAATATCTCTTCCCAATTCATCTGTGCCAAGAAGGTGCCCTTCTATCATTCCAGGTGCTTTCAGCATAATGCTGAAGTTTGCCTCCTCCGGGTCATAAGGAGCGATCCAGGGAGCAGCAATGGCAATGACCACATACAAAAGTACGATGACCATTCCCAGAACAGCGATTTTTCTTTTCTTAAAGTTGTGCCAAAATCGTTTTATCTGATATGATTTTGATATCTTAATGTCAGAAGCGAAGGTGCCCTGAACCTGTAAATTTTCTGTATTTTCCGGCATTTTCTTCCCTCCTTAAGATAATTTGATCCGTGGGTTAATGATTGCATAAAGGATGTCAACAATAAGATTCACGATTACAAAGGAAGCAGCAATTACCAGAATAGATGACTGCACCACCTGAAAGTCACGGGCCTTGATGGATGTTACGATCAGATCTCCCAGACCCGGCCATCCAAAAACCTTTTCGGTAATAACAGCGCCTCCGATCAAAAGGCCAAACTGCAGTCCTGCTACCGTAACAATCGAATTCATTGCATTTTTCAGGGCGCATCCAAATATCACCTTTGCTTTACTGAAGCCCTGAGCTCTGGCAGTCTGTATATAATCCTGTCCCAGAATTTCCAGCGTGCTGGACCGTGTCATACGCGCAATCGTTGCCAGGCTTCTTGAAGACAAGGTCATTGTGGGAAGGATCAAGCTTACCGCAGTTGACTTTGGCGTTATGGGGATGAGCTGGAGCTTTACACAGACAACCAGCATCAACATTAATCCCAAATAGAAAGCCGGGGTGGACAGGCCGATCAAAGCCAGGAACATACACAGATTATCCCAAATCGAATACCGCTTTACTGCCGAAAGGAGGCCAATTCCAACACCCCCGATAATTGCTACTGTTGTGGAGGTTGCTGCCAGCAGAAGGGTGTTCGGATAACGTACTGCCAATTCCTCTGCCACCGGCCTTCCGGTCCTTGTGGACATTCCAAAATTGCCCTGAAGGATCCCTCCCATATATTTGAAATATTGTATGTATAAAGGCCTGTCATATCCATAGGCTACCCGTATCCGTTCCACATCCTCAGCGGTAGCCTGCTCTCCGGCAATCATTCTGGCTGGATCTCCCGGCATCATATGTACCATCATGAATACCAAAAGGGAGACTACAAATAATACGGGAATCAGAGACAGTATCCTTTTAAAAACATATTTTGCCATTATCCACCCTGTTCCTTTCTAAACTTCCATCCCCCAGAATACTCCTGAGGGATGGCTTGTTGTTACACTTTATTTACGAGTTAGATATGCGAGCTCAATGGTCTCATTAGGATAGATCACCAGTCCATCCACATCAGCACGTGTTCCAAAGGTCTGGTTCTCATAATACAGAATAATGGATGCACGATCCTCATGGATAATATCCTGCATTTTATATAACAATTCTTTTCTTGCCGCCTCATCTGCTGTGCGCTGCTGCTCCTCACAGATCTTGTCATATTCCGGATTGGAATAGAGGGTATAGTTCTGAAGCTCTCCGGTTCTGTAGTTGTACATCAGATCCTGGGCCAGATCTCCTGTAGCACAGCCCTTTCCAAGTAAAAAGATCGCTGTGTCGCCAGCTGCTGCTGCCTCTGTGTATGCGCCCCAGTCTAATACGTTTACTTCTGCTGTGATGCCTACCTGAGAGAGCATGGCCTGAACGGCCTCTGCTACCTGGCGGTCCATTGCATATCTGCCTTCGGGAGTGTTGATCTTTGTGGTAAATCCATCAGGGTAACCAGCCTCAGCCAGCAATTCTTTTGCCTTCTCCGGATCGTATTTATAATCATCCCCGATTCCGGGCTTTGCATTTTGGATGGAGGAGGAGATCACGCCTGTTGACGGGAATGTAACATAGCCTCCCAAAATGCCATTGATAATGGCATCACGGTCAATGGCATAATCGATGGCTTCACGTACCTTCAGGTTGGAAAGCTTTTCATCCTGGAAATTTAATCCCAGATAAATGGTGCGGTAGCCCGGCACCATACTGATCGCCACATTGGGGTCACTCTCCAGCTCATTTACCAAAACGCTGGGAATATTGGCAGCAACATCTGCATCCCCTGTCTTAAGCATCATCGCCCTTGCTGAGTCTTCTGCAATGATCTTTATATTGATCGTGTCTGCTGTTGCCGGATCTCCCCAATAATTTTCATTCTTTTCCAGAGACATAGAGGTTCCCGGAATCCATTCCTTTAATTTGAGAGGTCCTGTTCCGGCTGCATGAGTGCTATAATCTTTTCCATATTCTTGTACTGCTTTTGGACTCATCATGCCGGTACTGTAGGTGCTTACCATTGCAGGGATAACTGCACAGGGCTGCTCCAGGATAAATTTAATTTCATAATCGTTAATAATCTCATAATCTGAAATCATAGAAACCAGGGAAGATTTGGGAGAACCAGTGGCAGGATCTTTTAACCGGTCAATATTAAACTTCACTGCCTCTGCATTAAATGGCTCTCCATCATGGAAGGTCACACCTTCCCGAAGCTTAAAGGTCCATTCTGTAGCATCCTCATTGGAACTCCATTCTGTAGCCAAAACCGGCTTGAAATTTCCTTCCAGATCTCTCTTAACAAGATTTTCATGGATCTGTACAGAAACGCGTCCTGTGTTGGCATCACTGATCAAATGTGCATCCAGAGTAAGAGGCTCTGTTCCAATAACATATGTAAACTGATTCCCCTCCGTTTTCTCTGTGACAGTGTCAGAAGCTGCTGCCGTTGTGGCAGCCACGCTTTGTTCAGCGCTCTGTCCTGTGTTTTCCTTTGATGTTCCAGAGCATGCACTTAAAATGAGCATTGCTGCTGTGGCCGCTGCTAAAATTCGTCTTTTTCTCTTTTTCATTTTCGTTCCTCCTTTTGTTTATTGCAATATTGAGATACTATTATAATGAGCAAATTCTGTGCCAACCAATATTTAAATCCCCCCTTGTCTGAAAATTCCTTTGGGATTTCTTATAAATTATGTAAATTTTTTACAACCTCAGACAATAGCACTCTTGATTTTTCTGCAACATTGTTGTAATATTGATGCAATGTTGCAATTATTACATCAATAGGAGGGGCAAATTATGATCAATCTTATTTTTATTATTCCTTATCCGGAATTGGAGAGCAAAGTCAATGAGGTTTTCAAAAACCATCCCCTGAAGGCACGGTTAAGGAAGCGGATAGAAATGCGGACTGCCGGCGAACTTGACGATTTTTCTTTTAACGCCCAAAGCGATGTGATCATCGCCAGAGGATATACAGCCTGTGGACTCCATAAGATCATTCCTAATCTTCCTGTAATCGAACTGCCTATTACTGCTTACGATCTGATCCGTGCTTTAAACGAATGCATCTCCCTCTATTCTCCTAAAAAAGTGGCTTTTATTGGAAATTACGCTGCTTTGGTTGAGGCAGAGGAGCTGGGAAGTGTTGTTTCCTGTGATGTACAGAGCTACCATGCCGCATCCGTTGACCATATTGACCGTGTGATCGAGCTTGCTGCCGCCGATGGATGCAATGCATTTATAGGCGGATACTCTGTTAATCTGGCCTGTTCCCAAAAGGGTCTGCCCTCTGTAACCATCCGCACTGGCAAAGAGGCCATCATGCGGGCCTTAGATGAGGCAATCCGCACAGTAGAGGTGATGCGCGCAGAGCGCGAACGGTCTGAAATGTTCACTACGATCACTCAGACCGCAAAGGATGGCATGCTTTATGTAGACACCAAACAGATCATCAAGGCCTGCAATCCTGCAGCTTTAAACATGTATACCGGCCATAAGAAAAATGTGATCGGTCTCTCTTTACAGCAGGCTTTTCCCTTTTTTGTAAAGCCCACAGCAAGTGCTTTGAATGCGGGAACAGAACTTCCTAATCAGCTGATCCGATGGAAAAATAATATTATCAATGCCACGATCCACCCTGTTATTATCAATAGCAGGATGACAGGAATTGTTATTACCTTTCAGGATGTGACACAGATACAGCAGGTAGAAATTCAGATCCGAAAAAAACTGACTGACAAGGGATTAAACGCCCATTATCATTTTGAAAATATCATCCATAAAAGTGCTGAAATTGATTATGTGATCACTAAAGCCCAGAAATTTGCCGCTGTTTCCTCCAATATTTTGATCGAAGGTGAAACTGGTACAGGAAAAGAATTATTTGCACAGAGTATCCACAATGCCAGCAGCCGCTGTAATGGTCCTTTCGTGGCAGTAAACTGTGCTGCTCTTCCCGAAAGCCTGCTTGAAAGTGAATTCTTTGGTTATGTGGAAGGTGCATTTACAGGTACAGCTAAGGGCGGTAAGGCAGGACTGTTTGAATTGGCTCATAAAGGAACTTTGTTTTTGGATGAGATTTCTGAAATTCCCCTAAGTATTCAAGGAAAACTGCTCCGTGTCCTTCAGGAGCATGAGGTACGGCGTGTTGGGGGAGACCGTGTCATCGCTGTCGATGTGCGTATTATTGCAGCGACAAACCGCAGTTTAAAGCAGGTGACAGAAAGCGGCGGCTTTCGTCAGGATCTTCTCTACCGGCTGGATGTCCTGAAGCTCTTCCTTCCTCCTTTACGCAGGCGTTCCGGTGACGCAGAGGTTCTATTTCTCCATTATCTTGATCTTTATTACAGGCAGGTAAAGAGCACGATACCAACGGTTGCTGAGGATGCTCTTAAATTGCTTTCTAATTACCAATTTCCAGGAAATATACGGGAATTGAGAAATATAACCGAACGTCTTGTTGTCATTTGTATGGACAAAGAAGAAATTTCAGCCAATGATGTCCAGGAGGCTATTTATCCTGAGGAGCTTCCTGTAAAAAAACAGACTGTAGAGCAGTCCCTTTATCAGGATGAAGAGCGCAATTTTTTGATCCGTATACTGGAAGAATCTGGATATAATCAGACATTAACCGCAAAAAAACTGGGGATCGACCGCACTACCCTGTGGAGGCATATGAAACGGTATGGCATCCGCCGCCCTTAAATTGGCACAAATATTGCTTAATTTATAAGTATCTGAGTACTCTCGAAAACTCTTTGTGCCCGGATTTGTGAGATAATTTTTTGTCAGTTGTGCCCCAATTTATGAAGCGTACGCGGAACGTACGTTGAGTAAATTTGAGCACAGCTGGCGGAAAATCAGCTGCAAATACGGGTGCAAGGGAGTTTCCGGGAGTGCTCCAAATACGATATGGAGGAAACTGTGTATATGACAAAACCTGGATTTGCATGGGGATGTGTGGCAGATGATTTTACCGGAGCCAGCGATGCGGCCTCCTTCTGGGCAGACGCAGGGATGAGAGTTCTTTTGGTCAATGGAATCCCTTCTTTTGATGCCGGTCAGTTGCAAGGCTATGATGGCGTGGTAATTGCCTTAAAGACAAGGACAGCAGCAACGGATCAGGCCGTTTCGGAAACTCTTAAATCCTGCAGATGGCTGAAGGCAGCGGGAGCAAGGCAGCTATTTATTAAGTATTGTTCTACCTTTGATTCTACCCCAAAGGGGAATATCGGACCTATTTTGGACGCTATCATGGAGGAGTATGAGCTCCCTTATACGATTCTATGTCCTGCACTTCCAATAAATGGGAGAACGGTAAAGGACGGAATCCTGTATGTAAACAACATCCCCCTGTCAGAAAGCCCCATGAAAAACCATCCCCTTACGCCAATGTGGGACTCAAGGCTGAAGGTGCTGATTGAGGCTCAGAGTAAATATCCGGCCCTGGAGCTAAACAGCGCAGCTTTGGAAAGGCCGGCTGAGCTTCTGCAGGAAACAGTCAGCTGTTTTAACAAACTGCATAAACATTTCTATCTCATCCCTGATTACTACCTTGACGCACATGCATCAAAAATTGCAGAATTATTTGGAAGCCTGCCTGTACTCAGCGGCGGCTCCGGGCTCATGACCTGCCTTGCAAAGAGGTGTCTAAAGCAGCAGAACCTGCCTGCCCACAGAGGGAGCGCTTTTCCCGATGGTACAAAGGGCGGTGCCCTTCTCCTGGCTGGAAGTTGTTCTACTGCTACATTAGACCAAATTGAGGATTATAAAGAAAAGGGAAATCCATGGGTTCAGATACATCCAGAGGAATGGCTAAATGGCAGGCAGACAGTGGAAAGTGTTATGAAAGTAATCAGGAGCCATGACCATGAAAATGTATTGGTCTACAGCTCGGCTCCGGCAGAAGATGTCAGGAAAGCTCAGGAAGCCGGATCAGCAAAGGTTGCAACGGCTCTGGAACAAGCCATGGCCTCTCTGGCAGCACAGGCGCGAAAGGAGGGAACGACCAGAATTATTGTTGCTGGGGGAGAGACCTCTGGTGCAGTTACAAAAGCTCTGGGATTTTATTCTTATACTCTCGGAAACAGCATTGCACCCGGCGTACCGGTGCTGATCCCCATGGATGATCCCAGTCTCCGCCTTGTGTTAAAGTCAGGTAATTTTGGACAGACCGATTTCTTTACCAGAGCAGTAGAGAAAACTGGCATCCAATAGAAAGGGGAGAACATATTATGGAAGAACTTCAAAAAAAATGGAAAGATATACTCTGGGCTGCTCACAGCCTATTTGACAGAGGAAAAACATCAGGCTCTTCTGCCAATATCAGCTTCCGGCATGAAGATATGATCTATATTTCAGGAAGCGGAACCTGCTTTGGAACATTAAAAAAGGAGGAGTTTGCCATGCTCTCCATAGATGGCCAATGCCAAAATAGCATTAAGCCCAGCAAGGAGCTCCCCCTTCATATGTGTCTTTATAAAAAGAGTGATGCCATTCAAGCAGTGATCCACACCCACAGCTTCTACGCAACTCTGTGGTCCTGCTATAAACACGAAAACGCCGAAAATGTGATCCCCTCCGTCACTCCCTATCTTAATATGAAAGTGGGAAAGATCGCTTTAATTCCTTATGCTCCTCCTGGAAGCAGTGAATTATTTTCTCTCATGGAAGACAGGGCACATTTGGCAAATGGTTTTTTGTTAAAAAACCATGGACCTCTTGTGGGAGGAAAAACCATAATGGATGCCTTTTTTGGTATCGAAGAGCTGGAGGAAAGCGCACGGATCGCCTGTGCCCTGCGCGGTGAGCTCCGTGATGCCTATGACACCATATAAAGCGGTCTATCTTACCGCACCGCCTCCAATATCCCCTCACTAAACGTAGGATGGGGGAAGACCACCGCCGCCAGATCCTCCAGCGTCAGCCCTTTCGCTACCGCTACTGCAAACTGGCTGATCATATCCGTTGCCCTGGCGCACATCATCTGGGCGCCCAGGATGCGGTGGCTCTCACTGTCAGCTACCACCTTGATAAATCCTCTTTCCTGGAGGGAAAGGACGGATTTTCCGTTGGCTGACATGAGATATTTCTTTGATATGACGGAAAGGCCCTTGGACTTTGCATCATCCGCTGAAAGCCCTACAGAGGCAATCTCAGGGCTGGTATAGACGCAGGAGGGGATGAGGTCCGTGCGGATATCCATGGCTTCCCCTGCCATATGTGCCACCGCATTCCGGCCCTGGGCTGTGGCCGCATGGGCCAGCTGGATGCCGCCTGTGACATCGCCCACCGCATAGATACCCGGAACGCTGGTTTCATAGTGTTCATTGACAACAATACAGCCTTTTTCCATGGAGATTTCCTGTATCTCCCGGCTGCTCTCCTCTGATATCAGCCCTATTGTGTTTGCCTTGCGGCCCACTGCGATCAGGCAGCCCTCCGCCTTTATCTCCTGCTCCTTCTCCTTTTCCCTGTAGCGGCAGATCAGCCCTGAGCCGTCTTCACATGGCTGGATCTCCTCCACCTTAGCGCCTGTGTGGATCTCCACATTCCTCTTTTTCAGGATCATTTTCAGGTTCTGGGCAATCTCCTTGTCAAGCCCCGGCAGGATCCTGTCCATGGCCTCGATCACTGTCACCGGATGGCCCAGGGAGCTGTAAATGGAGGCAAATTCCATGCCGATCACGCCGCCGCCAATGATGACCAGATGGCCAAACAGCTCCTTTTTCTCCAACAGCTCATCACTTGTCACAACTCCCGGCAGATCAGAGCCCGGAATAGGGGGATGGGCTGGTACGGAGCCTGTGGCGATCAAAATGCGGGAGGTCTCCAGAAGAACCGGCTCATTTTCCGCCACCATGACGTGTTCTCTGTCAAGGATCATCCCTGTGCCATAATACACAGCGATCTTATTCGTCTTCATCAGGGAGGCAATGCCCTTTCTCAGCTGTTCAAGCACCTCCTCCTTCCTCTGCCACACAGCCTCCATATGGACAGACGTCCCGGCTGCCTCAAGTCCTATGGCAGGCCCATTCTTCAGTTCGTGATAGAGCTCCGCCGTGTGAAGGATGGTCTTTGTGGGAATGCAGCCCCTGTTCAAACAGGTTCCGCCTAATTGCCGGTTTTCCACCAGCGCCACCTTCATGCCCTTTTTTGCGCCTTCGATCGCCGCTTCATATCCGCCTGGGCCTGCGCCGATCACAATCAGATCAAATCGGTCTGCCATTATTTTCCTCCCGTCACAGAGCCTCCCTTACAAGGCTCATAATATCTGTCTTCATCTGTTCCACAATGCTCTCCGGGGCTTCCTTTTCTCCTATCTCCCTGCTTCCCCGGACTGCTTTCACTGCGCTGCATATGGCATCCGCCATATAAGGACATCCCTTCAGCTTTGCCGCCAGCTCCTCAATGACTCCCTGCTCCATGGCATCGGAAAAGACATTCACATCCTGTATCCTTCCCTCGTTCACCTGAAGCTGCAGCCGGACGCCTCCCCAGGGGAATCTGCGCTCCATTTCATATTCAAAGGGTATCTTCCGGCCGTATTTCCAATCCCAGGACTCAAATTTTTCCATGAGGATCTTGATCCCGGCCTCAGGCAGCTCCTGCTCCTTCAGCTCTTTTGCCTCCCTGCCATATACTTCAGAAAATGCCTGAACCAGATTTTTCTTTATCTGCTCTATTGTCAGCTCCGGGTTATATTCACAGAGATTCGCCACCCTGGATTTCACAGAGGAGACACCCTTAGATGCCAGCTTTTCCTTTGAAACGTTGAGATACTTTGACATCTGTTCCTTGTCTGCCCGAAGCATCAGCGTGCCATGGTGGTAGCAGCAATCACCTGACTGGTAAAATGCATTTCCGGAAAATTTCCGCCCTTCTACCGTGATGTCGTTGCGCCCCGTCTTCTCCGCCCGGATACCGGCCATCCTCACAGCCTCGATGATCACCTGCAGCTGGCGGTCCACATCATAGTCCTCCTTCTTTACCATGAAGGTGAAATTCAGGTTCCCCAGATCATGGAATACCGCTCCGCCTCCGGAAAGGCGGCGGACAAGATATCCGCCATCCTCCTCCAGCGCACTTACCCTGCATTCTTTCCAGCAGTCCTGATTCCTGCCGATCACCACCGTATGGCGGTTCTGCCACAGAAACAGGATGCAGGTTCCCTCCGGCACATGAAGGGTCATGTACTCCTCCATGGCAAGATTTTTGTAGGGATATGTATTTTCCGTATCGATCCAAAGCAGCTTGTAAATCATGATGTCTTAAATCCTTTCCGGTACAGTGCCGTTTATTCCTGCGAAGCAATGAGCCAAGCAGCCGTGCTTGCACGGATATTTGGCAAATGCCTCAAGAGCCAAATACTTTGTAGCTTGCTACGGGGTATTTGGCTTGACGGCTCCTCCAAAATCATATTTCAGTACCGGCTTTCTGGCTGCAGTCACCTCGTCCGGCCTGCCTATGGGCGTATCATAGGGCGCCCCGTGAAGCCGCTGCGGATCTTTTAGGGCTTCCTCATAAATCTTTCTAAATACTGCGATCGCCTCATCCAATGTTTCCCTGGACTCTGTCTCTGTGGGCTCCACCATCAAAGCCTCATGGACGATCAGCGGGAAGTACATGGTCGGCGGATGGATGCCGTAATCCAGCAGTGATTTTGCAATATCCATGGCCGAAACGCCGATGTCATGCTTTAAGCCCTCCAGAGTCATGACAAATTCGTGCATGCAGGTCTCTTCATAGGCCATCTTATAAATATCGGAGAGCTTTACCTTCATGTAGTTTGCATTCAGCACTGCATTGGAGGAGGCCTCCGGGATCCCTTCCCTGCCCAATGTCAGGATATAGGCCAGCGCCCTCACCACCACTAAGAAGTTCCCATAGAACATCTTTACCGCTCCAATGGAAGCCTCATGGGCAGTCAAATGGTACGATTCCAGCCTCTCGATCCCGGCTCCCGGCAGATACCTCTTTAAAAACTCCTTGCAGCCCACAGGCCCGCTTCCCGGTCCGCCGCCCCCATGGGGCGTGGAAAATGTCTTGTGCAGGTTCAGGTGGATCACATCAAAGCCCATATCTCCCGGCCTTACGATCCCCATGACCGCATTGAGGTTTGCCCCGTCATAATAGCAGAGTCCCCCTGCCTGGTGGACGATCTTCGTGATCTCCAAAATATTCTTATCAAACAGTCCCACGGTATTGGGATTGGTCAGCATAAGGCCTGCCGTGTCCTCACCTACCGCTGCCTTCAGCTGGTCCAGATCAACACAGCCGTCCTCTCTGGAAGGGATACTCACCACATCATAGCCGCACATGGCAGCGCTGGCCGGGTTCGTTCCGTGAGCAGAATCCGGCACAATGATCTTTTTGCGCTTTTCGTCCTTGCGGGCTGTGTGGTATGCCTTTATGAGCAAAAGCCCTGTAAATTCGCCATGAGCCCCTGCTGCCGGCTGGAAGGACATGGCATCCATTCCTGTGATCTCGCACAGATACTCCTCTGCCAGCTTAAGAACCTCAAGAGCGCCCTGGACCGTATGCTCCGGCTGAAGGGGATGGATGCCTGTAAATCCCTTCAGAGACGCCGCCTTTTCATTGACCTTGGGATTGTATTTCATGGTACAGGAACCCAGGGGATAAAATCCATCGTTTACGCCGTGAGCACCCTTTGCCAGCTCTGTATAATGACGGCTGATCTCATTTTCAGACATCTGTGGAAGCCTGGGGGAGCTGCTCCTTTTGTGGATCCCCAAAAGCTCTGTTCCGGGCACATCACAGGCCTCTAAAAGCTTCATCCCTCTTCCGGAGGAACTCTTTTCAAATACAAGCTTCATGCAATGTCACCTCCTTTTTTACCGGACTTCTCTGAGAGAACTTCGGTTATGACCGCTGCTGTCCTGTCGATCTCTTCCTTTGTATTCATCTCCGTTGCGCACCACAGGATTTCTTTGTCAGACAGCGGCAGTCCGCCTAAGATCCCGTTATCTTCCAATTTCTTCAAGACCGCTGCACTGTCGGCCTGTGTTCCTTCCGGAATCACTGTGACAAACTCATGGAAAAATTCCCTTGCATATTTCTCCGTCAGGCCGGACTCTGCCAGCTTATCCCGCAGATAATGGGCTTTGGAAATGCACTGTCCGGCAGCCTCTGCCATTCCCTCTGCGCCCATGGCTGTCATATATGCCGCTGCTGTCAGCGCACACAGCGCCTGGTTGGAGCAGATATTGGAGCTGGCCTTCTCCCTGCGGATATGCTGCTCTCTGGCCTGAAGGGTCAGGACAAATGCCCTTCCTCCCCTGCTGTCCGTTGTCTCTCCCACAATGCGTCCCGGCAGCTTTCTCACCATAGCCGCGCCTGCAGCCATAAAGCCCAGATAAGGGCCGCCAAATGCCAGCGGCATTCCCAAGGGCTGCCCATCACCCACAGCAATGTCGGCGCCGTACTCCGCCGGAGTCTTCATGACAGCCAGCGCAAGCGGATTGCAGCCCATGATATACTTTGCTCCAGCCTCATGGACGACGGCTCCCAGCCTGTCACCGTCCTCGATGATCCCGTAGAAGTTGGGCTGCTGTACATAAAAGCAGGCCGCCTGCTTATCCTCCTTTAAAAGTGCCTCCAGGGCCTCTATATCCGTTGCCCCATCCTTTTCCGGCACCACCACCACATCGGTATTGCTGCCAAAGCAGTAGGTCTTTATCACCTGGATCACCTGTGGATTTGCCGCACCAGAAATATAGGCCCTGCTGCGTTTTCTGTCCTTACACATGGCAACAGCCTCTGCTGCCGCCGTTGCTCCATCATACACAGAGGCGTTGGCAGCATCCATCCCGGTGAGCTCGCAGATCATGGTCTGATACTCAAAGATCGACTGGAGGATGCCCTGGCTGATCTCTGCCTGATAAGGGGTGTATGCTGTGACAAATTCCTCTTTGGATACTACACTTGAGACTATGGCCGGGATATAATGGTTGTAAGCGCCTGCTCCCCGGAAAATGTGCTTAAATACGACATTTTTCTCTGCAATCTCCTCCATCCTGCGCATGACTGCCTGCTCGCTTAAGCCGGAGGGAAGATCCAGCGGTTTGTTAAGCTTCACCTCGCCCGGTATATGGGAAAACATCTCATCGAAGCTTTCAAAGCCGATCTCATGAAGCATTTCCTGCTGCTCTTTCTTCGTGTTGGGTACATAGGAACCCATATATGTCACCTCATTTCTGTGCTGTTGTTGTCCGTATCTGCCGTAAGCTCCTTATTTGAAGCCTGCCCTCGCGGCTTTCCGGATCTTTATTCATCCAGAGTCTTGATATACTCCTCATATTCCGAAGCACTTAAGAGCCCGCTCTGTCCGGAGATGCCCTCCACCTTCACAAACCATGCATCATAGGGGGATTCATTGATGGATTCCGGCGCATCTAAAAGCCCCTCGTTGATCTCTGCCACAGTACCGCTGACAGGAGAATATACATCTGACACAGCCTTTACAGACTCCACATCCGCAAATGCCTCTCCCGCTGTCACCTCATCTCCCGCCTCCGGCAGATTTACAAAAACCAGATCTCCCAATGCGTTCTGAGCATAATCGCTTACGCCTACATAGGCAGTCCCGTCCTCTGCCAGCTTTACCCACTCATGTGATTTTGTGTACTTTAATTCCTCTGGAAATGTCATAACTATTACCTCCTTATATTTGACTCTTTTACTATCCTTCTATGGCTCCGTGCCGGCCTGCCGCCTGCTCCCCGCAGCCAGGTTCCTTTTCGCTATGAGCACTTAGATCCCGTATTACCGCGAACTTCGCTTCGCTCCGTTTGCGTAGCAAATAGTTTCGCGCTCTGGCGCTCAACTATTTTTTATTTTTTCTTATAAAATGGCAGCGCCACTACCTCTGCCTTTACTCTCCGTCCCCTTACATCTACCTCCAGCTCCGTTCCCGGCTCCTTATAGGCCACATCCACCAATGCCATGGCCACCGGATACCCCAGATACGGACAATGGGTTCCCGATGTGGTGATCCCTATCTGCTCACCGCCTGCATACACTGCCTGATGCTCACGGATAATACCGCGTCCTGTTACCTTTAAGCCCACACGCTTCCTGGTAAGGGGCCCTTTCTCAATCAGAGCCTGCCTGCCGATAAAATCCTCCTTGTCCATTTTTACAAAGATCCCCAGTCCGGCCTCCTTCGGAGAAATGGCATCGTCCATCTCATGTCCGTAAAGAGGCATAGCAGCCTCCAGCCTCAGGGTATCCCTGGCTCCCAGCCCGCAGGGAATGAGACCTTCCTCCTTTCCTGCCTCCAGAAGCAGCTCCCAGAGCCTGGGCCCGTTCTCTGCTGCCAGGTAGATCTCCACTCCGTCCTCGCCTGTATAGCCTGTTTTGGAGATAATGCAGTCCATTCCGTCGATCGTCCGGTGGAATTTGCAGGTATAATACTTCTCCGGTATATCCTCCTCCTTCACCAGCTTCTTTAAGATCCCGATGGCCTTTGGTCCCTGGAGCGCCAGCTGGGCCACCTGGCTCGAAATATCCTCAAACACCACATCTCCAAACTGATGGGCTTTCATCCAGGCAAAATCCTTATCCTTGTTGGCTGCATTTACCACAATAAAATAGCAGTCCTCCCTGACCTTATAGACGATCAGGTCATCCACCACGCCGCCCTGCTCATTGCACATGGGGCTGTAGCGCGCCTGGCCCTCCGCCATTACGGTATAATTATTGGTAAGCAGCATGTTCAGGTTGTTCAGCGCGTCCGGGCCCTTGCAGATGATCTCTCCCATATGGGAAACATCAAAAAGCCCGCAGGCTGTCCTCACTGCCATATGCTCCCCGATCACCCCCGTACCGTACTGTACCGGAAGCAGATAGCCTGCAAAGGGAACGATCTTCCCTCCATACTTTACATGCATATCGTACAGCGGTGTCTTACATTCTGTCCCAGCCATATTAATCCCTCCTTTTTGTTTTTTACATTTACCTACATTTTCAGGCACAGCAGAATACCTGACGGCTGCACTATGAAGCATTTTCAAATACACGGAAAAAGCGCACGAACAAATAACCTGTTCGTGCGCTCTGTCTTTATACCTGAAAGATTTAGCTTCGTCGGTGCATCCTTGCTTTCCAGAGTTTCGTCCGGTATCCGGTCCTTTTACCTGAGAGTTCTTCGCTTCCCCTTCGGCGCTGCCTCCTGGCTTGCCAGTGCAGTCTCTCCCGAATCCATCATCCGATCATATTGAATTATAAAGCTTATGCCTGATTTCAGTCTAGCATAACTTCGTTTGTCAGTCAATAAATAAAAATCGTCTAAATATTAACAATTCTTTCTCGAAAACCATCGAAAAGTGTCATGAATATTTTATACATTCTTTCACAAAAATACTGGTAATCTATCATAAAGTAGTATATAATGGGCAGAAGGATTTTTCCCAGGATCAACAGGAAAGAAGGTGAAGGAATGCATAAATTCATCCGTACCATTGGTTTTAGCATGTACCAGAAAAAACAGGATATGGATAAGCTGCTGCGGCGCCTTGCAAAGGAGGCCCTGACTACCGGCTGTCTTGATGAGAAGGACGGTTCCAAGCTCTACGAACTCCGGGCTGAGACTGCCCCCGGAATGGGCATAGTGATGGTAGGTCGTATAAGTGAACGCGGAACATTCACCAGGGAATACTATTTCCCCTATGTGCAGAGCAGCGATGTCAGTTCCAATGCGGAGTGCTCCATACAGCGCCACACAGAGCGCGAGACCTACGCCGGGCTGTTAGATGAATACAGAGTTGGCATTTCCCTCATTTTCTATATTGAAAACTCCATGGAGTACCGTCTCCGCCGCCAGAAGCAGCTGCCCGTCCTTCCAAAAGGAGCCTGCCTCACAGGCCTTGCTGTACAGGGAAAAATACTCCTTCCCATTCAGAAGACTCCAAAGCAGGCCGAAGACTCACGCCAGGAAGCCAGCAAGCGCGGACGCCTGTTGGAGGCCGCCAAGCATGGAGACGAGGATGCCATTGAAACCCTTACCATCGAAGACATTGACCTGTACTCCATGGTATCACGGCGCATTGCCCACGAGGACATCTACTCCATCATCGAGACCTGCTTCATGCCCTGCGGCGTGGAATGCGACCAGTATTCCGTCATCGGCAACATTACGGATATGGAGCTTGCCAAGAACCGCCTGACAGGAGAGGAGGTCTACCGCCTGAAGCTTGACTGCAATGACCTGACCTTCACCGTTGCCATCAACAAGCAGGATCTGCTCGGCGAACCCCAGATCGGCCGCCGCTTCAAGGGCCAGGTGTGGATGCAGGGAACCGTACAATTTGAGGCTTGATTTTTTCCCCAATATAGGTTATGATATAAGACGGACTTCGGCAGAACCGCCCTAGTCCGCTGATATGTGTTTCCGTAGCTCAGTTGGATAGAGCGACTGCCTCCTAAGGTTGCGTTACAACGGCCACCTTGGAAAAACTTCATATAGGATTCAAGTTCGAGTTTCTTCGGGCTTAGTCATAAAACCAGCCATGTCTCAGTAGCTCAGTTGGATAGAGCACACGCCTCCTAAGCGTGGGGTCGGAGGTTCAAATCCTCTCTGGGACGCCAGCTAACAACGCCGAAAGCCTTTGTTTTCAAGGGTTTTCGGCTTTTCTTATATAAAAAGCTGCGAAAAAGCTCATTCACTGTATGAGATAAAATTCTACTCCAAAATTTGATTTTTGACAACCCCTCCAGAATCGAACGGTTGTTATAAGACAAAATTGCCAGCTAATTATTAGCAGAAAACGGGCTGTTCTTGCTAATGAAAATACCCTTCCTGCTAATCAGCCCCAAAATCGTGCCAAAAATTCAGCTAATCAAAAAAGGCGGATGTTTTGAGTACCATGCTGTTATAGCAGATAAAATTGAATATCGTTATATACATAGAGCATCTATTTGCCCCGCATCGGGGATGGATAGGCGCTCTTTTTTATGCCCAAAACCATGGGAAAATACAAGAGATTGGAGGTGTTTTATTTGAGCAAGTCTGTTTATGCCGCAGACAAGCCGAGCGATTGCCATTACTGCTACTTCTGGACGAATGGCAGAAAGGGTTGCCGTCTGGGTAGAAATAATTGCTACTACTTAATCTCTTTGCCACCGAAACCCAAGTCGGAATGTGATGGCTGTCCCTATGGGCGAGATCACCCGTGCATTGGTTGGTGTACGAAGAAGGTTATGCGTGAAGTGGGGCTTCGTTGATATGGATGCGTATGAACAGGAATGCCGCTTCTGCCATTTTGCCCGATGTCCTTACGAAAAGACGGATACGACTTTCCGCAGCATTCCGCTGACAACAGAAAGTGTTCCGCAGAAAGAAGGTGGTGAAGCCGTGTGAGTTTTGATTATTTTTACGGTCAGCAATCCGATCTGTTCACATTCTATCGAGTTCCGAAGGTGTTGTTCACGAACGAGAGGTTCTGGAATATTTCTGCCGATGCCAAGATGCTGTATGGCATTTTGCTTGACCGCATGAGCCTGTCTGCCAAGAATGGTTGGATAGATAAAAACGGTCGAGTGTATATCATTTTTACAATCGACGAAGCGAAGATGGCTCTGAACTGTGCTGAACAAAAGGCTATCAAGCTGCTCAGTGAACTTGAGAAGAAAGCAGGATTGATTGAACGCAAGCGCCAGGGTCTGGGAAAACCCAACCTGATCTATGTGAAGAACTTTATCTCTGCTGTGGATTCACAACTCTTGAATTGTGAAAATCACAATTCTGGAACAATGGAAATCACAACTCAAGAACTTCCAAAATCACAATGTAATAATACTGATATTAAAAATACTGAATTTAGTGATACTGATTCTATCTTTCCTTCCGGAAATGGTGGAATGATGGACGAGAATGACCGGTATCAAGAATACTTTGATTATTTCTCGGATCAGCTCAGTATAGATTTGTTGAAGAAGGATTACCCTTACGATTCTGAAATGTTGGATAACATTCTGGAGTTGATTGTTGAAACGGTTTGCACAAAGCGACCGTTGATTCGCATTGGTGCAGAGGAGCGTCCGGCAGAAATTGTCCGCAGTCGGTTTATGAAACTGAATATCGAACACATTCGATATGTTATGGACTGCTTCAAAGAGAACACCACAAAGATTAGAAATATCCGTCAGTATATGCTGACTACGATATACAATGCGCCGACGACAATAGACACCTACTACGATGCTCTTGTTCGGCACGATATGTCACACGGATATTTGGAAGGAGGATTTAAGAAATTGAAAATGAAACGAGAGGAAGGAGAGTGACGAAAAATGTCGAAAAAAGCAACCATCATTGCGGTGGTCAATCAGAAAGGAGGAACCGGCAAGACCACCACCACCGAGAATCTGGGCGTGGGCTTGGCGCTTGAGGGTAAAAAGGTACTTCTGGTAGACACCGATCCCCAGGCTTCCCTAACGGTCAGTCTTGGCAACCCATACCCGGATGACTTGTCTCCGACACTTTCCGATTTGATGGGAAAGATTATGATGGAGAAACCCATTGCTCCCGGTGAAGGGATTCTTCATCATCCGGAGGGCGTTGATTTGGTGCCATCCAACATCGAACTGTCAGGTATGGAAGTAGCACTGGTCAATGCCATGAGCCGAGAAACCATTCTTCGTCAGTACCTGGATACGGTCAAACAGAACTATGATTACATTCTTCTGGACTGTATGCCGTCTTTGGGTATGCTGACCGTGAATGCGTTGGCAGCTGCCGACAATGTGCTGATACCGGTTCAGGCGGCGTATCTTCCTGCAAAGGGTCTGGAACAGCTGCTTGAAACCGTCAGCAAAGTGAAACGGCAAATCAATCCCAAATTGAAAATCGAAGGTATTCTTCTAACGATGGTGGACAGCCGAACCAACTATTCCAAAGACATCAGCAATCTGATTCGGGAGAGCTACGGTGGAAAGCTGAAAGTCTACAAGACAGATATTCCCCGTTCTGTCCGTGCAGAGGAAATCAGCGCTGAGGGAACCAGTATCTTCAAGCATGATCCCAAAGGTAAAGTTGCCGAAGCCTATAAAGTTCTGACGAAGGAGGTGTTAAACAATGCAGAAAAAAGGCGCAAACATCAGCTTGAAGGGGTACGATGATATTTTCTCCACCGATCAATCCAGAGCTGAAGCCCAGCAGGAGCGTGTGCAGGAAATTCCACTTTCTGAGTTACACCCCTTTGAGGGACATCCGTTCCGAGTGGTAGACGATGAGGAAATGATGAAAACGGCGGAAAGTGTCCGAGATTTTGGAGTTCTCACTCCTGCGATTGTCCGTCCTGACCCCGATGGTGGTTATGAAATCGTTTCTGGTCACAGGCGGCACCGGGCATCGGAGCTTGCGGGTAAGGAAACCATGCCTGCGATTGTTCGTGACCTGGATGATGATGCCGCCATTATTCTGATGGTCGATGCGAATTTGCAGAGAGAAACCATTCTTCCGAGCGAAAGAGCATTTGCCTACAAGATGAAATTGGATGCGATTAAACATCAGGGCGAACGGACAGATTTAACTTCTGCCCAAGTTGGGCAGAAGTCGTGGGCGGTGAATCAGGTTGCTGAGCAAAGTGGCGATAGCCGTGTGCAGGTTCAAAGGTATATCCGTCTTACCGAACTGATTCCGGAACTGCTGGATATGGTGGATACGGGTCAGATCAAATTCAATCCTGCGGTGGAGCTTTCCTATCTGGCAAGCGAAGAACAGCAGGACTTTCTTTCCGCAATGGATTATGCTCAAGCAGCCCCTTCCCTTTCGCAAGCACAGCGAATTAAAAAGCTCGCACAGGAGGGCGAGTGTACGCTGGATGCGATGTGCGAGATTATGAATGAAATCAAGAAGGGAGAGCTGGACAGAGTAACTTTCAAAACGGATTCGTTGCGAAAATACTTCCCGAAGTCCTATACCAACAAGCAGATGGAGGATAAAATCATTCAGCTTTTGGAACAGTGGCAGAAAAAAAGAGAAAAATCTATGGAAAGGTAAGGTGAAAAAATGTTTACACCCAAAAACATTCAGGGCGCTTTGGAAGAACTCTACGACCTTTGCGATCCTGATTATATGGTAGACATGCTCGTAAACTACAGTGAGGAGTTCGATGATATTTCTCCTGCGCTTCTGGCAAAGTCGTTCCAGAAAAATGCCGAGATGGTTAGCGAGTATCGAGTATTGTCCTCTGCTGGTGATGGGATCGACTATCAGGGAACGGTACTTCTGAACAGCAGAGCCGTGCGTCTTCTGTCCTATGTAGAAGATATGAGCGGCGATGAAAAAGTTCGCACGATTCAGTGCAAGGAGCTGTGGTTAGCAGAAGATATGACATTCTATGTGGTGTCCTGTATGTCCACGATTACGATGGACAAGGAAGAAGCCATTTGTCTTAACGAACACCGCAGCGTAGTTACTACGGTGGAATGCGAGGACGATATTTTCTTCGACATGGGTTCCCTGATTTGCGAACTGGACGATATTTGTTTGTTCGAGCTTTTAGCCGATGTGGATGCGACTATTTATGAACTGTAACAGGTTCATGGATGGTCGCTTTTCTTATTCCCAAAGAAACGGAGGTATCGAAACTTGAAAGAATACGATGTGAAGATTACAGAAACCTTGGAGAAAACGGTTACGGTGCAAGCAGAATCTCACGATGCAGCAGAGGAACAGGTTAGAGCCGCTTATTATAATTCGGAGTACATTCTGGACTCCGAAAACTTTACCGGTGTTGCGTTTGGCACGACCGAGGAACGGGAGGTTCAGAAAGAACAGGCAGATACCATGAATGTGTTGCTGGTAAAGCCGTTCATGTATCCGCAGGCTGTGCAGATCGGCTGTGAGCTGGAGGATTTGCAGAAGGCCGTAGGTGGTGATATTGAGGCAACTTATCCGTTCAATGAGCCGGTTGCACTGCTCATGCACGATGAAGGTAAACTCGTAGGCAAAGACCTGAACCGTGCGCTGCGTGATGATGACGGCGATATTTATGACATTATCGCCGGTGATTTCCTGGTGGTCGGTTTGGGCGAGGAGGATTTTTGTTCTCTGTCCCCGGAACTGATGAAGCAGTTTGAGGAACACTTTCATCAGCCTGAGACTTTTGTACGCATGGGGCGCAGCATTATGGCGCTTCCCCTGCCGGATGATATGGTGAAGAAAGAAGATGCACCTGTCAAAACTGATACGGTTCTCCACAAAAGCAACCCTGACCGAGATGTTCTGTAAGGAGGTTCTTATGCAAAGAAATTCGACGATTGGAGAGCTGATGGAGCGAAAGCGGATTCAGGATGGCGCTAAGGAGTACCAGGGACATACCTATATGGACTTGGCACGATTTGATGAAGCCACCAAGCACATGATTATTTTCGATGTGCTGACCGATGAATCGCCTGTCGGTTGGAAAGGCGAAAGAAATCGTCTGTATTTGAGCGATGTGGGTTATCAGAAGGCTCTGGATAACCAGAAAGCTGGCAATATCAAGATTATCAGCCATGCCGCAGTTGCCAAGGGCAATCTGTATTACGACCACAGAGATATGGCACGATAATCTGTTCACTCTACTGCTTGCAGGAGGTGATGAATCATGCAGGAAGAAGTTGAAAACAGGACAGTAAACCTGGCGATCAGCACTACCAAGCTGACAGGGCGCACTATCATTGCCGGTATCCGCAAGTATTTGCAGCACCGGGAAAAAGTGAAGATGAAAAAGGCACGAGACCCTGCCGTTCATGGAAAGCAATCCGTGAAACAGCTTTTGGGACAGAATCAGGGCGCTACGAATGTTGAGATCGACAAAGAGAGTATCCGTGATTTTGAAAAGCTCGCCAAGAAGTACGGCGTGGACTTTGCCGTAAGAAAAGATAAGTCCGTTGATCCTCCCCGGTTTCTTGTTTTTGTCCGTTCCAAAGATGCAGATGCCTTGGATGCAATCTGCAAGGAACATCAAGCAAGGACATTAACCAAGAATGAAAAGCCGAGTGTTCTGGCGCAACTGAAGAAGTTCAAGGAAATTGTCGCAGCGATTCCGAAGAAGGTTCGAGAGAAGAAACAGGAGCGTGATCTGTGATGGATAAGAGAAAAATGAAAAAGCTCCTGATTCTGAATTTACCGTATTTTCTGGTAGGATTGTTCGCTACGAATTTAGGAGAAGCATGGAGATTGGCTGAGGGTGCAGATTCATCTGCGAAAATCCTCAGCTTTTTTCATGCCCTTCCGATAGCCCTGAACAATCCGCTGCCCAGCTTTCACCCGTTGGATTTGCTGATTGGTATTCTCTGCGGTGCAGGACTCCGGCTGGCTGTCTATCTAAAAGGCAAAAACGCAAAGAAGTACCGGCACAATGTTGAGTACGGTTCTGCTCGTTGGGGAACGGCAAAAGATATTGAGCCGTTTATTGCACCAAAATTCGAGGACAATGTGATCCTGACAAAAACAGAGCGGCTGATGATGAGCAATCGTCCGAAGAATCCTGCCAATGCCAGAAATAAGAATGTCCTGATTATCGGCGGTTCGGGTTCCGGTAAAACTCGCTTTTGGTTGAAGCCAAACCTTCTCCAGATGCACAGCTCCTATGTGGTCACTGACCCGAAAGGTTAAACTGTAAGAGGATAGACAAGGGGTGCGTGTCACAAACGCAAATTACATAAAGAAGGGAGGTCAAAATCGTGGCAAAGAAAGAAGAAATCAAAATAACTGCTCTGTATGAGCGTCTATCAAGAGATGATGAACAGGCTGGAGAATCCAATTCCATCCAGAACCAAAAGAAATATCTCGAAGAATATGCTCGTCAGCATGGGCTGAGAAACATCCGACACTTTTATGATGACGGCTATTCTGGTACGAATTTCAATCGTCCCGGTTTTGCCGCCCTGCTTGAAGAAATCGAAGCCGGACGAGTTGAGACCCTTGTGGTAAAGGATCTCAGCCGCTTTGGTCGTAATTATCTGCAAGTCGGCTATTACACAGAAATCCTCTTTCCGAAAAAGGGCGTTCGCTTCATAGCCATCAACAACAATGTGGATAGTGCCGCTCCGCAGGACAATGACTTCACTCCGTTTTTGAATATCATGAACGAGTGGTATGCCAAGGATACAAGCAACAAAATCAAGGCAATATTCAAATCCAGAATGAAAGACGGAATGAGGTGCAGTGGTTCTATCCCTTATGGCTATAAGAGAAAGCCGGATGATAAGCAGACCCTTATCGTTGACGAGCCTGCCGCAGAGGTTGTCAGGAAAATCTTCCGTTCGGCTTGCCAGGGCAACAGTACCACAGCCATTGCGGACATTCTGACAGCGGAGCAAGTGCTGATACCGGCAGCGTATGCCGCCCTGCACAATCCGAAGAATTGCAGACACAAAAGTGTGAAAGACCCCTGCCGCTGGAACGCAACTACCGTTGGCTATATCCTTGACAGGCAGGAATATCTCGGTCATACCGTGTTGGGCAAATCCATCTGCGAGAACTTCAAGACGAAGCAGCGCAGAGCCGCAACGCCGGACGAGCTGATGCTATTCCCGGACACTCATGAAGCCATCATTGATCAGGATACATGGGATATTGCCAGAAAAATCCGCATGAAGAAAAAGCCGAGAGCGGCGAACGGAACATACTCTCATCGTCTGTCCGGCTTAGTGTATTGTGCTGACTGCGGTGCAAGGATGGGATTTATCAGTCCCGAAGCCAAACATGGTGATAAACACTATGATTCCGATTCTGCTTTTCAATGTGGCAACTATCGTAGTGCCACAGCCGAATGTGTTTCCCACTATGTAAAAACATCGGTTCTGGAAGCGGTCATTTTACAGGCAATCCAGACGGTCAGCAAATATGTCCTTGAAAACGAAGCAGAGTTTATCGACCAACTCAAAGCCGTATGGAATGAGCAACAGTCGAGGACAGCGAACAACGGACAGCAGGAGCTTGTCGAAGCCCAAAAGAGAATGGCAGATTTAGACAGTAAAATCAGGAAGCTCTATGAAAGTGCCTTGAACGGTCTCCTGCCGGAGCGACAGGCACAGCGAATGATTCAGCAGTACGACGAAGAACAGATTGTGCTTGAAAAGCGTATTGAGGAATTGGAATGTCTGGTTCAACAGGACGAAATTAAGCAAGTGGACACTTCCCGATTTATTGCCCTGGTCAAGAAATACCGAGACTGCGAGGAACTGACAGACACCATGCTCTATGCCTTTATCGACAGAATTGAGGTTCACGAAGCCACAGGCGGACGAACGGTTTACCGTCAGCAGAACATTGATATTCATTTCAATTTCATCGGCAACTACTATCCGCCGGTCGAAACCATATCAGAGGAAGAACGCATTGCCGCTATTGAAGCCGAGCAGCTGCGCAAGAAGCAGGAAAAAGGCAAACGATCTGCGGAACGCAGAAAGCAGAAACTTGATGCCCTGCGAATGGCTGCGGAAGCCGGAGACCCCGAAGCCATTGCACAGTATGAGAAGCATCTTGCCAATCAGCGAGAGCGCAATCAGAAACGCCGTCAGAAATTTAAAGAAGCCAGAGAAGCCGACCCGGAATATCTCAGCCAGTTGGAAGAAAAGGAACGCATCAAGTGTGAAAAAATGCTTGAAACCGAGCGCAAGCGTATGGAACGAGCCAGCCGAAAAAAGAAAATGACACGAGCCGAACTGAAAGAAAAAGCAAAGACTGACCCGGTCGCCGCAAAGGAATGGGAAGCTCTGAAAGCCAAGGAAGCCGAAGCCAGACAGCGTAAAAAGGAGCGTGAAGAAGCAAGGATGGCGGCTGACCCCGAATATGCCGCAATGATGGCAGAACGCAAGGCTGAATATACCAGAGCAAGGACGGCAAGAAGAAAGGCAGAGCGTGAAGCTCTTATTGAGCTTGCCAAGACCGATGAAGAAGCTGCCCGGAAGCTGGCTGAAATGAGGAAGTATCAGAGCGAAGCCACGCTCAGAAGCCGCCAGAAGATGGTGGCTGATGCGGAAGCTGGAGACCCCGAAGCAATCGCCAGATATGAAGCCACCCTTGCCAAACGCAGGGAGAATTATCAGAAAAAGAAAGGAGCTTGACTATGGAACTGAATTTTATCAAGTGCGGAGATTACTACATCCCGGACATCAGACTGGAAAAGCCAAGTATCTGTCTCGGAAAGTGGGGACGGATGCGCAGAGAGTATCTGCGGCTGGCACACCCTGTCATTTTCTCCGATATGGTGCTGTCTGAAACACTCTACGAACATTGTGCGGAGATTGAAGCCGCTGCCAAGAACCGGATGAACATCATTCTTCCCAAGCTGATGGAATATTACGGCGTGACAGAGCAGCTCAAAGCCAAAAATCAGCTTGAATGGATTCGTAAGATGAACGCTTGTGTGGCACAGGCAGAAGAAACCATCAAAGCTGAATTAATTTACTTCTGAGAAAGGAGCGAAGATATATGATTTTAGAAGCATTGTTCAAAGGTGGGATTTACGCAAGCGAGGATATCGTGCCGAAGTCTGACAAGTTCCGACAGACTGCCACACATATTTCCGAGACCATGACCTATTTTGAGGGTAAGTTGTCCCCGGAGGATTATGCCATGCTTGAAAAGCTCTGCGACAGTTACGCAGACGAGGGCAACATGACAAACGAGTGTCAGTTTAAGTATGGGTTCACAATGGGCGTTCTGCTGATGTGTGAAATCTTCCACAGTCCATTCTTCCCACATACCGAGTAAGGAGAAAAACATGGCTCTGATAAAGATGTTTTTAAAGCTGCTGGTACTGCCGCTGATTGCGGCAGTCACCCTGATACAATGGGTCGGTATCTTCCTCACGCAGTTCTCGACCGTCATATTAAATCTGCTTGCAGGGCTACTGTTCCTGATAGCGGCTGCTGGATGGATGTTCGGCATCGGCACAGGAGCAGAAACACTCCAAATGCTGACGGTTGCCTTTGTGGTCTTTATCATCCCACATATTGCTGAATGGTTGATTATCAGAATAGCCCCCATCAATTATGGGCTGCGTGATTATATCAAGTCCTGACCCAACAATTTCATATCGACAACAAAGCGACAGGTATTTCCTTGTGAAGTCTCTGTCGCTTTTAATTTTTCAAAATCTTAGGAGGAAAACACAATGAAGATGAACATTTTTGAGAAGAAGGCTCTGTACTCTTTCGGATGCCCCAATCACGAAGCAACGGTTGACCGTCTCCAGATGATTGCGGTGATTGCTCCCGACTACGAGACCCAGAAATTTTTCTTGGGACTGGCAATCAAGCTGGACACGGACGATGCGAAGCGTTGGTATCAGTGCTTCTTCCGCACTCTCCGAGAGGAAATGGAGAGCTACTACGATGCCGAGCTGACCATGAAACTGGCAGAACTCAGCACCTATGACATGGAGGACGAATATGGCGAAGCTAACGAAGTATGAGAAAGAAACCATTGTCCTGTTCAATGAGGGCGAGAACACAGCAAGCATTTATACCTACAATGCCGGATTGCGAAAGCGACTGGCGAATTTCAGCAAGAAGTACCCCGACTTGTGCCGACTGGAAAAGTCCTGTGAGCAAGGCGGGGTTTCTTATGTTCTGGAAAAGTCCAGATTATCCATTCGTCTGCAACCTCCGATGAGCGAGGAACGCAGACAGAAAGCAAGTGAATACGCAAAACAGAATAGATTTAATGCAAAATCCGACAACGGCTAAGGAGGACAACACAATGATGATGAGTATGAATGACAAGAAAATCCTGTTCACTTTCGGATGCCCGAACCGTGGCTTGACCGTTACAAGACTTTGCCACGCCGCAGCTCTGGCAGTTGACCCGACTGCAAAGAAAAACTTCTTCCGTCTGGCTGTTATGTTGATCGAAGAAGCAACCGATGACGGATATCGCAACTTCTTCTACAATATGAGATTGGAGGTTGAGCGAGTACCCCACCACAAGTATGTGCCGGACAGTCAGCCGGTTCCCGTGGATATGTCCATCAGAGACTATCATAAACGAATGAAAGACCATTTGAGCGAACGCAGAGACCGTTACAGACGAATGATGAAGTAATGTATCAATAAAGGTTGATTTGCGGTCAAAATGTCAGGTCTGTACTTGATTTTTTGACCGCAATTACATAGCAAGGTATAGGGTATCAAGCAGCATAATGTTATTGAAAAGACGCTTTAGAGGTGGAAATTTGTAAATTCTTTCGTAATTTCATAGCTCTGCTATTGCATTTCCATAGCAAACTCGCTATAATTTATAGTGAGTTATTGTATAAACACCGCATATTATAGAGGTGAGAATATGAATTTTTCAGAAGGAATTAAATACATCCGAAAGGTCGCTTATCTCAGTCAAGAATCTTTTGCAAAAGAGATAGGTGTATCGTTCTCAACAGTGAATCGTTGGGAGCGTGGGAAGTCAAAACCGAACTATGCTGCTATGAAAAAAATCAGTGCTTTTTGCAATGCCAACTCAATTAAGGTTGATTTTGACGAAGATGATACTTAATTGAGGAGGTAACATTATGGCAAAGATAATGCAGATAATAGCCAAAGAAACGAATGGCAAAAGCTATAATACAGAAAAATATTCGTTTGATACCATAGGAATGCCATCGTTTGATTATGACGATGATGGCAGTAAAATAATGAAATGGCAAGTATCTGGCGAGACCACACGTCACAAAAAGCCAGTCCCCCTCGGAGACTATGCAAGACAGTTAGCAGGTAGTCCCCCTGTTATCAGCTATTTCTTAGATGGTTCACGCCATGCCTATAAAGTTGACGATATTTCATATAACAAGCAAGTTTATCCAGTTGTAGCTGGACAAGTTGGTGTTGGGTGTTGCAGACGAGTAGATGGCGTTATGCACGCCGAGAAGTTTTATAGAAGGCTCGTATTGTCATTGCCCAATGTATGCAATGCAGATGGGTGGGGCGATGAAGAGTTCTTCGCAGCAAAAACAGTAAAGCTGAACAAGAGTGCTGAGTTGAAGCGATTAGGGATTGAGTTCTCTGCTATTCTTCCGTACACAATGCCCAAAGACAAGAGAAAAGGCAAAGTCGAGGATAGCGGCATAGCTTGCATCCAAGACTACATGATACAGTCTGAAAAGGAAATGGTTGCAGAGCTTGTGAAAGCAGGCAGAATCAATCAGAATAATTATTTACTGAAAGATGGTTCTCTTGAATACAAACCGATGAAAACCGGCAGGGGCGATTTACGAGAACTTCAAAAGATAAAGCACAACTATCGTTGGGTTATAGGCGTTTCAAAATCCTTTAATCCAGAAAGCATCTTAGATCATACTGGTAAATCGAATGCAAACTACATCGCTGACCTTCCTCTATTTCATAGAACGCCAGTTGCGCTCTATGAAAACAAGGCTTTTTTAGGAGATGTTCAGTTTGCAGTCTGGTATATAAGAATCCGAGATAAGAAACACACCAGAACTCCTTTTGATGGTGTGATTAAGGTCGAGAAGATACTTATGGATGAGGAATATGGTATCGGCATAGACAGTGATGAAATTGATTTGTTGAGTGCTACGCTGATAAATGAGCGAACTCCAACGTGTTACGGTACGGACAAGAGATGGGCAAACCATCTTTATCCCGTTTTTTTGACAGAATCTTTTGTGAAAAGCAAATACATGAGTACAGAAATGTTTCTGCACTTATTCTAAGGAGGAAATATTGTGACAGATTCCAAGATTATAGGTCGAGTGTTGGCGACAGAAAAAGCCCCTACGACTATTGATAATTTTGCGTTTTGGACTAATCCGACGCTGATATTAAATCCGTTTGACATTGTAAAAGTCGAACACGTTAATGGCTCTTTTTCATACGGCATGATTGAGGATATATCTCATATTACCGATGCAGCGAGCTTTTTAACAAACTACATTTCAAGTGATTTCGGTGATGTGGATGTAGAAAGTCCTACTTTGCGTGTTGGCATGAACTATGTTCAAGCTAAAGTTGTATGTAATACCAAGAACATCTACATCCCGTGTCAAAGCAATGCAAAGGTGTACCTTGCAACAGCCAACGAAATTGAATACGCATTAGGCTTAAAAGATATTCGTAATCCGTTGGTATGTGGCTATCTTGAAATGTACGAAGGAACCGCTGGCTGTGAAAAGGTAATGCTTCCTGTACGGTTGAACTCTAAATTTATTATCGGACCAGAGGGCGCACATCTGAATATCTCTGGTATTTCTGGACTTGCTGCAAAAACATCCTATGCAATGTTCTTGATGAAAGCAATCCAGGATAGATATTTGAATAGCGAGGATGAGGAAGATTCCGTTGCGTTTGTAATGTTTAATGTTAAGGGCAGAGACCTTTTAACCATTGACCAGCCAAATGATTACAGCGACGAAGATAATCCGGAACAGGCACGAAAAGAAAACCTTGCTATGTATGAGGAATTAGGCTTGTCAGCAGAGCCTTTCCAAAATGTAACATATTACTATCCTTATTCCACTGAAAAATACTGGAATACGTATTTGAAGCCGGAAGAAGTAGCTGACAATGTAAAGAAGAAAAAGGCAAAGAAATTCAAGTATATCTACAAGTATGATCGCAATAACTTGGATTTGATGTTCTCCAATATTGATGATACCACTCAGACAATGGATGCAATCATCAATTATATTATGGCTGGTCAAGGTAAATTTAGCTCTGTCAATGATTGGCAGGAGTTCCTTGAAGCCATTAAAGAAAAATGTAATGCTGGCGGAACAAGCGACAAGGAAATTCCTATTTCAAGCTGGCGAAAGTTCTACCGTATTGTAAATAAGGCGATTAACGACAAGACCGCCATTTTTGCAAGAGCTGTTGATGAAAGCAAGGCAGAAACAAGACTTGGTGATTCGTTGAAGTACATCAAAAAGAACGAAGTCCATGTCATTGACATCGCAAAACTTTCTGAAGATAAGCAAGCGTATGTATTTGGTGATGCAGTTAGGACACTGTATAACTTGCAGCTTGGTGAATACAACGGAGATGAGGGCGTAGCACCTCCGTCCAGAATTGTTATTTTTATCGACGAGCTGAACAAGTATGCCTCTAAAGATGCACCTCGTCACTCTCCGATTCTTCAGCAGATCCTCGATGTTGCTGAAAGAGGTCGTTCGTTAGGTGTGGTTCTATTTGCTGCAGAACAGTTCAGAAGTGCAATCCATGATAGAGTAACGGGTAACTGTTCTACTCATGCATACGGAAGAACAAACTCTATCGAGGTTACAAAGAGTGATTACAAGAGTGTTCCGGCTGTATATAAGACAATGATGACAAGATTAAAGCAAGGCGAATACATTGTGCAAAATCCTATCTTTAGGTCTATGCTGCACATCAAATTCCCGAAGCCAATTTATAAACAGATAAAATGATGGAAGTGAAATGACATGGCTAAGATAGGAAAGAATATTCTTGAAAATCTGACAACGGGTATGTATTCAGACTCAAAGGTAGCCTACAGAGAATATGTGCAGAATGCCTGTGACCAGATTGACAAGGCAATAGATAGCGGAATTGTAACTCCCGAATTAGCAGAAGTTGCAATCTTCATCGACCAAAAGAAACGATATGTTTCGATTGAAGATAATGCTACGGGTGTACGAGAAAAAGATTTCGTTGCACAGTTGGGTGACATTGCAAACTCCGACAAAAAGATTGGTGTAGACAAGGGTTTCCGTGGTATTGGACGACTTTGCGGTTTGGCATATTGCCGGACTTTAGTATTTACAACATCATACGCAGGAGAAGCGGTAGCTTCTCGAATGAACTTTGATGCGAAGCTGATGCGTGAGATGTTGATTTCGGACAAGAAGTATACCGTTGATGAAATTCTTGATGCAATCGTAACAACTGAAACTGACACGGAAGAAAAGGACAAACATTACTTCAAGGTCGAGTTGATTGATATTAATCACGAAAATACCGATTGAACAAAATCGCTGCGCGATGGCCTGCCGGGGCTGTAGCACAGTTTTACT